>JBHGBM010000056.1:0-37004 GCA_041946965.1 Bryobacteraceae bacterium
GCTTAACTCAGCCCGGCTGTACGTGACGCTTGACAGAGTCGCCCCATACTAGAACATCAGCCGCGCGCCCACATAGACCCGCCGCGGCTCGCCGCGCGTGGTGGTTATCCGGCCGAAGTTGTTTATGCCGGTCTGCACCGCGGCGAACTGCGGGTGATTCATGGCGCCCTCCCAGTTCGTGCGCAGTTGCAGCTTCACGCGCTCAGTCACGGAAAACGCCTTGAACATGCTCAGGTCCCACCAGTTGTCGTGGGGGTTGCGCACGCCGGACATGCGCAGGGGGAAGCGGCGCACGTTCCAATCGAGCTGCCGTCCGGATTGCAGCACGAAATCGCTGGTGTTGAACCAGCGGTCGAGCCTCTGCTCGCCGGGGGGCAGCTTGATGGAAGCGAAGTCGCCGAAGTAAGGGATCTCGTCGGAGAAGTACACCGGCGCACCCATTTGGAAGCGGTAGATGGCCTGGCCCTGCCAGCCGCCCAGCAGCAGGTTGGCGGCGCCGCGCATCCTGCGGCCGAACTTGCGCCCGCGCCCCACCGGCACCTCGAACACGCCGCTCGCCACGAAGCGGTGCGGGCGGTCGAGGTCGGAGATCACGCGGTGAGGCATGGCGTCGAACTCGTTAAGAAAACTCGTCGCTTCCATGTTCTTCGACCACGTGTAGGAGGTGAGCACCGTCATGCCCCGCGCGTAGCGCCGCGTCCCGCGCAACTGGAGCGAGTGATACCAGGAGTATCCCGCCGGATCGCTGAAAGCCACGTTCTGGTATTGAGGGAACGGCCGCAGGAGCCGCTGCCGCGCGATGTTGCGGTTCCCCAGCCCGGTGCCGAAGAACTCCGGAATCTCGTAGAACGGGTTGGGGAGGTTCGCCGTGAGGTAGGAGATGGTCCCGGAGTCGCGCAGCGGAGCCGTGGTGCTCCAGTAGCGTTCCGGGAGTGCGTTTACCTGCCTGGTGGCGCCCAGGTGAGTGGAACGCGAACCCATGTACATCGCTTCCACCATGGTGTGCCCCGCCAGTTGGCGCTGCACCGAGAAGCTCCAGCGCTGAAGGTAGGGGTTGAGGCGTTGGGACCGCCAGAAGTTCGAGCCCCGGCCGACCCATGTGGCCGGGCCCACCGGCGCCGGTTGCTGGATGCCGAACGGGAACGGGTCGGCGAGCGTCGCCTGAAAGGTCTGTCCGGTATCGATGCTGGCTTGCAGCGACGTGCGCACGCTGAAGCCGTTCTGGATGACGCCGGAGCGGTCGATGCCGATGGGGTTGAAGAACATGCCGTATCCGGTGCGCACCACGGTCCTCGCGTTCAGCCGGTAAGCCATGCCGATGCGCGGGGCGAAGTTGGCCTTGCGGGTGCCGAAGTAGTTGCGCGGCTGCCCGCCCACGCCCGCGAAGGTGAAGACACCCGGCGTGTGGAAATCACCCGGCGCGATCTCCTCTATGGGGTTGCGCGCGTAGGCGGCTTGCGCGCCCGCCTGCACAGGGTTCGCAACCGCCGGATCGAAACCGCGCACCGCCCGGTTGTAACGTTCCGTGGGCCCGCTGTCCCATTCCCACCGCAGCCCCGCGTTGAGGGTGAGCCGCTTCATCACCCGCCAGTCGTCCTGAACGAAGAATCCGTAGTATCTCGATTGCAGGCCGGCGGCCGCGTTCGTGTCGATGCCGCCGCCGGTGGGCAGGCCGAGCACGAAGGAGGCCATGGATTGCCCCAGCGGCGCCGAGGCCGAGTTGTCCTGCGGGCCGCGCGTCCAGTTCTGCGCGAAGGCGAAGGCCGGAGCGTTGTCGGCGTAGTCGAAACTGTTCTCCCGGAAGATGCGGTGGTCGATGCCGAACCGGATGCTGTGCCCCCCGGTGAGCTTGGTGACCGTCGCCCCCAGGTTGTAGTAGTTGGTGACAAAGCGGCTGTTCACGCCTCCGCCCAGGCCGGTATAGCCGGTGATGCTGGTATCCGGCAGCGCCAGGTAGTCCCGCCCCTTCAGTTGGGCGAGCAGGTTCGAAGAGAAACCGAGCGTCGAGAGGTCGAACCCCAAGCTGAAGGGATGGTCGGGTTGAGAGAAACGCGTGAAGCCCGCGCGCAGGTTCACGATCAGCGTGGGGGAAAGGATGTAGACGTCGTCCAGCGCCAGCCCCCACTGGTGGCGATAACGGTTGCTGCCGCGCGCTTTGTTGAAGAAGGCGTCATCGCGGCGGAAGTTCAGCCAGGATTGGGTCACGCGCCCGAACAGGCGGTGTTTGCCGCCGAAATTGTGATCCACCCGCCCCATGTGCTGGCGGAAGTCGTTATCGTTCTTGGGCGACGACTGGTAGTTGTTGAAGCCCCGGCTGTCGCGCGGCAGGTTGGGCTGAGGATAGAATTGCAGCAGTTTCTGCGCGATGGGATCCAGCCGCTCCGCCGGCACGATGTTGCCCGGGAACGGCGATCGCGTAAAGCGCGTGGCCGACGAGGGCCGGATGGTCAGCGGGTCGTAGATCACGTAACTGTCGGCGGGCAGGTTCAGAAGTTCCGAAAAATCTCCACGCCGTTCCTGCGGAGAGGGAACCGTGAAGACATTGTTGCTGCCCGCGCGGCGGTTGAATCCCTGGAATCCGTAGATCCAGAAGGTGCGGTTCGCGCCGCGGTACAGGCGGGGGATGTTCACCGGACCGCCCACTGTCGCCTGATAACGGTTGGTCTTGCGCACCGGCACCAGCGAGTGCTTCTCCTCGCCCTCCACCGGCCTCCCGTAGGCCTGCCCCAGGCGCGCGTTGGTGAAGTAATCCACCGCACCGAAACGGTCCGGCATGATGTCCCACACCAGCGTGCCGCGCATCTTGTTGGTGCCGGAACGCATAGCCATGTTCACGCTGCCGCCTCCTCCACGCCCCTGCGAGGCGTCGTAGTTGGCGATATCGATGCGCACTTCCTGAATCATGTCGCCGGGCGGCGAAAAGGAATTATTGCCGCGGGACATGTTGGAGATGCCGTCCATGGCGAAGTCGTTGCCCGCCCCGCGCGCGCCGGCGAAAGAGACGCCGGAGTTGGCATCCACCGCGCTCGGCAGCCAGTTGTGGCCGGGCGCGGTCTCGAGCACCGCGCCGCTATCCAGGGCCAGCGCGTACATGGCGTTGTTGCCCGCCAGCGGCAGGTCGTCCAGCATCTTGCGGTCGATCAGGCTGCTGACCGAGCCGGTGGCCGCGTCGAGCAGCGGCGATTCCTCCGTCACCGTCACGGTTTGAGAAACGCCGCCGACCTCCAACTGTACGTCCAGGGTCAGGGTGTCCCCCACCCGCACTTCGAGCCCTCCCCGCAGGTGCTTCTTGAAGCCCGGGGCGTCGGCTTCCAGCCGGTAGGCGCCGGCCAGCAGGTAGGGCAGATCGTAATTGCCGGTGTCATTGGTGGACGCGGCGACGCGCGTCCCCATTTCTTCATGGATCACGGCGACGTTGGCGTTGCGGATGGGCAATCCCGCGGGGTCGGTGACCACGCCGGCCACACGGCCGCGGGAGTCCTGTGCCGGAAGGATGCACGCGGATAACAAAATCAACAACCAGCGCATGATGAACCCCAGACTGAAACCCTATCACGTTCGGACGAACGCCGCCGCGAGGGCCGAGAGGGCCCGCTGGAGCCGGTCCTGGTCCACCGTTTGGGGCAAAGGGATCGAGAGCATCGGACGATTCGTTTGCGGATCCCGGGAGATCAGGTTGGGAAGGGCGCCACCGGCGGCTGCGTTGCGCGCCACCGAGGCCAGGGACTCCAGAAATCGCGCGCCGTTCTCCAGCAGGTCAGCCGCGGCCTTCTCGAACGCCGGCGGTTGAGGCGCCGCGGCCGGTATGGCAGCGGCAGCCGGTTTAGCCACCGGCGGCTGCACCGGAATCGCATGCGGCCCGGCGTGGTCAATTGTGGGTTTAGGACGCCCCGGTTGACCCGCGAAGACCTCCTTTACCGCTTGGAGGACGTTCTTTCGTCCGAGCGCCGCGAAGCTCACCTCGGCCGTTGGAGAATCGAATACGCCGGCGAACAGAGACTTCTTCAGCTTCAGAGTCTCCCACACGCGCTCCTCGATGCTCTCCCGTGTCAGCAGGTGCACCACGTGTACAGGACGAGCCTGGCCCAACCGGTGCACCCGCCCGATTCGCTGTTCGAGGCGGGCTGGGTTCCATGGAGGCTCGAAGTTGATGACAGCCGAAGCCGATTGCAGATTGAGTCCGACCCCGCCCGCGTCGGTTGAAAGGAACACCCGGCACGCCGGGTCTTTCCGGAACTTCTCCATGAGCGCGCCGCGATTCCTCGAGGGCACTCCGCCGTGCAGGGATACAAATCCGATTCCAAGCTTCTCCAGCGCAAGTCCGGCGAGATGCGTCATGCGTTCGTACTCGCTGAAGACCACCACCTTGCGGCCCTCTTCGATGGCCAACTCGCGAATGACCTCGCGAAACTCTTCCAGCTTGGGCGAGTGATTGGTCTTCTTGTCGAACAGGAAGGTGGAATTACAGAGCATCCGCATGTTCTGGATGCAACACGTGATGCGCCGCAGGTCGATTTCCGAGAGCCACCCCTGCCGCTCCCATCTGCGCATCAGACCGGCGAGAATGTCGCTTTGTTCCCAGTAGGGTTCGGCCTGTTGCGGCGTCATGGGTACGTTGAGGATCTGGTCTGTTCGCGCGGGGAGGTCGGTGAGCACCTCCTGCCGCGTGCGCCGCAGGAGGATGGGCGCCAGTTGCTCGTGAATCCGGTCCAGGCCGCGGTAGCCCAGCAGTTTCCCTTTTTCATCCTCCATGCGGTGCTCGTGGAGGAAGCGGAACGCGGGGCCGAGCCGGCGTCCGTCGATGAACTCCACTACCGAGAACAACTCTTCCAACTTGTTTTCGAGCGGCGTTCCGGTCAGCACGAACGCATAACGGCTTTTCAGTTGTTTGATGGTGCGCGCGGTAGCGGTGGTCCAGTTCCGGATGCGCTGCGCCTCATCGAGGATGATGAGGTCGGGCGCCAGCTCGTGCATGTAGCGCACGTCCTTGAGGACGAGTTCATAACTGGAGAGGTTGAAGAACTTGGGCGATGCGTAGAGATCCCGGCGGTGCGGCAGAAGGCCGTCAATCACTTGCGCCGGAAGATCGGTGAAGTTCTCGATTTCGGTTTTCCACTGGTACTTGACCGACGCGGGAGCCACCACCAGCACCCGTTGAATGCCGCGGCGGCGCCGGAGCATCTCGGCCGCGGCCAGCGCCTGCACGGTCTTGCCCAGACCCATGTCGTCGGCCAGCACCACGCGGCCGCGGCAGGCGGCGAAAATGGCGCCGCGCTCCTGATACGGCAGCAGCTTGGTTCTTAAGACCCCCTCCAGCGGATGCCGCCCAAGGCGAAGCTTGCCGAGTAGCTGCCGCTCCCACTCGAGCCCTTCGGCAATCTCATTCTCCCGGTCGAGATAATCCAGCACGTCGCTGTAGATCACCGTGTTCCCGTCGGCCCGGCGGAAAGCTTCAATCACACGATGGAACCCGCGGTAATGCTCACGCTGGAGCATGCCATCGGAGTCGAAGTACTCGCCGGCCAGCTCCCGCAGTTCAGCCGGCGGCGCGGCCGGCAGGCGCAGGCGGACGCCGATGGACTCACCGTAGTGCAGGGAAATGGAGGAGCGCGAGCGCGCGAATGCACTCCTTTCGAGCGCGCGGCCATGCCGCTTTCGCAGCCGCAAAAGGAGCGCCTCAATGTGTTTGCAGGTTCCCAGGGTGTTGATGGCGAAATCGGGGCACGAGCAGTAATTCTCAAAGAGGCCGGGCCCCCGCATGGCCACGCGATAGGTCTTGCCGCTCGCCGACTTCACGCGATAGTCGCCGTAGGGTCCTCCGCCCGGACGCTCCACAATCTTGGCGAGGGCTTCGAGCGCCCGCTCGCGGCGCTCTGCGATTTGCTGTTCGATTAGCACGGTCCCGGTCCTCGAAAAAAGAACAGCTTACTCGAAATAGACGTTGTCCTTCACCAGGGCCGCGCGCAAGTCGGAATACGCCAGCTCGCGCGTGCCGCGCCTCTTTGCCGCGCACAGCGCGGCCGCGGTTCCCGCCGCCTGGCCCTGGCCCATGCAACTGACGGTGTTGCGCGTGGACATGTGGGCGTCGTGATGAGAAGTGATCATCATGCCGGCCACCAGCAGGTTTTCGACGCCCTGCGGCCGCAGCGCGCGGTAGGGAATGCCATACGTCCCGCCGCCGCCGACCTGGAGCCGCGGCGCGGAATCGTGAAAGCCGTAGACGAAAACATCATCGTCGAAGTGCCGGGCCTTGAGGATGTCGTCGAGCTGGATATCGTAATCGCAGGCGATCAAGCGTCCCCGGCGGATGCTGAACGACGGACTGGTTCTGGCGATGAAGGCCCGCTCGAGGCCGGGCACGTGCTTCTTCAGCAGCTCCACAGCCTTGAACTGGCGTTGGCGAAGCTCCAGCTCGGCCTTGGCCGCGGCATTCCGATTGGTGGGGCTGACGGGCATCTTCAGGTTCACCTTGACGAACATGAAGTAGTTGTCGTGGGTGGTGGTGGTGATCATGGAGAGGCCGAGTTTCCTGGCTTCGGCATTGAATTCCTCGGAGAAGGACACCGACTCGCCCCCCAGCCGCACGATCTGGCCGTCCTTTCCGCTGCGCCGCCCGCGCGCGAACTGCACCAGCGTGTTCCTGGCCTTGAGGAACTCGTAAAACTTCTCGATGTCCACGTTGCCCAAACCGATGCTGTTGGCCACCGGGTAGTCGTTCGGTTCGGTGAACTTCGCCCCCGCGTGGGCGGCGAGATCGCCGTAGCCGGTGCAGTCCACGAACGCCTCCGCGTACAGGGCTTCGCGGCCCGAGCGGCTCTCCGCGATCACACCGTTCAGCCGCGAACCCTTCCGGATGGCTCCGGCGAGGAACGTGTTGACCCACACGGCGACGCCGGCCTCGTGCAGCATCTCCATGGTCACCAGCTTGTACAATTCGGTGTCGATGGCGGTGCAGACCGAGTCGTAGTCGTAGTGCGCCAGCATCTCCGCGTGTCCCGTGCAGCCGCCCACCCGCATGAGACGATCGACGATCTCCTGAGGAATGCCTTTCACCACCTGCCGCTTCGCGACGCCGGGAAACGCCTTCCAGAGATTGAAGAAGCTGTGGAGCGCGGTGCCGCCCTCGACCGCCACGCCGCCGGTGTAGCCCTTGGTCTCGATAAGAACGGTTTTCGCTCCCTGGCGCGCCGCCGCCAGGGCGGCCACCACGCCGGCGGTTCCGCCGCCAGCGACGACGACATCGCATCTGCCGGCCGGCAGTCTCTTCGCGGCCTCCTGGTAGTATTCCGGGCTCTGCGCCGCAAGCGGCCCCGGAATCGCGCTCAAGCCGAGCGCCAGGCTCTTCCTGGAAAAATCGCGACGGTTCATATCACCTCTCCTGAAATTTCGGTCTGGGTCCGGAAGACGGCCACACCGGGGATTCCGTGCGCGCCGTCCGCAGCAGCGTTTGCAGCTTCGAGACCATTTCGGGTCGTTGTTGCGCCAGATCGCGCCGCTCGCCGGAGTCGGCTTCGAGGTCGTACAATTCCGTTTCCAGACGGGGCAGTTGGCGTACCAGCTTCCACCGGCCCTGCCGGACGGCCTGCTGGAATCCGCCTTCGTGGAATTCCCAATACAGGTATTCGTGCGGCGGTTGTTTCCGGCCGAGCAGCGTGGGCAGCACAGATACGCCGTCCACCCCGGCCGGCGCCTTGACGCCCGCCAGTTCGGCCAGGGTAGGCAGCACGTCCCAGAACGCCCAGGCAAAATCGCTGGTGGATCCCGGCGAGATGCGGCCCGGCCAGCGCGCGATCGACGGCACGCGAATCCCGCCCTCGTACAAATCGCGCTTGATCCCGCGCAGCCCGCCGCGGCTTTCAAAGAATTCCGCGCTGTGCCCGCCTTCCTTGTGCGGCCCGTTGTCACTGGTGAACACGATCAGGGTCTGCTGGTCGATTCCTTTTCGCTTCAGCAGTTCGACGATCTTGCCGACGCCCTCGTCCATGCGCGTGATGGAGGCGGCGAAATTCTTTTCCACCTCCGGCCAGTTTTCGCGGGCGTAGATGCCTTGGTCCGGGACCTCGATCGCGTTCAGTTCGTTGTTGGCGTGCGGGACGGTGGGGGAATAGTAAATGAAGAAGGGTTCTTGCGCGTGCTTCTCAATGAAGCCGAGGGTCCGTTCCAGGAACAGGTCGGGCACATACTTCCGCCGCTTGTTGAACCAGTTTTCGAACAGCAGCACTTCGTTGCGGTTGTCCCAGATGTGTTCCGGGTAGGCGAGGTGCGCATGCCAGTGGTTCAAGAAGCCGAAGAAATCGTCGAAGCCCTTCTGGTTGGGGAGGCTGTCGCTCTGCGGCCCGCCGAGGCCCCACTTTCCGTAGAGCGCGGTGCGGTAACCGGCGGAGCGGAGCACCGTGCCGAGGGTCGGCTCATCGGGCTGGATCGGCAATTCCGGATTCTTGTTCCCGCGCACGGTGCTGTGGCCGGTGTGCCTGCCGGTCATGACGACGCAGCGCGAGGGCGCGCAGACGGTGCTCCCCGAATACGCCTGGGTGAAGCGCAGGCCTTCGGCCGCGAGGCGGTCGATGTGCGGAGTCCGGATGCGCTTCTGACCATAGCAGCCCAGGTCGCCGTAGCCGAGGTCGTCGGCGAGGATGAAGATGACGTTGGGCCGGCGGGAGGCGGGCGCCATGGCGGCACCGGCGGCGCCAAAGAAATCGCGGCGGGTGAGGGGAAAAGGCGTCATGGGAGGTTCGCGCGATGTCATCGGTGTTGAGCATACCACGGCATTGCCGATCTGATATTTCTGAGGCGCTCCGCCGCCGGCACGCCGGCGGCGGAGCGCGCGCCCGCGGCCATTTTCGAAGTCTGCTGTTACGGGTGGGGGCGGGCTAAGAGTCGTTCGCCTTGCGGACCTTCACAAACTCCAGTTCCGCCTGCTTGGGGATTCCCGGCTCGAAACAACGGCGGCACCGCGCTTCGTACATGTCGGCGGCTCCCACCACGATCAGGTCGTCGGAGCCGCGCAGGCGCTGCGTGTGTTTGGCGGGGTTGCCGCAGCGCATGCAGATGGCCAGCGTCTTGGTGATGGATTCGGCCAGGCACAGCAGGTCGGGGATGGGGGTGAACGGCCGGCCCAGGTAGTCGGTGTCCAGGCCCGCTATGACCACCTGCTTGCCGCTGTCGGCCAGGCGCTGCGCCACGTCCACCAGCCCCGTTCCCATGAAGTTGGCTTCGTCCACGCCGATGACTTCCGAGCGCCAGTCCAGGCGGTCCAGGATGTCGCCGGCGTCCTTCACCACCTCGGAGGGCATCCGCAGGTCGCCGTGGGAGACGATCTCGTCGTCGGAATAGCGCGTGTCGATCACCGGTTTGAAGACCTGCACGCGCTTGCGGGCGATCATGGCGCGGCGCAGACGCCGGATCAGTTCTTCGCTCTTGCCCGAGAACATGGGGCCGCAGATCACCTCGATCCAGCCGATGTTGCCCGTCAGGATGTCCATAGAACAGTTCAGGATGGCATATCTCGCGCCGCCCGCGCAAAGCCTGACGCTACAATCGGAGGATGCTCCGCCGTTCGCTCGCGCTCTACGCGTTATCCGCTGCGCTGGCACTCGCCGCCGGGAAGAAGCCGGTCACGCTGGAGTCCCTCTCCACGGCTCAAAGGCCGCGCGGACCCGCCGGCATCGTCTGGGCGCCGGACGGCAAGCGTTTCGCCTACCGCGAGGGCCGCTCCATCCGGCTCTACGACGCCCCCACCGGACAGAAGAAAGAGCTGATCTCCCTCGAGGCGCTGGGGCAGAAAGCCGTGAAACCGGTGGCGCCGGAGCGGTTCGCGTGGGAAAACCGGCGCGTCACGGAGCAGGAGTTTCAGTGGGCGGCATCCGGCAAGGAACTGCTGATCCTGGCCTCGGGCGACCTGTTCCTGCTCCACACCGATACCGGCGTGGCGGACCAGCTTACCGCCACCGCGGAGCGCGAGCGCGATCCCAAGCTCTCGCCGGACGCGCGCCGCATCAGTTTCCGCAGCGGGCATGACCTGTACGTGCTGGATATCGCCTCGCGCAAGACCACGCGGCTCACGCACGACGGCTCCGCCACGCTGCTCAACGGCGAGCTCGATTGGGTCTACCCCGAGGAACTGGAGCTCGGCACCGCGCACTGGTGGTCGCCGGACGGCAGAAGTGTCGCCTACCTGCAATTCGACGTCAGCCGCGAGCCGGCCTTCCCGCAAGTGGACCTGCTGCCGAGGCCGGCGCGTCTGGAGCCCGAACGTTACCCCAAGCCCGGCACGCCGAACCCGGATGTGCGGCTCGGCATCGTGCCCGCCGCCGGGGGCGCCACGCGCTGGATCGACCTCGGCGACACCCGCGACGCGCTGCTGGCTCGCGTGGCGTGGTCGCCCGCCGGGATGCTCACCGCGCAGCGCCTCAACCGGATTCAGAACCGCCTCGACCTGCACCTGATCGACCCCGCCTCGGGCTCGGCGAAAATCCTCCTCAGCGAGCGCGACCCGTACTGGGTGAACGTGAACGATGCGCTCCGCTTTCTGAAAGACGGCAAGCGTTTCGTGTGGGGCAGCGAGCGCGACGGTTTCCTGCACCTCTACCTGTACGGCACGGACGGAAAGCTGGAGCGGCAGATCACGCGCGGGCAGTGGGAGGTCACCGAGGTGGCCGGGGTGGATGAAGCCGCGCGCGAGGTGTATTACGTGAGCACGGAGCAGAGCCCGCTCGAACGGCATCTCTACCGCATCGGGCTGAACGGCAAAGACAAGCGGCGCCTCAGCGTAACGGCGGGAACCCACGCCATCCGCATGTCACCCACCTGCGATTACTACATGGACAGCGCTTCCAGCCTCACCGCCCCGGCCCGCCAGGCGCTGCACACACGCGACGGCGCCGAGGTCCGCGTGTTCCAGGAGGCCGCGCCGCAGCAGCATGAGATCCTGCCCACCGAGATCCTGACCGTGAAGGCCGCCGGAGGCACCCCGCTCTACGCGCGCCTGATCAAGCCGGCCGGGTTCAAGGCGGGCGTGAAATACCCGGCCATCGTGATGGTGTACGGCGGTCCGCACGCACAATCGGTGCGCAACGCGTGGAGCGGAGCCACGTGGGACCAGGCATTGGCGCAGCGAGGCTTTGTCATCTGGCAACTGGACAACCGCGGCTCGGCGGGACGCGGCCACGCCTTCGAATCCAAGGTGTTCCGCAATCTCGGCGCGCAGGAACTCGAAGACCAGAAGACCGGCGTGGCGCACCTCGTCTCACTCGGCTTCGTCGACCCGGCGCGCATCGGCATCTACGGCTGGAGCTACGGCGGTTACATGACGCTCTACTCCCTGGCGAATGCGCCCGGACTGTTCCGCGCAGGCATCGCCGGGGCGCCCGTCACGGACTGGCGCAACTACGACAGCATCTACACCGAGCGTTACATGGGCCTGCCCGCGGAAAACCCGGAGGGTTACACGCGCAGCTCGCCCATCGGCAAGGCCGGCGACATCACCGCGCGTCTCATGCTGGTGCACAACTTCGAGGACGACAACGTCCACTTCCAGAACACCATGCAGATGGCGGACGCGCTCCAGCGCGCCAATAAGCGTTTCGAGATGATGATCTATCCGCAGAAAGCGCACGGCGTGACGGGTCCCGCGCGCAAACATCTGCTGGAGGCGACCACGGAGTTTTTCGAACGGAGCCTTAAACCATGATGCACGTCCTCATCGCCCTTGCCGCGCTGAACTGGCTGCTGGTGGATTCCAGCGAGGTGGAGGCGGCCCGGGAAAAAGCCGCGCGCCACGCCTGGGCGCGGGCGGCGCTCGACCGCGTTCTGGCTGACGCGGACCGGGCGTTGAAGAGCCCCATTGACATTCCCGCCCGCGGCGGGCAGTGGCCGCACTGGTACAGTTGCCCCCGGGACGGCGTTACGCTGCGCGCCGCATCTCCCACCGGACACCGCTGTCCGAAGTGCGGCGCCGTATACACGGGCGACCCGTACGATGCCGTGGCGCTCTACCGCGTACACTTGTCCAACAGCCGGGCGGTTCGCGATCTCGCGCTGGCCTACCGCTTAGCCGGCAAGGAAGAGTATGCCGCGCGCGCGCGTGAACTGCTGCTCGGCTACGCGCAGCGGTACGGAACCTACGCGCTGCACAACACGCGCGGCGAACCAAAGGTGGGCGGCGGGCGCATCATGGCGCAGACTCTCGACGAAGCCGTGTGGCTTATCCCCGTCGCGTGGGGATACTCGATGGTGCGCGAAACGCTCGCGCCGGAGGACCGCGCCCGGGTGGAGCGCGATTTGCTGCTGCCCGCGGCGGAGGTGATCCGCGCGCACCGCATGGGCATCCACAACATACAGTGCTGGAAGAACAGCGCGGTGGGGGTGGTGGGATTTGCCACCGGCAACCAGGAACTGGTGCGAGAGGCCATCGACGACGCCGAGCGCGGCTTCCGCGCACAGATCGCGCGCGGCGTCACCGCCGCCGGTCTCTGGTTCGAAGGTTCGCTCGGCTATCACCGGTATACGATGGACGCGCTCTGGCCGCTGGCCGAAGCCGCGCGGCGCGCGGGAATCGACCTGTACACGGAACGGTACCGCAGCCTCTACCAGGCTCCGCTCGCGCTGGCGCTCCCCAATGGCGATGCGCCCGGCTTTAACGACAACAGCGGCGGCAACGTCGCGGCCGCCGCGCCGCTCTACGAACTGGCCTACGCGCGATGGAAGACGCCGGCCTACGGAAGCCTGGCCGCGCGGTCCAGCCGCGACTCCGTGCAGGCGCTGCTTTATGGCGCGGAACAGCCGCCCTCCGGTCCGATGATCCCCACGGAAAGCACGCTGCTGGACGAGGCGGGCTTCGCGGTGCTGCGTTCGCCGGGCGTTGCCATCGCACAGCGCTTCGGGATGCACGGAGGCAGCCACGGGCACCCGGACAAGCTGAACATCGTAACCTACGGCGCGGGGCGGACGTGGGGGCTCGACCCGGGCTCCATCAACTACGGTGTCCCGCTGCACCGCGAGTGGTACCGCAGCACCATCGCGCACAACACGGTGGCGGTGGACGAGGGGCTGCAAGACAACACGGACGGCAAACTCGTACGGTGGGAGAACAACACGCTGGAAACTTCAGCGGACGGTGTGTACCCCGGCGTAGCACTGCGGCGAACCGTCGAGTTGAAGGGGACGCGCGCGAAGGACCGCTTCGAGTGCCGCTCGGAGGCGGCGCACGTGTACGACTGGGCGTTCCATGCGGCGGGCAAGGTCACCACCTCGCTGGCGCTCGTGCCGCGACCCGGCCCGCTCGGGAGTGCGAACGGCTACCAGCACATCAACAGCGTATCGGCCGCGCGCACCGACTCGACCTTCTGGGTGCGTTGGGAGCGCGACGGCGCGCGGCTCACTCTGCGCATGGAAGGCGCCCCGGAGACCGAGGTCTTCCTCGGCGAAGGCCCGGGCCGCGACCCGGCCGGCCGCGTCCCGGTCCTGGTGGTGCGGCGGCGGGGGCAGTCCGCGGTGTTCGCGGCGGTACACGAATTCGGTGAGTGACCTCATCCCGCTTTTCGGCCTGGTCGCCGCGGCGGTGGCGATCTACGTCCTGCGCGAACGCCGCCGGCGGCGCACGGAGATCCGCCCGCGCTTCCCGGGAATCACCATGGAGGAGGCGCTGGCCATCGCCCCGGTGGACGGCGATACGCGTGAGCTGCTGCTCGAAATCGAGCGCCGCGCGCTGGCCTCGGACAACCCGCGGCTGGCGATTCGCAACGCCATCCTGCGCCACGCGGCCGTGGCGCTGCACCTGGAAGCCATCGCCGCGCTGGGGGAAGATGAGCGCCGCCTGCTGCTGAAGGGGTACGAGCCCGGCATGGACGCGCTGCTGCGGACTGCGCTCGAATCCTCGGAAGCGGCGTGGAGGTCGCTGCGCGAATACGCGCGCCTCAAGTACGACGACGCCGTTCCGGGCGACTGGTTCGACCGCTTTCTTCACCAGGCGCGGCCATACATCCGCGAAAAGGTGCGGCTGGCGCGCGATTACCTGCTGCAACTCGACCCCGCCGCCGGGCGCTTCGCCGAAATCTACGACGCGCTGCTTCAGGAGTTGCGGGAGGGGTCGCTGGCCGCACCGGCCAAGAAACGCTTCCCGCCCCCGGACGTGGCGTAGCACTGGAAAGACCCGGAATTGTCCCCCTGGTGCATTTGTTGGGATGATGTGGGCTGGCGCTGGTCGCTCACCCTTCGTCCAAACCGGCTTCCGGCGCGTCATTCTCTATGTAGTCCGACCACTCTTCGGGAGTATTGCAATTGCGGAACACCGCATCGCTGGCAAAATGGCGGATTTGGAGCCCGGCGCCTGCCAGGCCCTCGGCAACCTTGCGCACGCCGCGCTCGAGCGCCGCCTCGGCAAACGGAAGGCAGCGGGCGTGATACACGGCGCACAGCGGCTCCGGCACGCCGGAGGGTCCGGCGGGCAACAGTGCCGCCGCCCCGACCCTGTTCGCGAGCTCGAACAATTCGCGCAGGAACTCCACCGTGATGGCAGGCATGTCGCAGGCGAGCACCAGGTTCCACTCGGCGGAAGTGTGGCGCAGCGCGGTGCAGATGCCGCCCAGCGGACCCTCGCCGGGGAAATCGTCCGGGATTACGGGCAGCCCCAGGGTAACGTAACGCGCCGGGTCGCCCACCAGCGCCACGGTTCCGGCGGCCGCGGCGGCCGCGGCGGCGACGTGCAGCACCAGGGGACGGCCGCGCAACAGCAGCAGGGCCTTATCCCGGCGCATCCGCCGGCTATGTCCGCCCACCAGCACGTACCCGGCCCGGGTCACCGAAAAATGGTAACATTTTAGGTGATTTGGCCGTTATAATAGGGGGGATAAAACACGGTAATGTGGTTTTGTTTTAGGACGGTTGCGGGTCTGGCGGCCGTGGCGGCGTCACTGGCGGCCGGATCTCCGTCCGCGGGCCGCGTTACCCTGGTGGTCCGGCCGGATTCGCGCTCGGGCAAGTTGGTGCGCGCGGCCGTGGTGGCGCCGCGCCTCGTGGCGTCGCCCGTAATCGCGCCCAAACCGGCGGAAGTCCCCGCCCCGGCCGCGGCGGCGAAGCCCGCGCCGCCCGCCAACCTGCGCGAAGCCATCGACCAGATCGCCGCCGAGCACGCCCTCCCCGCCGGACTGGTGCATTCGGTGATCAAGGTGGAGAGCAACTACAACGCGCACGCCATCTCGCCCAAGGGTGCGCTGGGAATGATGCAGTTGATCCCCTCGACGGCGCGCCGGTTCGGCGTCTCCAACGCATTCAACCCCGTGGAGAACATCAAGGGCGGAACGCGCTACCTGCGCTATCTGCTGAACATGTTCAACGGGAACACCGCCCTGGCGCTGGCGGCGTACAACGCCGGCGAGCACAATGTGCTCCGTTACGGCGGCGTGCCTCCCTTCAGCGAGACCCGCAACTACCTGATCCAGGTGAAGCGCAGGCTGGAAGAACTGAGCAGGTCCAGCCGGCCGGCGCAGGCGGCGGCCTCCGATCCGCAACACGAGACCAGGGAAGTGAAACCTGTACAGGTCCAGAACCGCATTCACGAGATCACGGACGCGAGCGGGAAAGTGTATTACGTCTCGCGGCAGGATTAGGATGCGAGCCCCGCTCACACTCGCGACTGCGCTGGCCGTGGCGGGGGGCCTTTCCGGCGCCGTGGTGCGGGTTACCTCGGTGCGCTCCTGGCCCATGACGGAATCCACCCGCATCGTGGTGGAAGTCAGCGGCGAATTCGAGTACCGCTACGAACGCATTCCCAACCCGGACCGCGTCTTTTTCGATATCTCCCAGTCCCGGCCGTCCTTCGACGGCAAGCGAATTTACAACCAGGCCGTTGACGACCGGTTCTTCAAGCGCGTCCGGGTGGCCGAAACCGCGCCGGACGTCACGCGTGTCGTGATCGAGCTGCGGGAGGGGGTGGAATTCACCGCTTCGCGCATGTCGAATCCCCCGCGGCTGGTGGTGGAGTTGCGCCGCGCCGCACAGCCCGCCGCCGCTCCGCCGCCGGCCGTGACGCCCGAAGTGAAGCCCGAGTCTGTTGCGCCGGCCGCGGCGCCGCCGAAGCCCGAGCCGGCCAAGCCCAAGCCCGCCGAAGTGGCGAAGCCGGCCACGCGCCTGAGCGACGGGAAAGCGTCGATGATCCGCGCGCTCGGCCTGAAGCTCAGCCGCGTGGTCATCGACCCGGGGCACGGCGGCCATGACCAGGGCACCGCCGGCGCACGTGGACTGATCGAGAAGGACCTGGTGCTGGACCTCGCACAACGGCTCGGCAAGATGATTCAGGAGCGTATGGGCGCCGAGGTCGTCTACACGCGCACGGACGACACGTTTGTGCCGCTGGAGGCCCGTACGGAGCTCGCCAACGAGAAGAAAGCCGATCTGTTCCTCTCCCTGCATGCCAACTGGTCCACTTCGGCGCGCATTGCGGGCGTGGAGACGTTCTATGTGAACTTCACCACTTCGCGGGACGCGCTGGATGTGGCCGCGCGCGAGAACGCCAGCTCGCAGAAGTCGATTTCGGAGCTCGAAGACGTCCTCAAGAAGATCACGCGGCAGGAGAAGATCGAGGAGTCGCGCGAACTGGCCGGGCGCTTACAGACCGCGCTCTATTCCACTTCGGCCCGGTACATTCCCGGCTCGCGCAACCGCGGGGTGAAGAAGGCTCCTTTCGTGGTGCTGATCGGAGCGAAGATGCCTTCCGTGCTGGTCGAGGTCGGCTTTCTCAGCAACGCCCGCGAGGAGATGCAACTGAAGAGGCCCGACCACCGCCAGCGCGTGGCCGAGGCGCTTTATAGAGGGATCTCGCGCTACGCCGACGGGCTCAGCCATTTCCAGGTGGCTAAAGCGAAAGAGTAATGCGCGATTCCGAGAAAGACGGCCGCTACCGCCCGCGGTGCCCCAAGTGCGGGTGGCATAATACGCGGGTTTCGGCGCCGCACAGCATGCTGGACCACCTGTTGGCTACCTTCTCGCTGGCGGCATATCGTTGCCGCTCCTGCGGGGGCCGGTTTTACCGTCCGCGCCGGGATCCACGGCCCGTGGAACCGGAGGAGGCGGAAGAATAAGCTACCGCGCCAGCACCCGCTCGGCCATGGCATAGACCAGCGGCTGCAAGCCTTCGCCGGTTACGCTCGAGATCTTCAGGAACTGCAAGCCGCGGTCCCGCGCCAGGGCTTCGAGGGCCTCCACACGCGCGGGGTCCTGCATCGCGTCCATTTTGCTGGCGACCAGCAGCATGGGTTTGGCCGCCAGCTCCGCGCTGAAGCTCGCCAACTCCGTCATGATGGTCTCGAAGTCGTGGACCGGGTCGCGGCCGCTGGCGTCGGAAACATCCACAAGGTGCACCAGCAGGCGCGTGCGCTCGACGTGCCGCAGGAACTGCGTGCCCAGCCCGTGCCCGAGGTGCGCCCCTTCGATCAGCCCGGGAATGTCCGCCACCACGAAATTACGGAAATCGTCCAGCTTCACCACCCCGAGCTGCGGCTCGATCGTGGTGAACGGGTAGTCGGCGATCTTGGGACGCGCGGCGGAGATGCGCGAGATCAGCGTGGATTTTCCGGCGTTGGGGAAGCCGACCAGGCCCACGTCGGCGAGCAGTTTGAGCTCCAGCCGCAGGTGGCGCTCCTCGCCGGGCCTGCCGGGCTCATGTTCGGTGGGCGCCTGGTGGGTGGAGGTGGCGAAGCGCGCGTTGCCGCGTCCCCCGCGTCCCCCCTTGGCGGCTACGAAGCGGCCATCGGGGCCGGTGAAATCGAAGAGGCGCTCGCCGGTATCGGCGTCGTAAACCACGGTGCCGACCGGCACTTCGACCTCGATGTTGCGGCCGTCGCGCCCTGTACGGTTGCTGCCCTCGCCGTGGCGGCCGCGCTCCGCCCTGTGCTCGGGGTTGAAGCGGAGGTGGAGGAGAGTGTTCTGGTGTTCGTTGGCCACCAGCACGACGTCGCCGCCGCGGCCGCCGTCGCCGCCGCTGGGGCCGCCGCGCGGCACGTACTTCTCCCGCCGGAAGGCGAGGCAGCCGTTGCCGCCGTCGCCGGCCTTGACGTAGATTCTGGCTTCGTCGATGAACATAGAAAAGCCGCCGGAGCCCGGGGCTCCCGGCGGCCCGCTACGCCCTGTCTTGGTGCGCTACGCGACTTCGCGGACGCTGACGAACTTGCCCATGCGGCCGCGGTCGTGGAATTCCACCACTCCGGTGACCTTGGCGAAGAGCGTATCGTCCTTGCCCCAGCCCACGTTGTTGCCGGGCTTGATCCTGGTGCCCCGCTGGCGCACGATAATCGAGCCGCCCGGCACCAGTTGCCCGCCGAAAGCCTTCACGCCGAGACGCTGCGCGTTGGAATCGCGCCCGTTTCTGGAACTGCCTAAACCTTTCTTATGAGCCATGCCTCACCTACATTACGATTTCATCGACCTTCACTTGCGTGAAGTCCTGGCGGTGACCGATGGTCCGCTTGTACTGCTTCTTGCGCTTGAATTTGAAGACGATCACCTTGTCGCCCCGGCCTTCGCCGAGAATGGTACCCGTCACACGCGCCGTCACGGTGCCGAAACCGGCAATCACCTGCCCGTCATCGCCGAATACGGCGAGGGGCTTCAACTCGATCTGGGAACCGGGTTCGCCGGCCAGCTTTTCCACGCGGATCACGTCGCCGGGCGCAACCCGGTACTGCTTTCCACCGCTTTCAATTATCGCTTGCATCGAAACCTCTTGAAGGGAGCCGTGACACACGGAAGGCGTCGAGGCTTGTTGGACCTCAAACTTGATTTTACAACACCGGAGCGGCCAAAGCCAAATGCGGGGAGCAAAACAGCTACAACGCGCTTTGCACCGCCGTCTCCAGCGATGCCTCCGGCAGATACCCCTCAAACCTCCTGATTTCCTTGCCGGAACGGTCGAAGATCACGGTGGTGGGCAGCAGGCCCACCTTGTATTGATCCCCCAGTTTTTCGTCGCCCAGCACCACCGGGTAACGCATGGGGTGCTTTGCCAGGAAAGGTCTTACGCTCTCCGCGCCTTCTTCGTCCATGGAGATTCCCACCACCGTGACGCCCCTGGCCGCGTACCGCTCGTGCAGGCGGTTGAAAGCCGGGATTTCGGCGATGCAGGGGACGCACCAGGTGGCCCAGAAGTTCACCACCGCGATTTTCCCTTTGAGGTCCACGGGGGCGCCGTCCATGGTGGTCAGACCGGGCGAGGCGCTTTCAGGCGCGGCGGCGCCTTTTTGCAGGAACGCCAGGTACTCGCGCGGGTCGCGGGTGAGGCCGGGGAAGCTCGCCACCACCTTGTCATCCGGCGTCATGATCGCGTAGTACGGGATGGCGACGGTGGCGAAGCGGCTCTCCTGAAGCTGTTGGTTGGCCTCGGAGGCGGCGTCGGCGCCGTCCGTGTAAAGCTCCACCAGTACGAAATTCTTCAGCGCCGCGATCACTTCCGGGCGGGTGAACATGTTGGCCTTCATCCAGTGGCAGTTGGTGCAGGCGTAGCCGGTGAAGGCCACCAGCACCATCTTATTCTCCGCTCGCGCGCGGGCCAGCGCCTCCCGGTACTGGTTCTTCATCCACGCCGGGCCGCTTTCGGCGGATTGGCCGGCGGTTTGGGCGGAGGGCGCCGGGACGTAGGCGTCCAGTTCCCCGAGCCGTCCGCCGAACATGCCAGGCGCCAGGCTGAGGGCGAAGATCAGGAACGCCATGCCGGTAAAGAGGCGTCCCAGGCCCATGGTCTCATCGCGCTTCACGCCTTCCAGCGGCAGGAACCCGAGCAGGTACAACCCCGGCATGGCAAAAAGGACCACCCAGGCGGCCAGGAAGCGTTCGCGGGTGATCAGGTTCCATTGCAGCACCTGGTCCACGCCGCTGAGGTACTTCAGCATGGCGGCCAGGATGACGAACGCCATCACCACCTTGACACGGGCCATCCATCCGCCGCTGCGCGGGAGTTTCTTCAGGTAAGACGGGAACAGCGCCAGCAGGAAGAACGGCAGCGCCAGCCCGGCAGCGAACGCCACCATGCCGAGCACCGGGCGCGCCCCTCCGCCCTGCACGGAAGCGGCCAGCAGCGTGCCCACGAAGGGTCCCACGCAGGCGAAGGAGGTGAGGGAGAACGTCAGCCCCATCAGCAGCGTGCCGAGCACTCCGCCGCGCTGCGAGGTCCGGTCCAGTTTCGTAAGCACCGAAGAGGGGATGGTGATCTCGAAGGCGCCCAGCAGGCTGAGGGCGAACGCCAGAAACACCACGGCGATGAAGCCGTTGACCCACGGGTTGGAGCCGATCTGCACAATGCCGAACGGCCCCATAATCGCCGTAATCGCCAACCCCATGCCGCTGAACAGCACAATAATCCCCAGCGAGAACACCAGCGCGTGATAAATGCCCGACTGCCGGTTGATGAAGAACGAAACCGTAATCGGAATCATGGGGAAGACGCACGGAGTGAAGATGGCGGCGAGGCCGAATCCGAAGGCGATGGCCAGGAACGCGGCCAGCCCCCGGTTGTCGGCTGAGGGCGCGGGCGCCGGCGCGCCGGGTTTCGCCTCGCTGAACCCGGCGGGGATCCGGATGGCGGCCGCCTGCACCGCCGGATCCACGGTAATGGAGGCGGTCACGGTCTGCTTGCCGGGGACGCAGAGCTTTTCGTTACAGGTCTGGTAGCGCAGGGCGTATTCCAACTGCGCGGGACCGGCGGCGGCATCTTTTCTGAGCCGGGTCTCCAGCAGAAAAGCCGTCTGCCCTTCGTAGGTTTCGGTCTCGGTATTGAAGTTGGGGTCGAAGGCGCGCGTGGGGGGCTGCTGGAAAATCCGGACGGACTCGGCCGCGCCGCCCGCTCCTGCGCTGAACGGGATGGCGCCGCCGGTAGTGGCCGAATACAGGTGCCAGCCGCGTTCGAGCCGCGCCTCCAGCCGCGCCAGCACCGCGCCGCCCGGCGGCGCCGCGGCCGGCTGCACCGATAACTTCCACTCCACCTGACCGGGCTTCTGGGCAGGTGCGGACAACGCAGCCGCCAACAACGGCAGGAGAATTCGCTTCATGGGTGCTACTTGCTGAACACTTTGTCGGCGGACCAGACCCGCAATTCCTTCTCGATCCGCTGGTTGATTTGCTCGCTGGAGAATGCAGCCGCGACCCGTATGGCGTTCTTGATGGCGTTGGCGTTGGAACGGCCGTGGCAGATGATGCAGACGCCCTTGACGCCAAGCAGCGGCGCGCCGCCGTACTCGGAGTAGTCCACGCGCTTCTTGAACTCGGCGAAGGCGCGGTGCGAAAGCACGTAGCCGATCTTGCGGGTGATGGTGGCTTCGAGCGACTCCTGGAGCAGGAGTTTCAGCATCTCCACCAGCCCTTCGCTGACCTTCAGGGCCACGTTGCCGGTGAAACCGTCGCAGACGATCACATCGGCCTTGCCGGAATACAGGTCGCGCCCCTCCACATTGCCGACGAAGTTGATGGGCAGGCTCTTGAGCAGGGGCATGACGGAGCGCGTTACCTCGTTGCCCTTATGCTCCTCCTCGCCGATGGAGAGCAGGCCGACGCGGGGCGTGCCGTTACGGAGGATGAGGCGCGAGTACATTTCGCCCATCACGGCGAACTGCGCCAGCATCCGGGGGGAGCAGTCCACGTTGGCGCCCACGTCCACCACGACCACGGGACGGCCGTCCAGAGTGGGAAAGATGCCGGCCAGCGCGGGGCGGTCTACACCCTCCACAACGCCCTGCACCATCTTGGCGGTGGCCATGACGGCGCCGGTGTTGCCGGCCGAGACGAATCCTTGGGCGGCGCCATCGCGCACCAACCGGGAGGCCACGCGCAACGAGCTGTCGCGCTTGGTGCGCACGGCACGGGCGGCGCTGTCCTCCATGGTGACACGCTCGGAAGCGTGCACCACTTCGATGGGGAGTTCCCGCCAGCCTTCGTGGGTATCCAACTCGCGAAGAACCGCCTCCTGGAGCCCTACCAGAATGACCTTAATGTCGAGCGTTCTGGCAGCGTGTATGGCGCCCGCCACCTCGGATTTTGGGGCGTGATCCCCGCCCATTGCATCAAGGGCAATGGTGACCATCGACGGGCCGTCCCTACTCCTGCGCCACCTCGACGACTTCGCGGCCCTTGTACTGGCCGCAATGCGGGCAGACCCGGTGCGGCAGTTTCATTTCATGGCAATTGGGGCATTCGGACAGGCCGGAGGCCTTCAGACCGTCGTGGGCCCGGCGGTTGCTGGTCCGTCTCTGGGAATGGCGTCTTTTCGGATTCGGCATGTGGTTTCCTCAATGATCTTGGCCGCTTCCGCGGCAATTGTCAATTCTTCTACAGGTTGCGCAACGCACCCCAACGGTCGTCGCCGGTTTCCGGCTTGCACTGGCAAGGCGTTTCGTTGCGATTGCCGCCGCACACCGGGCAGATGCCCTGGCAGTCTTCACGGCAGAGGCGCTGCATGGGCAGCGCCAGCAGGACCTGCTCACGGAGCACGTCCTCCAGCAGCATACCCTCACCTTCGTAAAAGGCGATTTCAGCTTCGCCCTCGTCGATTTCGACTTCCTCTTCGCGAGCAATTTCAGCCATAGGGCGGTAGAAAAGGTCGAATTCGGAATTCACGGGAATGCGCGCCACACCCAGGCAGCGGTCGCACTCCATTTCCATCTGCACGTCGAGGCGGCCCCGGATGCGAACTTCGCCCCCGGTATTGGGCAGCAATTCGGCCATCCCAATGGCGTGCAAGGGCCCGGACTGCCGCATTTCCGCGCCGCTAAAATCCACTTCGCCCGGTTGGAAGGTCTCGTCGAAACGCACCTTCCGCAGTTCCATTTCTTTGATGCTAAGGAACATAGTGCTTGTATCCTGGAAACGCCGGGGAAAGAAGTAATATTATAGCGCAGCGCGATCATTGCCCGGCAGGAACGGGCGCACGCCCAAATCCCAGGCGGCTGCGCCCAGAATCCCTCCCAGGATGGGGCCCACGATGGGCACCCAAAACACCACGGCGCCATTGGTTAACCCGTTGTTTCTAAAGCCCGCCGCCACCGTGAACAGGCGCGGCCCGAGGTCGCGCGCGGGGTTGATGGCGTAGCCATGCAGCCCGCCGAAGGACATGCCGATGCCCAGCACCACCGCGCCTACCAGGACCGGGATCAGGTTGGCGCCGGGCGGCTGATTGAGTTCATCGGTGATGGCGAAGACCAGGAAAAGCAGCAGCGCGGTACCGATCACCTGGTCAAGCAGGCCGGCATAAAGGATATCCGGGTAGAGCGGAAAGGTGGTGAAGATCTTGGCGGTTCGTTCCAGGTTCGGGTCCGCGCGCTCGAAGGCCGGGCGATAGTTCCAGAACACCAGGGCGGCAGCGGCGAACGCGCCGGCAGTCTGGGCCACGATGTACGGCGCCACTTTGCGCCAGGGGAATCCGCGGAAGACGGCCAGGGCGAGGGTGACCGCCGGGTTGAGGTGCGCGCCGGAAATGCGTCCGGCGACGTAGCACCCCATGGTGACGCCCACGGCCCAGCCGAAGGTGATATTGGTGAAGCCGCCATGCACGATTTCGCCGGGGGCGCCGTTCCCGAACAGGACAACCATGGCGACCACCCCGGCGCCGAAAAGGATGAGCACGAGGGTGCCCGCGAATTCCGCGACCGACTCGGCCAGCAGTTTACGATCCATACGGATTGTTCGATTACCCGAGCAGTTCCGCGATGAATCTGCCGCGCGCCGCCGCTTCAAAGCCCGCCAGGCGCCGCATGGTGCAGGCCAGGTCCTCAGGGCTCACCGGCATTTCGACGACGCGCTCGCCGGTTTCATCCGTGGCGCCGAGCACGCGCCCGCCGCGCACGCCCGAGCCCGCCAGGCAGACCGACCATGCTTCAGCGTGATGATCGCGCCCGCCCTGCCCGTTGAAGCGCGGGGTGCGGCCGAACTCGCCGGCCGCCACCACCAGGGTGCGATCGAGCATGCGGCGCTCGTGGAGGTCTTCCACCAGCGCGGCAAAGGCGCGGTCGAACTCCGGCAGCACGCGCTCGCGCAGGGCGCGGGTGTGATCGGCGTGCGCGTCGAAATCCGGGCAGGCGACGTAAATGAAGCGCTCACCGCGCTGCGCCATGCGGCGCGCCATGAGGCAGCGCTCCCCCATGGGGGTGCGGCCGTAACGGCTGCGCAGGCTGGGCGATTCAAGAGCCAGGGCCAAGGCGTCCGGCCGCGCTTCCGCGTATTGCGGCAGCGCGTTCAGGATGGCGGCGGCGGCGCGCTCGTGGTTGGTGTCTTGGGCGCGCATCCCGCGCAGCACGGCGATCTTGTCCATCTGCGCGGCGGTGCGCGGCAACGCCTCCGAGATGCGCACTCCCGGGGCGTTCGCCGGGATGGAGCGAAACGGCGACGACGGCTTGGGATCGAACGTATCCACGTGGCTGGCGCCCCCGCCCTGCCACAGCAGGATGCAGGAGACGGGTTGGCCGGCGGGCAGCACGGCCGCGGCTGCGGGCAGCGCCCCCAGCCGCAAAAAGTGGCGGCGAGCGATGGTCTGGCTCATTTCCTTCCAGACGATTGTATCCCACGCCGCGGGGGGGTGGGCTCCACCATCGAGAACTGCATCTTGCGCTCGACCTCGTCCACGCGGTCGAGCGCGACGCGGACGCGGTCGCCGATGCGGAAGGTGCGGCGGGTGTACTGGCCCACGATCTGGCGCGCGTTTTCCTGAAACGCGTAGCGGTCGCCAGGGAGCAGGTCGATGGGCACCAGGCCTTCCACGAACAGGTCCGCAAGCTCGACAAACAGGCCGTAGCGGGTGGCGCTGATGACGAGGGCATCGAACTCCTCACCCAAGCGCTCGGCCATGAACTTGACCTTCTTCCACTCCACCAACTCGCGCTCGGCCTCGGCAGCGCGGCGCTCGGCCTGCGAACTCTCCTCGGCGGCGTCGCGCAGGTCCTGTTCGGCGGGGCCTTCCCTGCCCTGGAGCGAGGCGCGCAGGACGCGATGCACCAGCAGGTCCGGATAGCGGCGGATGGGCGAGGTGAAGTGCGTGTAGGTCCAGGCTGCAAGCGCGAAGTGGCCCAAGTTCTCCGTGCTGTAGCGCGCCTGCCGCAGCGAGCGCAGCATCAGGTAGCTGAGGATGCGCTCCTCGGGCTTGCCCTCGATCTTCGAAACCAGCTTCTGGTAGTGGCGCGAGGTGATCGCGGCGTTGAGCGGCAGCACGATGTCCTTGCGGGTCTTGGCGCCGTCGCGATGCCGGGCCGTGTGGCTGAACTTTTTCACGGGAATCGCGCCGATGCCGAGCGAGTAGCCGAACTGCGCGGCCACTTCCTCGAATTCCAGCACGCGCTGCGGGTCGGGCGGCTCGTGGATGCGGTAGACGAAGGGCGCTGTGCTGAGGTGGCCCGCCACGGCTTCGTTGGCCGCCAGCATGAACTCCTCGATGATGCGGTGGGCGATGTTGCGCGGCGCGCGGCTGACGCCGGTCATCATGCCCCACTCGTCGAACTCGATGAGCGGTTCGGGCAGATCGAAGTCGATGGAGCCGCGCCGCACGCGCTTGCGGTTCAGGATGAGGGCCAGCTCGCGCATCAGCTCGAAGCGGGCCAACAGCGGCCGGTAGCGGTCGCGCAGCGCGGCGTCGCCTTCGAGCAGCAGGTGCACGTCCGTGTAGGTCATGCGTTCCACGCTGCGGATCACGCCGGCGGTGAAGGCCTGCTCCACCACGTCGCCGGCGTGATCGATTTCGAGCAGGGCGGAGAGCACCAGCCGGTCCACGCGCGGGTTGAGCGAGCAGATGTTGGTGGAAAGCTCGGCGGGCAGCATGGGCACGGCGCGATCGGGGAAGTAGACGCTGGTGCCGCGCAGGCGGGCTTCCTCGTCGATGGGCGAGCCGGGGCGCACGTAGTGGCTCACGTCGGCGATGTGGACGTGCAGGGCGAAGTTGCCGTTGGGGAGGCGGTCCACCCAGACGGCGTCGTCGAAATCGCGCGCGGTCTCGCCGTCGATGGTGACGATATCGAAGGCGCGGAAGTCACGGCGGCCCTCGAGTTCCGGAGCGGCGATGGCGGCGGGGACGGCCTGGGCCTGATCGAGCACCTCCGGCGGGAAGCGGTGCGGCAGGTGGTGCTTGCGGATGACGATCTCCACGTCCACGCCGAAGTCGTCGGGGTAGCCGAGGATTTCGACCACACGCCCCACGGCGTGCTCGCCGCGCTCGGGGTATTCGAGCAGCTCGACGTTGACGATCATGCCGTCGAGCCCGGCGGCATTGGAGACCTCGACGGGTTTCACGCCGATGCGGTCCACCACGGGCGCGGCGGCAGGGATCTCCATGCCCTCGGGGATGTCGATCCACTGCTGGATGCGCTCGTCGTGCGGGACGACGTAGTTGCCGCGGCGGCCGATGCGGAACTCGCCCACCACGGTGGGGTGCGCGCGCTGGAGGATGCGGAGGATTTCGCCGCCGGCGCGGCCGTCGCTCTCGATGCGCGCGATGCGGATGAGCACGCGGTCGCCGTGCATGGCCTTTTCGGCGGAATCCGGCGGGATAAAGATGTCGCCCTTGAGGCCCTCGACGGGCCGCTGCGGGGTGACGAATCCGTAGCCGTCGCGATGCACGTGCAAGCGGCCGGTAACGAATTCGCGGCTGCGTGCGGTGGCGATGAAGTGGCCGGAGCGGATCTCGACCACCTCGCCGCGTGATTCGAGGCGCGCCAAGGAGCGTTCCAGCGAAACCCGTTCGGCGCCGCGCGCGCCCAGTTCGCGGACCAGTTGCTTGAAGGTGGCCCTGGCGTGCGGAAGGCGGGTGATGTGTTCCAGCAGGGCCGTATCCGTCATAGTTTCATGATAGGGGAGCGGGCTTCGGGCGATTATAATGTTCGATACATGACCCAAGTCCGCCATTCCGTATGCGCCCTGGACTGCCCGGACACCTGCGCGCTGCGGGTAACCCTGGAGGACGGGCGCGGCGTGAAACTGGCGGGCGACCCGGAACACCCGGTCACGCGCGGATTCCTGTGCGCCAAGGTGACCCGCTACCTGGAACGCGAGTATTCGCCCAGCCGGCTGCTCTACCCGATGCGGCGCGTAGGTCTTAAGGGCGAGGGCCGGTTCGAGCGCATCACCTGGGACGCCGCGCTGGATGAGATCGCGGAGCGCCTCGGGGCGCTGCCGCCCGATTCCGTGCTGCCCTACAGCTACGCGGGAACCATGGGCCTGCTGAACGGTTCGTCGATGGACCGGCGCTTCTTCCACCGCCTGGGCGCGATCCGCCTGGACCGGACCATCTGCTCGAGCGCCGGCGTGGCGGGGCTGACCGAAGCGCAGGGCCTGCGGTACGGCATTCCGCCCGAGCAGTTCAGCGAGGCGAAGCTGATCATCGCCTGGGGCGCGAACATTCTCGGCACGAGTGTGCACCTGTGGCCGTTCATCGTGGAGGCGCGGCGCAGGGGCGCGCGCTTCTACACCATCGACCCGCGGCGCAACCGCACCGGCGCGGCGGCGGACCGGCACTACTTCGTGAACCCCGGCAGCGATGCGGCGCTGGCGTTCGGCATGATGCACGTCATCATCCGGGAAAGGCTCTACGACGCGGATTACGTGGCGCGCTGCAAGGGCTTCGACGAACTGCGCGAGCGCGCGGCGGCGTGGACCCCGGAGTGGGCCGCAGCGATGACGGGCCTGGCGCGGGAGGAGATCGTGGCGCTGGCGCGCGAGTACGCCGGCGCGCGGCCCGCGGCCATCCGCGCCAATTACGGGGTGGCGCGCGGCGAGCGCGGGGGCATGGCGGTGCGCGCCATCGCGCTGCTGCCCATGCTGACCGGCGCGTGGAAGCACGCCGGCGGCGGCATGCTGCTCTCGACCTCGCAGTCGTTCTACTTGAATCGCGAGTCGCTGGAACGCCCCGGCTTGCAGCCCGGCCCCGTACGCTCCATCAACATGGCGCAGTTGGGCTCGGCGCTCGAGCAGGGCGGGGTGCGCGCCCTGGTGGTGTACAATTCGAATCCCGCCGCCATCGCGCCCAACCAGAACGCCGTGCTGCGCGGCCTGGCCCGCGAGGACCTGTTCACGGTGGTCATCGAGCAGTTCCAGACCGACACGGCGGACTACGCCGATATCGTGCTGCCCGCCACCACGTTCCTGGAACACACGGACCTGTACCTCGCCTACGGGCACTACTACCTCCAGCTTGCGCGCCCCGTGCTTCCCGCCCCCGGCGAGGCGCGCCCGAACGTGGAGATCTTCCGGCAGCTTGCGGCGCGCATGGGCTTTGGCGAGCCGTGTTTCCGCGAATCGGAAGACGAGATGATCCGCGGCGCGCTGGCCTCCGGCCACCCGACGCTCGAAGGCATCACGCTGGAGCGGCTGGAGCGGGAGCGCTTCGTGCGGCTGAACATCCCCGAGCCTTTTCTGCCCTTCGCCGAGGCCGGCTTCGATTTCAAGGCGGAGACGCTTCAGTACGAGCCGCCGGTGGAATCGCGGCTGGGCGATGAGCAACTGCGCGCGAACTATCCGTTGGAGCTGATCTCGCCCAAGAGCGACGGCGGCTTGAACTCCACATTCGGCCGCGAAGCGGAGGCGGAGACCGCGCGCCTGCACATTCACGCGGATGACGCCGCGGCGCGCGGCATTGTGAATGGCGACACGGTGCGGATTTTCAACGGCCGCGGCTCGTGCCTGGCGCGGGCGAGCGTGGACGCGAACGTGCGCCGCGGCGTGGTCAGCGCCCCCTCGGTGCGATGGGCCAAGTGCGCGCCGGGCGGGCGTACCGTGAACGCGCTGATTTCCGAGCGGCTCACGGACCTGGGCGGCGGCCCGGTGTTTTACAGTTGTCTGGTGGAAGTGGAGAAGGTGGAAGGCTGATGCGCAGAACAACTTTGGCGGCGATACTGGCCGCGTGCGCGTTGCTGGCCGGCTGCAAACAGCGGCAGGTGCGCGTACAACAGACCGAAGAGGAAGCCCCGCAACTGGCCACAACGGTACACGTGGCGGACCCGCGCGCGGCGGCGCAACTGGTGAGCGGGTTTTACGATATCGAGCAGGGCTCGTGGCGCTGGACCGCGGGCAAGTTCGCGGTCGTGCTGCGCACGCCGCGCGGCTCGGCGCAGAAGGGAGCGGTGCTCAAGCTGAAGTTCAATATCCCCGATGCGGTGATGGGCAAGCTCGGCCCCATGGCGGTGGCGGCGTCGGTGGAGGGCACGGCCTTGAAGCCGGAAACCTACACCCAGCCCGGCGAGTACATCTACAGCCGCGAGCTGGCGCCGGAAGTGATGGCCCGCGATTCGGCCCGCGTGGATTTCCATTTGGATAAGTTCCTGCCCGCCGGGGCCGTGGACAGCCGCGAGTTGGGCGTGGTGGTGATCAGCGCGGGATTCGAGACGAAATGAGGCGCGCGGCGGGCGCGGCGGTTTGGTTCTTGCCGCCGCTCGCGTGCCTGCTGCTTTATTGGCCCGCGATCGACGCGTGGTTTCAGGCGGACGATTTCGCCTGGCTCGGCCTGGGGCTGGAGATACACGACTGGCGCACGCTCGCGGCCGCGCTCTTCGAACCGCGCGCGCAGGGTACAGTGCGGGTGTGGAGCGAGCGCCTCTACTTCCTGGCGTTCTACCAGGTGTTCGGCCTGGAGCCGCTGCCCTTTCACCTTTGGGCGTTCCTGACGCAATGCGCGAACTTCGCGCTGCTGGCGGCGATCACCCGCCGGCTCACCGGTTCGCGCGCCGCAGGCGTGCTGGCCGCGCTGTTGTGGACGGCCAACAGCGCCTTCGCCAACGTAATCGGCTGGTCTTCCGCGTATAACCAGGCGCTGTGCGGGTTTTTCGTCCTGCTGGCGTTTTACTTCCTGCTGCTCTACCTGGATACCGGGAAGCGCCGCTTCGAGGCCGCGCAGTGGGCCGCGTTTCTGCTGGGCTTCGGCGCGCAGGAGGCGATTGTGGTGTATCCGGCGCTCGCGGCGGGGTATACGTGCCTGTTCGCGCGCACGCGCTTCCGGCGCACACTGCCTCTGTTCGTGCCTTCTTTGCTGTTCGGGGCGTGGCACCTGACGAAAGGCAGCGAGGGCGGCGCGCCGTACGTGATGCATTTCACCTCGGGCATGCTGCGTACGCTGGGCATCTACTGGAGTTGGACTACGGGACCCGCGTGGCTGCTGACCCCCGGCTTGCCGGATGGCGTGGTGATCGCCTCGATGGCCGTGGTGAGCGCCGCGCTGCTGGGATTCGCGGCGTGGCGCATCGCGCACGGCGACCGCGTGCCCCTGTTCCTGCTCTGGTGGTTCGCGGCATTGATCGGCCCGGTGCTGCCCCTGCGGGACCACCTGACGGAGTATTACACGTACCTGCCTTCGGCGGGCGTGGCGATGCTCGGCGGCACGGCGCTGGTCTGGGCCTGGCGGCAGCGGCCCGCCTGGCTGGCCGTGGCAGTCGCCTACGCCGCGATTTGCGTTCCCGCCGCGCGCGCTTCGAGCGCCTGGCTGCACGCCCGCGGCGAGCGCGTGGAGAAGCTCGTGCGCGGCGTGGCGGCGGCCCGCCAACTGCACCCCTTCAAGGTGATTCTGCTGGATGGCGTCGAACCCGACCTATTCTGGGCCGGCGTGCTCGACCGGCCCTTCCGGTTGTACAACGCGCGCGTGTTCCTCACGCCCGGTTCCGAACAGCGCATTCCGCCCAAGCCCGGCTACGGCGATCCGGCGGAGTACGTGCTGCCGCCGGAGGCCACCGAGCGCGCGCTCGACGACGGGGCGGTCGCGGTCTACGACGTGCGCGGGGCGCGGCTGCGCAACATCACCACGCTCTACGGCAGCCTTTATCAATACCGCGGGAAAACCACCACGCCGCGGCGCGTGGACGTGGCCAATCCGCTGCTCGCCTACCTGGTGGGCGCGGGATGGCACAACCCGGACGGCAACATACGCTGGATGGCGAGGCGCGCCAGCCTCCGCATCGGCGGCCCGCCATCGGCCGCGGGACGGCTCTTGCTGCGCGGCATCTGCGCCCCGCAGCTTTCCGCATCCGGCCCGGTGGAGGTCGCGGTGGCGGTGGACGGCATCGAACTGCCCCGCGCCCGCATCGCTGCCGGACAGACCGCTTACGAGTTCGATCTGCCGCTGCCCGCGGAGCTTGCGGGACGGCGGAGCGTGGAAGTCACGGTCGACGCCGGCCGCACGGTTACGCCCTCCGGCGACCGCCGCGACCTGAGCCTTGCATTCGGTGTTTTCGAGGTCAAATAACATGCAGACACGACGCACATTTCTGGGACAAGCCCTCGCCGCGCCGCTGATCGCCGCGGACCGCCGCCCGAATATCCTTTGGATCTCGATCGAGGACACCAGCCCGGTGCTGGGGTGCTACGGCGATCCGTGCGGCATCACGCCCAACCTGGACCGGCTGGCGGCGCAGGGCGTGCGCTACACCAACGTCTATACCGTAGCCGGCGTCTGCGCTCCGAGCCGCTCGGGCATCATCACCGGCATGTACCCCTCCGCGCTCGGCTCGATGCACATGCGCTGCCAGGCGCGTCTGCCCGAGCACGTGAAATGCTTCCCCGAATACCTGCGGGAGGCGGGTTATTACTGCACCAACAACGTAAAGACGGATTACAACTTTCCGGTGCCGCCCAAGGCGTGGGACGAATCCAGCAACCAGGCGCACTACCGCAACCGTCCCGCCGGCAAGCCGTTCTTCTCGGTGTTCAACCTGACCACCACGCACGAGAGCCAGATCCGGCTGACCGGCGACGCGTGGGCGAAACGCACGGCCAACGTGAAACCGGGTGAGCGGCAGGACCTGGCGAAGCTCGCCGTCCCGCCTTACTGGCCCGATACGCCCGTCGTGCGGCGGCAGCTTGGGAATTTTTACGAGCTGGTGACGCAGGTGGACTACGAGATCGGCCGCATTCTGGGACAGCTCGAAGCCGACGGCCTGGCCGGCGACACCATTGTCTTCTTCTGGGGCGATCACGGCATGGGGCTGCCGCGCGCCAAGCGCTGGCTGTACGATTCCGGAACGCGCGTGCCGCTGCTGATCCGCGTGCCCGAAAAGTTCCGCACGGGCGCGCAGGGCCGCCCCGGGACGGTGGATTCGCAGCTTGTGAACGCGGTGGATTTCGGCCCCACGGTGCTCAACCTGGCGGGCGTCCCGGCGCCCGGCCACATGCACGGGCAGGCGTTTCTCGGCGCGAACCTGAGGCCGCAGCGGCAGTACTGCTACGGCGCGCGCGACCGCATGGACGAGCGCTACGACATCATTCGCGCGGTGCGCGACCGGCGTTACCGCTACGTGCGCAACTACGAATCGTACAAGCCTTACTACCAGTACATGAACACCTCCGAGGGCAGCCCCATCATGCAGGAACTGCGAAGGGTGCACGGCGAGGGCAAGCTGCGGCCGGAAGCGGAGCAGTTCATGGCGGGCCGCAAGCCGCCCGAGGAACTGTACGACCTCCAGACGGATCCGCACGAAGTCCGCAACCTGGCGAAATCGCCCGCGCACCGCAAGGAACTCGAGCGGCTGCGCAAGGCGCACAACGAGTGGATGGACCGCATCGGCGACGTGGGCCTGATTCCCGAACCGGAACTGGTGGAAGGCGAGCGGCGCTACGGCACGCGCTACGCGATCCTGCGGCAGCCGGGGCGCGAAGGACTTGGAGCGAAGCTGCGCGCGGCGGTCGCGGCGGGCGAACGTGGCGATGCCGCGGCGCTCACGCCGCTGCTTAAAGACCGCGAGCCCGCTCTGCGCTACTGGGCGGCCATCGGGCTGGGCAACGCGGGAAAGACGGAGGCGCTCCGCCCGCTGCTCAAGGACGGCTCCGCCGTGGTGCGCATCGCCGCCGCGCGCGGGCTGAAGGACACCGCGGCACTGGCCGCGGAGCTGAAGCACAAGGACGAATGGACGCGCCTGGAAGCGGCGATTGCGCTCGACGAGATGCGCGCGGGCGCGCTGCTCAAGCCCGCGCTCGAAGACGAGAACAACTACGTGCAGCGCGTGGCGAATCACGCGCAGCGGTGAAATGAATGAGGGGTATGCGTGATCTCCTGATTGCCCTTTGCACGGCGCCGGCGTTGTTCGGCGGGTGCTTCTCCACGGTTGGCGCCGGTCCGGGCTCGGCCTGCGTGCCGAAGAGCGCGGATTTCGCGTGGCTCAACGCTCCGGCGCAGAGCGAAGCCGTGCGGCGCGGCGGCAGGCCCTACTACGACACAGCGGCCGGCGACCCGGCGCTGGCGAACGGCGTGAAGGTGCGCGGCGGGCTGGAGTTCGATCTGCGCGCGCGTGGCGCCCACCTGGTCGAGGTCTTCCTGGTCAACCCGGAGATCGACCGGCATTCCTTCCGGCTGGAGGCCAACGGGAAGCAGGTGGACGAGCGCCCGCTGATCGCGCCCGGTCCGGGGCGCCTGCGGCCCAAGCGCGGGAACCGCTATACGTCGCTGCTCGCGGTGGTGGACGGCCCGGCCAGGCTTTCCGTGAAGACGGAGGCGCCTGAGTACGTGCTCTCCGCCGTGCGCTGGACGCCCATGGCGCAGTTCGAATCCGACCTGGCGCCGAAATACCTGGAACGCGCGCGCTATCTCCAGACGCATATTCTGACCGAAGGCGCCAAGGAGAGCCCCACGGCGCGGCGCCAGTACCTGCAACAGCTCGGGGACCGTTTGTATTTCAGCAGCCGCCCGGAGATCCGCCGCGAGGGCCTGCTCTACCGGATGCGCGCGTGGTTCTGGCTGGCCGCAGAAAACCACGAGCCGGACGACCTGCTGCAAACCGGCCGTCTGCTCGAAGAAGGGCTGCGCGTCATGCCGCGGGATTCCATTGTGCGGCAGATGGCAAGCGCCGCGTGCACGAACCAGGTGGTGCGGGTGGGGCGCATGCCCGAAGGCCGGTTCTGCGATTCGGCGCAGCCGGTGAGGTGGCCGGTGGAAGTTCCCGCCGCGCCCGCCGGGGCGCCGGAGTGGGCGGTGGCGCAGCGGCGGCTCATGCGCCGTATGGAGGCGCTGACGCGCTGGTGGGTGGAGAAGCGCCAGGCGCCCAACGGGGAACTCGGCGGCGGTTGGGGGGACGATGTCGAAATCCTCCGCCACTGGGGCCCGCAGGCGCTGGGTTTCGGTTCGAGGGTGGCAGCGCAGGGCGTGCTCAACATCGCCGGAGGGCTTTGGAACAGCGGGACGCTGCTGAACGGCTACGACCGCGGCATCTCCGACGTGGAACACTCCTCTGAGCCGACCACCGATACGCTGCCGCTTTCCGCCGCGCTCCAGCCGGAAGACGCGGCCGTGCGCGGCCGCCTCGCCGCCACCGCGGCATGCGCGGAGAACTGGATCGCCAGGCAGCCGGACGGCTTCTTCCGTTTCCGCAGCACCTGGTTCAACTGCCGCGAAGCGGATACCTCGCCCAGCCGCGCCGTTGACGTTCACCTGAACACGCGAGCCATGGGTCCGGCGCTCTGGCACGCGTATCTCACGCGCGATGCGAAGCTGATCCGGCTGATCGCCTCATGGGCGGATTCATGGATCCACGCCATGCGGGAAACGAAGCACGGCAAACCCGCGGGCATATTTCCACCGGTGCTGCGCTCGGCCGACGGCAGCTACCTGGTCGGCTCGAGCGAGTGGAACAAGCCCGACGCGGAATGGGACTACTTCCAGTGGAACGGCGGATCGCAGGAGGCGGTCACCTCGCTGGTGCTCGCGGTTTACGACCTGACAGGCGATAAGAAGTACCTCGAGGCCGCCGGCGAGAGCTTCCGGGTGCTGGACGCCTGCGCGGCGCACGCGGACCTGTGCGGCGAGATCCGCAAGTCTCCCGAAGCGTTCTACGTATGGCGCAGGGCCACCGGTGACGCGCGCTACGACCGCTTTTTCGAGTACGATCCGCAATCCCCGGATGCCGCGGTCCTGGCCGGGCTGACCCGCATGGCGCGCGAGACCGAAGAACGGCTCTCGCTGAACTGGGATATGTTCACCACGGAGGTGCTGTACACGGACCGCGTGTACTATCCCCTGCCCCCGGCGTATCGCTGGCGCCTGTTCGGCGGCGAGGCGCCGCGCGGGGACCGTTACCCGGCGTTCACCGTGACGTGGCCGGCGACGGATGTGGAATTCGCGCGCGCGGTTACCGCGGCCTCCGGCAGCGCGCTCACGGTGCGGGTCTACAGTTTCGCAACGGCGGAGCGTAACGTCCCCGTCCGGCTCTGGCGGCTGAAACCGGGGCGTTATGAATGGCGGGCCGCGGCGCGCAGCGGCAGTTTCACCGTGACGCGGCTGCCGCACACACTGGAGGTGCCGCTGCCGCCGCAGAAGGAAGCTTCCGTAACGGTGCGCGCCCTATAGCGCGATGCTCTTGCCGCTTTTCGCGGATTCGTAGCACGCCGCCAGGATCGTCTGGCTGTGAAGGCCGGCTTCGCCGGTCAGCGAGGAAGGCCGCCCCTCCAGAATCGCCTGGCTGAATTCCTCGATCTCGGCCCGGTAGAGGTTGACCGGCGGAGCGGTAATTTCGACGCCCCCGGTTTGGCCGCGCGTCTGGGAGGCCTCGTACCCGGCGGCGCCGCCCTCCAGGTGCGCGGTCATCACTCCGCCGGCGCCCTGCCCTATGGTGCCCTGCGCCAGAATGCTGCCTCGGGAGCCGTACAACTCCAACACGTTGCGGCTGCCCGCGTCCGGCGTGCAGAAGAACGCGTCCACCGTCCCCAGCGCGCCGTTCCGGAACGACAGCATCGCGACCGCGCTGTCCTCGGTCTCGTACGCGTGTACGGTGTTGTTGACGAAGCAACTGACCTTTGCGACCGGCCCGAAGAACATCTCCAGGAGATCGATGCAGTGCGAGCCCATGTCGATCAGGGACCCGCCGCCGCCCTGGGCCTTCACCTGCCGCCACGCGCCCTCCATCGGCGGGTACCAGCAGGAGAGCTGGGCGCGCCCGTAAACCGGCTGGCCGAGTCTGCCGTCCTGGATCAGCTTCAACGCGGCCTGGTGTTGCGCGTGAAACCGCATCATGAAGGCCGTCCCCAAACGGACGCCGGCCTCGGCCGCGGAGCGAACCATGGTTTCCGTTTCCGCGACCGACATCCCCAGCGGTTTCTCGCAGAGCGTGTGCTTGCCGGCGCGGAAGCAGGCCAGCGCCTGTTCATAGTGCAGATAGGCAGGCGTGGCCACGTACACGCAATCCACGTCGCTGGCCAGGACCTGGTCGATGCTCGCGGCCGCCACGGCGCCGAACTGGCGCGCGACATCCTGATTCGCCCGCTGGTCGATGTCATACACCATGGCCAGCGTGGCGTTGGATGCGGGCGCCAGTCCCTCCGGAATGGTCCGGCGGCGGGCGATGCCGCCGGATCCCAGGACTGCCCACTTCAACCGCTCAGGCATGCGCCCTCCTGGCGCTGAACGCCTTAATCACCTTGCCGAGTGCGCCGGCAATCTGGTGCATGTCCTCTTCGGTGAACGTCGGGTAGGCGAAGCAAGTGAACGTGTGCGTTTCGTGCCAGCGGGCGTTGGGCACTTCCACATGGCTGTAGTCCACACTTGCCGCGGTGGTGTACTCTTTCGACTTGAACGGGAAGCCGGAGCGGCCAAACGCATTGCCCTCGCGGAAAGCGCGCTCGGTGTGGCACTGAGGCCAAAAGACTTTCCAGCAGGGTGCGCCCTCGGCGCCTGCGGCTTCCACAAACTGCCGGATGTCGCAGTTCATGTTCTCGATATCCAGCGAAAAAGCCAGCACGTACCATCCGTTGCGGCGTTCCGGAGTGTCGATCGGGAACAGCTTCACTTCCGGGAACTCCCGCAGCGCGTTGATCAGGATGGCGGCGTTCCGCCGGCGCGCGGGCATGTTCCAGGTATCCATACGTTCCAGTTCCGCGAGACCGATGGCGGACTGCATTTCCGTCATGCGGTAGTTCCAGCCCACCATGTTGTGGATGTAGGGCAGCTTCTGCTCCAATTCGAGCAGGCTCAAGCGCTGTTTGACATCGTAGCCGTGATCGCGAAAGCTGCGGGCGTTCCACGCCAGCTCCTCGTCGTCGGTGGTCACCATGCCGCCCTCGCCGCCGGTGGTGAAGGTCTTGTTCTG
>JBHGBM010000057.1:0-48641 GCA_041946965.1 Bryobacteraceae bacterium
GACATCTTTTCCTTGATGGCGCGCTCCATGCGCACCAGGCCGATGCGGAACTGGTTTTCCAGCAACTCTCCCACCGCGCGCACGCGGCGGTTGCCCAGGTGGTCGATGTCGTCCACCGCGCCCAGGCCGCGGCGCAGCTTCAGCAAGTAGCGGATGGTGTCGCGGAAGTCGTCGGAATCGAGCGTGCGCTTGTCGAGCGGAGTGGCCTCCGCCTTGTCGTGCAGCTTGATGTTGAACTTCATCCGGCCCACGCGCGAGAAATCGTACTTCCGCGGGTCGAAGAACATGCCGGAGAACAACTGCGTGGCGGTGTCGAGCGTGGGCGGATCGCCGGGACGCAGCTTGCGGTAGATCTCGATCAGGGCCTCGTTCTGGGTCTTGATGGTGTCCTTGCGCAGCGTCTGCGAGACCACCGTGCCCACGTCGTCGCGCTCGGGAAAGAAAACGTCGAATTCCTCGATGCCGGCTTCGAGCAGCTTGCCCAGGATGGCCGGGGTGAGCTCGTTGTTGGCGTCGATCATCACCTCGCCGGTGGTCATGTCCACCACATCGGCGGCCACGTACGCACCCTCCAGGTCGTTGGAGGCGATCTCCACCTGCTGGATCTTCGCTTTCTGGATGGCGCTGTAGAGCGATCCCGTGATCTTCTTGCCTTGCGGCACCACGGTCTCACCGGACTTGGTGGTGATGGCGTGGGAGAGTTTCAGCCCCTGCAACCCTTCGTCCACGTTCCAGAACAGGCGCTTGTCGCGCACGGAGATCTTGGAAACGCGGTAGAACGCGCGCAGGACCTGCTCGTCGGTCTTGTATCCCAGCGCGCGCAGGAATACCGAACCGTAGAACTTGCGCTTGCGGTCGATACGTACGTAGAGGATGTTCTTGTTGTCGTATTCGAACTCGACCCAGCTTCCGCGGTAAGGGATGATCTTGCCCAGGAAATACCCCTGCGCGGGGACGCGCTCGAAGAACACTCCCGGAGAGCGGTGCAACTGCGAAACGATGACCCGCTCGGTTCCGTTGATGATGAACGTGCCGTTCTCCGTCATCAGCGGAATCTCCCCGAAGAACACCTCCTGTTCCTTGATGTCGCGCACGCTCTTGGCCCCCGTGGCGGGGTCCTTCGCGTATACCGTGAGGCGGATGGTTACCTTCAAGGGGGCGGCGTAGGTCATGCCGCGCTCCTGGCATTCCACCACGTCGTACTTGAGCTGCAAGCCGACCGGGTCGCCGCACTTGTTGCAGAACGTGACTACGTTCTTGTTGAAGGTGCCGCAATGGTGGCAGAGCACGTCGCCGGCATGGAACGGATCCGTGCGGATGGTGGCGCCGCAACTGCGGCAGGTAGAACGCAAATGATGCAGGCCTTTCAGGTTGCCGCACTTGCACTCCCAGTTGCCGATCGAGTAGTCCACGAACTCCAGTTCGCTGACGCCGCGAAAATCCGATATGGGGAACACCGAGGTGAACACGCTCTGCAAGCCCGTGTCTTCCCGTTCGTTGGGAAGCAGGTCCATTTGCAGGAACCGTTCGTAAGATTTCTTTTGAACCTCGATCAGGTTCGGTATGGGAATGGTGGTCTTGATCTTGGAGAAATCCACTCGCTCGGGGGCGGCGCCGTTAGTTTGAATATCCATTCTCTAAAACTCCTGAGGGCCGATCAGCCAAAGCAAAGACTGCGAAAACGCTACAAAACCGTACGCCCCCGGGGAGACAGGCAGCCTCCGCCGGGGCGCGCCGGAAACACGCGCGGGAATCGTGATTGAACCGGAACGGTCTCGTGCGTCAAAACCGGACTAGACCGCCCGGCGCACGACACGGAAGAAATGCGAAACGAGGAAGGCGTATTTGTCGCTGGATGGAGACACAGACCCTGTTGAATCGATGGCGGCGTGACACCGCACACAACTCCCCTGCGTGCAGTTTCACGCGAACTGCAATTATAGTGCCAGGATTCGAAAATCACAGTCACCAATTGGGATCCGAATCCGGTTGAATCGAAAGCCCAACTACTAAAACTAGCAGACTCTCTCCCTCCGCGTCAAATGACAAAATAGCCGAGAGGCCACCCGCTCCCTTGCACGGCGCTTAACCGAGCCGCGACCGCGAGGGAGCGGTGCCCTCAGGCTGGAAGACGTTAAACCGAGCGTTACTTTACTTCGACAGTGGCGCCGGCATCGACGAACTTCTTGCGGATGGCCTCCGCCTCGTCCTTGCTTACGCCTTCCTTGATGGGCTTCGGAGCGCCGTCCACCAGGTCCTTGGCTTCCTTCAGGCCGAGACTGGTCACTTCGCGTACCGCCTTGATCACATTGATCTTGTTGGCGCCCGCCGCCGTCAAAACCACGGTGAACTCAGTTTTTTCCTCAGCCGCCGGAGCCGCCGCCGCGCCCGCCGCCGCGCCCGCCACCATCACAGGAGCGGCTGCCGCCGCCGATACGCCCAGTCTCTCTTCCAGCAACTTCACCAGTTGCGAAGCTTCCAGCAGGGACAAGCCCTGGATCTGATCCGCAATTGCGTTGATGTCCGCCATGTTCTTCTAAACTCCTGTTTTCCTCTTCTAGGGCTCAGCCCTGAAACTTGTTCTCTTTCACACCCTGGTCCACCACCACGGCCAGGTTGCGTCCCACCTCGTTGATCACCTGCGCCAGCCGTTGGGCCGGGGCATTGATCAGGAACAGCAGCCGCGCCAGGATCTCCTCGCGTCCCGGCATGTTAGCCAGGTCCTGGATCGACTTGATGTCGATCACGCGGCCTTCCACCACGCCCGCCTTGAACGTGAACGTGGGGTTCGCCCTGGCGTAATTGGTCAGCGCTTTGGCCAGCGCCACCGGGTCCGCCGTCGTGTAGGCCAGCGACGTCATGCCCCGCAGGTTCTGGAGCACCGCTCCGGCCGCCGTGCCCTCCGACGCCTTGGCCGCGATGTTGTTCTTCACCACGCGGTAGCTGCCGCCGGCGCCCCGCACCACCTTGCGCAACTCGAAATCCTGCGAGACCCGCAGCTTCTCGTAGCCCGTCACGAACACGTTCTGGGCCTTCTCCAACTCGCGGCGCAGCGCGTCGATATCCTTACGCTTGTTTTCCTTCTTCTTCATGGATGCACCCGAAAGATGGTTAAACCGCCGCCGCCTTGACCGAGAACGGCGTCACGTCCAGATTTACGCCCGGGCTCATGGTCGAGCAGATCGTGGCGCTCTTGACGTACTTGCCCTTGGCCGCCGCCGGCTTGGCCCGGATCACCGCCATAATCAGGCTGGAGGCGTTCTCCGTCAGCTTGTCTTCGGCAAAGCTGAGCTTGCCGACCGGAGCGTGAATGATGCCGGTCTTGTCCACCCGGAATTCCACCTTGCCGGCCTTGATCTCGTGCACCGCTTTGGCCACGTCCATAGTGACCGTGCCGGTCTTCGGGTTCGGCATCAGGCCGCGCGGGCCCAGAACCTTGCCCAAACGGCCGACCGAGCGCATCATGTCCGGCGTCGCGATCACGGCGTCGAAGTCCAGCCAGTTTTCCTGCTGGATCTTCTGCACCATGTCGTCGCCGCCCACAAAGTCCGCGCCGGCCTGCTCGGCTTCTCTCTGCTTGTCGCCTCCGGCGATCACCAGCACGCGCTTGCTCTTGCCCAGCCCGTGCGGCATCACCACGGTCCCGCGCACCATCTGGTCCGCGTGCTTCGGGTCCACGCCGAGACGCATGTGAACCTCCACCGTCTCGTCGAACTTGGCGAACTTGATTTTCTTCAGCAGCGGGATGGCCTCTTCCAGTTGATACTGGCGAGCTTCCACTTGTTTTGCCGCGGATTGATACTGTTTACCTGGTTTACGTGCCATATTGCCTCATTGGTCCGAACGGCCCGCGCGTAAGCGCGCAGGCCTCCCACTGAGCTTCTCAAAGGGACATCACTCAGCCTAGCACACCGCGCCCGGATTGTCCAACCGCGCCGGAACAGATGGAAAAGGCGCCCGCCGAAGCCCTCAGGCCCCGATGGCTAATACACGCTCTTGAAATTCCTCCGCGAACACGTACAGGCCGAACAACGGTTTCGGGTCTCCCTTGCCCCACCGGCTCGCCTGCCACTTGCACCGCAGGTACTTGATCTCAGGATTCTGCCTGAGGTCCAACAGGATCTGATACGTGCCGCAATAGAACTTCTGAGGGAAAGCGATCAGCGGTTTGGCGCCCCAGTTCTCGCCATCTGCCGAACCCCAGATCGATACGTCCAGGCTTTCCTGTTCGATGATCCGGGTGATGCCGAGCGTGAGGAGGACCACTCCGTATTCCGAGTTGCCGATCTCGAGGGCAGGGCTGACGCCCGCCTCGCGAATGGTGGTCTCCGGAAGTATGAATCCTGGCAGCATTTCCGATCTCTTGATTTTCTCCACCGGGTGGCGCGGCCGAAGGGCGGCTAAAGACCTAATAGCGCTTAATTAAAATTTTCGCATATTCGCCGCCCGATGGAAAGTTACATTCCGCACAAACCAGCCCCTTACCGCTTCCGCGCGGTCTTCTTGGGTGCGTCCCGGCCTCTCTTGACCGTCTTTTTTGGCGACGCTTTCGCGCTTTTCGCCACAGGTTTTCTGCCCGCTTCCGCCAGCGGCGGCCTGTTCCCGTAAATCTGCCGGTACATGGCCGCGTTCCGCATCACTGCCTGCACGTACTCGCGCGTCTCGGTGAACGGGATGCTTTCCACGAATTCCGCCGGCTCCTGGTACTCGTGCCAGGTGATCCATTCCTTCGCCCGGTTCGGCCCGGCGTTGTATGAGGCCAGGGTTTCCTCCCACTTGCCGCCCCAGTTGTCGAGCAGCGAGCGCATGTAGTACGTGCCCAGCTTCAGGTTGGTCGCCGGCTGGAACAGCATGCGGGTGCTGAACCGCCGGATTCCCACCCGCCTCGCAATCTGGCGCCCCGTCGACGGCCGCACCTGCGTCAGTCCGTAAGCTTTGGCGGAGGAGACCGCTTTCGGGTTGAATTCCGATTCCTGCCGCACCAGCGCCGCCACCATGAACGGGTCCAGACCCTGCGCGCGCGCGTTCCGCACCAGGTCCGCCTGGTAGGGCAGCGGGAAGAGGTGCTCCCAGAAGCGCCGGTCCGCTTCGTCCAGGTTAAGGGAAAGATAATCAACGGAGACGCTTTTCATCAGCCGCAGGCGCTCAAAAGCGGAATCGCCGTGCCTGGCGAGTTCGAGGGCCAGAAGCCGCGGCTGCCCGTCCGTCTTCGCTCCGAACCGCAACTCGGCCTCGGCCAAGTCTTCCAGTCCGGCTTCCCTCAGCAGCCGCGCGCGCTCGATCCGCGCGAGGCTGGCCGGCGAAGGCTGCGCCGGTTCCTTGCCGGTGCGCGGCCGGAAGCCCACGCCTTCCAGGAACGCCGGCGCCTCCGCCGGACCCGCGGCCCCGGCGATCTGCGTCTGGGCCATGCGCTCCCGCGCCAGCGTGCCGTAATAGTAATTAGGGTAGAGTTCCACCAGGCGGCTGTAGTACGCCCGGGCCTCGTTCCACTTCCGGTCGCGCTCCGCCAACCTGCCCAAGAAGTACAACGCCGCGCTTGACGTGTTGTGGAACGGGAATTTCACCAGGTGGCGGCGCAACTCCTCGCCGGCCTCGCGCCTGCGCCCGATGTACGCCTCCCACGCGACCTTCCAATGGGATGCCGCCGCCTGTGGTTCCGCCGGGAAGTCCTCATACACAGCGCGGTACAGCGGTATGTATTTGGCCGGCTGGTTCGACACCAGGTACCGGCTTGCGGCCGCGGTCAGCGCCTTGTGACGCCAGGGCGATTTCGGATAGCTGCGCTCCAGCCGCTTCAACGCTTCTTCCATCTGCGCGTCGTCGCCCCTGCGGCGCGCGCCCTCTTCCACGTAGTACCAGCGCCGCGCGTCGGCTTCCGATTCCGCCAGTTCCAGGTTTCGCAGGTACAGGTAGCCCGAGGAACCGGAACCGTTCAGGAACTCGGCCACGCCCGCGCCCACCCGCGCGGCGTCGCGCTCTTCGCCGCTGAGCTGGGCCGCCAGCGTCTGGAATTCCGCGCGCGCCCGGCCGTAATCGCGCGCGGCCAGCAGGCGGTTGGCGCGCTCCAGGCGAAGCTTTCCCGCCGGCTCCGGATAGTTCGCGCCCATCGTGTCCTTCCACGTGAGCAGCGCCGCCTCCGCACGTACGGCGGCGTCCGAACGCGGGTAACAATAATAAATCTGCTGATACATCGCCACGGCCTGCGCCGGGTCCGGCACTCCCTCGTAACACATGGCCAGCGCCAGGTCGCCGTCCGGCTGCGGCAGTTCGGCGTAATGCCCGCGCAGCAGCCGCACGCCCTCCTGCGGTCTTCCACACGCAAGCAGCGCCCGCGCTTCCAGCACCCGGGATTTCGCCAGAAGAGGGGATTTCACTCGCACGGCCCGCACCGGCTCCAGTTCGCCCGGTTTGACGCCGTTGTCCTTGTTTTCGAGCCTCGCAGCCGCCAGGTAGTAGGCTGCGTAGTCCGCCAGCGCGGGGATGCGCCCGGCCAGCCCCTTCAGGTTCTGGACGGCTTCGGCGTACTTTTCCTCATCGAACGCGGCGATGCCCTGCGCCAGGCGCGAGAGTGCATCGGAGGTGCGAGGCGGTGCGGCGGCCGCGGCCACGGCCAGCGCGGCCACAGTGACTTTAAACCAGCGGCCCAGGATAGCTCTCCCCCAACAGCGTGACGTCGTCATCGGCGAGCGTGTGCAACAACTCGAGGTGCAGATAATCCGGCACGCCCGGCGTACCCAGAAATTCGCGGCGGTAGGCCTGCCGCGCGGCGTCGATCCCGGAACGCAGCGCGCCGTACAGGTCCGAGCGTGCCCTGCCGTCGCGTACCGCTGCGGCGTTGTACAAGCGCAGTTCGGCCACTTGCACCCGTGCGAATCGCTGCGCCCGCAAGTGCGGCGCGGCCGGTGCGGAGGCGCCCCGCTCACTCACCGCCAGGCCGCCTTCCGGCCGCCCCAGGTGCGCTTCGAGTACGGCGCCCGCGGCTTCCACCAGCGCTTCGAGCCACGCCGGCTCGGAGACGCCCGCGGCCGCCAGCACACCTGCGGCGCGTCCGCCCACCCTCAAAGGAAAAATCCAGACCGGCTCTCCCGTGCCGGCGAACAGCCCGGCAATCGCCGCCGAAAGTTCGCCCGGCGTGCACGTGGCGGATGCCGGGTCGCGCGTCTCGATCGCGGAGCGGAGAGCAGACGCTTCCTCGAGCCCCACCGAGAGCGCGGAAAACCCCTCATCCCTCTCGATGCCGCGCACCCGTTCGCCTTGAACTGCATTACCGGTGACGCGAAAGACCGCAGCCGCGTTACACACCGGCGCGCCGGCCTCCAGCAGAACAGCCGCGGCCTCACTGAGCCCGGAACACTTGCGCAACCCACGCAGCGCCCGGTTAAGCCGCTCGGCCGCGTCGCGCCGGGCCAGCGCCGCACTCCGCGCGGCCGCCGATTCCATCAGCGGCTCCAGTTCGCCGGCCAGTTGTGTGCAATGCTCTTCCAAAATCTTCCGGAGTGCGGACCCTGGGCCGAGAGCTGCCATTTCTTCAATTCTAAATCAGCGCCGCGGCCGCGCAGGACGTTTGTGAGAAACCAGCCTCCGGCTGCGTGCCCCCGGCCCGCCGGCGGCATCATAATCCTCATATGCTCGAACCGATTCGCGACAAGATCGCGGCTGTCACCGGCGGCACCCGCGGCATCGGCCGCGCCATCGCCGAAAGGCTCGCCGCTGAGGGAGTCCGCGTCGCCATCTGCGGCCGCACCGAAGAAAGCGCGCGCCGCGCCGCCGCCGCCATGCCGGGTACGCTCGCCGTGGGCGCCGATCTTTCAACCCTCGAGGACGTGCGCAAGTTTTTCCATGCCATCGACGAGCGCTTCGGCGGACTCGACATTCTCGTAAACAACGCCGGTATCGGAATTTTCGGCAGTCTCGCCGAGCTTTCGCCCGAGGACTGGCTCCGCACCATCGGCCTGAACCTCAATGGCGCCTTCTTCTGCGCGCAGGAAGCGCTGCGGCGTTTTCGAAACCGGGGCGGCGGATATGTCGTCAATATCAGCAGTCTCGCAGGCAAGAACCCGTTCGCCGGAGGCGCCGCGTATAACGCCTCCAAGTTCGCCCTCAACGGAATGAGTGAAGCCATGATGCTCGACCACCGCTATGAGAATGTCCGCGTAAGCTACATCATGCCCGGCAGTGTAGCTACCGGGTTCGGCTCTGGCGGCGAGGCCGATTGGAAGATCGCTCCCGAAGACATTGCGGAAACTGTTGTGCTTCTTCTGCGCATGCCCTCCCGCACCACCGTCAGCCGCGTCGAAATCCGGCCTTCCAAGCCCAGGAAACAGTGAGCGATTTCTTCCACTTCTCAAATGGCATCAGGCTTGCTCTGGACCTAGGGTGATGAGCTTGTTGGGATTTGAGAGGGGCAAAGCAATGGGGCGGCTGAACAAACAGTTGGATCCGACCTTGACCGGATACGAAGCGGAAAAGCTTGAGGCGGATCTCAATAAGCGGATCGTAGGACAGGATGAGGCCATCCGGCAAATCGTTAACATTTATCAGACCTATCTGGCCGGGATGTGCAGCCCCGGCCGGCCGATCGGGAACTTCCTTTTCCTCGGCCCCACGGGTTCCGGAAAAACGCGCCTGGTGGAAGCTACCGCGGAGAGTCTGGTCGGCGACATGCGCGCGGTGGTCAAGATCGACTGCGCCGAGTTCCAGCACAGTCACGAGATCGCCAAGCTGATCGGCTCGCCTCCCGGATACCTCGGCCACCGGGAGACCCACCCGCTGCTCAGCCAGGAAGTGCTGAACCAGTACCACACCGAAAAGATGAAGATCAGCTTCGTCCTCTTCGACGAGATCGAAAAGGCCAGCGACGCGTTGTGGAACCTGCTGCTCGGCATCCTGGATAAAGCCACCCTGACGCTCGGCGACAACCGCCGTGTGGATTTCTCCCGCGCCATGATCTTCATGACCAGCAACCTGGGGGCCGGTGAAATGGGCAACCTCCTGCATCCCAATCTCGGTTTCGCCAGCGGCGAGGTGCAGAGAGCCCGCACCGAAGGCCAGGTCGATGACAAGCTCGCGGACAAGGTCGCGCGCGCCGGCATCGAGGCCGCGCGGCGGAAGTTCACGCCCGAGTTCATGAACCGCATCGACAAGACGGTCGTCTTTCACCCGCTTGGCCAGCCGGAGCTGCGCAAGATCCTCGGCCTCGAGCTGAACATGCTGCAACAGCGCATCTTCAGCTCCGCCGCCGGCGCGCCGTTCGTCTTCTCCGTGACCGAGCCGGCCAAGGATTACCTGCTCGCCGAAGGCACCGACATGAAGTACGGCGCCAGGCACCTGAAACGCGCCATCGACCGCGCGCTGGTGCATCCCCTTTCCAACCTCATCGCCACCGAGCAGGTGCGGGGAGGCGACCTCATCCGCGTGGACTACGACGCCGGGCTCGGCCGCATGACGTTCTTCAAGGAAGCCGAGGACATGCCTGCTTACGCCATGGTGCAAATGATGGATACCTCCGTCGCCCCGTCCACCGGCGCCCTGTTGCAGAGTGCCGCCGTCGAGACCCCGCGCGCCATCAACGCCAGCGGCAAGGGATCCCGCCGCTGATACGTGCGCCGCGGTCCGTTTTCCGCGACTAGAATGAGCGGATATGCGACCCCTGTTGCTCTGCGCGCTGGCCTTCCCCGCCGCCGCCCAGATTGTGGATGTTCACGCCAGCCCCTACGCGAAGGTGCATGCCCTCCCGGTGAGCGCCGTGAAACTGGGAGCGGGCTTCTGGACCCCGCGCATGCGCATCAACGTGGAGCGCAGCATCCCCACCCTGCTCGAGCTGCTCGAATCCCACGGCGTGGTGGATAATTTCCGCCGCCTCTCCGGGCGCAAACAGGTCCCGCGCAGCGGCCCCCTCTTCACCGATTCCGACCTCTACAAGTGGATGGAGGCCGCGGCCTTCGTGCTCCAAAGCGAACGCCGCCCCGAACTCGAATCCACGCTCGACCGCCTCGCCGGCGATATTCTCGCCGCGCAGGAGCCCAGCGGGTATCTCAATACCTACTACGTGGAGGAACGCGAAAAGCTGCGCTTCACCGAGATGCAGCGCTCGCACGAGCTGTACTGCCTGGGCCACCTGTTGCAGGCCGGCATCGCCTACTACCGCGCCACCGGCAAGCGAAAACTCCTGGACGGCGGCGCGAAGTTCGCGGATTACCTTTGTGAAAATTTCGGCCCAGCGAAACGTCCCGCCCTCACCGGCCACCCGGAACTCGAGATGGCCCTGGTCGAGCTTTATCGCACCACCGGCCAGCGCCGCTACCTGGATTTCGCCGCCTATCTCCTCAGCGGCGTCGAGCGCGAGCGCCTCAAGCTGCGCGACGCCGATATCCGCTACATGTTCAGCGGCGCGCCTTTCACCTCGCGCAAAATCTTCGAGGGCCACTCGGTGCGCGCCATGTACGCCGCCTGCGGCGCCGCCGACTACTATCTCGAAACCGGCGATGCCGCCTACAGAGCAACTCTGGAGACGCTCTGGAGCGACCTGACGGATCGCAAGATGTACCTCACCGGCGGCGTCGGCTCCCGCTCCGCCGGCGAGGCGTTCGGCGAACCCTACGAACTTCCCAACCTCCAGGCTTACACCGAAAGCTGCGCCGCCATCGGCAACCTGATGTGGAACTGGCGCCTGTTCCTTGCCGGCGGCGAGACCCGCTTTCTCGACGTGATGGAGCGCGCGCTGTACAACGGCATCAACTCGGGCATGTCTCTCACCGGCACGTTGTACTGCTACCGCAACCCGCTCGAATCGCGCGGCGAAAAGATCCGCAGCGAGTGGTACAACACCACCTGCTGCCCGCCGAATCTCGAACGCACCCTGGCGGCTCTGCCCGGTTATATGTACGCTATCGGACCAAGAGGCGTGTACGTGAACTTCTACCACGCCGGCGAGGCGTCCACGAAGCTGGCGAAGATCTCGCAGCGGACGGATTACCCCTGGAGCGGCGCCGTCGAGATCGCGGTGGAGCCCGCCGCGCCCGCCGAGTTCAGCCTCTTCCTGCGCATCCCCGCGTGGTCGCGCAAGGCGGCGGTGGACGGCAAGCCCGCGCCCGCTGGCAAGTGGTTTGAAGTGCGCCGCCTGTGGAAGCCCGGCGCGCGCGTACGGCTTGCGCTCGACGTCGCGCCCCGGCTGACCGCCGCGCATCCGCTCACGCGCGAGAACCACGCCAAGCTCGCCGTCGAGCGCGGCCCACTGGTTTACTGCCTGGAGCAGCCCGATAACGGCCCGGTGTTCGGCCTCGCGCTGAACCTGAAGGCGGGCTTCCGCGAGGAGCGCGCGGAGGTGCTCGGTGGAATCGTGCGCCTGCGCCACGCCGGGCTCTCATTCCCCATCGGCGGGCCGCTCTACGAAACCTTCCAGCCGCGCCCGGGCAAGCCCGCGGAACTGACCTTCATCCCCTATTACGCCTGGGCCAACCGCGATCAGGGCGAAATGGCCGTCTGGATTCCGTACCGCTGACGTTCACTTTCTCGCCGCCAGCACCCGCGGAATGCCCGCCAGGTCCGGCATCACCCGCGCCTCCGCCCATCCCCGCACCATCGCCGCGACCCGCTCGCTCGTGCCGAACCCCAACTCGACAACCAGCCACCCTCCCCGCCGCAGCACGCGCGCGGCGTCTTCGACCAGCCGGCCGTAGATCTCCACGCCCGCCGGCCCGCCGAACAGAGCCACCCGCGGCTCCCAGTCGCGCACCTCGCGCTGAAGCCCGGCCTCGTCCTTCAGCGGCACATAAGGCGGGTTCGAAACCACCAGGTCCATAGAGCCCGCCGTGAACGCCGCCGCCAGGTCGCAAGCCACCCATCGAACCCGCGCGCCCAGCCGGCGCGCGTTTTCCGCCGCCACCCGCAGCGCCGGCAGGGAAATGTCGCTGCCCCACGCTTCCGCGCCGGTTTCAAGCTGCATCGTGACGGCCAGGATCCCCGAGCCGGAGCCCACGTCGAGCACGCGCCGCGCGCCGAGCCGGACCGCCGCCTCGACCACGTGCTCGGTCTCCGGCCGCGGGATCAGCACGTCCGGCGTGACGCGGAACTCGCGCCCGTAAAACTCCTGCTTCCCAGTGATGTACTGAGTCGGCCGGCCCTCCAGCCGCGCCTTCAGGCACTCCTCGAACGCTTCCCGCTCGTCCTGGCTGAGCGCGCGCTCGGGGTGCGCGGCCAGGTAGGCGCGCTCGCGGCCCAGCACGTGGCACAGCAGCACCTCCGCCGTGAGCCTCGGGACCGCGATGCTCTCCCGCTCCAGCGCGCGGGCGCCTTCGAGGAGCGCGGTCCGGATGTCCATTTATGCCGCGGCTTCGCCCTGCTGCTTGAGTTTTTCGGCCTGGTAGTAAGTAGTCAGCGCGTCGATCACCGGATCGAGCCGCCCGTCCATGATCATGTCGAGCTGGTGCAGCGTCAGCCCGATGCGGTGGTCCGTCATGCGGTTCTGCGGGAAGTTGTAGGTGCGGATCTTCTCGCTGCGGTCGCCGGTGCCGACCAGTGTCGATGCGGACGTCCTTCGGGTCGATCTTGATCTCCACCTCGTCGGCCTCCGGCATCACCGCCACCGTGATCGCCGAGGTGTGTACGCGCCCCTGCTGCTCCGTCACCGGCACGCGCTGCACCCGGTGTACGCCGCTTTCGTATTTCAGCTTGCTGTACACCTTTTGTCCGCTGACCAGCGCGATGACTTCCTTGTACCCGCCTACCGCGGATTCGCTCGCCGAAGTCAGCTCGATCTTCCACCGCTGGCTTTCCGCGTAGCGCGCGTACATGCGGAAGATCTCCGCCGCGAACAGCGTGGCCTCGTCGCCGCCCGTCCCCGCGCGGATCTCCAGCACCACGTTCTTCTCGTCGTTGGGATCCTTGGGCAGCAGCAGCACCTTGAGCTGGTCTTCGATCTCCGCCAGCAGCGGCTCCAGGCGCTCCACTTCGAGCTGCGCCATCTGCCGCAGGTCCTCGTCCTTCTCCTGCAACATGGCCTGCGCGCCCTGAAACTCGCGATGCGCGCGCTTCCACTCGCGAAACTTCTCCACCACTTCTTCGATCTCGGCGCGGGCCTTGGCGGCCTTGCGGTACTGCTCCGCGTCGCCGACGAACGCGGGATCGGCAAGCTGGCGCGTCAGCTCGTCAAAGCGCTGCTCGATCTGCTCCAGTTTCTGAATGAATTGCATTGGTTCTCAGGCGATCACCAGTTCGCCGCCCTGCCGCTGTTCCACTTCCATGGCGCCTTCGAGCGCCCGGATGGCCACCGCGATCTGATCCTGGGACGGCGTCTTCGTGGTGATGCGTTGCAGCCAGAGCCCCGGCGCCGTAAGCATGGCGAGCACCGAGCCCCGCCGCCGCGCCGCCAGCCGGATCATCTCGTAGCTCACGCCCGCGATCACCGGCAGCAGCACCACCCGCGCAATCATCTTCATGGCGAAGCCATCAAACGGCACGGCCATGTAGATCAGCATGGAGACGATCATCACCACCAGCAAAAAACTGGTGCCGCAGCGCGGATGGAAGGTGGGAAACGCGCCGGCGTTCTCTACCGTCAGCGGCTTGCCCGATTCGAAGTTGAACACCACGCAGTGCTCCGCGCCGTGATATTCGAACACCCGCCGGATGTCCTTCAGCCGCGAGATCGCGTAGAGAAACACCAGGAAGATCCCCATCCGGATCACGCCGTCCACCGTGTTGAACAGCACCCGCCCGGCCAGCGCCGGATACCACTTCTCCAGCCACGTCACCAGGTAGAGCGGGACGAACTTGTACAGGAAAATGAAGAACGCCAGTGAGAAGAGCAGGTTCAGCGTCAGAACCCAGTTGGAGACTTCCTTGGGCTTGCCCTCGCCGGAATCCAGCGACATGTTGGCCGAGTAGCGCAGCGCCTTCATGCCCAGCTTCATGGCCTGATAAAGCGTGCCCACGCCGCGGATCACCGGGTACTTGAAGATCGGATACCGCTCCGACATCTTGGGCATCGGCATCTGGTCCGTCGCAATCTCCCCGTCCGGCCTGCGCACCGCCACGCAGTAACTGTGTGGGGCGCGCATCATGACGCCTTCGATGACGGCCTGGCCGCCAACCAGCGTCTCCTCACCGCTTTCCAGGGCCGGAAGGAGTTGGGAATGGCCAAACAAACGAAGCCACTGACGAATGGACACAAATCCTCTCAGGTGTTCTCTTTTATCAGTATACTACCCCTGTTATGATGAACCGCCGGCAATTCGGACTCATGCCCGCTGCGGCCGCGGCACTCCCGCGAGGCGTGAAACCGCTCCGGATCACGCGCGCGGAAACCGTCGAAGTTCGCGGCGTGGCAGCCGGCCGCGGGCTGGTGCTGCCTTGGGACCCCAAGAAGATTCCGCAGGACACGGGCGACTACGTCGTCGCCCAGGATTTCACCGATCAGGGCATCGTGGGGACCGCCATGGACGGCGACTACCGCCTGCCCGCAGGCGTCGCACGCGAGGTCCGGGAACGCGCCGGCTATTTCGTCGGCAAGGATCCGTTCGAAATCGAAGTCTACGCCGCGGCCAATCCGTGCTTGCGGAGAAACGCGGGATCCCAGGCGATGCCGAGGCCGGGCTTTTCGGGCGCATGCTTACGCTCACCGGCGGCGGGCCGCAGCTTCGATGTAAGTCTTGAACTCCTCCGGCTTGCCCGGCGGCGCGATCTCGAACGTGATCTTCATCCGGCCGGCGGCCGTCAGGGCGTTCGTCAGCCGAAAGCGAGGCGCGCCCGGAACCGCATCGCTCAGGAACACGATGCGCTTTCCGTCCGCACTCGCCTGGACGCGGTAGCGGATCACGTTCCCTTCGTTGTCGAAGTACATCGCGCGCACCGTCTTGTCCGGATCGCGGTACACCACCATCATGTCTTCATGCCGGAACGCCGGCTTCTCTCTGGTAGCCGGGTATTCCGCCCAGTTCCTTCGCACCAGCACCCGTTGCTGGAGGTCGGCCGCGAACGTGAACCCTCCCGTGGCCTCGCCGGGAGCGCCGGTCCCCTCGCCCGCCCACTCGCCGGCCAGCGACTGCACCGCCGTCCAGGTATCCGCCTCCTGCGGCGCGCCCGCTGCCAGCAGCGCCGCAAACAGCAGAACCATCATGCGATCCGCACCTCCCCGGCCCTGTACTTCTCGCTATAGACCTTCTCGTTGACTTGTATCCCCATGCCCGGCAAATCCGGCACGCGGTAATAACCCTTGCGGAACGTGTACGCGCTGGAATCGATCACATCGTAACTGGAGCGGTCGTCTTCGGCCGCCGGCACCGCCGGAGACGCCTTCGCCATGTGCAGCCCCATCAACATGCCCAGGTGCGAGGCCCAGTTGTGCGGCACCGTCAGCGCGCCCGCCTCCGCGCCCATGCGCGCCATTTTCAGGTTGTTGAGGAACCCGGCGGCGTGGATGTCCATTTGCAGCACGTCCACCGTGCGCGGCGGCTTCAGGTACGGCGCCAGCCGCTCCGGATCCGTGACCGACTCGCCCTCGGCGATCAGCGTGTCGATGGCCGCGCCCTCCATGCGCTCGCGCAGGCGGGTGTAATCGTCCACGTTCTCCGGGAAGATCTCCTCCATCCAGTAAAGCTTCGCCGCGCCGGTGTCCCGCACCAGCGCCCACGCGCGCTCGAAGTCGTTGCGGTAGCCGTTGTTCGGGTCGGCCATGATCTTCACCTCCGGACCCGCCAGCTTGCGCGCCGCGTGCAGCACCTCGATGTCGCGCTGCAAACCCGCGTCCCGCTCCATCCATTTATCGCCGCGCCCGGCTTTGAGCTTCAGCCCCACGTAGCCTTTCTTCAGCGCCTCCTCGGCTTCCTCCATCACCGCGCGCACGCCGCGGTCGCGGAACCAGACGTCGCTGAAGTACAGCGTGCCGTCGTACACCTCCACCTCGTCCCTGCCCGCGTCGCCCATCAGCGCCCAGCAGGGCTTCCCCAGGAGCTTGCCGATCAGGTCGAACAGCGGGCCGTCCAGCCAGCGCTCGCGCTCGAGCAGCGGCGCCCAAGCCGGCGCGCGGCCGGTGATGCGCCCGCCCGCCATTTCGTACAATTCCAGCGGGTTCGCGCCGATCAGTCCGCGCAGATCGTCCGGGCGCGCGCGTCGCGACCCTATCCCCACGCCTTCCACGCCCTGGTTCGTGGCGATGCGCACCAGCGTGTTTTCGTAAGTGTGGCCCTTGGGAGCGCGGTCGTAGCTGTTCATCGCCACGAACTTGTGAAAGCGCCCCTGCACCTGCGCCATGCTGATCGACGTGATCTTCACCGGAGCGCGCGCCGCCGCGGCCAACCCCATCAGGAAATGCCGCCGCTTCATGACCGGTACACCTTCCAGAACACCTCGCGGAATTTCTCCATGTCCGCGTCCGTGCCGATGGAGACGCGCAGGAACGTATCCAGCGGCGGAAACGGCCGGCCCGGCGCCACCCCCAACCGCATCATCTTCATTCCGAACTCGCCCGGCGGCCGGCCGATGTCGATCATCAGGAAGTTCGCGTGCGAGGGGATGTAGCGCAGCCCGCGCTCCTCCAGCCATTTGTACAGGGCCGCGCGCGTGCGCAGAAGCCCGGTGCGCCGCTCAGCCAGGATCCTGTCGCGATCCCCCAGCGCGGCCAGCGCCGCGCGCGCCGAAACGATCGAGATGACGTTGTTCTTCCGCCGCGCCAGCCGCGCCGTGATCTCCGGCGGCGCGCACGTGAACCCCACCCGGAGGCCCGCCATGCCGTAGATCTTCGAAAACGTCCGTGCCACAATCACGTTCCGGCGCACGCGCACGTGCTCCAGCGCGCTGGCCATTTCCGGCGTGTCCGCGAAGTGAATGTAGGCCTCATCCACGATCAGCACGGTGTTGGCCGGCAGGTTGGCCGCCAGCCAGTCGATATCGCGGCGCGGCGTCACCGCCCCCGTCGGGTTGTTCGGATTGCAGACGTAAAGCAGCCCGCCCCGCGCCTTCGCCGCCTCGGCCGCCATCCGCCGCACGTCGGCAAAATAGCCCGTGGTCAACGGCACCGGGATGACCGGATGCCCGAGTGTGCGCGCCACCTCCCCCGGCAGCTCGAAGCTGGGCTCCATGGCGATGAGCGGCCGGTCCGGCGCGGTGAACGCCTGAACCGCGATTTGCAGCGGCTCGGAAGACCCGGCCCCCGCCAGCACCCATTCCGCCTCCAGTCCCTCGCTCCGCGCCACCGCTTCGGTGAAGGCGCGGAACTCCTGGAAGTGGTAACGGCCCGCCGTGGGCAGCGCTTCCGTCATCGCCCGCAGGGAGACCGCCGGCGGCCCCAGTGGGTTCTCATTGGCGTTCAGCCACACCATGTCCTTCGGCAGTTCGCCGGCTACGAGCGCGCGCTGCGCGAAGGCCGCTTCAGTCAGCGCCGTGCCCGCCAGCGCCATCCGGGCCAGTTGGCGGCGTGTCATCATGCGCCTCATCATAACTCAGGACGCGCCCGCCGCCGGTGCTACAATTCCTACATGTTCCGAGGTCTCGAGCACACCGCCATCGCCTCGCCGGATCCGCGCAAGCTGGCCGAGTGGTACGTGGAGAAGCTGGGCTTCATCATCAATTACGAATACGACGGCAACTACTTTGTCAAAGCGCCCAACGGCGCCATGCTCGAAATCATCCCTTCCGCCGGTGCGCGCGCGCCGCAAACCCTGAAGGACCCCGGCATCCGCCACCTGGCCGTGATCCCGGATGATTTCGACCAGGCCTATGCCCGACTCCAAGCCGCCGGCGTCACCTTTCTGGGCGATCCTTACGAGGTGAAAGGCAACCGCCTGGTTTTCTTCACCGATCTGGACGGCAACTACCTTCACCTGATCCAGCGGCCCGCGCCCTTGCCGTAGGCCCGCGTGCTCCACCGGATCTTCAAGGCGTTCCAGTACCGCGATTTCCGCCTGATGTGGGCGGGCGCGTTCACCTCCAGCGTGGGCACCTGGATGCAGAAAGTGGCCCAGAGTTGGCTGGTGCTTTCGCTCTCCGGCTCGCCCTTCCTGCTCGGCCTCGACGCTTTTCTCGGTGAAATCCCCATCTTCCTTTTTTCCCTGCTGGGCGGCGTGGTGGCCGACCGTGTCGAACGCCGCCGCATCCTCCTGGTCTCGCAGTACGTGCAGATGACCTGCGCCTTCCTGCTCGCCGTCCTGATCGCCACCGGCACGGTGCGTGTGTGGCATATCCTCTCGCTCTCCTTCGTGGTGGGCTTCGCCCAGGCTTTCGGCGGGCCGGCCTATCAGGCGCTCATCCCCATGCTGGTCCAGAAGCACGACCTGCCCAATGCCATCGCGCTCAATTCCATCCAGTTCAACCTGGCGCGCGTGGTCGGACCCATGCTCGGTGGCCTCGCCCTGACGCAATTCGGCTCGGCCTGGTGCTTTTTTCTCAATGGCCTCTCCTTTCTGGCGGTGATCTGGTCGCTGTGGCGGCTGGGCCTTCGCGTGACGCCCCAGCCGGAGATGCAATCCGTGCTCGCCAGCATCCAGGAAGGCATCGGCTTCATCCGCATCCGCACCGGCATGATCGCCCTCATCGTGCTGGCCTTCTGCATGACCGCCCTCGCCATCCCGCTCATCACCTTCCTGCCGGTCTTCGCCCGCGACGTGTTTCACCGCGGCGCCAGCACCTTCACGCTGTTCCTGGTGTGTTCCGGCGCCGGTTCCATCGCCGGCGCACTGCTTGTGGCCGGCCTGGGCAACATTCCCAGGAAGGGCCTCATGGCCCTGGTGGTGATGCTCTGCCTCGGCGTTTCCATCTCCGGCTTCGCGCTCTCCCGCCACATCGCGCTAAGCTGCGTCCTGCTGTTCGTGGCCGGCATGGCGCTGATGATGGTATTCGCCACCATCGCCTCCCTGGTGCAGCTCATTACCTCCGACGAAATGCGCGGCCGCGTAATGAGCGTCTACAACGTCGCCTTCCGCGGCGGCATGCCCATCGGCAGCCTGGCAACCGGCTGGCTGGTGCCCGCTTTCACCGCCCCGGTGGTCCTCGCCGTCAACGGCCTCGTGCTCGTGGGGGTGGCGATGTATTTTCTGTTTGTGCAGCGCCGGGTGGCCGCGCTTTGATGTAATGGTAACGATGGTGCGCATCGCGGTTTGGTTTTGTGCGGCGGCGTGTTGGGCCGCGCCCCTCGCGGATCTGGAATCCGCGCGCGACCGGCAGGACCGCGCGGCCCTCGAGAAGATCACCGCCGAATCTTCCGCCGCCGCCGAAAAGGCCCCGGGCGACGCCGAGGCCCAGTATCGCGCCGCGCTGGCCGCCTCCTACCTCGCCGAGGTCGCGCTGGAGTTGCGCGACCGCGCGCTGGCGCAGCGCACCGCCCAGGCCGGCATCCGGGCCGCCGAGCGCGCCATCGCTCTCAAACCCGATTCCGCCGAGTACTACCGCGTGCTCGGGACGCTTTGCGGACAGGTGATCCCCGCCAACGTGCTCGCCGGCTTGAGTTACGGAAAACGCGCGCGCGATGCCGTCAACAAAGCTCTCGAGCTCGATCCGCGCTCCGCCCGCGCGCACATCGCCCGCGGCGTCGGCAATTACTATCTTCCGCCCGCGTTCGGCGGCGGCGTGGAACTGGCCGCCGCCGATTTCCGCAAAGCCATCGCACTCGATCCCGCCGCGGCGGCCGACGCCTGGTTCTGGCTCGGCCTCGCGCTCCGCAAGCAGAACGATAATCGCGGCGCCCGCGAGGCGTTTGCGAAATCGCTGGCCCTCAACCCGCGGCGCGTATGGGCCAGACAACAACTGGAGAAGACCCCCGCCCAATGAACCGTCTGATCATTGCGGGGGCGATTTTCGCGATCGCGCTGCTCACCTTCTTCGTCTTCCCCGGCCACACCTGGGTGCAGCAGGACACCCAGATCTACGCCCCCATCCTGGAGCATCTGCGGGACCGCTCCGTGCTCCACAACGACATCCTGGTCCAGCGCCCGCACGTCACCTTCACCCTCTATGACGAGTGCGCGCTGGCCCTCAGCCGCGCCACCGGCGCCGATTTCGAGCACGTCCTCAAGGCCCTGCAAATCGCCACCCGCGCTCTCGGCGTCTGGGGCCTTTACCTGCTGGCCGGCGCCACCGGGCTCGCGGCGGCCCCCGCCCTGATGGTGGCCGCCATCCTCTCGCTGGGAGCCACCGTGGCCGGCCCCTCCGTGCTCACCCTCGAGTACGAGCCCAACCCGCGCGGCTTCGCCGTGCCGCTGCTGTTGCTGGCCGCGGGAATGCTGGCGCACGGCCGCTATTTCGTTTCCGGCCTCGCCGCCGCGGCGGCGTTCCTGTTTCACCCGCCCACCGTGTACCCGTTCTGGGGCGTCTATTTCCTGCTCGCGTTGTGGCCGGGCAAGCCCGATGTCATGCGGCGCAGGCTCTACGAGTTCGTGCCCATCCTCGGCGCTACCATTTTGCTGGCCGTCGCCTCGCGTTTTCAGGCCGGCGTCGGCGAAACCCAGAGCTTCTTTACGCGCCTCACGCCGTTCCAGGAGGAATTGCAGCGCATGCGCTCTTCCTACCTCTTCGTTTCCCTGTGGTGGCGCGACTTCCTTCCGCAATACCTGTTCCTGTTCGTGGCTCTGCTGGTTGCCTACCGCCGCGTGCGCGCCGCCATGGGCTTCGACCTGCGCGTCACCCTCATCGGCATGCCCCTGATCGGGCTGCTCAGCGTTCCCGTCTCCTGGCTGTTGCTCGAAAAATCCAAGTGGGCTTTGATGCCCCAGTTCCAGCCTATGCGCGCGTTGTTGTTCACCATCCTGTTCGCGCTGTTCGCCGCCGCAGTCGCGGGCGTGCGCGCGGCTGAGCGCGGCCGCCTGGCCGAGGCTTTCGCGTGGCTGCTGCTCCCGTTTCTCGCTCCCACGACCGCCGTCCTCGGTTGGCCCGGGTTCCGCGCCGCCTCCGTTGCCGTGGCCCTGGCCGCGCTTTCCACCTTTGCCCTGGCCGCATACGGACGCAGGCGCGCGTGGGCCGCGCCGGCGCTCGCCGCGGTTGCGGCGGCCGCCTTCTTCGCCATGCCCGGTCTCGCCGGCGTGGTCAACTACCCGCGCCTGCACACGCCGGAACTCGACGCTCTCGCCGCCTGGGCGCGCGCCAACACGCCCCCCGATGCCGTGTTCCTTTTCGGCGATGCCCGCAAGTCGTCCGTCCCGGGCATCTTCCGTTTCAAAGCCCGCCGCGCCGTCTACACCGACTGGAAAAGCGGCGGCCAGGTCAACTACCTTCGCGAACTCGGCGACGAGTGGTGGTCTCGCTGGCAACGAACCGGAATGAACCGCTACCGGGCTGACCGCATCCCCCTGTACCGCTCCCTCGGCATCGATTATCTCGTGCTCTCCGCCCAAACGCCGCCTCCCGGCATAGCCCCTCAGTTCCATAACCGTCAGTACGCCGTTTTTAAGCTGCGCTGACCGTACGGCGTTCCCTGTATTTGCGCCAGACACGGCAGGGCAATAGAATAGGCACTCTCAGAGGTATGGGCATCGGTCTGACTCGCAGACGCTTTTTGAAGTCTGCCGCGACAACGATCTGTGCGGCTCCGGTTCTAAGAGCCGCTGCCGGTCCACCCAACATCGTCCTCATCTGCGCCGACGACCTCGGCTACGGCGACGTCGGCTGCTACGGATCCAGCATTCCCACTCCCAACCTCGACCGCATGGCCTCCGAAGGCGTGCGCTTCACGGATTTCTATGCCGCCAATCCGGTCTGCTCCCCTTCGCGCGCCGGGTTGATGACCGGCCGCTATCCGGTCTGTGTGGGCGTGCCCGACGCGCTCTTTCCCAATGCCGACGGCGGCCTCTCGCTCGCCGCCACCACCCTGCCGCAAGTCCTGAGGGCGCGCAATTACCGCACCTATTGCGTCGGCAAGTGGCACCTTGGCGATGGTCCCGAGTACATGCCGCGCGCGCGGGGCTTTCACGAATTCTACGGCGTGCCCTACAGCAATGACATGAACCCGCCGGTCATCTGCAACGGCGAAGTCGTGGAGCGCTCCGCCACCCAGGAACTCCTCACCGAGCACTTCACCGAGCAGGCGGTCCGGGTCATCGACGGCGCCGGCAACGCCCCCTTTTTCCTCTACATGGCTCCCACCTCGCCCCACGTCCCGCTCGCGCCTTCTCCGCGCTTCCGCGGGAAATCCGCGCTGGGAGCCTACGGCGATGTGGTCGAAGAACTGGATTGGAGCGTAGGCCAGGTACTCGAGGCCTTGAAGCGCAACGACATCGAGAATGACACGCTGGTGATCTTCTCCAGCGACAACGGTCCGTGGTATAACGGCAGTCCCGGCCGCCTGCGAGGCCGCAAGGGCGCCACCTGGGAAGGCGGCGTGCGCGTGCCGTTCCTGGCCCGTTACCCCGGCCGCATCCCGGCGGGCTCCGTGTCCCGCGGTCCTGCTTCCGCGCTCGACGTCCTGCCCACCATCGCGCATCTCGCCGGAGCGCCGCTGCCCGCTGGCCCGCTCGACGGCGTGAACATCTGGCCGCAGTTGACCGGCGAGTGCCGTCAGGTGGAGCGCGATCTACTCCTCTACTTTTCCAGCACCTATCTCCAATGCGCGCGGTGGAACAACTGGAAACTCCACGTGGCCCGCTACAACGTGCCTGTGTTTGTCCCCGAGCCCCCGGAGGGCCGCCGCAACCAGCCCGTCTGCGAGCTCTACGACATGGAACGGGACCCCGACGAGAGCTACGACCTCGCCTCCGACCACCCTGAAATCGTGGCCGAAATCAAGACCCGCATCGAACGCCTGTTGCCCGCCTTTCCCGAGGAAGTCCGATCGAATTACAAAGCCTAGACCGCGCCGGGCCTTGGTGCGCCGCGCGGCCGGTCCCTGTAAACTCAGAAGATTGGCATGTCTGTCCGGCGCGAGTGGGGAATCCGCGCGGCTCTCGCGTTGCTCTCCCCAATAGCCCTGTTGACCGTATTGGAACTGGTTCTCCGCGCCGGTGGCGCCGGCTTTCCGTCCGCCTTCTTCCTCCGCGTGCCGGGGCGCGACGTGCGCATGCCCAACTGCCGCTTCGGCGAACGTTTCTTCCCCAACCGGCTGGCCCTGGGCGCCGTCCTGGCGCGCCGCGCGCGCTTCAAGGAGGCCGCCGAGCACTTCCGGGCGGCGCTCAAGCTGCGTCCGGATCTCGTGGCTGCGCGGGCCAACCTGGAGCGAGTGCTGCGCGAGGAGGGAAGATGAAGCGCCTTTGGGCCGCCTGGCAAAGGGCGGCGCGCCGCTCGGTCGACTTGCAGGCCCGTTGGCTGCTTGCGGCACTCTATTACACGCTGTTCGTGCCCTTCGCCATCGCCGCGCGCCTCACCAAAACGTCGCGTCACGGCTGGCAGCCGCGGACAGACGCGAAAGGCGCCGCCCTGACGCGCGCCGGACGGCAATCCTGATGCCCGCGCACGTTCTCGGCATTTCCTGCTATTTTCACGACGCGGCCGCGGCCCTGCTCTCCGATGGCCGCCTCGTGGCCGCCGCCGAAGAGGAACGTTTTAGCCGCATAAAGCACGATTTCTCGTTCCCCGAGCGCGCCATCGAGTTCTGCCTCGGCGCGGCCGGCCTAAGGGGCTCCGATCTCGGCTACGTGGTCTTCTTCGAAAAGCCGTTTATTAAATGGGAGCGGTTGCTGGTCACGTGCCTGGAGGCCTTCCCGCGCTCGCGCCGCGTCTTCCAGGAAGCCATGATTTCCTGGCTGGCGGACAAGCTCTGGATCAAGCACCTGATCGGGCAGCGCCTCGGCGTACCCGCCTCGTGCATTCTCTTCAGCGAGCACCACCTCTCGCACGCCGCCAGCGCCTTTCTCTGCTCGCCGTTCGACGAGGCCGCCATTCTCACGGTGGACGGCGTGGGGGAGTGGGCCACGGCCGCCATCGGCATAGGGCGCGGCGCGGAAATCAGGCTCATCGAGGAGATCCATTTCCCGCATTCCCTGGGATTGCTTTACAGCGCGTTCACGGCGTTTCTGGGTTTCGAGGTGAACGAAGGCGAGTACAAGGTGATGGGCCTGGCGCCTTACGGCGAGCCGCGCTATCTGGACGAGGTGCACCGGCTCATCCGCATGGCTCCGGACGGCAGCTTCGAGCTGGACCTCAGCTACTTTTCGTTTCACTACTCGCCGGAACGCACCTTCAGCCCGCGCTTCGAGCGCCTGTTCGGCCCGCCTCGCGACCCGGCCCGGCCGTTTTCGCTGAGCGATCCCGAGGCGCGCCGTTACGCCGACATCGCCGCCAGCATCCAGCGGGTCACCGAAGAAGCGCTGCTGGGCATGGCCCGGCGCGCAGCGCGGGTCACCGGACTTCCGCGGCTGTGCATGGCTGGCGGTGTGGCGCTGAACAGTGTGGCGAACGGCCGCATCCTGCGCGAATCGGGGTTCCGGGAGATTTATGTCCAGCCCGCGGCCGGCGATTCCGGCGCGGCTCTTGGGGTGGCGCTGTGGGGATGGAACACGGTGCTGGGAAAGCCGCGCGACTTCGTGATGGAGCACGCGGCGTGGGGCGAAGAACACTCCGCCGATGCGGTGAGGAACGCGCTGGACGCCGCCGGGCTGGCCTACGCCCCGTGCGACGACCACGCCGTGGCCGAAGCTCTGGCCGGCGGCGCCATCGTGGGCTGGATGGACGGCCGCTTCGAATGGGGGCCGCGCGCTCTCGGCCGCCGCAGCATCCTGGCCGACCCGCGCAACGCCGGCATGAAGGAGCGCATCAATGCCGCTGTAAAATACCGTGAGCCGTTTCGCCCGTTCGCTCCGGCGGCGCCCGCCGCTGCGGCCGAATCCTGGTTCGACCTGCCCGGCGCCGCGCGGCACTGGCCCGCGCGCTTCATGCTGTACGTGGCGCCCGTAGCGGAGGCGCGGCGCGGCGCAATCCCCGCCGTCACGCACGTGGACGGCACCGCGCGGCTACAGGTGGTGCACCCGGAAACCAACCCGCGCTTTCACGCGCTGATCGAGAACTTCGGCCGTCTCACCGGCACGCCCGTTCTCCTCAATACCTCGTTCAACGTCAGGGGCGAACCGATCGTCAACACGCCCGCCGAAGCGGTCGATACCTGGCGCCGCACCGGTATGGACCTGCTGGTGCTGGGCGAGTTTATGGTCAGAAAAGAGTGTAGATGAACGGCGCCACGGCGGAAGTCTGCGCCAGCGCAATCAGCACCGCGAACAGGAGCAGCACCACCACCATGGGCGTCAGCCACCACCACTTGCGGCGCCAGAAAAACCCCACCAGCTCGCCGGCGATGCCGGCGCGCGAAACGATACCCGAAGCAAAACGCACCCTCACTCCTTCGTGGCGGCCAGCGCCACCAGCATTCGCGTAGCGGCATCCACCATCAATTCGCCCGATCCGGCGCCGCAGCGCGCGCTTTCCGCTTCGTACGCGCCTTCCGGGTAGGCCTTGCGGTTGGGCACGTATCCAACCGAGCCGTTGGCAAGCCCGGCCACCGCCGTGAACTGGAACGGAGAGGCGCCCTTGATGGCCATGCCCAGCTCGGTGAAAATTTCGCCGGGGAGCGCCACCCACGCCACTTGTTTGCCCAGCGCGATCACCTGGACTTCGGCCTCCAACGGCTGGCCGTTTCGCTCCGCCACATCCACGATGCGAAACGCGCGCACCAGGTCCATAAACGGCGCCGCGTTGGGCTTGCCGAACAGCGGCGTAATCTTCCGCGCCCACTCCAGCTCGCCGGGCTTTGTCTCCGGCAGCGGAAGCCGCAGGATCTCGCTGCGCACCCTCGGCGGGCCCGCTTCCACTTCCTGCAAGCGCTTCATGGTCCGCAAGACCTCGGCCGCCAGCACCGTGCCGATGCGGGCGGCCTCCCCGTGGCCTTTCTGCGGGTCGCGCGTGCTCACGTCAACGTGGTTGAGGTTGCCCGCGCAGCCGATGGTGAACATGGTGAGCATGTCCGGCCCCCTGACGGCCGCCAGCAGTTTCGAGAGCGTGTACGCGTAATCCGCGGAATACTCCGTGCCCCCCACGGTGTCCAGATGCATCGCGTAGTTCACATAGGCGGCCAGCGGCTTGCCTGCGGCGGTCTGGAAGTACATCACCGGGACGCCGTCGTCGATAGGCCCCGCGGGCCGCACGATGTTGGGGTTCAGCTTGCCGGGGTTCCAGCCCACGCTGCCGTTTTTCATGTGATAGCGGCGGTTGAAGGTGAGGGAAGGTTCGTGTCCCAGGCCCGCCGAAACGCGCGCGGGCTGAAGCGCCGCGCCGGCCAGCCGGATGCTCTCCGCGATCCTGCCGGGCAGGCTCTCCGCGTAAGTCTTGGTCAGGCGGAGCATCTCGCCTTCCAGGTTGTAGCGGGTGCGGCCTCCCAGGATCACCGGCCCGGTATGGGTGTGGGTGGCGCTGATCATCACGTCCGCGCCTCGCACTATGCCGCCGGCGTCGATCGCCTTGCGGGCCGCCTCGATGATTTCCCGCGGCAGGCCCGAAACGTCGCACGCCACGATGCCGGCCTTCTGGCCGTTGCTCTCCAGCACCAGCGCCTTGGCGTAAAGATCGTCATGCACCCCATCGGCGGCGCGGTTGTAATAATAGCCCGACATGGCGACGCCGGAGGGCGGCGTTATCTTTACCGCCGCCGCGCCCACCCGCAGCTCGGCCCCCTGCGCCATCAGCCCGCAACTCAACGCGACCACAATCCAGCGCATCGTCATCTCCTGTGATTCACTCCAGCTCCGGCGGCACGTTCCCGTACGGCCACGGGGCCTTGTAGGGCGGTGCCATGGGAGCCTCCGGAATGGGCGCCGGCGTGAGCTGCCGCGCCAGCTCCACGCCCGCCCGAACCATTCGCGTCCCGGCGTCGGGCGCCAGGTTCGTGTACGCGGTGAGGCGTGTTTCGTAGCCTCCTCCGCGCGGTCCGAGGGCTTCCTCGGTAGGCACGTAGCCCACGCAGCCGTTGGCCAGTTCCACCGGACAGGTGAGCTTGAACGGGCTGCCGGACTTGATCTCCAGCCCAAGCTGGCAGAACATTTCGCCCGGCGCCGCGACGAAAACCGCCGGCCCCACCTGGATAGCCTGCACCTCCACTTCCACCACCGGCTCTTTGGCGAGCAGGGCGTCCAGCATCACGGTTTCCTTGGCGAACGTCCATTCGGTGACGCCGCCTTCCTTGGGATCCTGCCTCACCGTCTCCATCGCCCGCTTGAGTCTTGCCGCGCCCGGCTTGCGCCGTGGAATCCGCAGCATCGTCTGGCGCGCGCCGAGCGGCGGCGCGGCCTCGGCCGCGTACATGCTGAGCAGTACTTTCACGGCTTCCGCGCCCACGCGCCCGCCCACCAGCCGGCACCACTGTTCCGCGCCCGGATTGGCGTGCGGGTCGAGGTTGTCCACCTGGGTGACGTCACCCGAGAAGCCTTGCAGGAAGACCACTACCGCCTGCGGATCGAGCGCGCCCCGGATGGTCCGCTCGAGGTCGTAGATCCAGTTGGCGGAGATCCCTCCGGGACTGGTGGTGGCGTGGCAGCAGAAATGCACGACGCAGCCGCGCAGCCGCCCGTCGGACGACCAGCAGCCGATCACGGTGACATCGGGATCGGTAGGTCCCGCGGCCTCGACGATATCCGGATTGCCCTTGCCGGGGTGGGTCCAGCTTTGGCCGTTCTTCATCCGGAAGCGCCGGTTGTAAGCAACCTGGTTCTCCGTGCCGCGCCCGAAGCCGGTGCGCAGCGGCGTGCGGTTCGCGTCCGCGGCGCAAACCGCCTCTACGATTTCGGTCTCGACCAGCTTCAGGTACGCAGGATTGGCGGCGGAGGATTTCTCGTACGCCAGTTGGCGCACCAGGGGCGAAGCGTGGTCGTACTCGCCGGGCTGGACCATGCCGACCGGCCCGGACGAGTGGGAATGTGAGGCGCCCGCCATGACGGCTTCCGGCGGAATGCCGCAGCGCTCCTGGATCTGCCGCCGCGCCGCCAGCACCACGGCGCGCGGAACGATCAGCGCATCCACTCCCACCAGCGCGATGCGCCCGCTTCCATCCTGGAATACCGCCGCGCGCACCTTGCACGGATCGTGGATGGAGCGGTGGAACACCTTCGAATAGCCGCCCGGCTGCTCCATCCCGATTTGCGGTGTGATGTCGCGCTCCGCGAAACCCGCCGTGAGCGGCCCGCCCGCGGCCGGCGCCGCGTGCGCGGCCGGTGCGGCGGCCACCGTCTCAACGAACTGGCGCCGGTTCATGGTCACGTCTCAGAACTCGATTCTAGCCCGCAACTGAAGGTTCCGCGGACCGGCCATCTCGCGCCCGCCCATGCCGCCCTCGCGAAGCTGGTAGGTTCGCGCCACCGAAGCCGGCACCGAGATATTCGAGAACGGAAAATCGAAGATGGGGTGGTTGGCGATGTTGGTGAACATGCGAACAGAAAAACGCGGCTCTAAGCGACGGATTGAGAAGCCGCCTGGCGTTGTACGGGGCGCGCAAGCCATACCGGGTGCGCCAGTGATCCGGCGAATGGCTTTCACGGAGGCGCCTGGGTGTAAAATCGATGGTGCCCGCAGGCAAGAGCCGAAAGGGGTTAAACATGCCGAATAGTGTTTCGCGAAGAGTGTTCATCGGGGGCGCTGTAGCGCCCATGACGGCGGCTTCTTACAACCGCATTGCTGGCGCCAACGACCGCATACAGATCGGACAGATCGGGTGCGGGGACCGCTCGCGGGGCCACCGGAACATGCTCAAGCAGTCGCAGCAGACCGACCCGAATTTCGACCTGCGCAGCGTGTGCGACATCTGGCCGGTAAACGCCAACAAGGCGGCCGATCATGCCGAAAAACTCTTCGGCAAGCGGCCGAAGATCTACAAGTACTCCGAAGAGATGCTGGCCGACCCTGAACTGGACGCGGTCATGATCGCCACCGGCGATCACCAGCACGCGCGCATCCTGGTGGAGGTGGTCAAGGCGGGCAAGGACTGCTACTGCGAAAAGCCCATGGCCAACACGCTCGAAGACGCCAAGCTGGCGCGCGACACCGTGAAAGCCTCGAAGCAGGTGGTACAGATGGGCTCGCAGTGGCTTAGCGATCCGTACCAGCACCGCGTGCGCGAAATGATCCGCGAGGGCAGAATCGGAAAAGTGGTCTCCATCGACCAGAGCTGGAATTTCAACGGGCCGCGCTGGCATATTCCCATGGATCCCGATGTCGCCGATATCAAGGAGCAGGACACCGATTGGAAGCGTTGGCTGCTGGGGCGTCCGGAACGGCCCTTCGATCCCCGCGCCTACTTCGAGTTCCGCATCTTTAAGGATTTTTCGGGTGGCATCACGGACCAGTGGTACAGCCACGGCTCGGGCCTGGTCCACTTCTACCTGGACACCTTCATCCCGGATGACACCGTGGCGGCGGGCGGCATCTTTGTCTGGCACGACGTGCGCGAGAACCCCGACACCTTCCAGTGCCTCTCGACCTTCCGCGAAAAGCAGGTGCTCTACAGCTACAGCACCACTTTCGGCAACGGCTGGGGCGACCACACGATCATCCGGGGCACGCGCGGCACGCTGCACTCGCCCGGCGGCGAGGGCAGCCCTCAGTGGTGGTTCACGCCGGAGACCCGCAGCGGGTGGCATTCGAATGTCGTGTTCGATACCAAGACCCGCCGCGCCCAGGCGGAACTGGTCACCATTCCGGGCCATCCCGAGATACCTCCGCTGAACAACAGCGACGACCTGAAGTACCACACCGACGACTGGTTCAAGTGCATGCGCACTCGCGGCGTTCCCAACGGCAACATCGACACCGGATTCGGCCATGCGGTCGCGGTGGTCATGGCCACCCGCGCCTATCGCGAAAGCAAGAAGATGTACTGGGACCGGAAGAACGAGCTGATTTTGGATCATCCGGTCGGATAGATTCTCTGTTCCCGGTCCGCGCCCACGGGAGAAATCGCATGATGAACCGAAGAGAACTGGGGCAGCGCGCGCTCAGCTACGCTGCCGCCGCATCGTCCGCGTCCGCCGCCGCGCCGAAGCCGGCTGGCAAGTCCCGCAGGAATCTCCTCATGCACGTCGGCGGCGACTACCACTCCGTGGCCGGCTCCGGCATGGGGTCGAAAGAGAACCTCGAGTACAACCTGCGGTACGGCGTCAGGCACCTGACCGCGCAGATCAGGGGACGCTCCCCGGATGGCGGCTGGGATTTTGACGAGATCCGGAAGCTGAAGGACGACTGCGGCCAGTACGGACTCACACTCGAAGCCATAAGGATGGACGCCAACTATATCGGGATGCGTCCGGGCGCGGAGCGCGACCGGCAGCTTGATGTCATTGCCGGCAACATTGAAAAGGCCTCCCGCGCCGGCGTAAAGATCATCACCTATCACTGGACCCTCATCCCGATCAGGCGCAACCGGCAAGCCACCGGGCGCGGAAACGTGCGGTATGCCGGCTTTAAACTCGAGGACAACTGGAAGGACCTGCCTGTCGGCAAAGCCGGAAAGGTAAGCTCGGAGGAGTACTGGGAACGCATCGGCTATTTCCTGGAAAAGATCATTCCCACCGCGAAACAGTACGGCGTGAAGATGGCCTGTCATCCTTACGATCCGCCCGGCCTGCCGTTCGGCTACCAGGGTGCGGAGAATTGGGATTCGCCATCGGTGTTCGCCGCCATCAAGCGGTATGAATCGATCGTGGACAGCCCCTACAACGGTTTCCAGTTGTGCCTGGGAACGGCGGCCGAAGGACTCAAGGACCCGAAAACCGGGATCCTTCCGATCGTGAAGTATCTGGGAGGCCGGCGCAAGCTCTGCCAGGTACATATGCGGAATATCCGCGGCGGGCTCGGCGATTTTCTGGAAGTTTATCCCGATGAAGGCGACATGGATCTATTCCAGGTCATGCGCGTCCTTCGGGACGTCCAGTTCGATGGCTCCATCTGTCCCGATCACATGCCGCGCCATCCCGGAGATCCGGGAAGCCTCCAGTCGTTCGCCTTCGGCTATGGCTACATCCAGGCGCTGATTCAGGCGGTCAACTCCGAAGTGCCGGCATAGGTGAAGGCGGAAACATAGGCCGGAGTTATGTTACTCCTTCGACAGCAGCCACGCGGCCACCGGCGCTATGAGAATGCCCGCCCAGTGCGCGCCCGTGATGTGCTCTTGGAGGAAAATCCGCGCCAGCACCACCGTGATCAGCGGATAAAGATACATGATGGGCGCCGCGACGGATGACTTCGCCCCAGCTTCGAATGCCGCGAAACCCGTTAGCGCGCCGAGCGAATTCAGCACGCCGCCGGCGATGCCCAGAATGACAACCTCGCGGCTCAGCGTTGCGTCCATCGGGAACACGAACGCGGTGAAGATCGCAATCGGGATAAACGCGGCGGCAAATCCCAGAAACGAGAACTGAGTTGTGATGTGGTTCGTGCTCAGCTTCTGGGTGTTGCCGGTAATCCCCCAGCAGGTCAGAGCGAAAATCGAAAGCACCAGCCAGTTGGTCACATCAGAGGCTCAATAGATAGATGGCCGCCAGCGCCAGCCCGAGTCCGGCATATTGAAACCGCCGCACTTTTTCCTTCAGCACCAGTACGCCTACCAGCACCGTAACCAGCGGCGACAGTGACGTAAGCGGCACGATCACGGACGCGTTGCCTTTCGCCAGCGCCATGAAGAATGCGATGTTGCCGATGCCGCCGAGCAAACCTGTCACGACGGCGAAAAAGAGTCCCCGCCCGCGCTGCTTTCCGGCGAAGCGCCTGGGCGAAAACAATACAGCGCCGGCCGGCAGCAGAAGCCCGAGGGTGAACAGCACCTGGCCGGTGTAGGGTGATGTGCGATTGACCAGGAGTTTCGATTCGAATCCCCACACGCCCCATAACACCGCGGTCAGGAGTGTGTAGACCAGCCAGGCAGGCATCATGCGAGAGCCCCGAAAGCGCGGCTTGCCTGCGGTTGCGGCATCTCCATGCCGGGCCATTCTACCATTGCCTAGACTTTCCGTGACGCAATCGGCGTCCTGCCACGTCGCTTGGATCGCTTGAAACCATGAGCGCAATCCGCCGTGATAGGATTCGAGCACGGCCATACTAACGACTACATCGGGCCGTGAGGGAGGCTGATGCGTTCCGCGCTCGTGTTCTTTTTCCTCGGTGTGGCTGCCGCTGCCGCCAACCGGATGGACCTCGCACCGTTCGCGCGGCCGTGCTGCTCGGAAGACGAGCACCGGCTGCAAACGACTTTCGACTATAAGCATCCCCGCGGCCTGGTTCGAACCGCTGACGGGCGGGGCGTCTACGGCCTTCAGTGGGCCGAGGAGCGGGATATCTTCGAAGTCGCTTTGCGGTTTGAGAAGCCCTACGACGCCGGCCGTGCGTCGCTCGAATACTGGTTCCGCAACTGGCCGTATTCCCCGCCGCGCATGCCGGCCATCGAAGATCCCGTGGACGATCCGTGGCAGGGCCGCTGGATTGCCGCAAGGACCGAGGCCGCGTGCGAAGGGCGCAATTGCCGGCTGACGTTTTCGCCGCTGGCCGAGCAGGAAAACCCGCTGGCGCGCAATCTCCCCGGCGTTCGCTACCGGCGCGCGATTCGCTTCCGCCTGGTCTTTCCGGCGGTTGCGATGCCGGCCATCGAGTCCCTTAAAGTCTTCAGTGAATCGGAGATACGCCGTTCGAGTCTGCGTGTGCTCTTCGATGTGGATCGCAAGCCGCCGGAAAGCCCCGCGCCCAGGCCCGAGTTTCGCGCCTACAACGGGTGGGTTCGTGAGGTGAAACCGGTGGAAGGCGGCGCCACCATTGTGGTGGATGTGGCGGACCCCCGTCCCTCCGGATCCAACGACGTCACGGTTGTAACGGTCACCCGCGGAAGAGATCGCTTCTCGTTCTCTCCGGCCACCGTCGAAAAGGGCCCGATGTTCATCCCGGACTACCACGCCTATATAACGCTTGCGAGCGACACAAAACCGTTTTCCCCGGCCGTGGTGAAGAGGGGCGCGCTCATCCGGGAGCGCCTCGCGCGAGAGCCCGAGCAAAGCTACGAGCGCGCCAGCCGCGAGATCCCCGCGCTCGATCCCGTCGAACGCCAGGGGGACCGTCTCTACCTCCCACTGGCGTTTGACGCCAGTTGGCAGAAGTTCGCGTTCGAGTGGGGCGGCAACGTCATGATCAGCAAACGCGGGACGAAGGCGTATGGCCGCGAATTGAGCAGGCTGACGTGGGCCGGGGACCGCATCCGCTGGAAAATCGGCACGGGCGATCCCGCGGCGTTCCGCCCTAAGTCGGAAGATTCAACTCTATCCGTTCTCGAAGGCTGCCTGCCGGTGGCAACGGCACGCTGGTCCTCAGCGGGAATCGAATACGAGCAGGAGGCTTTCGCGACGGCTCTCGCCGGTCCGCTGTCGTCGGAAGATCCCGCGCGCAACGAGCACACGCCCGCGGTCCTGATGATGCGGATTCGCGCGCGCAACGCCGGTTCGGCGCCGGCGCCCGCGCACCTGTGGCTCCAGATGGAGCCGGAGGAAGAACTCGTGTACGGCGGCGGCGTGCTGAGCGCCGATGGCGGCCGCTCCACGCGTGCCCATGTGCGTCCGTTTCCCGGAGGCCGGATCTCGAGCGGCGGCAAAGGCGTGCATGACGTCGTCTTTCTGGCGCCGGGCGCGGACGCCGTGGCTTTTCTGTCCATCCCCTTCATCCCGGGCCTGACCGCGGAGGAGCGGATGCGCCTGGCGGCGCTCGACTACCCGGCCGAGCGGGCCCGCGTGGCCGGGTACTGGCGCGCCGTTACGGCGCGGGGTATCGCGTTTCGTGTTCCCGAAGAGCGGTTCAATGTTTTCGCCAAGGGTCTCATCTGCCGCATTCGCATTTCCGCGACAAAGGATCCGAACAGCGGACTGTATATGGTCCCCGCGGCCAGCTACAACTATAAGGTCTACGCCAACGAGGCTGCGTTCCAATCACAGTTACTCGATGTGGCCGGGTATCCGGAGTTATCGCAAACCTACCTGAACACGTGGCCCGCCGTGCAGGGGTCGAAGCCGTTCCGCGGCACCTTCACGGATCAGGGCGCTGTCTACCACGGCGCTATGACCGCGCCCGATTATGACTACACCGCCAGCAACTACAACCTCGATCATGGGACCGTGCTCTGGTCGCTCGTCGAGCACTATTGGATGACGCGCGATCGCGGCTGGCTGGCTAAGATCGCGCCGAGCCTGAAAAAGGCCGCGGATTGGGTGATCGAACAGCGCAAGCTGACCAAGGTGCTCGACCATGGCGCGCCCTGTGCAGAGTACGGCTTGCTGCCCGCCGGACACCTGGAAGATAACTCCGACTGGGGCCACTGGTTCTCCGTAAACGCGTACGCCAGCCTCGGCTTGACGGAAATGGCGAAGGCCCTGGCGGACACCGGCGATCCCGATGCCGCGCGCTACGTCAGAGAGGCCGCGCTCTACCGCTCGGACCTGCGGCGCGCGGTGGACCGGGCCGCCGCCGCCGCCCCCGTGGTCCGCCTGCGAAATAACACCTGGGTGCCGTATGTGCCCACCCGCGTGTACCAGCGTATCCGGCTGTTTGGGCCGCTTCGCGCCGGCTATTACGCGCGGTATCCGCAGAACGTGCTTCCTACGTACCGGCTCTCGGCGACTCGCGAATTGCTATACGGCCCGCTCATCCTGGTTGACACGGGCATCTACGACGCCCGGGAGAACCTGGCGCGATGGATCATCGACGACTGGGAAGACAATACGACCATGTCGGAACCGCTGGGCCTCCACGTCCACGGATGGGTGGACGAAGACCTCTGGTTCAGCCGCGGCGGCATGGTGTTTCAGGCCAACCTTCAGAATCCGATCCGCGCTTACCTGCGGCGTGGAGAAGCGCGGGCCGCCATTCGCGACCTGTACAACAATTTTGTGTCGTGCTACTACCCGGCGGTGAACGTCTTCACCGAAGAGTACCGTCAGTGGCGGTCGCCGAGCGGGCCGTTCTACAAGATACCCGATGAAGCAAAATTCGTTCACCGCCTGCGCGACATGGTGCTGACCGAGTACGGCGGCGACCTGCTGCTGGCGCCGGCCACGCCGGAGCGGTGGCTGGCCCCCGGCCAGGAGATTACGGTATCGAACGCGCCCACCCACTTCGGCCCGGTGAGTTTCACCCTGAGAGGACACGAGGGTGAGGTGCGCGGCCGGCTTCAGCTTCCGCGCCGCAATCCCTACCGGAACGCCTGGCTGACGGTGCGTGTGCCCGATTCTCGCAGAATCGCCGGGGTCTCGATCGACGGCAAACCGTGGGCCGGCGTGGACGTGGTGCGAAATCGGATCCGGTTGCCGAAGCAGAACGGTCCCATGGAGATCGTGGTCAGGATGCGGCGATGAGGCGCACGTACGGCGGCAAAGAGGAGGCGCCGTGAGAAAAGGGATCTGGCAAGGCGGCGGGAAGGTCGGATTTGTGGAAGACCAGGCGCCCCCTCCGCCGCTTGCCGATGCGCACTCCGTTCGCATCCGTGTAACCGCGGCCGGAGTCTGCGGCACGGACGTTCACATCATCCAGGGCAAGGTGAAGTTCGCCGATCCGCCGCTGGTCCTCGGGCACGAATTTGCCGGCGTCGTCGAGGAATGCGGACTCGCGGTCACAAGGGTGAAGCCGGGTCAGCGCGTGAAGTGCGATTCGGTCTGCGGATGCGGCGCGTGTGCCTGGTGCTGGCGCGGCGCGACTCAGTTCTGTCCCGCCGGTTCGGAATTCGGCATCACCCGCGACGGCGGCTGGGCCGAATGGGTGGTGGCGCCCGAGTGCAACCTGCACCTACTGCCGGATGCGATCTCCGACGATGTGGCCGCCATCATGGACGTGGAAGTGCTCGGCTCGCTGCGCAAACCCGGCGTGGCCCCCGGAGACACCGTCGTGGTCCTGGGCCCGGGACCGGCCGGCCTGATTGCCCTTCAGGCGGCCCGCGCGTTCGGTGCGGGCCGCGTGATTGTGTGCGGCACCCGGCCGGAGCGGCTGCGGCTCGCAAAGGAACTGGGGGCGGACCACGTCATCGACGTCAACCGCGAGGACGCGGTCAAGGCCGTTCGCGACCTGACAAAGGGGGAAGGCGCCGGCCTGGTCTTCGAAGCCGCCGGCACTCGCAAGTCGGCCATCGACGCGATGGAAGCGGTCCGCGCGCAGGGCAAGATCGTCTTCTACGGCGTGCACGGCGCCCCGCTTCAGGATTTCCCCATTGACAGGATCGTGCTCAAGGATGTCGTGGTTTACGGCGCGCTGACGGACCGCACGGGGTGGGATGAGCTCATTTCGATGGTGGCGGAGCGCCGCATCAACCTTGCGAGGTTGGTCACGCACCGGTTCCCCCTGGAAGAAGTCGAAGCGGCTTACCGCGCCAGCGCCGACCGCGGCTCCGGCTGCCTTAAGGCGGTCCTGTCAATATATTCATAATGAGAGACAGTATGCGGATCACCAACGTCGAGGCCATCTATATCAGGCAGGACCAGGTTAAGGAGCAGTGCGATAGCGGCCAGGACGCGCTGGTCGTGCGGGTTTCGACCGACGCGGGGATCACCGGAATCGGCGAAGTCGATTCCTCGCCGCTGGCGGCGAAGGGGGCGATTGAAGGCCCTTTCTCGCACACGACCGCATCGGGTCTGCGCGAGTTGCTGATCGGTGAAGATCCCTTTCAGACGGAATATCTCTGGTACAAGATGTACCGGAAGAACATATACGCCGGCCGCCGCGGAGTGGGCATCCACGCCATGAGCGGCATCGATATGGCGCTCTGGGATATCAAGGGCAAGGCCTTGGGACAGCCCGTATGGAAACTCCTCGGGGGAGGATTCCATAAGAAGATCCGGCCTTATGCGAGTTCCCTGTTCGGCGCCACTCCCCGGGAAACGGGCGATCGCGCCCGGCGCTTTCGCGACCGCGGATTTACGGCCGTCAAGTTCGGCTGGGATCCCATGGGACAGGACGAGAAGACCGACATCGCCCTGGTACGGGAGGCGCGGAAGGGACTGGGCGAGGATGCCGACCTCATGATTGACGCGGGGCTGGTCTGGGACGCCAAGACGGCCATCCAGCGCGCCAGGGCGTTTTCCGAATACAGGATCTTCTGGCTTGAGGAGCCTCTGCTGCCGGACGATTACGAGGGCTATCGCAAGCTCTCGGAGGCGACCGAAGTGCGGATCGCCGCGGGCGAAGAAGAAAGCAACCGCATGTCGTTCATCGAACTGATGGACCGCGGCAAAATCGATATCGTGCAGGTTGATCTCACCCGCTGCGGCGGCTTCACGGAAGCCATGAAGATCGCCAGCCTCGCCTACGACCGCGGCGTCCCGGTGGTCAATCACGGCTTCACCACGTACATCAACGTGGCAGCCGCCCTGCACTTTCTCAATTCGATTCCGAACTCGTTCGTGCTGGAGTTTGTGGCGGAGGAAGGGACCACGCTGCGGGATCGCATCACCAGGCAGCGCATCGTGGCCAAAGACGGGATGCTGGATATTCCGGACGCGCCGGGACTGGGAGTCGAGCTGAACGAGGAAACCCTGGAGAAGTGCGGCATGCGCCCGTAAGATCCGGGGCAACGCTCCAAACCGCCGAAAACGTAGTAGCCTGGAACCCAGCTATGCGCGCGGGGATGAAGCTCGGCCCTTACGAGCTGCTGGCGCCCATCGGCGCCGGCGGCATGGGAGAGGTCTGGAAAGCCCGGGACAGCCGTCTGGACCGCACTGTGGCCGTAAAACAGTGCGCCGAGCGCTTCAGCGAACGCTTCGAACGCGAGGCTCGGGCGGCGGCGGCGCTCAACCATCCTCATATTTGCTCCCTCTATGACGTGGGCCCCGATTACCTGGTGATGGAGTACATCGAGGGGGCGCCGCTGCAAGGCCCCGTGCCGGTGGAAGAGGCTCTCCGGCTGGCGCTGCAAATCGCCGATGCGCTGGACGCCGCGCATCGCAAGGGAATCGTGCACCGCGACCTGAAGCCCGCCAATATCCTGGTAACCAGGGACGGGGTGAAGCTGTTGGATTTCGGCCTGGCGAAGATGGAAGCCGCAGCCCCGCCGGCCGCGGAGGAATTCGCCACCAAAGCCCTTACCGGCGAGGGCGCCATCCTGGGGACGCCGCAGTACATGGCTCCGGAACAGGTGGAAGGCAAGCCGGCCGACGCCCGAACCGACATCTTCGCGTTCGGCTGCGTGCTCTACGAATTGCTCACCGGCCGGCGGGCCTTCGAGGGCAAGAGCCCCGCCAGCGTAATTGCCGCGATCATGGCGGCCGAACCTCCGGCCCTCGCGCAGGTGCGCCCGCCGGGCCTGGAGCAGGTGCTGCGAACTTGTTTGGCGAAGGAGCCGGATGACCGCTGGCAATCGGCCCGCGATCTGAAGCACGCGCTCTCGGCGGTATCGGTGCAAGCCGAGGCGGTCCCGCGCGCACCGCGCCGCGCGCCGTGGCTCGTGGCGGCGGCTGCTGTGGCAGCCGCCATCGCCGTGGCCGCGTTGTTCCTGTTGCGCCCCTCGCCGCCCCCGGCGAGCCCCGTGCGATTCGCGGTGACGCCGCCCGGCAAGTTGACCGTTCTCGGAGGCGGCCCGGCGATCTCGCCCGACGGCGAGCAAGTGGTTTTCGCCGTGACGGCAGCCGACAATCGGCGGATGCTCTGGATGCGCACTCTCGGCAGTCCCGAGCTGCGCGCCCTGCCGGGAACCGAGTACGGCATCAGGCCGTTTTGGTCGCCGGACAGCCGCTCGATCGCTTTTCATGCGCAGGGCGAGCTGAAGCGCCTGGACCTCGCCACCGGCGCCGTCCGCGCGGTCTGTGCCTCCGCCCCCATATCGGGCGGCAGTTGGAGCGGCAACGTCATCCTGTTCAGTTCCCAGTCCGCGCCCATTCAAGCGGTGCCGGCGGTGGGAGGCGCGCCCCGTCCGGTGACCGACCCGAGGGAATTCCACGTTTTGCCTCAATTCCTGCCGGGCCAGCGCCGGTTTCTCTGCGTGGCCCCGAATGGTGTGCGGATTGCGTCGCTGGACGGCGGTCCCGAAATCCCGCTACCCGTCCGCAACGGTCCCGCGGTGTACACGCCCCAGGGATATCTCCTGTTCCCGGGAGACGCAACCATCCTGGCGCAAAGGTTCGACCCGCGGCGCGGGCGTTTGGAGGGAGAAGCGGTTCCCCTGGCGGACGCCGTTTTTCGGGCGGCTTTCTTGCCCACTGGGGCGTGGTTCCCCTTCTCCGTTTCCGGCAGCGGGGCGCTCGCGTTTATCCTCGGCGCGCGGCTCGGCAACAGCCGCTTGGAATGGGTGGATGAAGCCGGCAAGCCGCTGGGCGAGCTTGGAGAACCTGCCGACTATAGCAATCCGGCGCTCTCAACGGATGGGCGGCAGTTAGCCGTGGGGATTCGCAATCCCGCCACCAAAACCCGGGATATCTGGATCTTCGATGTCGCGCGCGGCACGCGCCGGCGTTTCACGTCCGACCCGGCCGACGATTTCAATCCCGTGTGGTCGCCCGACGGCGCCCGCATCGCCTTCTCCTCGGACCGGAAAGGCGTTCGCGATCTCTACATCAAGGACCTGGCGGGCGGCCAGGAGCAGGTGTTGTACGAGTCCCCCTCTCGAAAAAGCGCCGAGCATTGGTCGCCGGACGGCAAGTACCTCATCTTCAACGAGTACCCGAAAGCGCAAGCCGATCAGCGGCTGTGCGCCCTGCCCGTCGGTGACGGCGCGGAACGCAGGCCCTTGCCGCTGACCAGGGAACCGTACGCCTCCGCCGAGGGGGCCGTTTCGCCGGACGGCCGCTATCTCGCCTACCGGTGTTCCGATTCGGGCGCCGTGGAAGTCTGTGTACAAACCTTCCCCGCCGCGGACGTACGGTCACAGGTTTCGACGTCCGGCGGGACCGATCCGCATTGGAGCGCTGACGGCAAGCAGGTTTACTATCTTGCCGGCTCCCAGCGGCTGATGGTTGCGGCTGTCAGCCTGCGGGGCGGGCGTTTCGAGGTAAGCACGCCCAGGGAACTCTTCGAGGTCGCAGTCCCCGGAGAAGGCCGCAACCGTTTCCTGGTGGATTCCCCTCGGCGCCGGTTTCTGGTGAACACACTCACAAGACAGGGCGATCAGGGTGCCGTGAGCGTGCTGGTCAACTGGCCCACCATGTTGAAGCGGTAACCTCGGGCCGGAGTAAGCTGGTAACAATAAGACATGTGCGGCATTGTCGGCTACATCGGACACCATAAGGCGGTCCCCATCATTCTGGAGGGTTTGAAGCGGCTGGAGTACCGCGGTTACGATTCCGCCGGGCTTGCCGTCTACTGCGACGACAGCCAACTCGCGGTGCGCCGCGCGCAGGGCAAGCTGCGCAACCTGGAAGACGCCATCCGTCTGAGCCCGGTGGACGGGTCTTTCGGCATCGGCCATACCCGCTGGGCCACGCACGGACGGCCCACGGAGGAGAACGCCCACCCCCACCGTGATTGCCATGGCAACATCGTGGTGGTGCACAACGGCATTGTCGAAAACTACCTTGCGCTGAAAGAGGAGCTGGCCTCCGAGGGCCACCAGTTCACCACCGAGACCGACACCGAAGTCATCGCGCACCTGGTGGAGAAATACTTCGAGGGCAACCTGGAGCTGGCCGTGCGCGCGGCTGTTCTCCGGCTGGCGGGCGTGTTCGCGCTGGCGGTCATCTCGCGTTCGGACCCGAACAAGATCGTAGCGGCGCGCTCCGGCCCGCCGGTGGTCATCGGCATCGGGAACAACGAGTACTTCGTCGCCTCCGACGTGCCGGCGATCCTCAACCACACGCGCGACATGTTCTTCCTCAACGACGGCGACATGGCGGTGCTTACCGCCGACGGCGTGCGGCTCGCCGATTTCGAGGGCCACCCGGTCAACCGCCAGGTCACCCACATCCTGTGGGATCCCATCATGGCGGAAAAGGGTGGCTACAAGCATTTCATGCTCAAGGAAATTTACGAACAGCCGCGGGCCGTGCGGGACACCACCCTGGGGCGCATCGGACAGGAGACCGGGCATATCTTCCTTGACGAGATGGACATCTCGGCCGAGGAGTTCCGCGCCTTCAGCCAGGTGAAGCTCATCGCCTGCGGCACGAGCTGGCACGCGGCCTTGGCGGGCAAGTTCATGATCGAGAAGCTGGCCCGCATGCCGGTGGAGGTGGACTACGGCAGCGAGTTCCGCTACCGCGACCCGATCCTCGGGCCGGACACCCTCACCATCGTGGTTTCGCAATCGGGCGAGACCGCCGACACCCTGGCCGCGCAGCGGGAAGCCAAGGCCAAGGGCTCGAAGACGCTGGCCATCTGCAACGTGGTGGGCTCGATGATGACGCGCGAAGCGGCCGGCACGATTTACACGCACGCCGGGCCGGAGATCGGGGTGGCTTCGACCAAAGCATTCACCTGCCAGCTCACCGCGCTGTTCATCCTGGCCATGTACCTCGGGCAGGTTCGGGGGAAGCTGGACGCCGCCGCCTCGCGCTGCCTGATGCGGGATTTGCTGCGCATTCCGGGCAAGCTCGAGCACGTGCTTTCGGCCGACCCGCATTTCGAGGAACTGGGCCGCAAGCTGTTCCGCGCCACCGACTTTCTCTTCCTCGGGCGCGGCGTGCATTTCCCCATCGCGCTCGAAGGCGCGCTCAAGCTCAAGGAGATCTCCTACATCCACGCGGAGGGCTACCCGGCGGGGGAGATGAAGCACGGCCCCAACGCGCTTATCGACGAGAAGCTGCCGGTGGTGGTGATCGCCACGCGCGAGGCCGCAAGCGACGAGAGCCGCGTGCTGTACGAAAAGACGCTCGCGAACATCCAGGAAGTGAAAGCGCGCGAGGGGCTGGTGGTGGCGCTGGTGACGGAAGGCGACGAGGAAGTGACGAAGGTGGCCGACCACATCATTGCGGTGCCGCCCGCGAGCGATCTGCTGAGCCCCATCCTGGAGATCATCCCGCTCCAGTTGCTGGCCTACCACATCGCCGTCCGCCGGGGCTGCGACGTGGACCAGCCGCGCAACCTGGCAAAGAGCGTTACGGTGGAATAGTTGCGCCAGTTCACACGCCAGCTTCAGGTGCCCACGCACGGAAAGGGGCTGTATGAAATCACGCGGCAGGTGGCCGCGTGGGTGCACGAGCAGCGGCTCACCACGGGGCTGCTGACGCTGTTCGTGCAGCACACCTCGGCGTCGCTGGTGATCCAGGAGAACGCCGATCCCGACGTGGTGCGGGACCTGGAGGAGTTCTTCTCGCGAATCGCGCCGGAGAACGCCAACTGGTACCGGCACACCATTGAAGGGGCGGACGACATGCCCGCCCACATCCGCGCCGCGCTCACCGCCACGCAGCTTTCCGTGCCGCTTCACGCGGGGCGGCTGGCGCTGGGGACGTGGCAGGGGATCTACCTGTTCGAGCACCGTTCCATTCCGCACCGCCGCAGCGTGATGCTGCACCTGGCGGGCGAATAAGTGATACGCTAAGACTCCATGAGGCTTTCCCGACGTGAGTTTGTGCAGGCCACCGCTCTCGGCAGCGTGGCCGGTTCCGTGTCCGGGGCCGGTAGAATCCCCACGCGCGTCCTGGGCAAGACCGGCGCGCGCGTTTCCATCCTGGCGTTCGGCGGCGGCAGCCGTTTCGGCTCCATCAAAGAGGAAGAGCCCGCGGTGCAGATCGTGAAGCACGCGCTGGAGCTCGGGGTGACCTACATCGACACCTCCGACGATTACAGCCGCGGCGTGAGCGAGCAGCGCATCGGAATGGCCCTCAAGGCCCATGGGCGCAAGGGGATCTTTGTCGCCACCAAGGTCAGCAACCGCGATCCCAAGATGACCCGCCAGATCGTGGAGCGCAGCCTCAAGAACCTGCAACTGGACCAGCTCGACCTGCTGCACATCCACGAGCTGAAGAACATGGAGGACCTGGAGCAGAACATCGAGAAGAGCGGCCTGCTCGACGAAGTGATGAAGATGAAGGAAGCGAAGCTCACGCGCTTCGTGGGCATCACCTGCCACGCGCATCCGCTGGCGCTGAAGGCGGCGCTGGAGCGCCACGCGTTCGACGTGACCCAGATGGCGCTGAATGCGGCTACGGTGGCCATCAAGAACGGCCGCCCGGGGATGGTGCCGAACCCGGAAGTGCCCGAGGCCTTCGAGAACACGGCGCTGCCGGTGGCGAACCGCAAAAAGATGGGCGTGATCGCGATGAAGGTCTTCTGCCAGGATGCGCTGGCCAAGCAGCCGGAAGCCACGGCGCGCAACCTTATCTATTACGCGCTGACGCTGCCCATCACGGCGGCGGTGGTGGGGCACCCCAAGCCGGAGATGCTGGAAGAGAACGTCCGGCTCGCGGCCGCCTTCAAGCCGCTGCCGAAGGACGAGATGAGGAAGCTGGCGCAGACGCTTTCCCTGCGTAACAAGGTGGCGCTGGACCGCTACTTCCGCCACCACGTGGACGCCTGATCGGATGCCCAAGTTCAAACCCGCGCGCAAGAAGGCACGAGGCGTCTCGCCTAGCCGGGCGAGCGGCATTTCCTGCATGGTGATGATGTTTTCCGGCTTTGTGCTGCTGCTGTTGTTCCTGTACTTCGTCATGAAATATGCGAACCAATAACCGCGCGGCCGACCAGTTGCGCCCGGTGGAGATTCTGCCCGGGTACCTGCTGACCGCGGAGGGCTCGGCGCTGATCAGCGTGGGGCATACGCGGGTGCTGTGCGCGGCATCGGTGGAGGACGTGGTGCCGCCGTTCCTGCGCGGCTCGGGAAGGGGCTGGGTGACGGCGGAGTATTCCATGTTGCCGCGGGCGACGGCGAAGCGCACGCCGCGCGAGATCACCAAGGGGCGGGCCTCGGGGCGCACGCACGAGATCCAGCGGTTGATCGGCCGCTCGCTGCGTGCGGTGGTGGACATGGCGGCGCTGGGGGAGCGCACGGTGGTGCTGGACTGCGACGTGCTTCAGGCCGACGGCGGGACGCGCACGGCGTCGATCACCGGGGCTTTCGTGGCGCTGGCGCTGGCGCTGGGCGGAATGACGGAATCCGGCCTGCTGAAGCGGCTGCCGCTGACCGACTACGTGGCGGCCACCAGTGTGGGTGTGGTGGGCGGAGAGGCGCTGCTGGACCTGTGCTACGACGAGGATTCGCAGGCGGGCGTCGACATGAACGTGGTGATGACCGGCAAGGGGCGCTTCATCGAGGTGCAGGCCACCGCGGAGCATGCCACCTTCGACGACGCCGAGATGACGCGGCTGCTGGCGCTGGCGCGCAAGGGCGTGGCGGAACTGGTGGGCATGCAGAAAGCGCTGGTCAAGCTGGCGTGAAGCTCTACTGCGCGACGGGCAACCCCGGCAAGCTGCGGGAGTTCCGCATGGCGGCGGCGGAGAGCGGGCTGGAGCTGGAGATGCTGCCGCGTTTCCGCGATCTGCCGCGGTGCGAGGAGACGGGCCGCACGTTCCGGGAGAACGCCATCCAGAAGGCGATGCACTACGGGCGGTATGCGGACGGCCCGCTGTTCGCCGACGACTCCGGGCTGGAAGTGGACGCGCTCGGCGGGGCGCCCGGCGTGTACTCGGCGCGCTTCGCGGGAGCCGGCGCCACCGACGAGGACAACAACCGCCTGCTGCTCGAGAAGCTGCGCGGCGTGGAGAACCGCACGGCGCGGTTCGTATGCGCGATCGCGCTGGTGGCCGGCGGGCGGCTGCTGGGGACGTTCCGCGGCGCCGTGGAAGGGCGGATCATCGACGAGGCGCGCGGGCCGCACGGTTTCGGCTACGACCCGCTGTTCTACTACGAGCCGTTCGGCCTCACGTTCGGGGAGGCAGGCAACGACCGCAAGATGACGGTGAGCCATCGCGGGCAGGCGCTGCGGGAGATGATCGCGTTCTACCGCAACAGCGGCTCGAGCGTGCGCGGATCGTAGGCCCAGTGAAACTCGAGCTCGTAGGCGAGTGAGCGCGCGAGCCCGTCGAGATCGGGAAACAGCGTCGCGTACGTGATGTTCATCCGGTACAACTCGCGCAGCCCCGTGGCCCGGATGCGGTGGGCCGGCAGGACGAACTTCACGATCAGGCTTTCCGGCTCGGGGTAGCGGCTGAGGATCTCTTCCATGGGCACATCGAGCTTGCCGGGCACGGCGAAGGTGCCGGACTGCGCGGAGAGGCGGCGGTTCATGGTGTGGGGCTCGCCCAGCCAGATGAAGGCGCGGCGATTGTGGCGGAAGTAGCGCTCGTAGTTGCCGAGCAGGCGGGGATCCATTTCGCGGCGGGTGGGTGTGGCGCGGTCGCGCCCGGAAGTCAACCGGGCGGGGTTGAGGGCCCACACGGCGGCCTCGTCGCGGGCGCGCTCGAGGGCGAAGAACGCGGCCACGTAGGGGGACCAGGTAAAGTCCAGCAGCCGCGTGGGGGCGCCGTGGTGCTGCATGAGGGCGAGCCACTGGAAATCGTCGTCGAGGGCGGGGGGCTGCACGAGGTGCTGGTGGGCCTTGCGCTTGAAGATGCGCAGGATGCGCAGTTCCTGGTCGGCCCAGGCGTCGGGGTGAACTCCGAAATCCATCAGGTAGCGGGAGAGGGCGGTGAATAGCGGCCATTGGGCGTGGCGCTCGCCGCGAAAGGCCCAGTTGGAATAGGGCGAGCCGGTGACCGCCTTGAGAAAATCGTCCCAGCTTCCGAGACGCAGAATCTTGAATTTCGGCGGCTTGCGAGGGGGCATACGGGGTCATTATCTCATCCGTGTTTGAATTGGACGGCGGAGCCTCGGCTTCGGGGGCTGTAGTCGCGCACGCTGCGTCGCGCCCCGCGCGGGGTGCGTGGATTGAAACATCCGTTCGCCGGGTGGCCGGCAACGGCCAGCCCTCCGCGGCGGCGGCACGGGCCCAGTAGCGGCGGTTCGGTCCCTTCACCGCAACGCCGCGAACAGTTCACGGAAGCAGCGGGCGGCTTCCACCATGCGCGGGTCGGTGCCGGGCTCTTCGTAGTAGGCGCGGGCGAAATTCTCGAAACTGCCCCAGGTGGTTTGCAGCACGCCGAGCGTACGGGCGCGCAGGGGCTCCGTGGGCAGGGCGCGCGAGGCGCGGATCAACTGCAACTGGCCGAGCGCCACATCCGTTTTACGCCACGGGGCCGAAACCACCGGAAAACCGTGCAGAGCGAACCAGGAGGCCGTGGGCACGGGCCACTCGTAGTGCCAATCGCAGATGACGATGTCCTTCGGCACCCTGTTCACGGCCGGGTGTGTGCCGTTCATGCTGGCTTCCCAGCGGCCCACGCCGCTGGTTTCGCCGTCGAGCAAGCGGTCGCCCCACATCCACATGGTGCGGTTGCGGTTGGCGAGGTGGCCGTGGATGGCGCGCACTTCGCCGGCGAACAACTCGGCCTTGTTCCTGCCGCGGCAACGCGGGCACTCGTCCTCGCCGATGAGGAAGACCTCGTCCATGCCGGCGTGGAAGGCTTCCGCTTCGCAGGCATCGGCCAGCTCGTCCACCAGGTCGAAGACCACCTCGTGCACCTTGGGGTGCAGCGGGCAATAGCTGCGGCAGTAGATGCCCTGGTTGTCCGGCGAGAGGTTGGGCGTCTCGTCGAACTCCGGATGGGCGCGTAGAAGGCCGTGGATGGTATTGCGCCACGACTGGTGTCCCAGCAGGTTGATCTGGGGCACCAGCCGTATGCCTCCGCGGCGGCACGCGGCCACGAGCTGCTTCACCTGATCGAGCGATAGCGAGGGCTCCTGGATCACTTCCGGCCGGCTGCGGTACTGGTAGCGGTAGTTGAACTCGATGACCACGAGGTTGGCGCCCTCTTTCGGCAGGGATTCGGAAAGGAAGCGCACCGCCACCGGCATGTCCTGCGCCCGCGGGGCCATGATGTGGATGCCGCGCACGGGCAGCGTTTCGGCGCAGGCGGCAACGGCGGCCAGCGCGACAAGCGGCAGTCTCATGAAGAACACTATACGCCGCGGGCGGGCTGCGCGTTGTTATGATGATATTTCCCATGCAAATCGAGAAAGTCTATGAGCCCCAGCGGTTCGAACCGCACTGGGCGCAATGGTGGATCGATGCCGGCATTTTCCGCGCGGACGCGAACAGCTCGAAGCGGATGTTTTCCATCGTAATCCCCCCGCCCAACGTAACGGGCTCTCTGCACATCGGGCACATGCTGGAGCACACCGAGATCGATGTCACGGTGCGCTGGCGCCGCATGATCGGCGACAACACGCTGTGGCTGCCCGGGACCGACCACGCGGGCATTGCCACGCAAATGGTGGTGGAACGCGCGCTGGCCGCCGAGGGATCCAGCCGCCACGACCTCGGCCGCGAGAAATTCGTTGAGCGCGTGTGGGCGTGGAAGGCCGAGTACGGCGACACCATCAAGAGGCAAATGGTCCGCACCGGCACGAGCTGCGACTGGACGCGCGAACGCTTCACGCTCGATCCGGGTCTTTCCCGCGCGGTGCGCGAAGTGTTCGTGCGGTTGTACGAAAAAGGACTCATCTACCGCGGCGAGTACATGGTGAACTGGTGCCCGCGCTGCCGCACGGCGCTCTCCGACCTCGAGACCGCGCACCAGGAAACCGCCGGAAACCTGTGGCACATACGCTACCCGGTCAAGGGCGCGGAGGAGTTCGTCACCGTCGCCACCACCCGGCCCGAGACGATGCTCGGCGATACCGCCGTGGCCGTCAACCCCAAGGACGCGCGCTACCTCCACCTGCACGGCAAGACCGTGACGCTGCCGCTGATGAACCGCGAGATCCCCATCATCCTGGATGAGCTCGCCGATCCGCAGTTCGGCACCGGCGTGGTGAAGGTGACGCCCGCGCACGACCCCAACGACTTCGAAGCCGGCAGGCGGCACGATCTTCCCAAGGTGAAGGTGATCGACGAGTCCGGCCGCATGACCGCCGATGCCGGCGCGTACGCGAATCTGGACCGCTTCGAGGCGCGCAAGCGCGTGGTGGCGGACCTGGATTCGCTCGGGCTGCTGGCCAGGACCGAGCCCTACGTGCTGAGCCTGGGCCGCTGCGACCGCTGCAAGACGCCGGTGGAGCCGCTGATCTCGACGCAGTGGTTCGTGCGCACCAAGCCGCTGGCGGAGCAGGCCATCGCGGCGGTGGAGAGCGGGCGCATCCGGTTCGTTCCGGAGAACTGGAGCAAGACGTATTACGAGTGGATGTACAACATCCGCGACTGGTGCATTTCGCGCCAGTTGTGGTGGGGCCACCGCATTCCCGCGTGGCATTGCGCCGGCTGCGGAGAGATCATGGTGGCGCGGGAAGCGCCCCAGCGCTGCCCGAAGTGCGGTGCGGCGGAGCCGCGGCAGGACTCCGACGTGCTCGATACCTGGTTCAGTTCCGCGCTGTGGCCGTTCTCGACGCTCGGATGGCCGGACCGCACCGCGGACCTGGCGGCGTTTTATCCGACGTCGCTGCTCATCACCGGCTTCGACATCCTGTTCTTCTGGGTCGCGCGCATGATCATGATGGGCTGCGAGTTCATGGGCGACGTGCCCTTCCGGCAAGTGTACATCCACGGGCTGGTGCGGGACGCCGAGCGGCAGAAGATGTCGAAGACCCGCGGCAACACCGTGGACCCGCTCGTGATCACCGGGAAATACGGCACGGACGCGGTGCGCATGGCGCTGCTGTTCGGCGCGGCGCCGGGCACCGACATCGTGCTCACCGAAGAGCGCATGGAAAGCTCGCGCGCGTTCGCCAACAAGATCTGGAACGCGGCGCGCTTCCTGTTCCTGAACATGGAGCGCTCGGG
>JBHGBM010000058.1:0-36254 GCA_041946965.1 Bryobacteraceae bacterium
CCGAACCGGACAATTCACGTGCTAATCGGACCGGACAAATCACATGCTAGCGACACAGGCGGGTTTGGGGTAGTTGCACGCGTCCGAGTGGTCTGTTATAAGCTAACTGATTTCGCATGGCTGGAAAGAAGTCGAAAGCGGCAGGCCGAGCATCTGAAAGAGCAGGGAAGGAGCCCGTCATGTCAGCCAGGGGCAAAGGGACCGCAACAGGTGGGTCGGGTTCGGCGGCGGTAGCGCAGCCGGTGAAATCACCCGACCAGTTGCACCTGTTCGAATCCGGCATCCGGCTGTTCCGCGAGGGCAACTTCAACGAGGCGCGCGAGATGTTCCGCAAGGCCGGCGCGGGACCCGACCGCGGCATCGCGCACCGCGCCGAACTGCACGCGCGCATGTGCGAACGGCGCTGCGCTCAGCCCGTCCAGGTGCCCGACACGGTGGAAGACCATTACAACTACGCCGTGGCCATGATCAACGCGCGCAATCTGGAACTGGCGCGCAACCATTTGCGCGCGGCTCTCCAGATCGACCTCAGCGCCGATCACGTCTATTACGCGCTGGCTTTGTGTGAAGCGCTCTCCGGCAACCTGTCTATGGCCTACGAGAGTCTGAAGACCGCCATCGAGTTGCAGCCTCGCAACCGCGTGGCGGCGCGCCAGGATGTCGATTTCGCCCCGTTCGTGCATCAGGCCCCCATCGACCGCCTGCTGGGAACGGACGGAAAGTAACGCCAGCGGTACACTAACCGCATGCAGTCCCTCCTGCTGCTGGCGGCGCTCGCGGCCGTGGACCGTTACGGCCATTTCGAACAATCCTTCACCGCGGCGCGCGATTATGACAACCCGCTGGCCCAGGAGTTTCGTGTGCGGTTCACCGGCCCCGGCGGCGCCGGAGGCGAAGCGCGTGCGTTTTGGGACGGCGGCCGGACGTGGAAGGTGCGTTTCATGCCGGACCGCGCCGGCCCATGGAGCTACCGCGTGGCGTGCGAAGCCGCTTCCGATGCCGGGCTGTGCGGCCGGTCCGGGTCGTTCCGCGTGAACGGCTACCGCGGCGCCAATCCGCTCTACCGGCACGGACCGCTGCGGCTCTCGAAGAACCGGCGCTATCTCGAGTACGGCGACGGCACGCCCTGGTTCTGGCTGGCCGATACCGCCTGGAACGGCGCGCTCCTGTCGACCCCGCGGGAGTGGACCCGCTACGTCGCCCGCCGCGCGGCCCAAAGATTCACCGCCATTCAGTTCGTGACCACGCAGTGGCGCGCGGGACGGCAGGACGAGCGAGGCCAGGCCGCCTTCACCGGGCGCGAACGGATCGCGGTCAACCCCGCGTTCTACCAGCGGCTCGATACGAAATTCGACGAACTCAACGCGCAGGGTCTGGTCGCGCTCCCGGTGCTGCTGTGGGCGTTGACCTCAAAGGATAACGAGAGCCCCGGCGCCGCGCTGCCCGAAGACCAGGCCATCCTGCTTTCCCGCTACATGGTGGCCCGCTATGGCGCGCACCACGTAGTCTGGATCCTGGGCGGCGACGGCAACTACCGCGGCGAGCGCGCGGCCCGCTGGAAAACCATCGGCCGCGCCGTTTTCGGCGGAGAGCCCCACGCGCCAGTGACCATGCACCCCGGTGGCATGCAGGACCCCTGGCCGGAGTTCAAAGACGAACCCTGGCTCGACATCCTGATGTACCAGAGCGGCCATGGCGCCGATGAAAAGAAGTGGCGCTGGAACGCCACCCAGGGGCCTGCCGCCGGGTGGAAGCTGGAGCCGCCGCGGCCCGTCATCGACGGCGAGATCAACTACGAAGGACATCTCAACTACCAGTTCCGGCAGCGCATCTCCGATTACGACGTGCGGCGCGCGGCGTACTACTCGCTGCTCTCGGCGCCTCCCGCCGGCGTGACCTACGGCGCGCACGGCGTATGGCCGTGGCTCCGCGAACGCGGCGTGCCGCTCGACCACCCCCGGACCGGCGAGGGCGAGCCTTGGTTCCAGTCGATCGAGTATCCGGGCGCCCGGCAGATGAAAGTGCTGCGCGAGGTCTTCGAATCCCTCGAATGGTGGAAGCTGCGCCCCGATCGCACGCTGCTCGCCGCGGACCCGGATGACATCCGCGCTTACGCTATGCCCGCGCGCGCCGACCGCTTCGCGCTGATCTACTTCCCTACCGGTCCCCTGGCCCGGGTCAACACGCAGGGGTTCTCACGGGCGGTTTGGATCGACCCGCGCACCGGCGCGCGCCACCGCGCCTCCATCGCGCGCGAGATGCGTATGCCCGATGAAGGCGATTGGCTGCTCCTGCTTCAGAAGCGGTAATAGGCGCCGAACTGCACCACGCGCGCCCAATTCAGCGTGCTGGTGATGCGGCCGAAGTTCGCCGAGCTGATGCGCTGATCCCAGACCACGAACGTGGGGTGATTGAACGCGTTGGCCGCCTCCATGCGCAGTTCCAGCGAATGGCGCTCCGCAATGCGCGTGGATTTCAGGACGCCGAGGTCCGCCTGGAACCCCCAGGGGCCGGAGAACATCCGCCGCTGCAATCCGCCCAACGCGCCGGGGCCGGGATGGAAGAACACCTGGCCGGAGAAAGGCGCCTGCCCGTCCGCCGCCACCGCGCGGCCGTCGCCGCCGATGGCGGAAGGCGCCACGAAGTACGGCCCGCCGCCGGTCATGCGGAAACTCAGCAGGTCATCAAGCTGCGCTTTGTTGAGCGTGGTGCTCGCGGTGTTCAGGTCTGACCGCCCGTAACCGGTGCGGTTGAGCGTGCCGCGCGCGGAGAGGATGGAGAACGGCGTTCCCGACTGCCACGTCATCATGCCGCTCAACGTCCAGCCGCCCAGCCAGCGGTGCTTGCGCGCCAGCGGCAGGTCCCACACGGCGTTGCCTTTGATCGAGTGTGTGATGTCGAAATCGGCGCGCGCTCGCTCGATCCCGGGATTGTTGAGGTCCAGGAAGTACTCCAGGCGCGATTGGCTGGTGCCCGCCGAATCGCTCAGCACCTTCGCGAAGGTGTAATTGGCCTGAAACTCCAGCGCCCCGCGCGAGCGCCTCCGCACTTCGAGTTGCAAGGCGTTGTAGCTGGAGCTGCTGAAGTTTGTAAGCAGGTCCGCGCCGAGGGTGTGCGGGTTAGGGAAGAAGCTCACGCTCCCCGCCATGCCGTCGATCTGGTACTTGGCCGCAAGCTGTCCCGCTTCGCCGCGCTCGATCAGCCCGCGGATGGTGCTGTTGGTGAGCCGCCCCCCGCCGGCCAGCCTCGGAAACACCGTGAGCCGCTGGCTGCCGGCGATGTTGGCGTTGTAGGAGGGATCGAAGCGGCCGGTGGCGGCGAGAGCCAGCCGGCCGTTGTTCTGTGCGCGGATGAAGTCGTCGAGGAAACCGTTCTCGCGGATCATCACCTGGTTATAGTCGAACGCGCGCAGCGCGCCCACCGCGTGGTTGCCCACGTAACGCGCCTCGAAAATCGTCCTCTTGAATTCCCGCTGGATGCCGAAAGTCCACTGCTGCACGTAGGGCGTGCGCAGGTGTGGATCGATGGCGCCCGGCTCGCTCTGCGAATCCAGGTCGTAATTGTCCTGGAACGTGCGCGGCACCTTGTACTGCGGCACGGGGATCCTGGGCAGCCCGGTGCTGACACGCGCGGTGAGCCCTTCGTCGTAGGCGGAGGCAGTCAGGCCGGCGTTCCAGTCCGTGATGACGATGGGCGCGAGCACGGTCTGGTCGTTCACGTAACTGATGCTGTAGCCGGCGCGCAGGGCGGTCCGGCCATTGCCGGCAACGTCCCAGGCCAGCCCCACGTTGGGCGCGAAGTTGTTTCGGTCGCGGCCATACCAGGGCCGCCCGGCCGAAGCTCCCGCGAAGTCCAGCGTGGCATTCGAGAGCAGCGCGGAAACGGGATTGCCGCCCAGGCGTGGCAGTAGTGCGAGGGAGTCGCGCTCATCCACCACGCCGTAAAGGGCGTAGCGCAGCCCGAGCGAGAACGTCAGGTGCGGGCGCAGCTTCCAGTTGTCCTGGGCGTAGAGCGCATACTCGTCGAGCGAATAGTTGCGCAGCATGGGCGCGCCGGGCACGAACCCCGACGTGCGGCTGGTGATGTTGAAAGTCTGCCAGTAGCCGGTGACGTATCCCGCCAGAGTCGCCAATAGATCGTTGGCGTTGGAGAGGTCCAGGCTGCGGATGCCGGGCAGCGTATCGATGCCTTCGTTGCCGAAGCCGATGCCGATGTAATAGGTCGGGGTGATGTCGGTATCGTCGTACCACGGCGCCGTCACACGCTGCGCCTGGAAGCCGAACTGCACATTGTGGCGGCCGCGGATCCAGGCGGCGTTGTCGGCCAGGCTGTAGGTGTTGGTATCGCGTCCCTGCCGCCGCGAAGTGTTCACGGGGTTGCTGTACACCATGCCCTCGAGGATGTAAGGGCCGAACTGCTCGGTGGTGGGGAAGTCGCCGAGCGTCCGGTTGAAGCCGCCGCGCAGCTCGTTGGTCAGGCTCGCCGAGGGCGTCCACCGCCAGGCGGCGGAGAACAGCGTGGCGCGGTTCAGGTTGCTTACCTTGGGCACGGGCGAAAAATCGTTGTCGTAATCCGGGCGGTCGCTGTTATCCCGGTTCCACATCCAGGTGCCGGCAAAGACGTGGCGCGGCGAAAGGTTGAAATCCAGCTTGCCGAGGAGGTTGTCGCGTGTGCGGTTGTCGCGCTTGAGGAAGCGGTAGCCCGCGGTATTGCGGCCGTCGCCCACGTCGGTGTTGTTGATCGTCTCCGGCACGAGGGCGAGAAGTTTTTGCATGACGGGATCGGCGCTCACCCCCGCGGTCTTCAGCAGGTCCGCCTCGCGCTCCACGCCGCGGTTATCGAGATAGCGGAAGAGCCCCTGGCGGGCATTCGCCGTGAGCACGGTGCGGTTCACCGAGGTTTGCTGGTGCTGCCGGTAGCCTTCGTAGTTCCCATAGAAGAAGAGCCGGTCCCGGATGACCGGGCCGCCCAGCGAAAACCCCGCCTGGTTCTGGTTCAGCAACGGCCGCTTCACCCCGGAACGGTTGTTGAACCACTGATTGGCCGCCGCGGCGCTGTTCCGGTTGTACCAGTAGGCGGAGCCGTGCAACGCGTTGGTGCCCGAAGGCGTCGAATAGCTGATCTGCGCCGAGCCGCCGCCGAAAGAAGCGTGCGCGTTCGATGTGGAGACGGTGAACTCCCCCACCTGGTCGATGAGCAGCATGTTGGGGACGTAATCGAGCGCGTTGTCGCGAATGAAATTGTCCTGCACGTTGATGCCATCCACCGTGACGTTGGCGAAAGACGCGCGCTGGCCGTTGATGGTGGTGTCGAGCACGCCGTTGCTGGTGACGCCCGCCTGCGTCTGCACCAGCCGGAGCGGGTCGCGATCCAGCACCGGAAGCCGCCGCACCTGCGCGTTGGTCACCGTGGTGGAGACCTCGGCATTGGAGACCTGCACGTTCTCGGGCTCGCCGCGCACTTCCACCGATTGCGCGACGGCGGGCAACTCCAGCCGGATCGCCGCCAGCGCGGTCTCGCGCGCCGGGTCCACCTTGAGCCCGCGCACGGCGTAGGGGACGAAGCCGGCCTTCTCCACGGTGAGATCGTAGGTTTCGGGCCGCACGCCGGTGAGCGCAAACAGGCCCTCGCCGGTGGTCTTGGTCTCCAACGCGGCCCGGGCGCCGCCCGCCAGAACCAGCCGCACGGCCGCATCCGGGACCGCCGCGCCGCTCGCATCCACTACTGTGCCGCTCACGCGGCCCGTCACCTGGGCCGCCAGCGGGACACAAAGGCCCGCCAGCAGGAAAAGATTTCGCATGTACGAATTAGTGTAAACCCGGTCGACCCGGGTTTTGCACGTTGCGCTTCAACTGGCCGCAGGCGGCGAAGATGTCCAGCCCGCGCGGCTTGCGAAGGAAGCACGGCAGCGAGCGGCGCACGATCTGCTGAAACGCCGCCACGCGCTGCGGTTCCGGCTTCTCGTAGGGGATTTCCGGCCCCGGGTTCAGCGCGATCAGGTTGACCTTCGCGTTCAGGTCCGCCAGCAGCCGCACCACGCGCCGCGCATCGGCGTCGCTGTCGTTCACGCCTTTGAGCAGCACGTACTCGAACGTCAGTTTCTCCCAAGGACGCAGCGGGTAGGCGCGGCACGCTTCCAGCAGATCGCTGAGAGGATACTTGCGCGTGACCGGCATCAGCTCGCGCCGCGTCTCTTCCGTGGAAGCGTTGAGCGAAACCGCGAGCTTCGGCCGGACCGGCTCGCGGCCCAACTCCGCGATCTTCGGCACGATGCCCGCGGTCGAAACCGTGAGGCGCCGCGGCGAAAGCCCCATGCCTTGCCGGTCCAGCAGGATGCGGGTGGCCTTGAGCACGTTCGGCAGGTTCAGCAGCGGCTCGCCCTGTCCCATCATGACGATATTGAGGCGCGCGGCGTCGTGCGGCACGGCCAGCACCTGGCCCAGGATCTCTCCGGCCGTCAGGTTGCGCTCCAGGCCGAGCAGCGCCGTCATGCAGAAGCGGCAGCCCACCGCGCACCCCACCTGGCTCGAAATGCAGAGCGTGTCGCGTCCCTCTTCCGGCATGCTGACGGTCTCCACCGTGCGTCCGTCGGCAAGTTTCAGGAGGTAGCGGCGGGCGCCGTCCACGGATTCGTACTGTTGCGCGATGCGCGGCAGCCCGATGGTGTGGCCCGCGGCGAGCCGCTCCCGCAACCGGGCCGGAAGCGCGGTGATGGCCGCGAGGTCGCTTGCGTGCGCCTGATAAATCGCCTGGTAAACCTGTCTGGCGCGATACGCCGGCTGGTCCGGCCCCAGGATCTCCCTCAGCTCGCTAAGTTCCTTTCCTACAAGAGCTTCGGGCATTCAGTGCCATTCTAACAAGGGCCTCCGGATGGCGCATGTTAAAATACTTTCAGGCCCACCTTAGCTAGAGGAGATGAGAGTTTCCCCTTCAGCAGTGCGCGATATCGAGATGACGCGGCTTGAAAACGGGGTTCGGGTGATCACCGAAACCATGCCCCACGTCCGCTCCGTCTCGGTTGGGGTTTGGGTCGGCACGGGCTCCCGCCGCGAGACGCCGGAGCAGAACGGCATTTCGCACTTCATCGAGCACATGCTGTTCAAGGGGACGACACATCGCTCGGCCGAGGAGATCGCTCGTTCGGTGGATTCCATCGGCGGCAACCTGGACGCCTTCACCGCCAAGGAACTGGTCTGCTTCAATACCAAGGTGCTGGATCAGCACCTCTCGCTGGCTTTCGACGTGCTCGCCGACATGGTTCTGCACCCGCTGTTCCGCTCCGAAGATATCGAGAAGGAAAAGGGCGTCATTCTGGAGGAGATCAAGATGGAGGCGGACAGCCCGGATTACCTGGTCCATGAGATCTTCTCCTCCAACTTCTGGAAGGACCATCCCCTGGGCAAGCCGATCCTGGGGACTCGCGAGACGGTGAAGCGCTTCGATCACGCCATGATCGACGCGTATTACCGGACGGTGTACGCGCCGGCCAACCTCATTGTCACCGCCGCCGGCCACCTCACCCACGAGCGCATGGTGGAACTGGTGGGGCAATATTTCAAGGACCTGCCGCCGAACGGCACGCCTCCCAACGACGCGGCCCCCAGCACCCACGCGCGCATCGCCATGCGCAACAAGAAGTCGCTCGAGCAGCTCCACCTGTGCCTGGGAGTGCCCTCCTACCCGCTGCCGCACGACGGGCGCTTCACCTGCTACGTTCTGAACACGCTGCTCGGCGGCGGCATGAGTTCGCGCCTCTTCCAGAACATCCGCGAGCGGCAGGGTCTGGCCTACGCAGTCTTCTCCGAGCTGAGCCCTTACCGCGATACCGGCTGCCTCTCGATCTACGCGGGCACCTCGCTCGAATCCGCGCGCAAGGTGGTGGCCTCCATCATGAAGGAGTTCCACCAGCTCAAGCAGGAGCGCGTCAGCGACGAGGAACTGCGCCGCGCCAAGGACCACCTTAAGGGCTCCCTGATGCTCGGCCTCGAATCGACCTCCAGCCGCATGTCGAACCTCGCGCGCCAGGAGATGTACTTCGGCCGCTTCTTCAGCCTCGACGAGCTGGTGGAGAGCATCGAAACGGTCACCGCGGACGACGTGCAGCTCCTGGCCCAGACCTTCTTCGACGCGCGCCAGATCGCGCTCACCCTGCTGGGCAACCTGGAAGGGCTCAAAATCGGCCGCGAAGACCTGGTGTGCTGATAGTACACTGAGGTTTCACCATGACTCGCTGGTTGCGGTGGTGTGGGGCGCTGGCATGCGCGGCGGCGGCGGCGTGGGCCGTGGACTGGAAGGCGCTCCAGCCACAGGGCTACGTCAGCGACTTCGCCGGCGTGATCGACGCCGGGGCGAAAGCGCAACTGGAACGTTATTGCGCCGCGGTGGAGCGCGCCGCCGGCTCGCAGATCGCGCTGGTCACCATCCCCTCCCTCCAGGGCGAGCCCATCGAGGACGTCGCCAACACCATCTTCCGAGCCTGGGGCGTGGGCAGGAAGGGCGAGAACAACGGCATCATGCTGCTGCTCTCCACCGGCGACCGCCGCAGCCGCCTGGAGGTGGGCTACGGCCTGGAACCTTACATTCCGGACGGGTTCGCCGGCAGCATCCTGCGCGAGATGCGGCCCGATCTTCGCGCCGGCGATTACAGCGCCGCGCTCATCGCCGCCGCCCGGACCATCGGCGGGCGGATCGCCCAGGCCAAGGGTGTGAACCTCGAGACGCCTCCCCCCAGGGCGCCCGCGCGCGAGCGCCCCGTCTCCACTCCCTGGCCTCTCCTCATCGGCGGCATTTTGTTGTTTCTTTTTCTGGCGCGCGCGGGCCGGCGGCCCTACGCCTACGGCGGGTGGGGCGGCTTTCTGTCCGGCCTGATTCTTGGCAACATGATGGGAGGCGGCGCGTGGCGCGCACGGGGCGGCGGCGGGTTCGGCGGGTTCGACTCCGGCGACGGTTTCGGCGGCTTCGGCGGCGGTGACTCCGGCGGCGGCGGCGCCTCCAGCGATTGGTGATCCGTATGGAACGCGTGCTCAACCAGTTGACTCAGAAACTCCAGGCGGCCTTCAAGGACCGCCTGGTGTCGGTGTTGCTTTACGGTTCCGGCGCCGCCGGCGACCACCACGCGCGCTACTCGGACCTCAACATCCTGTGCGTGCTGGATCGCGTGGGCGTGGCCGAGCTGAAGAGCGCCGAGCCGGTCTTCCGCTGGTGGCGCGAAAAGGGCAATCCCGCGCCCCTGCTGCTCAGCGAGCAGGAAGTCCGCACCATGACCGATTGCTTCGCGATCGAGTTTCACGACATCCAGGCGCGCCACCGCGTGCTCTGGGGCGCGGAGGTGGTGGCGCCGCTCACGGTGGATGACTCCTTCTATCGCGCCCAGGTGGAGCATGAGCTTCGCGCCAAGCTGCTGCGGCTGCGGCAAAAAGCCGGCGGCATGATGGAAGATGCCGCGCTGCTGCGGCGCCTCATCGCCGATTCCGTCTCCACCTTCTGCGTCCTGTTCCGCCATGCGCTGGTGCTGCACGGCGTGGACGCGGGCTTCAGCAAGCGCGAGATCGTGGACCGCGCGCGGCAGACCTTCGGCATGGACCCGGCGCCGTTTGAAAAATTGCTGGACCTGCGCGAGCAACGCATCAAGCCGCGCGAGGTGGAACCTGTGCGGTTGCTGGAGAGCTACATGGCGTCCATACAGGCGGTCATCGACGCGGTCGACGGCCTGCAAAAATAGATAGGAGCGATATGCGCACGATCTGGATTGTCATTCTGGCGGTTGTGGTGCTGGCGCTGGCGGCCGGCAGCAAGTTCATCGGCGTCCGCAACGAGTTGGTGACGGAGCGCGAGAACATCAACGGCGCGTGGGCCCAGGTGGATGTGGCGCTGCAACGCCGCGCCGACCTCATCCCCAACCTGGTGGAAACGGTGAAGGGCTACGCCAAGCACGAGCAGAGCGTGATCGAAGCGGTGGCCAACGCGCGCTCCGCCCTGGCCGGAGCGCGCACGCCGCAGGAGCGCATCGCCGCCAACGCCCAACTGGACGGCGCCCTCTCGCGCCTGCTGGTGGTGGTGGAGAATTACCCGCAGTTGCGCGCCAACGAGAATTTCCTCCGCCTCCAGGACGAACTCGCGGGCACGGAGAACCGCATCGCCGTCGAGCGGCGCAAGTACAATGAAGCGGTACAGCGGTATAACACCAAGATCGAACTGTTCCCGAACAACCTTGTGGCATCGCTCTCCGGCTTCACGCGCAACGACGCCTACTTCAAGACCGATCCCGGCGCGCGCACCGCGCCGGCGGTGAAATTCTGAACGCCATGACCACCTTCGGAAACTACATCAACGGCGAGTGGGTCACCTGTGGCTCCACTTTCGAAAACCGCAACCCGGCGAACACGGATGAAATCGTCGGCCTCTTCGTGAAGGGTGCGCCGCAGGACGTAGCCGATGCCGCCGAAGCCGCCGCCCGCGCGCTGCCGGCGTGGTCGGCGATGAATGCGCCCGCACGCGGCGCCATGCTCTTCAAGGCCGCCGAGCTCCTCGACGCGCGCTTCGGCCAGATCGCCGCCGAGATGACCCGCGAGGAAGGCAAGACGCTGCCCGAGGCCAAGGGCGAGGTGCGCCGTTCCATCAACATCCTGCGTTACTTCGCCGGCGAAGGCGCGCGCATGCCCGGCATCGTGGCGCCCTCCGAGCGCGACCGCGTCCACACCTTCTGCTTCCGCAAGCCGCTGGGAGTGGTGGGGCTGATCACGCCCTGGAACTTCCCCAGCGCCATCCCCGCCTGGAAGCTCGCCCCGGCGCTGATTGCCGGCAACACCGTGGTGCTGAAACCCGCCTCGGCGGCGCCGCTGAGCGCGTGGCGCATCGTAGAAGCGCTGGCTGAGGCCGGACTGCCGCCGGGCGTCGTGAACTTCGTCGCCGGTCCGGGCGGCGCGCTGGGCGAGGCGCTGGTGGAAGCCCCGTCCCTCAAGGGCATCTCCTTCACCGGCTCCTGCCAGGTGGGACAGTGGCTGCACGAGAAAGCCTCCAGGCGGCGGCTCCGCATCCAGCTCGAAATGGGCGGCAAGAATCCCACTATCGTGCTGGCGGACGCGGACCTCAAGGCCGCCGTCGAGAACACCGTGAACGGCGCCTTCTTCTCCACCGGCCAGAAGTGCACCGCCACCAGCCGCGCCATCGTCGAGGAGCGCATCTACGAACGGTTCCTGGAAATGCTCGTCGAGCGCGCGCGCGCGCTGAAGGTCGGCGACGGCATGCTGCCGGGCGTCGAGATCGGCCCCTGCGTGGACGAAGCGCAGATGAACACGGTGCTGCGCTACATCGAGATCGGCAAGAAGGAGTGCGGCCCTCCGCTGTGCGGCGGCAGGCGGCTCACCGGCGGCGCGTACGGCAAAGGCTGGTTCGTGGAACCCACAATATTCGGCGACGTCGAGCCCGGTATGACCATCGCACAGGAGGAGATCTTCGGCCCGGTGCTCGCCGTGATGCGCGCCCGCGATTTCGACGACGCCCTGCGCATCGCCAATGCCGTTCCCCTGGGGCTTTCGGCTTCTCTCCAGTCGAGCAACGTCTCGCGCGTGTTCGAATATGTCCAGCGCATGGAGGCGGGGTTGCTCACCGTCAACCTGCCGAGCGCCGGAGTGGAGTATCAACTGCCCTTCGGCGGCACGAAAGATTCCAGCTTCGGTCCCAAGGAGCAGGGTCCGGCGGCCCTGGAGTTCTACACGGATTACAAGACGGTCTACTTGAAGTACTGAAATGCACCTCGGACAAATCAGGCCTGAAGGCGGCGTGATCGCCGCGGTTTTCGAACGCGACGGGACGGCGCTGCCCATCCCGGCGCACACCATGACCGATCTCATCCAGCGCGCGGATGCGGAGGACGTCAGCCTGGCGGAAATCGCGCGCGCCCTGGCCAGCCGCCACTCCGAGCCGCGCCCTCCCATTCTGCCCATCCATCCCCGCGAGGTCTGGGCCTGCGGCTGCACTTACGAGCAGAGCGCCAGTTTCCGCGACGCCGAGCACGGCACGCGCGAGGGCATGTACGCCTACGTCTACCGCGAGAGCCGTCCGGAGATCTTTTTCAAGGGGACGGCGCGTGTCTGCGTGGGACCTGGGCAGCCCATCGGGATGCGCGCCGATTCCAGTTTCACCGCCGCGGAACCCGAGTTGGCGGTGGTGCTCGGCAGGTCGGGACGCATCGTGGGCTACACCATCGCCAACGACGTTTCGGCGTGGGACATCGAGCGCGAAAACCCGCTCTACCTGCCGCAGTCGAAGGTGTACAACGCCTGCTGCGCCCTGGGGCCGGCCATCGTGACCGCGGATGAGATTCCCGATCCCTACACGCTGGAAATCACCTGCACCGTGGAGCGCGGCGATCGGATCATCTTCCGCGGCGGCGTGAATACCGGACGCCTGCACCGCAAGCTGGACGCGCTGACCGGCTTCCTGATGCGCTCCAACAACGTGCCCGCCGGAAGCGTGCTGCTCACCGGCACCGGCATCATCCTGCCGGAGGAGGCCGCGCTCGCACCCGGCGACGTGGTGCGGATCTCCATCGCTGAAATCGGCGAACTGGTGAACCCCGTGGCGGTGGTCTGATCTGTCACCCGGGCCCGCCCCGCGCATCCATAGAAGTGGAATGCGGAAGGGGTTGCTTACTATTTCCGGTTTCGTCGCCTTCGGCGTGCTGATGTTCCTGCTGTTTCAGCCGGATGCGCACTCCACCGCCCGCCCTCCCGGGGAACGGCAGATGATGCCCGATATCGCCATGGCCACGCTCGACGGCGGCGAGTGGAAGCTTTCCGATCACCGGGGCAAAGTGGTCCTGGTGAACCTCTGGGCAAGCTGGTGCCCACCCTGCCGCGGGGAGACCCCGGCGTTCGTGAAGCTCGCGGGGGAATTTCGCGGCAGAGGACTGGAAACCGCCGGGATCAACATGGACGAGGAACGGGCGGACGCGCGCAGGTTCGTCGAGCATTACCGCATTCCCTACCCCACGCTGCTGCCGAAGGCCGGCGATCCGCTCACGTCCTCGACCGAATCGCTGCCTACCACGTTCCTGATCGACCGCGCCGGCCGGGTGGCCCGCATGTACGTGGGCGCGGTCTCGGAACGCGACCTGCGCACCGGTATCACGGCCCTGCTCAACGAGCGGTAAGCTTGTCATGACATGGCAACTTTATCCCGGCGCGGCCTGCTGCTGGCGGGCGGCGCTGCTGCACTGCAACCCGGCGCCGGCCGCCGGCCCAACGTCCTGCTGATCCTGGCCGACGACCTCGGCTTCGGCGACCTCGCCTGCTACGGCGCCCCGGACCTGCAAACCCCCAACATCGACGGCCTGGTCCGCTCCGGGACGCGCTTTGTTCAGTTCTACTCGAACTCGCCGGTCTGCTCGCCCACGCGCGCGTCGCTGATGAGCGGCCGCTACCCGGATTGCGCGGGCGTGCCCGGCGTAATCCGCACGCACCCGGAAAACAGTTGGGGCTACCTGGCGGCGGACGCCGAACTGCTGCCCGCCACCCTGCGCCGCGCGGGCTACCACACCGCGCTGGTGGGCAAATGGCACCTCGGGCTGGAGTCGCCCAACCTGCCCAACGAGCGCGGGTTCGACTACTTTCACGGCTTCCTGGGCGACATGATGGACGACTACCTCAACCATCGCCGACACGGGATCAACTACATGCGGGAGGACACTCGCGAGATCGATCCGCCGGGCCACGCCACGGACCTGTTCGCCCAATGGGCCGGAGAATACCTGCAATCCCGCCGCGGCGCCCGGCAGCCGTTCTTTCTCTACCTGGCGTTTAACGCCCCGCACGTGCCGGTGCAGCCGCCGCCGGAATGGCTGGAGCGCGTGCGCAAGCGCCAGCCGGGCATCGCGCCGCGGCGGGCCGCGCTGGCGGCGCTGATCGAGCACATGGACTCCGCCGTCGGCAAAGTCCTGGCCGCGCTGAAGGCCGCCGGCCACCAGGAGAACACGCTGGTCATCTTCTCCAGCGACAACGGCGGGCAGATCGGCGCGGGCGCCAACTGCGGCCCGCTGCGCGGCAACAAGGGCGACATGTACGAGGGCGGCATACGGGTGCCCGCCGCCATGGCGTGGCCCGGCGTCATCGAACCGGGCGGCACGAGCGAACGCGTGGGGATCACCCTGGACCTGCATGCCACCGTCTGCGATGCGGCGGGTGTGGCCAAGCCTCCCCGCACCGACGGCGTCTCTCTGCTGGGCCCGGCCGCGCCGGACCGCGAACTGTTCTGGGTGCGGCGCGACGGCGGAGGTCCGTATCAGGGCCGCGATTACTACGCCGCTCGCCGGGGCGACTGGAAACTGCTGCAAAACAGCCCGTTCGACCCGTACGAGCTCTACAACCTGAAGACCGACCCGCGCGAGACCCGCGACCTCGCACGCGCGGAAACCGCGCGCTACCGCGAACTGGCGGCCGCACTCGCCCGGCACGTGCAGCGCGCCGGAGCCGTCCCCTGGCAGCGGGTGTAACCATAGCCGGCCGCCGAGCGCCCTTTGTTATCCTGGTCTGTGGAATTTCCCAAGAAACGGAGTCTTTGTGTATGAATCGTAGGTATTTCCTGATGAGTTCGGCGGCTGTGGCGGGTGCGCACCGCTCGATGGCCAGCCCCAATGACACCATCCGCGTCGCCTGCATCGGCGTGCGCGGGCAGGGCCGCGGGCACATCGGCGCCTATCTGCGCGCGCCGAACGTGGAACTCGCCGCCATCTGCGACGTGGACGAGAACATCCTTGACGAGCGGCTGAAGATGGCGGAGTCGGGAGGCAAAAAGCGCCCGGCCCGGTTCACCGATTACCGCAAATTGATGGAAGACAAATCCATCGACGCGGTGTCGATCGCCACTCCCAACCACACCCACGCCCTGATCGCCATCGCGGCCTGCCAGGCCGGCAAGGACGTGTACGTGGAGAAGCCCTGCTCGCACAACATCTTCGAGGCCCGGCAACTGGTGGCGGCGGCCAAAAAGTACAAGCGCATCGTGCAGCACGGCAGCCAGAGCCGCTCCTCGCCGGCGCTCAAGGAAGCCGTGCAGAAGATGCAGGAGGGCCTGATCGGCGACGTCTACATGTCCCGCGGCCTGTGCTTCAAGTGGCGCGACACGATCGGCCGCAAGCCCGACCAGCCCTCCGCTCCCAAGGGCGTACACTACGACCTGTGGCTCGGCCCCGCGCCGCAGCGCGCCTTCAACGAAAACCGTTTCCACTACAACTGGCACTGGAACTGGGAATACGGCAACGGCGACCTCGGCAACCAGGGCATCCACGAAGTGGACATCTGCCGCTGGGGCCTGGGAGTGAAGCACCCCTACAAGATCACCGCGGCCGGCGGGCACTACATGTTCGACGACGACCAGAATACGCCCAACACCATGACCGCCAGCTTCGAGTTCAACGAGGGCGGCAAGAATAAGCTCATGGTGTTCGAGGTGCGGCACTGGATGTCGAACCACGAAGCCGGTATCGGGGAGGGCGGGCGCCGCAAGGATCCCAACACCATCGGGAACATCTTCTACGGCTCCAAGGGTTACCTGGCCATCGACGGCTACACCAACTACAAGACGTGGCTGGGCCGCGAGCAGGAGCCCGGACCCTCGGCCAACCAGGGCGGCGACCACTTCGGAAATTTCCTCGCTTGCGTCCGCAGCCGCAAGGTGGAAGACCTCAACGCCTGGATCGAGGAGGGCGCCCTGTCCACCGAGCTGATGCACCTGGCGAACATCTCCTACCGCGTGGGCCGGACCCTGTACTTCGACTCCAAGACCCTCACCATCAAGGGCGATCCGGAGGCCAACAAGCTGTTCACGCGCAACTACCGCGCCCCGTTCGTTGTGCCGCAGAAGGTCTGAGGACTTACGCCGGGGGCCGGGCTACTGCCGGCCCTCGATGCGTTCTTCCAGAGCCGCCGGACGCGCCGGACGAGGTCGTCAATCACGCGCTTTGGTCCGCCATAGGCCGGCCTCCACTTCACCATAACGCAGGCCCCCTGCGCGCACGCCACTCAAGCTTGCGCACATAATGGGGTCATGAGCGACCCGCTGGCCTACCTGGCCGAACAGCTCGAAGCTTGGCGAACCGCCGGCACTTACCAGCGGCTGCGCATTCTGCAATCGGAGAGTGCGGCCGTTTCGCTTTTCGACGGCAGGGAGGTCATCAACCTCGCCTCCAACAACTACCTGGGGCTTACCACTCATCCCAAACTCCGTGAGGCGGCGCTGGAGGCCACGCGCCGCTACGGTGTGGGTTCCGGCGCGGTGCGCACCATCGCCGGCACCATGTCCATCCACATGGAGCTGGAGGAGTACATAGCGCGCTTCAAGAACGTGGAGGCCTGCGTGGTGTTCCAGTCGGGCTTCGCCGCCAACGCGGGCACCGTCGCCGCCATCCTCACCCCCGAAGACCACATCGTCTCCGACGAGCTGAACCACGCCAGCATCATCGACGGCTGCCGCCTCTCCAAAGCCAAAATCCACGTCTTCCCGCACAAGGACGCGGAGGCCGCGGCGAAGATCCTGGGCGGGCTCGCCAGCGTTCCTGGGCGCAAGCTGCTGATCACCGACGGTGTGTTCTCCATGGACGGCGATATCGCTCCGCTGCCCGCGCTGGTGGAAGCGGCCGAACGGCACGGCGCCATCATGATGGTGGACGACGCGCACTCCTCCGGCGTGTTGGGGCGCAACGGGCGCGGCACTATAGACCACTTCGGGCTCCACGGCCGCGTGCACATCCAGGTGGGCACGCTTAGCAAGGCCGTCGGGGTTCTCGGCGGCTACGTGTGCGGCAGCCGCAGCCTGATCGAGTTTCTCTACCACCGCGCACGGCCATTCCTGTTCTCCACCTCGCACCCACCCGCGGTGGCGGCCTCCTGCCTCGCCGCGTTCCACGTGCTCGAGCAGGAACCGGAGCGGATCGAGCGGCTCTGGGAGAATACCCGTTATTTCAAACAACGCCTGGCCGACCTCGGCTTCGACACGGGTATGAGCGAAACCCCCATCACGCCGGTGATGGTGGGGGAGGCGCGCCGCGCCCACGAGCTTTCCCGCGCCTTGTTCGAGGAAGGCGTGTTCGCCACCGGTATCGGTTATCCGACCGTGCCGGAGGGCAAGGCGCGGGTGCGCACCATCGTGAACGCCACCCACACGCGCGAGCAGCTTGACCGCGCCGCCGCGGCCTTCGAGCGCGCGGGCAGGCGCCTGGGGATCCTCTGAAGCAGCTCGACTTCATCTATTTCGACGCCGGCGGCGGGCACCGCGCCGCCGCCACCGCGCTGCGCGAGGTTATCGAGCGCCAGCAACGGCCCTGGCAGGTACGGATGGTCAACCTCCAGGAAGTTCTCGAACCACTCGACGTGTTCCGCAAAATCACAGGCCTGCGCCTGGAGGATGTCTACAACCTGCTGCTCCGCAAGGGCTGGACGCTCGGCTCCGGCTTGATGCTCAAGGGCATGCACCTGGTGATGCGGCTCTACTACCGCCGGCAGGTGCGGGTGCTGCGCGAATTCTGGCGCGCCGGCAAGGGCGACCTGGTGGTCTCGCTGGTTCCCAACTTCAACCGCGCGCTGCGCGAAAGCCTGAACGAGACACCCTTCGTCACCATCCTGACCGACATCGCCGATTACCCTCCGCACTTCTGGATCGAGCGTCAGGACCAGTGGCTCATCTGCGGCTCGGAAAAAGCCGTGGAGCAGGCGCGTGCGCTTGGGCACCCTGATTCGCGCGTTTTCCGCGCCTCGGGCATGATCCTCCATCCGCGCTTCTACGAGGCCGTGGAACCGGTGCTTCCTCCCGGGCTCAAACCGGGCATGCCGACCGGGCTGGTGCTGTTCGGCGGCTCCGGTTCGAGCGTCATGCTGGAGATCGCGCGCCGGCTTCAGGATCTGCCCGTGCAGCTCATCCTCATCTGCGGCCGCAACCGCAAGCTCGCCGAACGCCTCCGCGCCATGCCGCGCAAGCGGCCCATGTTCGTCGAGGAATACACCCGCGAGGTTCCGCGCTACATGCGGGTGAGCGACTTCTTCATCGGCAAGCCCGGACCGGGCAGCATCAGCGAGGCGCTCGCCATGCGACTCCCGGTGATCGTCGAGCGCAACGCGTGGACCCTGCCGCAGGAGCGCTACAATGCCGACTGGGTACGCGAGCGGGGCGTGGGCCTGGTGGTGCGCAGTTTTCGCAAAATCGGCGCCGCGGTCCAGGAGTTGCTCGAGCCCGAAAACTACGCCCGCTTCCGCGCCAACGCCGCCGCCGTGGAAAACCGCGCGGTGTTTGAAATCCCGGACATGCTGGAGAGAATCCTATGCGAGCCGCACTGATTCTGCTGGCCCTGCCCCTGATGGGGCAGGATCCCTTCTTGAAGTGGATGGACGGCATCGCGCAGCGGCAGCTTGACGCGCGCGAAGCCGCGATCGCGAAGATCCGCACGCCCGAGGAGGCCCGCGCGCGGCAGCAGTGGGCGCGCGCCAAGATTCTCGAGCTGCTTGGCGGCCTGCCGGATTACAAGGGCCCGCTCAACGCCCGCGTCACCGGCACGCTCGACCGCCCGCGCTACGTGATCGAAAAAGTGATCTTCGAGAGCCTGCCGAAGTATTACGTCACCGCCAATCTCTACCGGCCGAAGCGCCAGGGCAAGCACCCCGGCATCCTCTTCGCCATGGGTCACTGGCAGCAGGGCAAGCCTGCGGCGCAGCGCACCGCCGCCAATCTCGCCATGAAGGGCTTCGTCGTGCTCGCCTACGACCCGGTGGGCCAGGGCGAGCGGGAGCAGGCGTGGGAGAAGCGCATCCACGCGTCGCTGGCAGGCGGTTCCACCACGCAGCACAGCATCGCCGGCGCGCAGAGCATTCTGGCAGGGGAGAACTTCGCCCGCTACCGCATCTTCGACGGCCAGCGCGCGCTCGACTACCTCGTCAGCCGCCCGGAAGTGGACGCGGCCCGCATCGGCTGCACCGGCTGCTCCGGCGGCGGCACCCTCACCACCTACATTGCCGCGCTCGATCCGCGCGTGAAGGTGGCCGCGCCGGCCTGTTACATCAACACCTGGCGTCACCTCTTCAGCGGCCCCACCGGCGATGCCGAGCAGAGCATTCCCGGCTTCCTCTCCTCCGGCCTGGACGTGATGGACTACATCGAGTTGTTCGCGCCCAAGCCCTGGCTGATCGGCTCCACCCTGGGCGACTTCTTCCCCATCGAGGGCGCGCGCCACGCCTACCAGGAGGCGCGCCGCTTCTACCGCGTCTTCGGCGCGCAGGAGAAGATCGCCTGGGCCATCGGCCCCGGCGGGCACGGCACCCCCATCGAGGTGCGGGAGGCCATCAACGAGTGGTTCCAGCGCTGGCTCCAGGACGGCCAGGGCGACCCCCGCGAAGAAGAGGTTGACATGGCGAGCGATACGGACCTGCTGGCCAGCGAGACCGGGCAGGTGGGCGGCCGCGAGTTGTGGGAGATCATCGACGAAGGCGGCCGGAAGCGCGCCCGGCGAGGCACGCATGAGGAACTGGCCGCCGAACTGCGCCGCTGGGCTGAGCCCGCCGGCGAGATCGCCTCGAAGTTCTTCACACCCGAAACGGCCGCCAAGCCGCCCGTGCTGGTGGTGAACGACGAAGCGCTGGCGGCCCGCCTGGCGCGCGAAGGCTCGCTCGCGCTGAACGTGGTTCCCCGCGGCCTGCCCATGAAGACGGAACGGCTCACGGGCGATTACACGGCCTGCATCCGGGCCGCGGTAATCGGCAAGAACCTGGCCGGGCTGCGGGCGGCCGATATCGTCCGCGGCGCGGAAATGCTCGCAGCGCGCGCCCAGACCAACGAAATCCGCGCGGCGGCGCGCGGGGTGGAAGGCATCTGGCTGCTGATGGCCGCCACGCTCGAGCCGCGCATCGCGCGCGTGTGGGTGGACCGCACCCCTTACAGCCTGCGCGCCGCCATGGAAACCGCCCTCAGCCGCAACCTGCACGCGGCGGCGATCCCCGGCTTCGCGCTGCGCTGGGACCTGGAAGACATGGCGCGCAACGCGCTCTGGTCCGATCCCCAGGACTGGATGGGCGCGCTCGTCCCCCGGCTCCCCGGCAAGCTCTACCGGGGCGGCGAAGAGGGTGACGACCGCTTCGTGCGGGAGTTATTGCGGTAGACGGGAGGTGTCCAAATGAGATTCGCGAGTTCCGCAAGGTACTTGCTGAGCGGGTTGCTGGCGCTCATGCCGGCCCCGGCCATAGCCCAAACCCGCACGGCGGAAATCAACGGCCGCATTACCGATCCCTCTGGCGGCGTTGTGGCCGAGGCCCGCGTCACCGCGCGTAATCTGGATACCGGCGCAGTCCGCGCCGCCATCTCGAGCGGCGCCGGCGACTATACCGCCGCACTGCTCGAGCCCGGCAACTACGAAGTCACCGTGGAGCGCGCGGGCTTCAGCACGCTCGTACGATCCGGCATCCTGCTGCACGTGAACGACTCCGTGAAGCTGGACTTCACTCTCCAGATCGGCGACGTCACTCAAACCATCACGGTGGTCGAACAGGCGCCGCTGCTGCGCACCAGCGACTCGGCGCTCGGCCAGATCATCGACAATACCAAGGTCACGAGCCTGCCGCTCAACGGCCGCAGCTCCTTTCGCCTGGTGGAACTGACTACGGGCTATATCCCCACACAGGGCGCCGCCGGGCAGTTCGGCGACATCCCGGTGAATACCACCTGGGACGCCAATTTCTCCATCAACGGCGGGCAGGGCTACTCGAACGAGATCATGATCGACGGCGCGCCCTCCACCGCCGGCTTCTTCAACCAGATCACCACCATGCCCAGCGTCGACTCGCTGGTCGAGTTCAAGGTGGAAACCAACAGCATGTCGGCCGAATTCGGGCGTTTCGGCGGCGGCGTCCTCAACGTCACCACCAAGAGCGGCACCAACGTGTTCCATGGCTCGCTCTTCGAGTTCCTGCGCAACGACAAGCTGGACGCGAACGATTTTTTCAACAACCGCGCCGGCTCCGGCAAGGTGCCGTTCCGCATGAACCAGTTCGGCGGTTCGGTGGGCGGCCCGCTGCGGATTCCGCAGGTCTACAACGGCAGGAACCGCTCGTTCTTCTTCTTCAACTATGAGGGTACCCGGTGGCGACGCGGTGACGTTTCCCTGTTCACCCTGCCTACCGCCCTCCAGCGCCAGGGCGATTTCTCTCGGACCTTCGCCGCCAATGGCCAGTTGATCCAGATCTACGATCCCGCCAGCACCCGGGCGGATCCCGCCCGGGCGGGCGCCTACCTCCGCACCGCCTTTCCGGGGAACGTCATCCCGGCGAACCGGATCAACCCGGTGGGCAGGAACATCTTCAGCTACTACCCGGCTCCGAACACGGCGGGAGATCCCGTGACCGGCCTCAACAACTTCGTCAGTAACGCTCCGCGCGGCATCGGCAAGAACCAGTTCAACGCCCGGGGAGACCACCAGATATCCGCGATGGCCAGGGTCTTTGCGCGTTTCTCCTCCGACGTCACTGACCTCTGCCAGCCGGACACCTACGGCAACCCTGCCACTCCGGGCGCGGGGTCGGTCGGTTGCACGACGTTCCGCAGCCGAAGCGCCGCGCTCGAGCAGAACTACACCCTGTCGCCCACCCGGCTGCTCACCGTGCGATACGGCTTCGCGCGCTGGTTCCAGACGCGCCTCGGGCGCAGCTACGGCTTCGACCAGAAGTCGCTGGGGCTGCCGGCATCGCTCGTCGCCCAGCAGCAGGTGCCCATTTTCCCCACCGTCAACGTGAACGGCTACGGCGCTCTGGGAACGCAGGGCAACAACTTCTTCTACAACGGCAATGACACCCACAGCCTGCTGCCGTCGCTGGCGATCATCCACGGCCGCCACGTGATCAAGGCGGGCGCCGACCTGCGCCTCAGCCGGATCAACATCATGGTGGCGGCATCGCCCGGAGGCGTGTACAACTTTACGCAGGCGTTTACGCAGGGGCCCGATCCCAATCGTGGCTCCGCCACTGCCGGCGATTCCTTCGCGAGCTTGATGCTGGGAGTGCCCGCTTCCGGCTCGATGACGCTGGACCCCGGCGTGTCCATGCAGAACTTCTACTATGCCGGCTATCTTCATGACGACATCAAGCTGACCGGCCGCCTCACGCTCAATGCTGGCATCCGGTTCGAAACCGAGAGTCCCTACACGGAGCGGCGCAACCAGCTTGTCAAATTCGACCGCTGGCTGCGCAGCCCCGCCGCCAACGCGGCTTTTCCCAACCTGACCGGCGGACTGTCCTACGGCGGAGGGTCCAGCCGCTACGTCTACAGTTGGGACAAGAACAACTTCTCGCCCCGGTTGGGATTGGCGTTTCAGGCAGCTCAAAACACGGTGGTGCGCGCCGGGGTGGGGATCTTCTATGCCCCGCTTCAGATCAGCAGCAATGCAGTCGGCTTCTCGCCTACCACGGGCTACTCATCCAGCACGCCGATGGTCACCTCGGTGGATGGCGGCTTGACGCCGTTCGCGACCCTCAGCAACCCGTTCCCCAACGGGCTGGTAGCACCCACCGGCAGCAGCCTGGGGGCGGCCACGGGGCTCGGCCAGGCGCTCTCCATTTGGGGCAACGACCCGGTGATGCCCGGTTCCTATCAGTGGAACGTAGATCTGCAACGGCAACTGCCCTACTCCGTGCTGGTCGATGTCGCCTACGTGGGCAACCGCGGCGTTCACCTCGCGGGGGCGCGCCAGATCAACACCCTGCCGACACAGTATCTCGCCATGGGGCCGGCGCTGTTGCAGACCGTGAGGAACCCGTTTGCCGGAACCGTGCCCACCGGCACAATGGCGCAGCCCAATGTGACAGCGTCCAGGCTTCTGCGGCCCTTTCCGCAGTTCGAGGGCATCAGCTACGTAAATGAGACTGCGGGAAATTCCATCTACCACGCCCTCCAGATGAAGGTGGAGAAGCGCATGTCGGCAGGCCTCAGCTTCCTGGTGGCCTACACGGCGGGGAAACTGATCACCGACGTGCCGTGGGCAGTCTCCGGCATCGGACCCAACAACGGTTCCGGCACATACCAGGATTGGAACAACCTGCGGCTCGAACGTTCTCTCAGCGCCCAGGACATTTCGCAGGCGATGGCCATCAGCTACAACTACGAACTGCCCCTCGGCAAGGGCAAGCCGCTGGGCACGGCCTGGCGCGGCCCCGCGCAGTGGCTGCTGGGCGGATGGCAGATCAACGGTATAACCCGGCTCGCCACGGGAACACCGCTGGGCTTGACCACGTCCACCAACAACACCAACAGCCTGGGCGGAGGTTCACGTCCGAATTCCACCGGAACCAGCGCCGCGCTGCCGGGCGGCCGGACGACAAACGACCGCATCAACCAGTGGTTTGATACTTCGGTGTTCACCCTCCCCGCGGCTTTCACTTATGGCAACGTCGCCCGTACGCTGCCGGATGTGCGCGCGCCGGGGGTGGTAAACTTCAATACGTCGTTGTTCAAGAACCTGGCCTTCAAGGAGATCTGGAACCTCCAGATCCGCGCCGAGTTCTTCAACCTCCTCAACCATCCCGCGTTCGGGCCTCCCGCGGTCTCGGCCGGAGCCCGCGCCTTTGGCACCATCAGCAGCACCGCCGCTCTCCCGCGGGTGGGCCAGTTTGCGTTGAAGTTGACGTTCTAGCCGGTCACACCAACTGCCGCAGCAGCGCAATCGCGCCCTTGATATCCGTGATCCGCTGCTCGTGAGTGGTCCCCTCGCGTTCGATGCACAGCGGCCCTTTGTAGCCGATGCGCTTCAGCTTGGCGATGAACTGGTCGAAACCGACGGAGCCCTGCCCCAGCGGCTTCTCTTCGCCCAGCGCGCCGGGCTTGTCCTTGGGCGGCCAGTTCCCGTCCTTGCAATGCACGGACGCGATGAAGCGGCCGAGCTTATCGAGAGCTTCGATCGGATTGTCCGAGCCGTAAAGGATCAGGTTGGCCGGATCGAAGTTTAGCCGCAGGTTCTCCCGGTTTACGTCCAGGTAGAAGCGCAGCAGCACCTCGGCGGGCTCCTGGCCGGTTTCGAGCGCGAAGACCTGGCCGTGTTTGGCGGCGTAGTCGCACACGCGGCGCGTCATCTCGCGGACGGCGATGTAATCCGGGTCGCGCTCGTTCTCCGGCACGAATCCCACGTGCAGCGCGATGGCCGGCGCCCCGATGACCGCGGCGAAATCGCTCACCTCATAGGTGCGCTTCTCGCGTTCGTCGCGCGTGGCGCGGGGGATCCAGCCCACCGTGTTCTGCACCGTGGGGATATCGGCGTAGTCCTCGCCCTTGTAGGCGGCGAACACGGTGACGATGGTGAAGTCTTCTTCCTCGAGCGCCTGCTTCCAGGCGTTCGCCAGCCCGTCGAGCGGCAGCTCGCCGGGAAGGCCGATCTGGCCGCTCCGCACGCCGAGCGCCTTCAACTCGCGCAGGGTCTCGCGCGGGTCGCCCCCGGCCCAGAACATCACTCCGATTTCCAAATCGTTCAGCTTTTGCATGGAATGGTTTCTCCGTTTCTCGTTCTGGAATCGACCATCAGCCGGGCGAGCCTGACCGACAGGGCGGACTCTTCCGGCGGGCACATCTCCGGCCATCTTCCCGCGGAAGCGCACCGGATGAAATATTCGATTTCGGCCTGGTACCCGTCTCCTCCGGGCGCTGGCACAACCTGCGCCTCGCCCGATTCGGAATACAGCGTGAGCGGTGTGCCGGTGGTGGCGAACTCCAACGTGCCGCCGTCGCACACCAGCGTGAATTCGGAGGAGAACGGGTAGGCCTTGGGGTGGTGCCAGCCGCCGGAAAGCCCGACGGCTCCCATCCCGCAATAGTGGAACTTGGCCAGGATCCAGTCGATGCCTCGCGCCGCATCCACGTAGCCGCAGGCCGACACGGCTTCGGGCCGCCCGAACAGGTGCAGACAGTAATCCACGTCATGGATCAGGAGGTCGAAAACGCCGCCCCCACTCTGGGAAGGGTCGTTCAGCCACTTGCTCCACCCCGGGGCCGCGCAACGGCGGCGGAAGATCGCGGCGCGCGGCTTGCCGATGCGGCCGGACTTCACCAGGACCGCGGCGGCGCGGTACTCGGGCAGGAAGCGGACCACCTGCGCGGCCATCAACACGCGCCCGCAGCGGCGCGCCTCGGCCACCAGGGCATCCGCGCTCTCGCCGTCGAGCGCCATGGGTTTTTCCACCAGCACGTGCTTGCCCGCCCGCAGCGCCGCCAGAGCCGCATCGGCGTGCTGCGAAGTTGGCAGGCACACATCCACGGCTTCGGCGTTGGGATCGCGCGCGGCCTCGAGCGCGTCCTCGTACTTGGCCACGGCGGAAAAGTCCATCATCTCCCCGGGGCCGCCGATGTTGCCCTGCACGGATGTGAGGTCGCCGGTAAGCTGCTGCGGCTCATTGCTCGCCACCGCCACCAGCTCCGCTCCGGGAATGCGTTTCAAAGCTTTCAGATGCGTACTGCCCATGAAGCCCAGCCCGAGCACCGCGATTTTCATGTCAGGGTAGATTCTAGCAGAAGCCGCTCCGTTTCAGACCAGGCCGGATCGCTCCAGAAGGGCGTTCGGGTCGGGGTCGCGTCCCATGAAGGCGCGATAGAGTTCCGCGGGGTCTTCGCTATCGCCGCGCTCCAGGATGCGGGTGCGGAATTCCATGCCGGTATCCCGGCTGAAGATGCCGTGCTCGCGGAAACGCGTGAAAGCGTCGGCGTCCAGCACTTCGGCCCACTTGTAAGAGTAGTAGCCCGCGGCATAGCCCACCGGGTCGCCGAACAGGTGCGTGAAGGCGGCTACCATGGCGTGATCCGGCGGCAGCGGCGCGGGCGAGAACCGCTGGAGGATGGCGCGGCTGAATGCGATGGGGTCGCCATCGCGCTGCGGGTCGTAGCGGGTGTGCAGCGCAAGATCCACAAACGCGAAGCCGAGCTGCCGCATTTGAGCGTTGGCGCTGCGGAACGTGCGCGCCCGTTTCATCTTCCGGAACAGGTCTTCCGGCACCGCCGCGCCGGTCCGCCAGTGCCGCGCGAGGAGATCGAGCGACTCGCGCTCCCAGCACCAGTTCTCCATGATCTGGGAAGGCAGCTCGACGAAGTCCCATGCCACGGCGGTCCCGGCCAGCGAGCGGACCTCGACCCGGCTCAAGAGATGGTGCAGCAGGTGGCCGAATTCGTGGAAGATGGTTTCCACCTCGCGGTGCGTGAGCAGCGCAGGCCGCCCCGCCACCGGCGGCGTCAGGTTGCCGCAGATCACCCCCAGGTGCGGCTCGAAGCCGCGCGGACCGGGACCTCCCGTGATAAAGGCATCCATCCAGGCGCCGCCGCGCTTGTTGTCGCGCGGGAACCAGTCCGTGTAGAAGCCGCCCAGCAGCGTGCCGTCGGCGTCATGGACCCGGTAATACTTCACCTGCGGGTCCCAGCCTGGCACGCCCGGCTGTTCCTCGACGCGAATGCCGTAAAGGCGCGCGGCCAGTTCGAACATGCCGGCCGCCACGCGCTCGAGCGGGAAGTAGGGCCGCAGCTCTTCCTCATCGAAGTCATAGAGGGCCTTGCGCTGTTTCTCGGCCCAGTAGCCGACGTCCCAGGGTTCGAGCGCGCGGCCGGCGAATTCGGCCAGGTCGCGGTTTTCGCGCTCAAAGTGCGCCTCGGTTTTGGCGCGCAGGTCTTCGATGAAGCGCCAGGCGTTTTCGCCGTTGTGCGCCATGCGGTCTTCCAGCACCAGGCCGGCGAAATCGCGGTAGCCGAGGAGCGCGGCCTTTTCACGCCGGAGCTCGATGATGCGCGGCAGGATTTCGCGGTTGTCGTACGGCGCAAGCGCCCCCCGCGTGTTGAACGCCTCGTACATGCGGCGGCGGATCTCCACGTCGTCGAGATAGGTCATCACGGCGATGTAGCTGGGCGCGTGCAGGGTGAAACGCCACCCGGCCTGGTCCCTGCTTTCGGCGCTGTGCCGCGCGGCGTCGATGGCGCTGGGCGGCAGCCCGGCAAGTTGGGCTTCCTCGGTCACGATCAGCTCGAAGGCGCTGGTGGCGTCCAGGGTGTTCTCGGAGAATTTCGTGGTCAGCTTGCTCAGCTCGACGTCGATCTCTTCCAGGCGCTTCTTTCCGGCGGGGTCGAGATCGGCGCCGTGCCGCCGGAAATCGTCCATGGTCTTTTGCAGGAAGCGGCGCCGCACGCCCTGGAGCGAGCGCGCTTCCTCTGTGGCGGCATACTGCTTGATGTTCCGCCACAGCCCTGCATTCAGCGGGATGGAGGTGTGAAAGGCGCTGACACGCGGCTCCACCTCGTTGAACGCGGCGCGTAGTTCGGGATAGGTCGCCACCGCTTCGAGGTGGCGCACGGCGCCCATGCCGCGGTCCAGCCGTTCGGTTAGAGCGTCTCGCGCGGCCAGCGTGTTTTCATAAGTGCGCGGCGATTCGTCGGCCGCCAGCGCATCCAGTTTGGCTTTGGCTTCCTCCAGAAGCGCCGAAATGCCCGGCCGCACGTGCTCGGCGCGAATGCGGTCGAAAGCAACCGGAAACTCCAGGTTTACCAGCGGATTGTGCTCGAGTGGCATTCAAATTGAGGGTAACAGGGGTCCGAGAGCCCTTGGGCTCTTCAGGTGAGGAATACAACATTACACGGTAACATGGAAGGCAGCGTGGGTCCGGTGAACCAGTTCGCGTTGGTGATCTACATCCCCGAGCCGCTGGGTACGTTTCTGGACGAGCTTCGCCGGGAACTGGCGCCCGGGTGCAACCCCCGCGCGCACATCAGCGTGCTGCCCCCGCGCCCGCTCCGCCAGGACTGGCGCCCGGTCTGCCGCCTGGCGCGTGCCGTCACCGCGCGGTTTGCCGCGTTCGAGGTGGAAACCGGCGCGCTCCAGTTGTTTCCCCAGACGCAGGTGCTCTACCTGGAGCTGGGGCGCGGAGCGGAGCAGCTCAAGGAGATGCATGCCGCGCTGAACGGCAAGGCGCTCGAATTTCCCGAGCCCTACGCCTATCATCCCCATATCACAGTGGTTCAGAATGTGCCCGTCGAGGCAATCCCGTATTTGCGGGAGCGCGCCGCGTGCCGCTGGAACCAGTACTCCGGCCCGCGAGCGTTCCTGGCTGAGAGCGCCGCCTTCGTGCAGAACACGGCGGCGGACCGGTGGCTTGACCTGGCGCAGTTCCGGTTGGGGAGCGGATTATCCACACGTATCACTTAAGCCACCGTGCGGAAGAACTCGCGGCGCGAAAACGTGGAGGCCGCTTCCCGGCTGCCCTCTCCGAATTGCGCCGTGACGCGCCGCACCGATTCCCGTTGCATGGCCGCCAGCAGGTCCGCCTCCGCCATCCCCGGTGTGCGCACGGCCGCATAAATGGACGCCGCGCCGCCATCGCCGTGCTGGTTGGCCAGGTCCAGCAGGAAGGCGCAGCCGCGCTCGGACCGGATCTCCGGCGCCTTGGGGAGCAGCCGTGCGAGGGATGCCCGGTAGGCCTCGACCGCCATGTCCACCTGCACCTTCTGGAGATCCCGGTCGCGGCCCATGGCCAGGAAGCGGTCCAGCCAGGGCGGGTCCACGAGCGCATAACGCGGGTCCACGGTGCGGCCTGTGTCGCGTTCGACGCCCCCGTTCGGCAAGGCCGTGTGGGCCAGCAGGCCGGGGCCGTCCACGGCGAGCCGTGCGAAGATCGCCGGTTGCCGCGTTTGGAACCCCTGTAGAAGCTCGTGCAGGCGCCCGGGCCTCTGCGCCCACTGGATGATGCCGAAGGAGAGTCCGGCGCGGTCCGTGTTCCTGTTGACGCAATCGAAACGGCCGCCGGATTCGAACAGCGAGGTGGCGGCCACCGCGGCCAGGGTATCGTCCCAGTCGTAATCCAGCGCCAGCGCGAGGTAGCCGCGGCTGGCGGCGGGCCGGGAAGCCGGACGCCGTGCGAGGTCCAGGAGGAGTGCGGCATCGGCCTGCGGGCGGGCGTCCAGACCCGCCGCGGCCCGGCAGCCCAGCACGGCCTCGCGCGTCAGGTTCCCGAAAGTGCCGTAGCCCGGCGAGCGGGCATCGGGAATGCGCGTGTACCCCTGGCAGCGGAGCAGGTCCTGGAGGAGGCAGACCGCCTCGCGGTCCGGATCCCCCTGCGCCAGTGGGACGCCCCCGCCGGAAATCAGCCCGTCGATGCGCGGTATGCGTGTAAGTGCCATTATTCGAACAGCTTGCCCTGTTCCATTGGAACCGCTTTGGCCTTGGGCCTGGCCCTGGTAAGGGGACTGCCCACTACCCCGAGCACCTGAATCTCGGCCAGGGCGGCGCGGGGAACGAAAACCTTCTGGTTATTGGAAAACGGTTCCGGGGGAGTCACGGTGAAGCCGTAGGGTTCGACCAGCAGGAGGTTATTCGACATCACGCCGTCCATGATTTCCTCGTCGCGAAAACGCATGCGCACCCAAAGGCCGTCGATCTTCGGCCTGGTGTTGAAAACCCGGGATTCCGCCGGCTGCTCCAGGGCGTCGAAATCCCTAACAAAATGAACGGCTTTTACTTCGTTATACGAGACCACGGCGAAGCTTCCGTCGGGGGTCAGCAGTTCCACACCGTTCGGCCGGAGCCAGGCCTGCGGGTGTATGTACCCGGCCAGGGGCTCACGGTCGAACCGCCGGACCAGCACCTTCTTCGTCGTCGACCCTGCCAATGCCCTCTCCCTACAATCACTCTTCCTTATGTTTCGGCCGTTATTGTATCATTGGCACGATGAACCCAGCGGCCAGCGTTGAACCGATGGGCGCCCGGATTGCGGCTTTTCTGCATTATTGCCGTGCCGAGAAGGGTTTAGCCGCGAACTCGCTGGCGGCGTATGGCCGCGATCTGCGCCGGTTTGCGGCCTTCGAGCCGGGCGAGCCGTCCTTGGACGAGCAAAAGCTCGGCCGTTACATCGATCACTTATTCAGGTCCGGGTTGGGGAGCCGTTCCATAGCCCGGCATGTGACCACGCTTCGCAATTTTTTCCGTTTTCTGGCCGGCGAGGGACTCGTCTCCCGCGATCCCACCGAGCACCTGGGTGCGCCGAAACAGTGGCGCGAGATCCCTAAGTTCCTGAATTTTAGCGACATAGAACGCCTGATGGATACCCCTGACCCGGACCGTCCAGCCGGACTGCGGGACCGCGCCATGTTGCAGTTGCTTTACGCCACCGGGGTGCGGGTCTCGGAGTTGTGCGGCCTGACGGTTACCGACCTGAACACCCAAATGGGCTACCTGAGGGTCACCGGGAAGGGGAATAAGCAGCGGCTGGTGCCCGTGGGAGACGCAGCCATCCGGGCCATTGGCCAGTACATGGCGGATGGCCGCGGCAAGCTGCTCAAAGGGAGAGCGAGCCGTTACCTGTTCGTAACGGCGCGCGGCGGGCGGCTCACCCGCCAGGCATTCTGGAAACTGCTGGCCGGACACGGCCGGCGCGCCGGGATCTTTCACGGACTGACGCCGCACGTGGTGCGGCACAGTTTCGCCACCCATCTGCTGGAACGGGGGGCGGACCTGCGAAGCGTGCAAACCATGCTGGGCCACGCGGATATCTCGACCACGCAAATCTATACCCACGTGCTCCGGTCGAGGCTCCGCCAAACCCTGGACAAGCATCATCCCCGTGCCTGACGGGGCGGAGAAATGCAGCCGGAACTGACGCGATGAGCGACTACATGTTCATGTTGGAGAACCACCTGAGCGCGGAGCAGAATCGGGTGGTCACGGAGGTGCAGGCCGCTGCGACCCTGGCCAACGTGGGCGTTTTCCTGGCGGGTGGAGCCATGCGAGACATGCTCGGCGGCTTCCAGGTCCGCGATCTCGATTTCAGCGTGGAAGGAAACGCCCTCAAACTCGCCAAGGCGGTTGCCGAGAAGACCGGCGCGCGGACCGTCGCTACCGACGAGGTCCGCAAGAGTGCGGAACTGGTGTTCCCCGGCGGCGTCACGGCGCAGATCGCCATGGCGCGGGCCGAGCGCTACGGCAAGACCGGCGGCAAGCCCCAGATCGCCCCGGCCACCATCCAGGAGGATCTGCGCGGCCGCGATTTCACCGTCAACGCCATCGCGCTTTCGCTCAACCGGGCGTCGCGCGGGCTGCTGCTCGACCCTACCAACGGCCTGGCCGACCTCGAGCACCGTGAATTGCGGGCGGTGGGCATTTACACCCTCTACGACGAACCGGTGCGGCTGCTGCGGCTCATCCGCTTCGCCGTCCGGCTGAACTTCGCCATCGACCCCCGGACGCGGCAGCAGTATGAGAATGCGCGCGCCGCCGAGGTCGAGAAACTGATTCCGCCGCGGTCGCTGTTCGAAGAACTGCGGCAGATCGCCCAGGAGCCCAGTCCGAGTGAAGTGCTGAAGGCCCTGGAACAAGAGGGCCTGCTCACTCTGTTCTCTCCCATCCTGGCCGGGCCCAAATTCAATCTTGCCGGGCTGGCGAAACTCGACAAGGCCATGCGCCTGCTGCCCGACCAGGCTGCGAGCCGCGCCGGGCGGCCGGCGCCGTTCCTCTACGCGCTGACGGAGAAGTTTGCGCCTCGCGAGAAGAGCGAGCTTGCCAAGCGCCTGGAGATGCGCAAGCCCGAGATCGACGCCTGGCAGAAGCTGGAGGCGCGCGCCCGCAAGCTGGAGCACGCGCTCAAGTCCGCGCGGGTGAAGAAGCCCTCGCAGGTGTACGGCATCCTATCGAAGGCGCCCGCCGACGAGGTCTGCTTCGTGCTCTACCGCTCCGCCCTCAAGCCCGTGCAGGAACGGGTGAAGAACTATTTCCAGAAGTACTTGCCCCTGGCCATGGAGATCGGCCCGGAGGAGCTTGCGGCTATCACCGCCCGCCCGGGCACGCCGCAATACGAGAAGGCGCGCACGGAACTGGTGGCTGCGCATCTTGATCGCCGGCCGCGCCGTGCGGCCGCGCCGGCGCCCGAACCGCCGCCCGAGCCCGCTCCCCGCGGCCGGCCGCGCGTGAACGCCTGAGTTTTGGAGAAGCTCACATGAAAATGAACCTGCGCTTCTGCGCCGCTTTACTTTGCGCCGCCATGGCGGCTCCCGCCGTGGCGCAGGACCTGCAACCGATCCAATTGCCCAAGCCCCGCATTACCGGCGGCAAGCCGCTCATGGAAGCTCTGGCGCTGCGCTCCTCCGCGCGCGAGTTCGGCCCCGAGAAGCTCGGCCCGCAAGTGCTTTCCGATATGCTCTGGGCGGCGTGGGGGTTCAACCGCCCGGATGCGGGCAAGCGCACCGCCCCGTCATCCACCAACCGGCAGGAAATCGACGTTTACGTGGCCACCGCCGAGGGCGCTTACCTGTACGACGCCAAGGCCAACCGCCTTCAGCCGGTTGCCGCCGGAGATCTCCGCGCCGCCACGGGCACGCAGCCCTACGTGGGGACCGCGGCTCTCAACCTGGTCTACGTTGCCGATTACGCCAGAATGGCCGGATCGAACGACCAGGCAAAGGCCGTCACCGCCGCGGTGAACACCGGCTTCATCAGCCAGAATGTGTACCTTTATTGCGCTTCCGAGGGTTTGGCTACCGTGGTGCGCGGCAGCGTAAACCGCGATGAGTTGGCCAAGGCCCTGAAGCTCCGCCCCGAACAGCACGTGACTTACGCCCAGAGCGTCGGCTATCCCAAGAAATAGCCGCGTGAGGAATCACACGGTTTTTACCGTGTAAAAACTCCCCGCCGCGCAGCGCCGTTGCAGAAAACAAACACCTTGATTTTGGCATGCCGCGTGCGAAGGGGTATGGTTCTCTTCCATCCGCACTAGCTGTCCATGCACGACCTGGGAGGAGGCATCAGCCCAAAACAAGGAGTGTCACGCATGGAAATGATTCAGGGCGACCGGCGCACGGACCGCCGCTACGACATGCAGTTGAAGCTGCACTACCGGCTCATGAAGGGGAGCCGGGTTCTACACGAAGGTACCGGGATCACTCGCAACATGAGCCGCGGGGGCATTCAGTTCGAGGCCGACCGCAGCCTGCAATCGGGGTCGCTCGTCGAGTTGTCCATCGAGTGGCCCATCCCGCTCCGGGGCCGCACCCCGATCAGACTGCACGTGATGGGTTACGTGACCCGCTCCTGCCGCAAGGTGGTGGCCCTGCACTCCACCTGGCACGAGTTCGTGGCCGCCGCCGTTGAGCGGCAGCCTGAGCCGCAAGCGGCACTCGCCATCTGAAGTCTCCCCCGGATCGCGGTATCCTCAAGAGTGATTGATGGATAAAGAGGAACCGCTAAGGGTTGTCGCGATCGGGGGCGGAACCGGACTTTCGGCCCTGCTTCAGGGCCTGAAGCGCTACGCCCAGCGCCCGCGCGGCCAAACCAATGGGTTGCCGCGCGTGGAGGTGACCGCCGTGGTCACGGTCACCGACGACGGCGGCAGTTCCGGGAGGCTGCGGCGTGACTTCGACGTTTTGCCGCCGGGCGACATCCGCAACTGCATGGTGGCGCTCTCCGAAGACGAGGCGCTGCTCTCCAGGCTGTTTCAGTACCGTTTTCAGAGCGGCCGCGGCCTGAAAGGCCACAGTTTCGGGAACCTCTTTCTGACCGCCCTCACCCGCGTGATGGGCGACTTCCCCGAAGCCGTGAAGGCATCGGCGGAAGTTCTGAAGATCGCCGGGCGTATCTACCCTTCCACGGCGGCCAATGTGGCGCTGGAGGCCACGCTTCAAGACGGCTCGCGGGTGGTGGGGGAGACCCGCATCAGCCGCAGCCGGCAAAGAATCCGGAAGATCCGCCTTATCCCGCGCCGGGTAGCGCCCCTGGCCGCGACCGTCTCGGCGGTGGCCGACGCCGACGTGATCACGCTCGGTCCCGGCTCGCTGTTCACTAGCGTGATTCCGAACCTGCTGGTGACAGGCATCGCCGCCGCAATCCGCCAGTCGCCGGCGGTGAAAGCCTACTTCGTCAACCTCATGTGGCAGCCGGGGGAGACTACAAGATTCCGCGCTTCGGATCACCTGCGGGCCATTGCGGCGCACGCCGGCGGAAACCTGGTCGACTACGCGGTTATCAATGTCCGGCCGATAGCCCAGGCCCTGAAGAAACGGTACGCGCGGCAGGAGGCGCTGCCCGTCGAGAACGACGTGGAGCGCATCATCCGGATGGGCATCAAAGTCATGGCGGGCAATCTGGCCCTGCAAACCGAGACGGTGCGGCACGACCCGGACCAGATTGCCGCCATGACGGTCCGGCTGGCGCGCGAGGGGCGCCAGATGCGTATGAAAGCGAAAAAATCCTGACTATGGGAACACCAGTTACGGTAGCCATACTCGCGGCGGGCCTGGGAACGCGCATGAAGTCGCGGCGCGCCAAAGTTCTGCACGAGGCCGGCGGCAAGCCGCTGATCGCACACGTGGTGGAGACGGCGCTCCAGGTGGCCCCGCCGGAACGCGTCTTTGTGATCGTCGGGCACCAGGCCGAGGAAGTGCGCGCGGCAGTGAAGATGCCCGGCGTGCAATTCGTGCTTCAGGCGGAACAAAAGGGCACCGGCCACGCGCTCATGGTGGGCCGCGACCGCATGAGCGGGCTCGGCGGCCTGCTGGTGATCCTGTATGGCGACGGCCCGCTGATTTCGGCCGCCACGATCCGGCGCCTGATTGCCGCCCAGGAAACGGGCGGCGCAGCGGGCGTCTTCATCACCGCCATGATGGACGATCCCACCGGATACGGCCGCGTCCTGCGCGACGGTGCGGGGCGCGTGATCGCTATCGTCGAGCAGAAGGCCGCCACTCCCCAGCAGTTGCAGGTGCGGGAGGCCAACATGGGCCTCTACTGCTGGCGCGCGGACGTGTTCTGGAAGCACCTGTTCGAGATCCGTCCGGATAACCCCGCACGCGAATATTACCTCACGGATGTGGTGGGCCTGGCGCTCGGCGCCGGCCAATGCGTCCAGACGCTGTGCGTCGAGGAGGCGTCCGAGGTGCTGGGGATCAACACCCGCGAGGAACTGGCCCAGGTGGACCGCATCCTGCGCGATCGCAAGGTGCGCGAGTTGATGCTGGCGGGCGTGACGGTGCGCAAGCCTGAAACCGTAACCGTGGACAGCGGTGTGCGTATCGGGATGGACACCGTGGTGGAGCCGTTCGCGCAGATCCTGGGGGACTCCGTCATCGGCGAGAACTGCCGCATCGGCGCCTGCTCGATCTTGCGGGACGCGGTGCTGGCGGACGAGGTGGAGGTCTTCCCGTTCACTTCCATCGCCGGCTGCCGCCTGGAAAAGGGCGCGCACGCGGGACCCTACGCGCGGCTGCGCATGAACAGCCACGTGGGCGAGGGCGCGCGTGTCGGCAATTTCGTCGAACTGAAAAAGACCCGCCTCGGCGCGGGCAGCAAGGCCATGCACCTCGCTTACCTGGGGGACTCCGAAATCGGCGCCGGGGCCAACATCGGCGCGGGCGCCATCACGTGCAATTACGATGGCGAGCGCAAGCACGGCACCCGCATCGGCGACGCCGCTTTCATCGGCAGCAACGCCACCCTGGTGGCGCCCATCGAGATCGGCGACGGGGCATATGTGGCGGCGGCCTCGGTGGTCACCGACCCGGTCCCCCCGGACGCCCTGGCCCTGGGGCGCGCCCGGCAGGTGCTCAAAGAGGGGTGGGCAAAACGGCGGCGGGAACGGAAACAATAAGGGCCTTATCTGCGTGCATCTGCGTTCCTCTGCGGCCGGAAAAATCAAGGATTTCACCGCAGATGCAAGCAGATGAAAACAAATCGGACGCGCAGGGTCGCAGTAACGCCCTGTCCGGTATATTCCGGTGTGTCGTAGAATCTATCCGGCGGTTGCGGCTGCGCCTTTACGTTGTAAAAAGCACTCCCGGCAATAGACTGGACGGCCCTGGGTGGGTTTGAAGGGGACGGTGGTCTGCCTTCCGCACTGCGAGCAGACGGTCAGGGTCTCGACCTTTGAGTGCGCCGCGGGCCCGGCGCCTCCTCCTCCCTGCCGCTTGCTCTTGCAGGCCTTGCAGCGCTTGGGCTCGTTCTTGAAATTCTTGTCGTGGTAGAAGTGCTGCTCCCCCGCGGTGAACACGAACTCTGCTCCGCACTCAGTGCATGTGAGAATGCGGTCCTGGAACTCCGGCATAGGTACTCCGCGCCCTGGTAGGACAGGTCTCCGATGGTTGGAGCGGGCGGAGCGTCCGTCGCCCCGCCCGCTAGGTCACTCAACTTCCCGGCGTGTTTTCTTCCGGTTTCGCTTCCGGGCCAGCGCCTGCTTGGCCCGCTTCTTTTCTCCCGGCTTCAGGTAGAAGGAATGGCGTTTGACTTCCTTGATGATGTC
>JBHGBM010000059.1:0-35390 GCA_041946965.1 Bryobacteraceae bacterium
CAAAGCGGACAATTCACGTGCTAATAAAACCGGACATCTTGACAAACTAACGACACCGACACCGGCACGGACTGCGCCGGTGTAGCATGGACTGCGGAGGACCTGAATGGCAACGCGCACGTGGTCTCTTGCGGTACTCTCGCTGCTTCCCATTGGAAACGCCTGGGCCGTGGATCGCCCCAGCCCGGCCAGGCCGCCGCGCGAGGTTACGATCTCGCTCGCCGGGCGTGCGCCGGACCTCGGCGCCGAAACGGTGAACTTCGGTCTCCCGCTCCCCCCTGGATTTCTTTGGGACGCCAGCCTGGTCCGTGTGTATGACGGCCGCGGCGCCGAGATCCCGGCGGCGGTGCGCTCCCTCGAACCCTGGCGCATCGACGGCAAGCAGGGGTCCATTCGCTCGGTGCAGATCCAATTCCAGGCGGATTTTCGCGGCCAGACAACGCAGCAGGTCAAGGTAAGCTTCGGAAGAGCACGTACTAAGACGGTCCCGCACTTTCTCAGGGTCGCCGATACCCTGATCGAGCCCGATGGGCTGAAAGGACCGCGTGTCCTGGCCTTAGTGCCTGCCAAATGGCTCTGCGACTCCTGGCTGGTTGGCCCGCAAGTGCCGGCTTCGGAATCGGGAGCCTACGCGGCTTACGACGCCCTGGTTGAGCGCAACTTTCCGGGCTCGCTGAAGTACATTGCGAGCAGCCAGTATGATCACTGGCTCTTCGACCGGACAACCTGCTGGTACAAGATGTATGCGCGCACAGGAGAGCGGAAGTTTGCCGAAGCGGCGTACCAGGCGGCGCACTTTGTGCGCTTGCACAGCCGCATGGAAGGGCCCAACGCCGGGGCGTTTGTCCCCAAGGGCAGCGCCGATCTCAAATACGTGTATCCGCGCGCCCAGCACATCCATTACCTGCTGACCGGCGACGAGCGCGCACTCGAAGCCGGCAAGATCATGGCCAGGCTTCTGCTCACCTGGGACCCCGTCTACCGCGGCGGCTTCTGGACTCCGCGGCATGAGGGCTACGGGTTTCTGGGGATGCTGCACGGATGGGAACTGACCGGCGACACGGTCTACTGGAACAGGGCCCGTTCTTACGCCGATGCGCTGTATTCCCACCAGCGGCAGCCCCCGGACGGGCGCCCGCCCGACGGTTCGCTCCGCCAGAACTGGGCCGAGTACGAAGCCAGGGAGGCCAAATTCAAGGGGGCGACCTCCGCCTGGATGATGGCGATTCTCCTCGATCCCATGTTCCACTATTGGACCCTCACGGGCGACGCGCGGATCCCTGAAATGGTCGTAAAGTGGTGCGATTTTCTGGATCGCAAAGGCCTACAGCCGGACGGCAGAAGCGCTTACTACGTAATCAACTGCTATGCCGGGGAGCCGGGAGAACTGCCTTCGACAATTCAAGGCGACATGACGCGTCACAACACCGAGATGGCTTACCAGTTCGCCATGGGCTATTACTTCAGTCCGGATCCCGCGCGCCGTGCGGCGTACCGTAAGCGCTTCGAAACGCTGTTTTCGGTGGCGCTCGATAAGGATTTCAACCAGACGGCGCGGGCCTTCAACTGGGCCTTTCAGGCTTCCAGTCAACTCGTGTACTTCATGCAGCGCCCCGGAGGCGGGCGGTAACGCCGCGCTATTTCTCCTCCAGGCGGTCCGTGGCCTGGATGTATTGCATCGGGTGTTCGGCAAGCCACTGCCGGTAACGGGCGAAGCTCTCCAGCGCCGGCAGCGCCAACTCCGCGCACTTGTGCAGAACGTCTACGGCCAGATCGATATCGGACCGGCCTTTGAAAACGATCCCTGCGGTGCCATGGTTGCCGTGATTCTTCTCCTCGAAATAACGCCATCCCACGGCGCCGAATCGTCTCATCGCCCTCATGTCCGCCGCGATGGCTGAAGGCTGGTCGCCGCCATCGTCCGGTTTGATCTCTTTGGCCCAGTTCGCCAGTGGGATGGGGCGCTCGCGCCCCAGAATGCGGAGGCTGGCAAGTTCGATCAGGGTCTCGCCGAAGTTGCCGGGATAGCCCTGATACATCGCCCTGATCTGCGGCGCCTCAAGAAGGCGGGAACCTTGCAGATAGAAGTACGGCGTCTCGGTTTCATCAAACAGGGACCGGGCCGCGATAATGCCTCCGGTATCCTCGGGGTTGGTTCCGGCCACCAGCACGGTGCGCTTGAAACCCGCGGCGTGGAGCGTACTCGCGATCCGTTTCAAGATCCCAACCTGTTCGGACACGGGAAAGGAAACCGTGCCGCGGAAGGTGCGTGTGGCTCCGGCAAAGCAAGTGAAGGTAGGGGGGAAAACCAGTCCGTTGGCCTTCTCCGCCATCAACACGCTGAGCGCGGCAGCCCAATGCGCGTGCATGCCCACGGGTATAAAGGCGCCGTGGCCGCTGACCGGCCCGAACGGCACGAAGGCCAGGTCGCCCCCGTCCTTCAGATAGAACTCGATCTCGCGGCTGGTCATCTCGTCCATGCGGCGAGTCTTGGTTTGCGCCGCCGGACCGGGGGCGGCCCCGCCGCGCGCGGAAAGAGCGAGTCCGCTGAATACGCCCTTGAAAAAGCTGCGCCTGAAAATCTGCTTCATCGTCTTGGCCTCACCGTTGACATGGCTCGAATGCCTCGGCTATTGTAAGCCATCAATGACATGCTGACCAGACGAAACATGCTCTCCCTGGCTTGCGGCGCGGCGCTGGCCGGACGCGCGCGAGCGGCTCAAGGCGACGGCCCGTCGGTGCTGTACCGCGACTACTCCCGCTGCCTCCCCGATTACGTGCGCGCGCTCGCGGGCGAGGCCTACCGGCTGCGTAACGCGGAAATCGCCAAGCTCACCACGCCGGCGGCCATCCGCAAGAGACAGGCGTGGGTGACGGAAACTTTCTGGAAGCTGGTCGGCGGGATGCCGGAACGCACGCCTCTGAACGCCCGGACGGTGGGGACGTTGGAACGCGAAGGGTACCGTATCGAGAAGGTCGTCTACGAAAGCCAGCCCGGCCTGTACATCTCCGCGAACCTTTGGGTACCCACCACCGGGCGCCCGCCCTACCCCGGCGTGCTCTTCCAGATGGGCCACACCACCAACGGCAAGGCGGGCGATCTCTACCAGCGTTGTTGCCAGGGACTGGTGCGGCTCGGGTACCTGGTCCTCGGTTTCGACCCGATGGGGCAGGGCGAGCGCACTTATTACCCCGGATCCACCCCTTCCCGGAGCCGGCTGGGCGCCGACGAGGAACACACGCGGCCCGGCCGGCAGATGCTGCTCAAGGGGCACACCAGCACCCGGCTCCAAACCTGGGACTCGGTGCGCAGCCTTGACTACCTGGCCTCCCACCCGCTGGTCGACCCCAAACGGCTGGCCTCCACCGGGCAGTCCGGCGGCGGAACCAATACCATGCTGCTCGCGGCCGTGGACCCCCGGCTCGCCGCCGCGGCCGTTGCCTGCGGCATCACCGAGAACGTCGCATGCGCCGATTTCAACCCGCCGGGATCGACCGATGACGCGGAGCAGAATTTTGTCGCATCCGGTCCCGCGGGTTTCGACCGCTGGGACTTGTTATACCCGCTGGCGCCCAAGCCGCTGCTGATCCTCGCCAGCGACAAGGACTTCTTCGGCACTTACTCGCCGAACTACATTTCCAGTGGCACCGAAGAGTATCGAAAGCTAAAGCAGGTCTATCGCAGGCTCGGGCACGCCGGCCGGTTGGCGTGGTTCGGGACCCCTCTCCCGCACGGCCTGGCTTACGACATGCGCTTGCAGATCTATAACTGGTTCGGCCGCTGGCTCAAGGGCGACGCGGCCCCGGTGGAAAAGGAACCGCCCACCGTGGTCGAGCGCGAGCAGGACCTGTTCGTCTCCGGAAGCGGCAACGTGACGCAGTCGTTCCATGGCGAGACGCCATTCTCGCTGAACCGGAAACGGACCGTGGTGAGGAGCCCGGCGCCGCTCGACAGCCTGCTGGCTCTGGACCGGCCTCCAAAGCAGCCGGCTGCGATACTCTCGCGCGCCTCGTATCTCAACACCCGGATCGAAGTGCTGGAGTTTGCGGCCGCCCCCGGGGTGTGGATCCCCGCGTGGCTGTTTCTGCCGAAAGATGCCGCGCGCTTGAAATCCGCGGCGGTGCTGCTGGAGCCCTCCGGCCGCGCCTCCTGGCATGAGAATGAACTGTATGACAGGCTGGCATCGGAGGGCTGCGCGGTGTGCGCCCCGGACCTGCGCGGCATAGGGGACCTTGCTCCGGAGTTCGGCCGCCACGCCGCCCGCAACGCCCGGGAACACGCCAACGACGAAATGTGGAGCTGGTCGTCGCTGATTTTCGGAAAGCCGCTGGTTGGCCAGCGCGTCACCGACCTGCTTGCCGTCGTTCAGGCATTGCGCTTGCGTCAGGACCTCGGCGGCAAGCGGCTGATCATCGCAGCACGCGGCACGAGCTCGGTTGCGGCGCTGTTCGCCTCGGCGCTCGAGCCTTCCGTCTCCGGGCTCTATCTGGCCGGAGGGCTGGCTTCGTTCCAAAGCATCGTGGATACGCAGGACTACAACCATCCGTTCAGCAACTTCGTTCCCAAGCTTCTGCTGCACACGGACCTCCCTGAGATCATCGCCTCCATGGCGCCGCGCCGGGTCGTGCTCGCGGGCCCGGTGGACGGGGCGGGGCGGACGCTGCCGCTTGAGGACGCCCGGAAGCAGTTCAGCGCCGCCCACGTCGAAGTGCTGGAGAGAGCCGTTTGGGATTCCGCCGCGATCCTGCGGACCTGATGCCGCCAGGAGGGTGAACGGCCGGAATCGAGGAGCGGTGGCACGGGCGCAAAGGTCGCCCGCCTCCCTACCTCAGCAAACCCCGCCCCCGCAGCCAGTCCGCCAGGCGCCCCGTCCACGTGCCGAGCGTTGCGTTCGTCGCCGCCAGCCCCACCCCGTGCGGGCCGCGCTCGTAAATGTGCATCTCCGCCGGCACGCCGGCCCTCCTCAGCGCCAGGTAGAACAGCACGCTGTTCTCCGGCGGCACGCCCGTGTCCGCGTTGGTGTGGAACAGGAACGTGGGCGGCGTGCGCGTGGTCACCTGCCGCTCGTTGGAGAGGTTCTCCACGAGCTTCGCGTCCGGGTTTTCGCCGATCAGGTTGCGCCTTGATCCCTTGTGCATCACCGGCTCGGTAAACGTGATCACCGGGTAAGCCAGAATCAGGAAATCCGGTCGGCTGCCGATCCTCTCCACCGGGTCCTCAGCCTCGCCCGTTCCGTCGTCGAAGTGCGTTGCCGCCGTGCTGGCCAGGTGGCCGCCCGCCGAAAACCCCCAGATGCCGATGCGGTGCGGCTCCACTCCGAAATCGCGCGCGCGGTAACGCACGGCGCGGATGGCGCGCCGTGCGTCCTCGAGCGGCGCGGGATGGCGATAGCGCGGCGCGAGCCGGTACTTCAGCACGAACGCCGCCACCCCCAGCGAATTCAGCCAGCGGGCGATCTGGTCGCCCTCGTGGTCCATCGCCAGGTGCCCGTATCCGCCACCCGGACACACCACCACGGCGGTCCCCACGCGCCGGTCCTCCGGCGGCAGGTAGGGCGTGATCGATGGCTTATCGGCGTCGTCCGCCCCCACCGCGCCCGGCGCGCCGCCGGGCCACAACAGCTCCGGCTTGGGCGGCGCGGGCGCCCGCGATTGCGCCAGCAGCGTTCCCGCAACCAGCCACGCCGCCGCGATTCTCATTTACAGCTCCTCGGCCCAGTTCTCCAGCACCGATTTCACCCGGGCCGTGAACTGGTCCGCCAGCGCGCCGTCGATCAGCCGGTGGTCGAAACTCAGCGAGAGATAGCACACCGAGCGTATGGCGATGGCGTCGTCGATCACCACGGGCGCCTTCTCCACGGCGCCCACCCCGAGGATCGCCACTTGCGGCTGGTTGATCACCGGCGTGGCGATCACGCTCCCGTAGCCGCCGAAGTTGGTGATGGAGAACGTGCCGCCCGCCACCTCGTCCGGCTTCAACTGCCGCGAGCGCGCGCGCGCCGCCAGGTCCACGATGGCGCGCTGCAACCCCACCACGTTCTTCTCATCGGCGTTGCGGATCACTGGCACGATCAGCCCGTTCTCCAGCGCCACCGCAATCCCGATGTTGATGTCGGTGTGGTAAACGATGTTGCGGCCGTCAATGGATGCGTTCACCAGGGGGAACGCCCGCAGCGCCTCCACGCAGGCCCGCGTGACGAACGGCAGGTAGGTCAACGCGAAGCCGTACCGCGACTGGAAGTCCGCCTTGTGCTTCTCCCGCATCCGCACCACTTTGGTCATATCCACCCTGTGGACCGTGGTGACGTGCGCGGAGGTGCGGCGGCTCAGCACCATGTGCTCGGCGATCTTGGCCCGTATGGTGCTCATGGGCTCGGTGCGGGTGCGCGGCGCCGCGCCGGGCACGGGCGCCGCCGCAGGGGGAGCGGCGGCCGGAGCGGGCGGCGGGGGCGGAGGCGCCGGCGCCGCCGGAGCCGCGGGCTTCTGCGCCAGGTACTGCTCCACGTCCTGCTTGGTGATGCGTCCGCCGGCGCCCGAGCCGCGAATCTGGCTCAAGTCCAGGTTGTGCTCGCGCGCCATGCGGCGCACCAGCGGCGAAATCGGCCCGGAGGGCTCGGCCGCGGGCTGCTCCGGCTCCGCCGCCGGTTCGGGCTCCTCCACCGCCTCGGCGACGGGCGCCGCCACCGGCACGGCCGCCGCCGGCTGAGGCTTTCCGCCGTCGTCGATGCGCGCCACCACGGTGTTGATCGCCACCGTCTTGCCTTCCTCCACCAGCGTTTGCGCCAGCGTGCCCGCGGCGGGCGCCGGGATCTCCGTGTCCACCTTGTCCGTCGAAATCTCAAACAGCGGCTCGTCGCGCTCCACCCTCTCGCCCGGCTTCTTCAGCCACCGGGTCAGCGTCCCTTCGACGATGCTTTCCCCCATCTGGGGCATCACCACGTCTATCATCTCGATTCCTCCGCAACTGTCAGTTCGCAATCGAATACGCGGCCGAAGTGCCGGGCCACCCGTCCGGAGACCTCCGCAACCGTGGTTTGCACTCCGAGTCCGGCCATGGAAACCACCGGCCGGGTCAGCCCGCACGGCACGATGTACTGGAAATAGTTCAAATCCGTATTCACGTTCAGCGCGAAGCCGTGGGAGGTCACCCACCGGCTGATGTGCACCCCGATGGCGGCGATCTTCTTCCCCTCCACCCACACGCCGGTGAGGCTGGGCACGCGGCCCGCCGCGATTCCGTATTCGGCCAGCGCGCCGATCAGCGCTTCCTCCACGCCGCGCACGTAGGCCACCACGTCGCGCTTCCAATCCCGCAAGTCGAAAATCGGATAGCCCACCAGTTGCCCCGGCCCGTGATAAGTCGCGTCGCCGCCTCTGTCGGTGGGGAAAAAGGACACCCCGGCGCGTTCCAGCACCGTCGCGGGCGCCAGCACGTGCTTCATATCGCCGTTGCGCCCCAGGGTGATCACGTGCGGATGCTCGAGCAGCAGAAGCTGGTCCGGTATGAGCCCCTGCTTGCGCTCGCCGGCCAGCCGCGCCTGCAACTCCAGCGCCTCGGCGTAGCCGATGCGGCCCAGCTTGCGCACCTCGCACTTACGCATTGATCGCCAGACCGTACACCGCGTTGAAGGCTTCGCCCATCGCCTCGTACAGCGTGGGATGCGCGTGGATGGTGTGCATCATGGTCTCCACCGTGGCTTCCGCCTCCATGGCGGCCACCGCCTCGGAGATCAGCTCGTAGGCCGATGGCCCGATGATGTGCACGCCCAAAATTTCCCCGAGCCGCGCGTCCGCCACCACCTTCACGAAGCCCTCATGGCGGCCCAGAATGGTGGCGCGGCTGTTGGCGGCGAAGGGGAACCTGCCGACCTTCACCTCGTGGCCCGCCGCCCGCGCCTGCGCCTCCGTCATGCCCACGCTGCCGATGCCCGGCTCCGTATACGTCGCGCCCGGAATGCGGTTCTTGTTGATGGGCTGTGTGGGCTTGCCCGCCATGTGCGCCACCGCGATCATGCCTTCCATGGCGGCTACGTGCGCCAGTTGCGGCGTGCCCGCCACCACGTCGCCGATGGCATAGAGCCCCGGCTCGGCGGTGCGCTGGTTGCCGTCCACCTTCACGTAGCCTCGCTCCAGTTGCGCGCGCGTGTTTTCCAGCCCCACGTTCCCGGTGTTGGGCTTGCGGCCCACCGCCACCAGGAGCTTTTCCGCCGCCAGTTCTTCCTGCTTGCCGTTGGCCAGCGTTACGGAGAGCTTCACGCCGCCGGATTCCTTGCGGATGTTCTCGGCGCGCGCGCCCGTTTCCACCCGGATCTTCTGCTTGCGGAAGGCGCGCTCGAGTTCCTTGGAGATCTCCTCATCCTCCACCGGCACCGCGCGCGGCAGCATCTCCAGCACCGTCACCTGGCTGCCGAAGCGCTTGAAGATGGAGGCGAACTCCACACCCACCGCTCCCGCGCCGACGATGATGATGGACTTCGGCACCGCCGTCAGGTTCAGGATTTCCACGTTCGTCAGGATGGTCTCGGGATCGGGCTGCAAGCCCGGCAGCATGCGCGCTTCCGAGCCGGTCGCCAAGATAATGTTGCGCGCCTCGAGCGTCTTGCCCTCTACCTCGACCCTTCCGCCGCCCTTCAGCGCCGCCGTGCCGCGGATGACCTCTACCTTATTCTTCCGCATCAGGAACTCGACGCCCTTGGAGTGCTTGGCCACGATCTTGTCCTTGCGGTCCACCACCTTGGGGTAGTCGAGCACCGGGTCCGTGCAGCGGATGCCCTCCTGCTCCGGATTCAGGAAGTGCTCCCAGACGTCGGCCGTATGCAGCAGGGCCTTGGTCGGAATACACCCCACCAGGAGGCACGTGCCCCCCAGCCGCGGCTGCCTTTCGACGAGGGCGGTCTTCAGTCCGAACTGGCCCGCGCGTACCGCCGCCGAGTAGCCGCCTGGGCCGCTGCCAATCACAATCAGGTCGTATTGCACTTTTCCCCATTCTACTGCACGGCATTGCCCGGCCCCTGCGTTTTTGAGCGTAGAAACACCTTTCCCCGCCGGTTCCGTTTAAGGTATACTCAACCGGACAACAGCACCCGAAACGGAGTAATTATGTTCCGCGCCGCCAACGGATTCAAGGCCGCCTACAAGGATCTCACCCTGGTGGTGGCCGCCGATTTTGACGAGTGGAAAGTCATGCTGCAAGGCCCCGGGGTGTGCATCCACGGCGCCCGGCAGTTCACCGAAGCCAAGGCCAAGGCGCACGCCATCGCCTGCGCGGCCGACTACGTGCACCAGATCCGCAACGACGACACGCCGGTGCCCGAAAACCTCGAGTGGGAACCCCTCACCAAGGGGGAATGGCTGAACTGGCGCCCATAGATTAACGCAGCGTCCGCCGCCTTCGGTGCATCCTATCCCCGGAGGTAAAATGCGAACGCTCGTTATCGGAGGCACTGGAACCGTCGGCAGCCGGACGGTAAGCAATCTGCTTTCGCGCGGAGCCGCTGTACGTGTGCTCACGCGCGACGCCCACAAGGCCCGCGAACTCCCTCAAGGGGTGGAACCGGCCATCGGCGATACGGCCCGCCCGGGGTCGCTGCGGGAAGCGTTCCGCGGCGTGGATTCGGTATTCCTGATCACCCCGCTGAGCCAGGATGAAAGCGAGCGCGGCGTCAACGCGGTCGAGGCCGCGCGCGAGGCTGGCGTCCGCCGCATGGTTTACATGTCTGTCCACCGCGTGGACGAGGCGCCCCACATCCCCCACTTCAGCACCAAGTATCCCGTGGAGCAGGCGCTGCGCGAGTCCGGCATGGAATGGACCCTTCTCCAGCCGAACAACTTTTACCAAAACGACTTCTGGTTCCGCGAAGCCATCGTGCGCCAGGGCGTCTATCCGCAGCCCATCGGCAACGTGGGCATCAGCCGCGTGGACGTCCGCGATATCGCCGACGCCGCCGTCAATGCCCTCACCCAACCCGGACACGAAGGCAAGACGTATCCGCTGGTGGGGCCCGAGGTGCTTACGGGCGATTCCACCGCTGCCGTCTATGCCCGGCTGCTGGGCCGCCCGGTGCACTACGCCGGCGACGATCTGGACGCCTTCGCCGCGCTCGTCCGCGGCTTCCTCCCCGAATGGCTGGTGCGCGACTTCCGGATCATGTACCAATACTTCCAGACGGCGGGCCTGAAGGCCACGTCCGATGAACTCGCGCTTCAGACGCGCGTGCTCCGGCACGAGCCGCGGCGGTTCGAAGCGTTCGTGGCCGAAATCGCTCCGGCGTGGACCGGAGCGGCGTCGGCAAACCGCTAGCGGGCGAACAGCGTCTCCGATTCGCGGTTGAGCAACACCCACAGGCCGTACAGCCCTATGGCTGTGCCGATAGGGATGTTCATAAGGTTCAGCGCGCTCATCACAATTCCCAGAACGCGCGCCCACGACCGCAGTTGCAGCAGGCCGATTCCGGCGATCACCGCGGGCACCGACATCACCAGCACGATGAGAAACACGAACACCCCCAGCCCGCCCAGGATGGGGATGGCGTAACGGGCGTCCGCGTCCGGCGCGGAGCCAGCCAGCGCGGCCATGCCGCCGAAGAAAAACAAAACCACAAGCGCTCCCAGAATTCCCAGGGCGCCGAGCACAATATAAATCACCCCCAGAGCCTTCACATGTGTAAGCATAGGTTTCGGGTACCCAGACAGTATACGCTGTTCGGAGGTCGGGATCGAGATAAAACACCCTTGTTTCTCATGCATTTTCCCGGAGAACCGCCACCCCCGGTCCTGGTACCACGGTTCGGAACATTTTCCCAAAGTTCCGCCACTCCAGCATTGGGCCGGTGCGCTCGAAACCCGGAATGCTTGCTGAAAAACCTACCCCTTGCGCCGGATTTTTCCGATTGGAAAATGAATTGCAATCCACCGTCTGAAGAGGAAAGGATCGGCCCTTGACCAGAGTGTTGAGCGCACTAACGCTGATTTTGCTCGCGGTGGCGGGTCCGCTGGGCGCGGACACCTTCACTCTGACAAGCAATAATTCCAGCATCGCCGTCGATCCCCATAGCCAGCGCGGCGTGTACTCGTGGACCATCGACGGCGAAGAGGTCATGTTCCAGCAGTGGTTCTGGATCCGCGTCGGCGGGGACACGCGCGAAATACCGGTGGTTGCCCCGCTGCATTCCATGTCCCCTGGGGTGACCGACGCCGCTACGGCTGTTTACAGTTCCCCCACCTATGACATTCAGATGAATTTCACGCTGGTGGGCGGGCAACCGAACAGCAAGGTATCCGCGCTCAACGAGCACATCTCCATCCTCAACAAGTCGAGCGCCTACCTGCCGGTGAGCTTCTTCCAGTACTCCAACATCCGGTTCAGCCAGGGAAACGATACTACCCAGTTCCTCAGCGACAATACCGTGCAGCAGACCGGTCAGGGAGACCTGTCGTTCTTCCTGGACGAGACCATCGTGAACACGTTAAGCCTGACCCACCACGAAGCCGGAGTCTTTCCGCAAACTCTGGACCGGTTGAACGACGATCAGCCGACTACGCTCAACGACAACGATTTCGCCAGGGGGAATGCCACCTGGGCCTTCCAGTGGGACAAAGTTCTGCGGCCCAGGAGCGGCGTTCTCGTCATCGATAAGAACCTGAACATCAGCGATCCGCCGGCGCCCGTACCGGTACCGGAGCCGGGGGCCTTCGTTCTTCTGGCGTCGTGCGCCGCGATTTATACCGCCTGGCGCAGGCGTCGCCTGCCGCGCTAACCTCAAGGGAATAGTACTACTTAGGGTCGATTTCTGTTGACTCACGACCCGTAGCAGTGTAGTGTAGAGTCGCAGGCAGTGGTACGTCCGCTTCACGCGACCAGAGCGGCGTAAGGGATAAGATGCGTAGACTTGTTTATTGCGTGCCGGCACTCCTGCTATGGAGCGGTGCTTCGTGCGTCGCGGAGACGCTGATGGCCGGCGGCGACACGGTAGACATCAATCTCACCAGCCAGGCGGGCATCTTTTCGTGGAACGTGGAAGGCATCAACGTTCTCCAGCAGCAGTGGTATTGGTACCGGCTCGGCTCCACGGGGCCCGAACGCTCCATCGATTCGATGACTTTTGTCAATCGCCAGCTTTACGGGACAAACCGGGTGGTCTCGAACTACACCGACGTGGCCGTGGGCCTGGCGCTGACGCTGGATATCAGCCTCTTTTCGATGGGTCCCACGGCGACGCTCCAGCAGTCGCTCAACTGGACCAACAATAACGAGGCACCCCTGACGCTGAACGTCTTCGCCTATTCCCATTTCCTGTTCGGCGGGACCAACCAGGTTTCGTATTTGCCTGCCGCCAAGACTTTCTACCAGAACGGCACATCGGGCGAGGTGTACATCACCGCGACGTTCCCCTCGACAGTAGTCGGCCGCGAGGCCAACCTCTACTCCAACACCCTGACGAGCCTGAATGACGGCGTGGCCACCGACCTGCCCAGCTCGGGCATGGAGACGGCGTCCGGCGACGTGACGTCAGCCTTCCAGTGGAGGCAGACCGTGGCCCCTGGAAGTTCGTTCCTGATGGGCATCAATGAGGACGTTGCCATGACGGGCGAGGTCCCCGAGCCGGGTTCGCTGGTCCTGATCCTCGGTGGCGGCGCCTTGATCTTCGCCGGCAAGCGCCGCGCGGGAAATCGTCCTGCTTGGCGCCGTTAGCGCAGCCCGGTCGCCGCGCATGAGCGCGCACCGCAAGACGATTGTCTCAGGTCGCAGATGACGCTCCAATCACCAACCCGGAACGCGACCTGCGAGGTTTGCCCAGCGCAGCCCTCCTGAACGGTTGACGGCCGCTTTCTCGGCTGCCGCAGCCGGGCGAGACGCTGTGCTTCGGCGATCTCACCGGGTGTTAACAGGCTTGCTGCGAGCGCCCGGCCTTCGCGAGCATGAGCGTTCCCTCCTGCGGCCGCCAGATTGAACCACATGTGCGCTTGAACATAGTCTGGAGGGACGCCCTCACCCCGGATGTACATTACGCCAAGGTTGAACTGAGCGTGTACCTCTCCTTGCGCTGCCGCCAGGCGAAGCCACTTGACCGCTTTGGAGTAGTCCTGCGGGACACCCTGACCCTGGAGGTACATCAGGCCGAGGTTAAACTGCCCTCCAGCGTTTCCTTGCTTCGCCGCGAGGCGGTACCACTTGGCGGCTTCCTGGTAGTCCTGCCGAACACCCTGGCCCTCGGCGAACAGCACGCCCAGGTTTAACTGGGCACCCGCGTGTCTCCTTGTTGCAGCCAGCCGGTACCACTTCGCGGCTTCAGCGTAGTCCTGCGAAACACCGTTGCCTTCGGCGTAGGCAAGGCCGAGTGCGAACTGCGCCCCGGCGTGCCCCTGACTGCCCCAGATCCGAAGTTCGTCAAAGCCGGTAAGCGCTCGGTTGTCGCACCGGGGTTGCATACCTACCACCGATGGCAGCGGGCGGAGCCTCGCCACCGCGCAGAGGCTCCGCCGGGCTTCGCCATCACTCACTTCGAATCGAACCGGCGGCGCACTCCCCAGCCGGCACCGAGCAATACAGATCCAAACAGAAAGATGGTGGCAGGTTCGGGAACCTCACTACCAGGACCCGTAGCTCCGACAGGTCCGGTGACAGTCTGACCACTGGTGTTTGATACCGCAATGTGAGCCGCGAAAAACGCGCTTTCGTACCCATTTGGGGGCTCGGTGGACAGGTCCGCAAACATCCCAAAAGTCAGACCTGGGGCCTGCACGTCAAAAATCAGCGGACTGGGCAGTGGGTTTGAGGCACCGTGACCGGTAGCCGCGAGTCCATAGTCGAAAGATCCGTAACCATCGATTTGACGTTGTCCTGCCACTCCGTCGTTGTACAGTGCCCAACCACTCGGCGGGTTAGGGATTTTGATCGTAGGGCTCCCGGCAATGTTGAACCAAAACGCAAGCTTTTCGTTTCCACCCACAGCGAATCCGAGGACATCGGGCTCAAGTGTTACTACGACATGGACGGTGTTGGCGCCGTTTTGGGTCACCTCGACTGTCCCAAACGGGCCTCCACCACAGCCACCGGTGCAGTTGTCGTCATTTAGGGTGTACAGAGTCGCAGATGCTGGACCGGCAAATGCCCCCAGGACCAGCAGACACACCACCACCGCTACATGAAGTTTCATTTTAGTCGCTCCTCTTAACTGAGTCTCCGGCACTGGTGTCCGTTCGCCCTTGCCGGAGGATGCCTTTCCGCAGATCTCTCCTGCCGGTCAGCCTACCGCCAGTGAGATGATTGTCTGGTTTTCAACTCAGCTTTGTCTGCGGTGAGTCTTCCTGGCAACGTACTTGGTGAGTTTACCCGGCTGCACGTGGGGGCATTCCACCACACCGAACTCAGGGAAATTCCCAAACCGTGAAACCGCCTGGCCTACCGTCTCCGCTTCTGCTGGTGCCGGGCGGCGTGTCGCCGGAGTTCCTGCATTCCGTTCACACTCAACTTGACCAAGATGCGCTCGAAGTAGGATTCGACGGTGTGGGGGCTGATGTGTAAGGCGGCCGCAATAGCGGAGGGGCCGTCCCCCCGTCCCAGAAGCTCATAAACCGCCCGCTCCCTTGGGCTCAACTTGTCCACGCTGGTATCGTCGCGCGATGCCGTGACAGTCTCCAAAAGCGCGGCGGCTGCACCGGGGCTGACAAACCGGCGGCCAGCCATCACTTCTCGAATCGCTTGCAATACCACACTGGCAAGTTCCCGCTTGGTAACGTATCCGAGCGCTCCGGCGGAAAATGCGTCGACAACTCGATGCAAGTCGCCGTGCATGGAATAGACCAGCACAGGCACGGCGCGCTTGTGCAGATCGGCTACCAACGGGAGACCATCCTCGCCCTCCAGCGACAGGTCCACGATCGCCAGATCGGGCCGGTGCTCCTCCACGTGCGCCAGGGCATCGGCCAGTCCACCAGCCTCCACGGGCAGCCCTATGTCCTCCGAACGCAGGAGAACTGCCAGACCCTGACGAACCACAGGATGGTCGTCCACCAGCAAGATGCGGATTGGAGGCGCGACACCCACTGGATCATGGTCCTCTCTTGCCTGCGCGGGGTTCCGGTGACTGCGCTCCGGCGGCTGAACCTGAGGGCGGGCGCGGCACGCGGCACGTAATTTGGGTACCGCCGCCGGCCGCGGGCGCCACCGTGAGTTCGCCCTCCAGGGCCTGCGCCCGGTGGGCCATGTTCCGCAGGCCCATTCCGCCGGCCGGAACCTCGTGTGGAAGGCCTATCCCATCGTCTTCCACCTTTAGACTCAGCGTGTCTTCGGTTCCTCGCAGCTCCACCGCAATTCGGCTGGCGTGTGCGTGCCGCACGGCATTGCTCAGAGCTTCCTGGGCAATACGGTAAAGATGCTGCACTGTCAACGGGTCTGACACCCGTACATCAGGGTCCGCGGACACCTCGCATTGCACAGGCGCCGTCTCCCGAACCCGCTTCGCGAGTTCTTGCAGGGCCGTTGGAAGAGCTTCGCCGTCCGGTTCCAGAGCATAGAGCCCGAGAGCGATCTTCCGGGTGTCGTCCATGATCTCCGCAAGCAGCGACGAAAGCATCTCGAGATCCGCGCTGCTGAGCATCCCGCCTCGCGACAGTTTCCGCTCCAGGGCATGGCAGCAAAGCAGCGCGGCGGTGAGCCCCTGGCACACGCCATCGTGCAATTCCCGGCCGAGGCGGCGGCGCTCTGCCTCGCCAATGGCAGCGACCTCGCACTCGAGCCGCCGCCTCTCGGCCATCTCCTCCCGCATCCTCCGTTGGGCAGCAGACCGTTCCATGGCCTCTTGCTGGAGCTCGGCGGTCACCCGGCATTGGGCGTCCAACGAATGCAGCAGAAACCGGTAAAAGGTTTTCAGCAGGATCATCAGGGCGCACAGGAATCCCCCGAGCGCGCTTACCTGAAGGAGGATCTCTCCGGGCGTCGCCGCCTCCCGCCAAGTATCGATCCCCAGCACCCGGACCACGGGGGGCAGAGTCCGCAGAAACGGGCTCAAGACGAGGATCAGGGCGCAGGCAAGCGTGGCTATCCTCGCCGGCCGCGGCCCGGAGAGCAGCAGGACAAGGACTGGCAAGGTGACAAGCGCGACCTCCGCGTAAGGGCTGTGGGGGAAGACGAGATTCATTGTCGCTATCGCCAGGTATCCGCAGAGGTAGAACGCGCGCAGGCGGATCCGGTAGTCAACCCGGCGTAACGAGGCGGCAGCCGCGATGACGGCGTAGCTGACGACGGCAAGCGCTCTCACGAGCGGACTTGCCGGCGGGCCGTAGCCGGAGAGAGCGATTAGAACGGCGGGCAGGTGGACGATGGCAGCCGCAGCTAGCAGGACGTCGGCGGCTCTGCGGCGCCACTGGGAAAGCACTACCTCGCCACCGGCAGCCTCCTGGCACGGCTCCTGAGCCGGGTTGCTCGCGGTTACCGAGTTTTGCCGGACGCCGCCGGCACTCTTCTCTCCACGCGATTCCACCGCGCCGCCTCCCCTACGACGCGGCTGACGTCCGACTGTCGCTAAGACCCTGGCGTTGCGGCCCTGGGTTCGCCTGCCGGACTCAGACGCACACACCCGCTATCGCCGATGCCAGGGTACGTTCTCGCACGTTGCGTTCCATCTCCGTGGCTGGCACCGGAAACGTTGAAACCGACCTCGCCAGTTCGTGACATGAGAAGGTCAAACGGGCACGCCGCGCGGTGGATAATTCTCAATCTGCGTGACGCATTCCAGCGGTTAAGGTTTTCTCCCTATATCATTTAGGGATTTTGGGGCAAGTTCCACAAATTTTCCTTTGATGCCAAAAATCGGATTCCGGGAGCCTGCGGATCGGGACCTAACCCAATAGATCCAGGGGGGCTGCTTTGGCCGGGAAACTGCTCGGGCAGGGGGCAGCGAGGTACAGCTGTATGCAGATGAGAAGCGTGGCGCTTCCCTTCCTGGCCGCCTTAGTGCTGATCCCGACGTCGAGGGCAACAATTCTGGACCTTTCCACTCATGAATCTTCCGCTTCGGCGGTGGCCGCCATGGGGGGGGCTTATACCGTTTACCAGACGGATTTTGCGACCCTTTTCGGCACACCCTCAACTGGAACGGGGGTCATCGATCCGTTCCTCACGATCCAGCGTAAGAAGTATGAGAGAGGCTACAACACGGACGCGACTCCGACTCCGCTGGACGCGAAACGGAGTGGGGCGCCCGGGGACGAAGGCTACACTCGATCCCTGGCGTTCTCTGAGCTGCCCTTTGTGTGGGTGGACGGCGTCAGGTACGTCGAGTTCCTGTTGGACATCAACCAAGATAAGAACTCATCGCCATCCCCGCTCTCTTTGAACCAGATCCAGGTATTCCTATCGCAGACTCCTATGCCCGGCGCGGGCGGCTTCACCCTCCTGGAGGCGACTGCAACCCCCGCCAGAGCCGCAGTCATCAGTTTTGCGGACGCCACGGAAGTGTTCCGCATGTCAGATGGCGACGCTCAGGATGAGATCGTTCTGAACTATGCGCTCGAAAGCGGCAGCGGATCCGGCGACATGCGGCTTTTGCTTGACGACGACATCTTTGCAGCCGGCGGAAAGTACGTGACCCTGTTCTCGCAATTCGGGAAGCCTCCGGGCGACTACGAATCGAACGCCGGCTTTGAGGAGTGGTCGGTGCGGGAGACGATCCCACCGGTGCCCGAGCCTGCGGGAATCTTTCTGTTCGGCACGGCCCTGCTTGGCATCGGCTGGAAGTTGCGCCGCGGGATCACGAAATCGTAGCTGTTTTCCTCAATCCTGACTCCGGCGTCTCCGGTCGCGCTACTGGCTCCCGGCGATGCCCGGAGGAACAAATGTGTCTCCTGGGGACGGGGAGTCCCCCCGTGCAGGGATCACGATTGTAACTGAGGGAGTACCCGTACTCCTGTTTTGAGACAGTACCCCGGAAACCCCGCGAATCTCCGCTATCATTAAGCGTAGCCGCAGATGCGCTTCCTGCGCCGGAAGGTCCTCGGAGGAAAATTTCCCTCAGCGAGAAACTTTGGCAATCCGGCCCGAAGTGTTTGCCGCAAGCAATAGATGTAAACTGCCCGGCGCTAGTTTAGGCCTTTAGATTCATGGGCCTGGCCCGCTTTCGGTAGTGGCCGCAGAATTGCGAAAAGCGCATCAACGCGGTTCCGAGCATAACTTGAAGGAGCAATGGATGAGGTTCCCGATCACCGTCACTCTTTTTGCGCTGCTGGCTCTGGGTGTATTCACCGCTCCGGCTTTCGCAGACCTGTACACCCTGAATGTCGACCATTGCAGCGGCACTTGCGGCGGCGGCCCCTATGGGACTGTCGAAGTGACCCAAGTCGACGATGACATCGTAAATATCACCGTAACGCTGGCACAGAAAACTCCGGAACTCAAATTCGTACATACCGGTTTTCCCGCGGCGTTTGCTTTCAACCTCAAAGACCCCAACCCGAACGTTTCGGTCTCGGTGCTTTCGCCGCCGACCCCGGCCGCCGCTGGTTGGTCCCTGTGGAGCCCGGCTGCCGGCTCGCTGCACATGGATGGGTTCGGGTATTTCGAGTACGGTCTCATCTGCTGCCCCAAGCCGCCGAGCCCGAACGGGCGGGCGAGGGGCGGCGGAGGCGCGGGCGGAGGCGCCGGAGCCCAGCCGGGGCCGCTGTCTTTCAACGTGACGGCTCCCGGCCTGACCGAGAGCAGTTTTGCCGTGCTGTCCTACGGAGGAAGCGATGACGTGTACTTCGCGGCCGATATTATCGGCTCAAACGGTATGACCGGACTGGTCGGCGCAACGTTGGTCCCCGAAGTCCCCGAACCGGCCGCAATTTTCCTCTTCGGAACCGTGCTGCTCGGTTTGGGTCAGGCAATCCGGCGGCGCCGCTAAGGTTCGTCACGGTTGAAGCGGCGGGGCGAGTGTCCCCGCCGTCTTCTGTTTCCTCCGCATGAACAGGAACACCAATCCCATCAGCACCGCCAGCACCGGGTCCGTGCTTTCGACCACGTGACCCGGAAGAAAGACCTGGCACGCCTCGATTCCCGCCAGCAGCACCGCCAGCGCGCCCGTGGCCGCCGCCAGCCGCATGCCGGCGCCGCAGAACAGCCAGAGGATCGCACCGTACCAGAAGACTTTGCGAGCCAGCATCGCGAAAGCCATGTCCCAATTACCCGCGATGAAAACCTCGAACGGCGTCCAGTGAACCACCGCGCGGGCTGCGCCGGAGGCAAAAGGTTCCAGTCCCCGCAGAACCACGGCGCCGGCGAGCAGTGCCGGGGCAACCCACCGCCGGGCGGCGATCCCCACAAGCGCCAGACCCGCGATGGCCCCCGCCAGCTCCGGCCAGGTCACGGTCCGGCCCGCCATGAAGACTTTGGCGGGCAACACCAGCAGCAGCAGGAGAAGGACACGCCCGCAGCCTCCCGCAAGGCGCGCCAGGCGCGCGGCGGCGAGCCACTCCGTGGCGGCCACGGCCGCCTCGATCCATTGGAACCCTGCCGGGTGTGCGAGTGCCTTCCCCTTCGCCAGCAGCACCAACCGATGCGTTTCCGGGATCAAAGGAAAAAGATGCGCCACCATCCAGCAGCCGAGCAGCAGCACGGCTTCAGGCGAGTCTCCCCGCAACCGCGCGAGGACGGCGGGCCGCAGGCGTCCGGCGGGCGCCATCGCCGCCAACACCCCCAACGCGGCCCCGGACAGGTTGAACAGCACGTCCGTGGCGCTGCAATCCCGGTGCGGCACGAAAAGCTGTGCCATTTCCATGGATGCCGAGAGCGCGGCCGCCGCAAGGAGTGTGACCGCGGCGCTCGTCCCCGGACGCAACCGCCGCGTTAGAGCTGCAAACAAAACCACGCCGAGCGGCACGTAGAAGAACACGTTCGCGGCGGCGTCGAAGATCAGCCTGCGCCCGGTGACCGGCTGCCACGCGTGCAGCAGGGTAAGCCACGGGTTCCCGGTTCCCGATGGCGTCCGAAACTCCCACGGGTACAACGACCCGTGCACGATCAGTACGGCAATCAGGAGGGCGATCCGAAGCATGTTTCCGCCACCTGACCAGCATGGCACAGATGGCCCTATGCGCCGCGTTTGCGTGAAATATTCGCCCCCAAACCAGTCATACGAAGGTACCGGTACTCCACCTCTCAAAAAGTACCTTAACAAAGACAGATATCTCCGCTATGATTACGACGCAGCCGTAGATGCGCATACAACTAGTTTCCGAGGACGCTAAGCTACACCGCCTGTGCCGCGAAGTCTTGGGGCAAATTCCTGGCGAGGAATGGGAACTGGTGACCGGGGATGATCCCCAGGCCGGTCCCGAGCCGGACGTGTGCATCTGGGATGTGCAACCCGGGATGGCCGTGCCGGAGAAGCTCAGCGGGCAGAGGAACTTGTTTCTCATCGAGCGTAAAGAGATCGGGGCCTTCGCCAAGAACAACCTGCCGATCGCGCCGCTCGGCATCCTTCTGAAGCCGGTGACCCACTCCGCGCTGAAGGTGTTCGTGGAGCTCGCGGTCAAGCGCGAGGCGGATGCCGTCGCGAACTGGTGCGCCTTGCAGGCGGCCCAGGATGAGATGTTGCAGTGCCTTTTGCAGACCAACCTGCGGCTCCAGGAATATGATCGAGACCGCACCAATTTTCTGGTGCGCGCGGTGCACGACTTCCGTGCTCCCCTCACCGCCATCGGCGGATATTGCGGCCTGTTGCTGGAAGAAATGCTGGGCCCGTTGAACTCCGAACAGAAAGAGGTGCTCCGGCGCGTGCAGCATAGCGTGAGACGCCTCGGACGCATGGCCAACGCCATGTTCGAACTGAGCGCGGGACAGAACATTAAGCGCCGGCCGCAGTTTCGCAGGGCGGACCTGGACGAAACCATGGACCAGGCCCTTCACGAAGTGGGTCCGTTCAGCGAGGAGAAGCAGATTTCCATCACCGTGGATTTGGACCGGCCTCTGGAACCGCTGCTGTTCGAGCCTTCGCAGATTGAACAGGTGCTCGTGAATCTGCTGGACAACGCGTGCAAGTTCACGCCGAAATGCGGGTACATCAACATCAGCGGGTATTCGTATTTCTGGGACAGGAGATGCCACAACGTCTCCGGGGCGTCGGTCGCCATGGAACGGCGGCGCCGGACTTCCCAGGCCCCCAACTGCTACCGCGTCGACGTCCGGGACAGCGGGCCCGGCATACCGGCGGAGCACTTGCAATCCATTTTTGAGGAGTACACTTCCTACGCGGGAGCGCAGGACCGCTCCGGCGGCGGCCTGGGTCTCGCCATCTGCAAAGCCATCATGGAGGAACACCACGGCCGGATGTGGGCGGAATCGGGTTCCGCGGGAGCCGTATTCTCCTTCGTCTTGCCATTCCGTAATCCGGAGCCGATTCCCGCTCGGGCGGACGGAGTGTCCGGCGAGCTAGCCATCGTAGTGTAGGGAAACCGATGAAAAGCGTATCCAACGGGCGGAGAATCCTGGTAGCGGAAGACGAACCCGAAGTGCGCAATTACCTCGCCATGGCGCTTCGATGCCACGGGTACGAGGTCGATTGCGCCGAGGACGGCAACGAGGTGCTGAACTGCCTCCAGGCCGGGGACGGCAAGATCGCCGCCCTGATCCTGGACATCATGATGCCGAGAAAAGACGGCATGGAAACCCTGCGGGAGATCCGCAAGGTCAACCGCGATCTGCCCGTCATCATGGTATCCAGCGCCGTGGCGCCTCTCAGCGTGGTGGAGGCCATGCGCAGCGGCGCCAACGACTTCCTGGGGAAGCCCGTCAGCCATGAGGATCTGCATGCGGCGCTCAAGAAGGCTCTGAACGGTTCGGCGCCGCCGGAGCCCGTCGAGCGCGCCGCGGCAACCGGCGAAACCGAGTCTTTTTACGCCGGCTCGCCCGCCATGAAGCGGATTCAGGCGATGACCCGTCAGATCGGCATGTGCGACGTTCCGGTGCTCATCCAGGGCGAAACCGGCACCGGCAAGGAAGTGGTTGCCCGGCAGTTGCACGCGCAATCGCTTCGCTCGCAAAAGCCGTTCTTGAAACTCAACTGCGCCGCTCTGCCCTCCGAATTAGTCGAAAGCGAGTTATTCGGCTACGAACGCGGCGCTTTCACGGGCGCTTTTCAGAAGAAGGCGGGGATGTTCGAACTCGCCGACCGCGGCACGCTGCTGCTGGATGAGATCGGCGACATGGATTTCAAGCTCCAGGCCAAGCTCCTTCAGGTACTCCAGGATCAGGAGTTCCAGCACCTCGGCGGCAAGGATACCATTCGCGTGAACGTCCGCGTCATCGCGGCTACCCACCGGGACCTGGAAAAGGCCATTGCGGACCAGGCGTTCCGCGAGGATCTGTACTACCGGCTCAACGTCATCAGGATCGAGCTGCCGCCGCTCAGGGAACGCAGGGAAGAGATCATCCCGCTGTGTGAGATGTTCCTGCGAAAGCACGCCGCAAACGGCGACCCCGTGCCTGTCCTCACGCCGGCATTGAAGCAGGCGCTCATTAACTACCACTGGCCCGGAAACGTCAGAGAGCTGGAGAACCTCGCGCGGCGGTACTGGGTTCTGAGGGATCCGGAAATGCTGGTGAGCGACCTGCGCAGCCGCGCCATCCGGAAAGTCAGCGTCTCCGTACCGGCGGCCGGCCCCATGCCCATCCTGGCGAGAGTCGATCGGGCCAAACAGGAGGCCGAGGCGGAAGCCATTCACGCCGCTCTGACCGCCACCAAGTGGAACCGGAAGCAGGCCGCCGAACTCCTCCACATCGACTACAAGGCGCTGCTCTATAAGATGCGCAAACTCTCCATCGGGGAAACACCGCACGGCCCGCAGAAGGCCAACGGCAGCGCGGGCAGCGTCGCCGAGCCGGAGCCGTTAGCCGTCCGGGCGGCCGGCTCGCACTGACTGGGCCTCCGGTACTAAACTGCCGAAAGCGCGGGAAAAAGGGAAAAAGAATCGAATTGCCGGCTGCTCCCTTTCCGGCGCCCTCCGCACAATATCCCCAGTAATCCGCACTCGCCCAGGTCCGGGGGTAATGGCATCTCACTTGCCAAGGCTGCCGGTGGTCGAACTCTATCTCTGGGCTGGCTCCGATTAGGAAGGCGTGTGTCGGGCACGTTGTACGGGACGGGAAATGTGGACATCTGAATTGCCTGCGGCCAGTGGCGCACTGGCGGAAATGAGAGCATCTGGCTCCGGGAGACTGCCGCAGATGGTTGCCGATCGCCGCCACACACAGCGGTACGCCCTGAACCTGCCGATTCACTATTGCTTTGGCGTTCGAACCAGGACCACCCGCGCGGGATTCGGCGTGACCCGCGACATTAGTGCCAGGGGGGTCCGCTTTACTACGCAGGAGGCGCCGGTCCCCAAAGGACCGATCGCCCTGCACATCGTTTGGCCGGTAGCGAGCGAGGGCGCTTCCCTGGAACTGCGCGCGCTTGGGAGAGTGGTGCGGGTGGACGCAGCCGGCATCGCGGTGCGCTTTACGCGCCAGGAACTGACCCGCAGCTTTACGGAAAGCCGCGATATCGAAACTCCCCCGTCTAACTGAGGGCGGAAGACCCGCGTGCGGGGACCACGGGGATTTGTGTGCCCGTGCGCGACGCGCCGCCGCCCAGCCCCGGCCTTTACCCTCATTTGTGCATTCCGGCCTCCCTCCTGGGACTGGGCCCTCCCCCTACGCGCGGTTTGGTCAGGAAACTGCAAATGCACGGTCGGTTCCCGTAAGGGTAAGCGCTGTGATCCATTCATCATCGGAAACAGATTCGATGCCGCATACCAAGGCCAGCCGGCATGGTTTCGAAGAACGGCGGAGCCATGAGCGTTTCGGCTTGCGATGCCGGGTGCTCCTATTCCGAGACTCGGACGCCGAGCCGGTCCGCGCCACCAGTATGAATCTCAGCAGCAAAGGCATCTACTGGATATCCGCGGTTCCGTTCCGTGCTCTGGAAAAAATCGGCTGCGCGATCCTGCTCACGTCCAACGGTTTTCGCGCCCCCTTAAGACAACTGTGCCTGGAATGCAAGGTTGAAGTCGTGCGCACGGAGCGAACCGAAGCGGGATACGGAGTGGGCGCCCGGATTGAGAAGTACACGGTCTCCATGGACCGGCCTGACGAGCCGGCACATGGGCCGGCGCCGGAATGACGGAAGATCCGCCGGACCCGGTTGCCAGCGAGGAAACACAATGCGAAACCGATCGTTGTTGCTTTTGGGGTTTGTTCTGGCTACGGCCGCGTTCCAGTTGGGATGCGGCACCCCTCAGCAAAAGCAGGCCAGACATCTTGCCACCGGCAAGAGACTGCTTGAGCGGAAAGACTACGCGCGGGCCGTACTGGAGTTCAAGAACGCCGTGCAATTGGCCCCGAAAGAGGCCGAGCCGTACTATCAGCTTGGTATCGCCTATCTGCGGGCCGGCGATTTCAGGAACGCGGCCGCGCACCTGATGAAAGCCACCGAGTTGAATCCCAAACACGTCGGCGCGCAGGTGACCCTGGCCCAGATGATGGCGACCAGCCGGAACAAGGATGTGCTGGCCGAGGCCGAGCGGCGGGTCCAGCAGGCGTTCGCAGTGTCGCCGGATGACGCCGCCGTGCTCGATACGCTGGCCCTGACCGATATCGCAAGCTCCCGGCCCGAAGATGCCGAGCAGCACTTGCAGCAGGCTCTCGAGAAGTTTCCCGGCCACCTGAGGACGTCCGTCATGCTGGCGAACCTGAAACTGGCGCAGCGCAACTGGCCGGCCGCCGAAGAAATCCTCAAGAAGGCCGTGGCCGCCGCGCCGAACGTCCCCGAACCGTACCTCGCTCTCGCCAACCTTTATCTGGTCGGCCGGAAAACCGCCGAGGCGGAAGCGCAGTTTCAGCAGGTCCGCAAGCTCGACCCCAAGAACGGGCCGGCCATACTGGGCCTGGCGCGGTTGCGTTTCGCGGCCGGCAAGAAAGACGAGGCGGAATCTCTCTTCCAGCAGCTTTCAGCCCTGCCCGAGCAGGCCTATCGCCCGCATTACGCCCTTTACCTCATTTCGCAGGGCAAGGTGGATAAGGGGCTTGCCGAACTCGAGAGCGTTCATAAGCGGTATCCCACCGACCGCTCGGTCCGCAATCACCTGGTCTCGGCCCTCATCGCCGCAGGCAAGTTCGACCAGGCCAACGCCGCCCTGACGGAGGCGCTTAAGAAGAACAAGAAAGACGTCGATGCCCTGCTGCAACGCGGGGTGATCTTCTCTTTGGCGAGCAAGTTTGCCGAGGCCGAGCAGGATCTGTTGAGCGTATTGCAGTATGATCCGCAGTCGCCCGAAGCCCGCTTCCACCTGGCGCGGGTCTATGCCTCCCGGGGCGAGGCGCTCCGCGCCCGCCAGGAGTTGGGCCAGGCGTTGCAAGCGCGCAAGGAATATCTGGTGGCCCGGCTGGCGCTGGCCAACCTGTTGCTGGCCTCGCAAGATGCCAAGGGAGCGCTGGAGCTGATGAACGGGGCGCCCGAACAGCAGGGACGGGATATCCGGGTGATCGCCATGCGCAACCGCGCCCTCGCCGCTCTGGGGAACTTCGCCGAGGCCCGCAAGGGCGTGGATGAGGGCCTCAAACTGGCGAGAATCCCGGTTTTTTTGGTCCAGGATGCCGGGCTGAAGATGCAGAAGAACGATATCGCGGGGGCGCGCGCCTCGCTCGAACAGGCCTTGCAGATGAACCCCGAGGACACCCAGGCGGCCAACATGCTGATGGCGAGCTACGTCGCCAAGAAGGAAGCCCCTGCCGGCATCGAGAAACTCCGCGCCTATGTCTCCAAGCGGCCCGCGTCGGCCGCCATGCAAATGGTGCTGGGCAACTGGCTTCAACAGGCCGGGCGCAGCGACGAGGCCCGGGCGGCTTTTAACGCCGCCAAGACGGCCGCGCCCAATTTCGCGGAAGCCGATCTGAGCCTCGCCAAGCTGGATGTCATGGAAGGCAAGGCCGACGCGGCCCGCCAGAGGCTGACGCCGCTGGTTGCGAGCGGCAAAGCCAGCCCGGAAGCGTACCGGGTTCTGGCCGCCGCGGAGGAGACCGCCGGCAACTATACGGCGGCGGTCAATCACTACCGCAAGGTCCTCGCCGCGTCGCCGGAAAACCTGACGGCCCTGAACAACCTGGCCTACCTGCTGGTGGAGTACACCAACCAGGTGGACGAGGGCCTGCGGCTGGCCCAGAAGGCCGCTGAACTGGCCCCCAACGACACCGCTGTGCAGGATACGATAGGCTGGGCGCTGTATAAGAAAGGCCTGTACACGAGCGCCATACCTCACCTGGAGGTCGCCACCAAGAAGAGCGACCGGTCCCGCGCCGCCACCCGCAAGTACCATCTGGCGATGGCCTATCTCAAAACCGGGGACACGAGGCGCGGCAACTCGACGCTCGAGGAAGCCCTGAAGATGGATCCCGCCGCGGTTGAAGCCAAGGCTGCCCGCGAGCTCGCGCAGCAGGCGCAAGCGAAAAAGTAAACCGCCGGCCCTGGGTACGGTCGAAAGGCCGTACCCGGGGCTAATTGCCTCTTTGGGGGTAGACCAATTAATGTGCCCTCAGGGCGTCACTGCCCGCTTATCGAAGCAGGCGCCGACATGAGGAATAACCCAGGAGGAGAACCTGATCGCGTCCTGAAGTGCCTCCGGCCTGTCCGCCACAGTGATCCGCACTATCGAACCCGACGTATCGCCCCGCGCCAGCGCGTCCCATGCAAGATAGGCCTTACCCAGGTACTCGCTGGCGAGAATGCGCGCCCGGTTCTGATACCAGTAAAGAACCACCGTGCGTTGGCCCGCATTGTAGAGCAGGTACCGGTTTACGTTGTACGATTGCCCCCCGGCGCGTACTTCCACCAGTCCCGAATCCAACGCCTCCCACCCTCCCCCGAGCAGGCAATACTTGGGGGAGTGCATGCTCTCGCCGGCGCGCTGGTTGGCATAGAAAGCAACGAAAAGATGCACCTGCCGGTCGCCCGCCCGGTAGGTGCGGCCAATATGGGAGGTTGCCGCCAGACTGTCTTGAAGGCGATTCGGCAACACCGGGTCGTCCGTCGCGGTCCATTCACCCACGGTAGCCGGAATAGTGGAAAGCGGCTGCGCCAACCCGGAAGACTCGCGCCTGGAGTGGATCTTCGCCACCGCCAAGGTGATGCTCAGCATCCCGATCGTCACGCCGAAGCGGACTGCGCCATAGTTCATGGATTATGCCCTGCCCTTCTTCCCTTCCAGGAGGGCGCGAAGGACCTTCCCGGTTAGCATGAGCGCGCCGAACCCGCCCAGGAAAATCAGCCAACCCGAAACCGAGTGGTAGAAGCCGGAGGCCAGGTCCGCATCCTTTTCCGCCAGAATCGCCGTGCCGGTTACCCGCAGTACGTTGAACGCAATCGCGATGGGAATGGCCGAAAAGAACAGCAGCACCCTGGTCCGGTTCCGCAGCGATTCGACGTGCCCCACCAGCAGGGCTGCAACGGTCAGGGAAGCCAGTGAGCGCAGGCCGCTACACGCTTCCGCGACACCCAGAGAGGTTGTACCCAGGTTGATAATGTTGCCGTCGCGGTAGACCGTGATCCCCATGGCCTGAGCCAGGTCGGTCGCCAGCCGCGAGGCCAGCAGTTGCAGCGGAGCGGCGAGTTGGTTGTAAAGGATGGTGGGCAGCGGGATCACCGATGCCAGCAGCAGGATGGGAAATGCCAGCACACGTAACCGCTGCGTCCCCCAAAAAGTCCACGTCAGGCCAACAACAAGGATTATGAGAGAAATTCGGGCCAGAAAAAACTCCGCCGCCAGCCTGCCGGCCAGGTAGATGAGGCAGGCGGCCAGCGTTACGATCACGGCCCGGTTCTCCGAAACCACGGGCAGGCGCAGCAGATGATCCCGGTCCCGCCAGATGAGGTATCCGGCCAAAGGCAAGATCAGGATGCCGTGAGAATAACCGGGGTTTGTCCACCAGTCCAGAATCAGGTCCCGAATCACCCGAAAATAAAGGAGCGCAACGAAACCGGCGATGACCAGGGGTTTCCAGCAGTTGTACCGCTTCGCGCGCGCGGGTCCCAGCGAAGGCTCCGAAACAGTTTGCGTGGCCATAATCTGCCAAGTACGTACAGGCTTTAGGATCGATTTCCTGCCAGCACGAGAGTTGCCAACCTCAGCCATTTCCTGGATATTCGAGACAGCGAAAGCCGAGTGCAACATTTTTGCACTCGATTCCAAATATCTTCCCGTCCGGAGCCGCGGACCCTTTCCCGTGTCACCGGGGCCCCGTATCTTCCGGTATTACAAGAGTGGGAGCCGGTCACCCGGTACTAGTACTTGCACGTGCCTTTTTTTGGTCTCCGGCGTGCTACATTCGGTGCCATCAGACCTTTCGAGCCGATATGACCAGGCCACGAGGCGTTCTTCGCAAGCCCAAGTTATCGCCGCTGTCCTTGCTCCACATGCTGTGGAAGCGCAAGATCCTCTGCGCGGCCATCTGGATTGTGGTGTCGGTGGCAGGCGCCGTTGCCGTCCACGAACTGCCCGTGGTGTACAGGGCCAGCACTCTCATCATTGTCGAATCCCAACGCATCCCTGAGAAGTTTGTTTCGGCGACGGTCAGCGAGGATCTCAAGGACCGCCTCAACGCCCTGAGCCAGCAGATCCTGAGTTACCGGCGTCTTCTCGAAATCGTGGAGAAGTTCGACTTGTACCGTCCCGAGCGGCAGCGCAAAGTGCAGGAAGAGATCATCGAGATGATGCGGGCGGACATCACCATCCAGGTCGAAGAAGGCTGGAACCGCAGGCGGTCCGACGTGCGCCCGGGCGCCTTCCGGGTGGCCTACCAGGGATCCAACCCCTCCGTGGTCGCTTTGGTGGCGAACCAGTTGGGAAACCTGTTCATCGAAGAGAACCTCAAGGCGCGCGAGATCCAGGCCGTGGGAACCTCCGAGTTTCTGGATAACCAGACCGCGGAAGCCAAGAAAAGGTTGGAGGAGCAGGAGGCCAAGCTCAGCGCGTTCAAGCTGGAGCACAACGGCGAACTGCCCCAGCAGGAGGGCGTGATTCTGGCCACCCTCGCGCGGCTCCAGGTGAATCTTCAGAGCGTTCAGGACGGCATCCAGCGCGCCGAGCAAAGCAAGCTGATCATCGATAACTCGCTCGAAGCCGCACGGGCATCACTGGCCGCCATGTCGGAAATCGCCGACCAACTGGAAACCATGCCTCTCACCGCCGCCGCCGGCGCGGGCGTCGCGGAAGGGGAGCCCCTAAAGCCCTCCGAGCGGCTTCAGCGGCAACTGGAGCAGTTGCGATCCCGGTACACCGACGAACATCCCGACGTGCAGGCGCTGCAAGCGCTCATTCCAAGAGTCCGGCAGGAAGAGGAAGCGGCAGAAAAGAAGCGCCTGCTGGCGGCCGCCAAGAAAGCCGAGGACAAAGCCAGCGGCGAGGAGACGGAACTCAGGCGCGATCCGCGGTCCATGCAGATGAATCAGGCGCTGATCCGTGAGCGCGAGCGGGTGGACAACTTGAAAGCGCAGCAACTCGCCATCGTAAAGCAGATCGCAAATTTGACCGCCGAGCGGAAAGGCATTATGGACCAGATCGCCGCCGAGCACAAGCATTTGCAGAATCTCCCCATCCGGGAGCAGCAACTCACGGCGGTGATGCGGGATTACGAGATCTCCAGGGCGAATTACCAGTCGTTGCTGGATAAAGGGCTGGCGGCGGCGATGGCCACCGACATGGAGCGGCGCCAGAAGGCCGAGAAGTTCACCGTTGTCGATCCCGCCCGAGTGCCGGAAAAGCCCTTCAAGCCGAATCGTCCGCTGCTATGCGGGATCATCTCAGCCCTCGGACTCGTGTTGGGGGTGGCCGCGGCGCTGGGACGTGAAATGCGCGCTGACACGCTGCTTGGCGAGTGGGAACTGCCCAAGGGCGTCCCCGTGCTCGGTCGCGTTCCCGTGATAACCCCGCAACAGGCGGCCAACGGACACCAGGAAAAACGAAGGGTAATGGTACGGCGCCTGGCACTGGTGTCTTCCCTAGTGATCCTGGTGGCGGCCATTGTGGCAGCCGGCGTGTATATCGGGAAGGTGGCGCTCTAAGATGAACCTGTTCTCGAATCTGCTGCGCAGGGAAGAACGGCCCGCCGGTTTGTCCGGCGGCGCGGGTGCAGCTCAGGTGCAGCCGCCTTCCAATAGCGAAGCGGTGGAACCGCGCGAGAACACCCAAAGCCCGCGTATCCGCATCCTGACGTGCTCGATCCCCCCCAACTCGCCGATCTTTCCGTTCGACGGCAGGGACCGCCGCGCCGCGGAGCAATACCGGCTGGTGCGCACCAAGATTGCGCACCATCCCGGCAATATCAAGCTGATAGCCGTTTCCAGTCCGGATGCCGGTGACGGTAAGACGGTGACCGCCGTCAATCTGGCGGGCGCCCTGGCCCTTAAGAACGAGTCGGACACGCTGTTGGTGGACGCGGATTGGCGCAGATCGCGGATCGCCGCCTCCCTGGGGATCCCGGCGACTCCGGGCCTGGCCGACGTCCTCGCCGGCCGCTGCCCCGTGCATGAAGCCATTGTGCGCCTGACCTCACCTCCCAACCTGTACGTACTGCCGAGCGGCCGCGATCTGCGCAATGCGACCGAGTTGCTCGATTCCAGGCAGTGGCGCGCCCTCACGGCCGATTTTCGCGCGCACTTCAACTACACCGTGATCGACACCACTCCGGTTGGGGTGGTGGCCGACTACGAGCTGGTGCAGGCGCTGGTCGACGGCGTGATCATCGTGGTCCGGCCCGATCACACCAACCGCGCCCGCTGTTACGCGGCGCTGAACGCGGTCGCCAGCGAAAAACTGCTGGGCGTGGTGACCAATTGCGTGTCGGATTCGTTTCTGTCCCCGGCGTACACCCGCGGATACCAGTATTATTCGCAGCCCGGCGAGCACGTCACCAGGGTGAATGACGAATCCGGCGAGGAAGGCGAGCGGCCATGATCCGGCTGTTCAATGTCTACTTCCCTAGCCGCACGCTCGTACTGGCCTTTTCCGAGCTCATGCTCTCGGTCGCGGCGCTGATAGCCGCGACCTTCGTCTGGTTCGGCCGCGACACGGACCTCGCGCTGCAGTACGATTACGGCCCCCTGCGCCTGCTGTTCGCTGCCACGGCCTGCGTGCTGTGCATGTACTACTACGACCTGTATGAATCGCAGGTGGTCGGCAATATCCGCGAAATCACCGTCCGGCTGGCGCAGGTATTGGGCACCGTGTGCGTGGTTCTTTCGGTGGTCTATTACGGGTTCCCCACCATCCAGTTGGAGCGCGGGCCGTTCCTGATCTGGATCGCCCTGGTCGGACCCTGGCTGTATCTGTGGCGCCGCATGTTTCTGGGTCTGACGCGCTCCCTGCACATGCCCGAAAGGACCCTGCTCATGGGTACCGGACCTCTGGCCGACGCCCTGGTGGCCGAGGTGGAAGACCGGCCGGAATACGGGCTTCTGTTCGTCGGCTATGTCGAGCGGGACGAGGCGGCGCAGATCAAGAACCTCCCGCACCTGGGAGGGATCGCGGACCTGGCCGAAGTGGTGCGGCGCGAGGGAATCCGGCGCATTATCGTCAGCATGGGCGAGCGCCGCGGCAGGCTGCCGGTGAAGGACCTTCTGCCCCTGAAGGCATCCGGCGTGACCATCCAGGATGCCGCCGATATCTACGAAGCGCTGACCGGCAAGGTCCCGCTGAACTCCGCGCGTCTGACCAGTTGGCTGCTGTTCTCTCCCGGATTCCGGGTCTCGCCGTGGGTACTGTTCCTGAAGCGGACGGTTTCCATTGTGGTGGCCTCGGTCGCCCTTCTGATCACCCTGCCGTTGATGCTGGCCATCGCCATCGCCATCCGGTTGGAATCCCGCGGTCCTATCCTGTTCCGCCAGGCGCGCGTGGGCAAAGACCGAAAGCTGTTCATACTTTATAAGTTCCGCTCCATGGTCGACGATGCGGACCGGGAGACGCCGGTGCAGGCCAACGACAAGCGCATCACCCGGGTGGGACGCTGGCTCCGCCGCACGCGGCTCGACGAGCTGCCGCAGTTATATAACATCCTGCGCGGAGATATGTATTTCGTGGGCCCCAGGCCCTGTATCCCGAAAGAAGAGGAAGAGAGCGTCCGGGAAATCCCCCTGTACGACCAGCGCTGGAGCGTCAAACCCGGCGCCACCGGCTGGGCTCAGGTTAAAGGCGGGTATTGCGCCACCTTGGAAGACCGGACGGACAGGCTGGGTTACGACCTTTTCTATATAAAGAACGTCTCGATCGGACTGGACTTCCTCATTATTTTCGAGACTCTTAAGATTCTGTTACTCGGACGCGGCGCGAGATAGCGCGCCGGTGGCCGATAGGGTCCGCAAGACGTAATAATCGGACCGGGTCGGGTTTGTGAGTTGGCGGTTGCCGAAACGGTCAACGGCCGTAACGGCTGGAAGCGGTGGTCCTGGCGTCTTCCGGCTGAAATAGAGTGATGGGACCGAAAGGGCGTGAGCTTGTCTTCACTGGACACGGAACGATGGTACGCGGTGCGGGTGCGCTCGAATCACGAGCGGGTGGTTCAGGCGGCGCTGCGATACCGGGGCATTGAGGAATACCTGCCCGTATACCGGAAGCGGTCGCGCTGGTCGGACCGCACGCGGGACATCGATGTGCCTCTGTTTCCGGGCTACGTCTTCGGCCGTTTCGATCCCGCCCGCCGCGCCGCCGTGCTGGTCGCCCCCGGCGTGGTGCAGGTCCTCGGCGACAGCAGCGGCCCGCTCCCGATCGACAACCGGGAACTGGAATCCGTACGCCGTTTCGTCGACTCCTGCCTGGCCGTCACCCCGTGGCCCTATGTGGCCGTGGGCGACCGGGTTCTGGTGGAGCACGGCCCGCTGGCGGGACAGGAAGGCATCCTGCTGCGGGTCAAGGACAGCCTTCGCCTGGTCGTCTCTCTGACGTTGTTGCAGCGCTCCGTCGCGGTCGAAGTCGATCGGGATTGGGTGCGGCCGCTCGGGTCGCAGGCCCAGATAATCGGCGCTCTTTACCATCAGTTTCGCTTAGAAGCCTGCGGCTCCACAGCGTAAACCATTCGCCCGGGACAGGTCCGGCTTGGACGATCACTCCCGCATGTGGGTACGGCAACAATGAAGTGCGTGCTGTCCATTGACGTAGAGGATTGGTTCCATATTTTGGATCTGCGCACGACTCCTTCGCTTGAGACTTGGGACGTCTTACCGTCCCGCGTGGAGCGCAATTTCAACGTCCTGCTCGATCTGCTTGCTGAGCACGACACACACGCCACTTGCTTCTTCCTGGGGTGGGTGGCGCGCAAGTATCCGTGGCTGGTCAGGCGGGCGCACGATCTCGGCCACGAAGTCGCATCCCACGGTTATTCGCACCAACTGGCATACACGATGACGCCGTCGCAGTTCTATATGGACGCAAAGGAGGCGAAGAACGCGATTGAAGACGCAGGCGGCCGCGAAGTGGTGGGGTACCGTGCCTCCGGCTTCTCCATGACCCACGAGACGCGATGGATGTTCGAGATGCTTGCTCAGGCTGGTTACCGCTACGACTCCTCCATATTCCCGGCTAACCGGGGCCATGGCGGCTTTCCTGGCGCATTTGCACCATATCGCGTCCACACCGCCGCGGGGGACCTGGTGGAGTTTCCCGTCAGTGTGACCGCTATATTTCGAAAGCCGGTCTGCCTTTTTGGCGGCGGCTATCTCCGACTCTTTCCCTGGTTTCTCATCCGGAGGGCGGCCCAAGCCGTGCTGCGGCAGGATCGCCCGGCTGTCTTCTACATCCATCCGCGAGAAATCGACCCGGATCAGCCACGCTTGCCCATGCCAATCATCCGCAGCTTCAAATGCTACGTCAATCTTCATACAACCGAGGCCAAACTGTGCCGTCTCCTTCAGGAGTTTGAATTCAAGACGTTCCAGCACTTGTTCACGACAGTTTCCGACACCTGCGCCGGGGCAAGTGCCGCTGCCTAACTGCGGGTGACGGACACCTCGCCGTACCGAATGCCTTGCCCGGCCCTTTCCCACAAGGCCGCCACCCAAGAGACCCTTCCCGGAGATCCGCAAGCGGGATCTTCTCCCGTCTGGCGGCGCCTGGTCACACCAACAATGGCTAGCGGCCAGCACTACCTCAGCAAGATGGTTACGATATCGAGGAGCTAGGCCCGATGAACGATTTCGCCCTGATCGCGTTTTCGATTGGTTCATTCTGGGTTGCCTACACGTATGTCGGCTACCCGATTCTCCTCTGGTTCATAGGGCTGCGATCCTCTGTCCGTCCCGCAAGACGCAAGGACTTTCTGCCCACTGTGTCCGTTCTTATTGCGGCGCGAAACGAGGAGCACGATATTGAATGGAAGGTCAGTGAAACCCTTGCATGGGATTACCCGCCCGAGCGCCTCCATATCTTCGTGGCTTCCGACGCCTCCGAAGATCGCACGGACGAAATTCTGGCAGGCATACAGAACGCGCGCGTGACATTTGTGCGCATGGAGAAGCGCGGCGGAAAAGGACGTGCATTGAACCGTCTGGCAGAACTGGCCTGCGGTGAGATATTCTTCTTCACTGATGCCAATGCTCATATCGCACCCGACATTCTCCGCAAAATGGTATCCCACTTTGCAGATCCCCGTGTCGGCTGCGTGACCGGTGGAACCCAACCGTTTGGCACGAACGCAAATGCGATCGGCGGCGGGGCCAGCGCGTTCCTCAGTTTCGAGTCGATTCTGTATCGCCTCGAGAGCCGGCTCGGATCCGTTTTGGCGTGCGATGGCGCCATCTTTTGCATCCGCCGTAGTTTGTACGCGCCGCTTTCTCCGGAATTGGCAAATGACCTGGAATTGCCGCTCCGGATCCATCATAAGGGTTTCTGGGTACTCCACGAGCCCGAAGCTGTCGTGCGGGAGTTGGATACCTCGTCGCCGCGCGAAGAGTTCGCACGCCGTCGCCGCATTTCCGCCCAGGGTATGCTCGCGATGTGGCGTCTTCGAGCCAACTTGCGGCGCATGCGCGCCTGGCAGTTCCTCTCCCACAAGCTCCTGCGCTATTTGACCTTGGTCCCACTTCTCCTTATCCTCTTGGCGGCCCTTCTTCGTGCGCAGCAGCCTTTCTTTGCGGCTCTCCTCGCGTTGCAGGCCGTGTTTTACGCCGCGGCTTTCTATGGCTTTGTTTCCACTCTCATGCGGTGGAGGTCAGGGAAATTCACGGCTGCTCCTTTCTATATCATATTCGGCAGCCTTGGAGCTCTGGTTGGGATCCTCGACGCCTGTCGCGGCCGGCGCTTTGACGTGTGGGAAATCCCGAAAATGTCCAGGGGTGGCGCCGTCTGTCCTCCGGTCGCTCCTTTTAGGGGAATTCCGGGATCGTAGTGGGTCCGTG
>JBHGBM010000006.1:0-111055 GCA_041946965.1 Bryobacteraceae bacterium
GGCATCATCTACCAGGCCATGGGGTTCACGCCGGACATGTTCACCGTGCTGTTCGCCATCCCGCGCACGGTCGGCTGGCTCACGCAGTGGCAGGAACTGCTCGGCGACTCCGAACAGAAGATCGCGCGCCCACGCCAGATCTACATTGGCCAGGAGGCACGCGACGTCAAGCCCCTGGCGGAGCGCCAGGCGAAAACTTCCACGATTTCCGCATAAAGCTTAGCAGCCGGCTTCCGGTTCACCGGCTCATCGGGCTGCGCCGGTGGGCCGGCGGCCGGCTGCTAATGATCGCCTCAGTTCACCACCACCTTGGTCTTGGTGCCGCCGATGCGGATTTCCTGGATCTGGTACTTGCCGCTGCCGTTGCTGTACCGCACGCTGGTGGAAGGATACTTCTGGTCGCCGGTGACGACCTGGACGTTTGCTTCCACTTTCTGCTTGTGGCCGCGAATGGCGATCTTGTCGCCGTTCACATCAAGCTTGTAGTCGCCGGGTTTCAGCTCGGTCCCGTTCAGCACCGAGGGCTGAAACAGCGTGAGCGAATAGGTCTTGGCGCTGGCGCCGGCGATCGCCAATGCGAACGCCGCGAAGCACACCACGAGTCTCTTCATCACGTTCGTATCCCCGAAAATCTGGTTTCAACTCCCAACATGTAATACGGACGAGCGCGGAAAACGTTCGCTCAAAAAGTCCCCAGGAAGGCGCGCACACGCGCGAGCGCATCCTGCTGCACCCCCGGATCGTCGCCGAAGCCTTTGAGCCATTCCAGGTCCGGCTCCTTGCGGAACCATGTCATCTGGCGTTTGGCGTAGCGGCGCGTGTTGCGCTGGGCGTAGAACACCGCTTCCTTCAGGTTCAACTCGCCGCGCAGCATCTGGAGAGCCTGCTTGTAGCCGTGCGATTCGAAGGGTTTCGATTCCGGCGGAAAGCCGCGCGCCAGAATGCCCCGCACCTCTTCCACCAGGCCGCCCTCGAACATGCGGGCGCACCTCGCATCCAGCCGCTCGTAGAGCGCCTCGCGCGGCGGCCACAGGCCGAGCTTGAGCGCGCGGTACCCTTGGAGCGCGTCGCGCCCTTCACCGAACAGCTCCGTCATAGGCCGCCGCGCCAGCAGGCAAACTTCCAGCGCGCGCATCACTTTGGGAACGTCGCGGGCGTGGATGCGCGCGGCCGCGCGGGGATCGAAGCGTCCGAGCAGCCGGTGCAGCGAGCCTGCGCGCCGGCCCTCCCGCGCGGCCAGCCTGGCGCGCAATTGCTCGTCGCGCGACGGCCCCTCGAAGAGGCCGTCGATCAGCGCGCGCAGGTAGAACCCCGTGCCCCCCGCCACTACCGGAAGCCTGTCGCGGGACGAGATGTCCTGAAGCGCACTTCGCGCCAGCCTCGCGTATTCGCCGGCGGTAAACACCCGGTCGGGATCCACAAAGTCCATCAGGTGGTGGGGGATGCCGCGCATCCCGGCTGGGGTCAGCTTCGCCGTGCCGATGTCGAAATATTTGAAAACCTGGAGGGAATCGCAATTGACGACCTCGCCGCGGAATTCTTCGGCGATGCGCAGGGCGAGTTCGCTCTTGCCGGAGCCGGTCGGTCCGGCAACCGCTACCAGGGGAAAGGGCGCAGGCATGAGTGGGCGCGCAACTTCCCGTTATACAATGAAATGGAACGGTTCGACTTCTCTGGGCATCCAAAGCACAGGTCGAATGAAGGTTAACAGCATGTCCCGCAGCCTATTGCTGTCTTTGCTGGCCGCTTCCCTCATGGCCGGCGCGCAATCCCCGGCCGGACCCGCGCGGTCCGATAAAGCCGAGGCCTACTACAACTTCGCCATGGGCCATCTGTACGCCGAGTTGGCGGGCGCTTACGGCAACCGGGCCGAGTACATCAACAAGGCCATCGACTACTACCGGCAGGCCATGCGGCTGGATCCTTCGGCGGCCTTCCTCACCACCGAGCTGACCGACCTCTACATTCAGGCCGGGCGGCTGCGCGACGCGGTGACCGAAGCCGAGGCCATGCTCAAGCAGGATGCGGGCAACCTCGAGGCGCGCCGCATCCTGGGGCGCATTTACACCCGCATGATCGGTGACACGCAGCACGGCAAGGTTGACGAGAACATGCTGCGCAAGGCCATCGAGCAGTACGAAAAGATTGTGGAAAAGGAGCCCAAGGATATCGACTCCTGGCTCGTGCTCGGGCGCCTCTACAAAGCCGCCGCGGACTCGCCCAAGGCCGAGAAGGCCTACCAGCAGGCGCTCCAGATCGAGCCCAACAACGAAGAGGCGCTCACCGGTCTCGCCATCGTGTACTCGGACGTGGGCGACACCGCCAAGGCCATCGAGAAGCTGAAACAGCTCGCCGGCCAGAACCCCAACCCGCGCGCCCTCGCCGCCCTGGCCAGCTCCTACGAACAGCTTCGCGAGTACCGCGCCGCCGCCGAAGCGCTGCGCAAGGCCATCCAAATGCAGCCGGACAACACCCGGCTGAAGCGCGCCCTGGCGCAGGACCTGCTGCTCTCCGATGATTACGAAGGGGCGCTGGGGATCTACACCGAGCTGGCGGCCGCCGACCCGCGCGACGCCCAGGTGCAGCTCCGCCTGGCGGAGGCCTACCGGCAGAAGCGCGATTTCCCCAAAGCCCACGCCGCCCTGGCGAAAGCCCGCGAGATCGACGGCAATACCCTGGAAGTGCGCTACGACGAGGTCAACCTGCTGGATGCCGAAGGCAAGCCGCAGGAGGCGCTGGCGCTGCTGAAAGGCATTGTCGAGGAGACCGCCAAAACCAGTTACTCCGTCTCCGAACGGGGCAACCGCGCCATGCTGCTGGAACGGCTGGGACTGCTTCATCGCAGCCTCAACCAGCATCAGGCGGCGGTGGACGCCTTCCGCCAGATCGCCGTCCTGCAACCCGATAGCGCCAACCGGGTGGCCGTGCACATCGTGGATACCTGGCGCATGGCGCGCGATTACGCCAAGGCCCGCCAGGAGGCCGACGCCGCGCTCCAGAAGTGGCCCAAGGACCGCATGATCCAGATGGTCCACGCCTCGCTGCTGGCCGACATGGGCGAGACCGCCAAGGCCGCTTCCGAAGTGAAAGCCCTGCTTAACGGCGAGCGGGATCGCGAAACCTGGCTGGCGCTGGCCCAGATCTACGAAAAAGGCAAGCAGTACGGCGAGCAGGCCAAGGCGCTGGCGGAAGCCGAGAAGCTCTCGACAAGCAAGCAGGACAAAGCCACCGTCTACTTCATGCGGGGGGCCATGTACGAGAAGATGAAGGACTTCGACCGCTCCGAGGCCGAATTCCGCAAGGTGCTGGCCGAGGACCCGGACAACGCCAGCGCCATGAACTACCTGGGCTACATGCTCGCCGACCGCAACGTGCGGCTCGAGGAAGCCCAGAAGCTCATCACCCGCGCGCTCGAGTTGGATCCCAACAACGGCGCCTATCTCGACAGCCTGGCCTGGGTCTATTACCGCCAAAACAAGCTGCCGGAAGCCGAGAACCTGCTGATCCGCGCGCTGGAGCGCGTAGGCAACGATCCCACCGTGCACGATCACCTGGGCGACGTTTACGACAAGCAGGGCAAGACCCGGGAGGCGATCACCCAGTGGCAGGCTTCGCTCAAGGAGTGGGAGGCCACCCCGAAATCCGAGGCCGACCCCGACGAGATCGCGAAAGTCGCTAAGAAGCTGGAGAACGCCCGCGTCCGTCTGGCCAAAGAAACCGGGCGCGAGTAGCTCAGGCTCTCCGCTTTTTCATCAGCCGCAGCAGCAGTTCTTTGCGTGCCGGAGAGAGCGCCTCCACCGCGCACGCCGGCGCCTCGCTCCGGGCGGGCGTCAGCCGCAGCAGCAGTTCCTCCAGCGCCTCCGGGCGCACGCCGCTCACAAAACGCAGCGCGGCTTCGCGGGAGGCGCGGGACTCCTCCTCGTACCGTTCGGAATCGCCGGTGAGTTGCCCCAACGCCTCGGCCCACGGCTCGATCTCGAGCGGCGGCGCGATCAGGCGCGGCAGGTGGCGCTCGTCGTACACCGGCTCGTAGCGCGTCACCCGCGGCGTCGGGATCAGGTGTCGCGTGCCCATTTTGGCTTCCCGCAGTCCGCCGGAATCGCTCGCAATCACCGGGACCCCGTGCAGCATCGCCTCCACGACGATCAGCCCGAATCCCTCCAGCCATAGCGACGGCATCAACAGCACGCGCGTGCGCGCCAGCAATTCCTCGATCGCCTTCACGTTCGGCAGCAGCGTGACATTCGGCAGCCGCGAGAGCGCTGCGCGGTCCGCAGCCGTGGTACCCCATCCCGGAAGGGCGCCGAAGGGCAGGTTCGGAAACCGCTGGGCCAGCGCGAGAAAGACGCCGATGCCTTTCAGCGCGCACGGGTTAATCATGACCACCATTTCCCCGCCCAGCGCCGGGTAAGGCGGCGCGCCGTAAACCGGCGGATGCACAATTTCGGCCGCGCGCCCAAGGTAAGCGCGGGTGTACTCCGCCATGCTCGCGCTGATCACCACCACGGCGGCGGCGCGCTCCAGGACCGCCGCGGCGCGCGAGTCCGCGTTCCAGCTCTCGGGACCGAAGGGGTAGAACTGCGGGGTGTGCGCCAGGTACACCACGCGGCCGGGCGCGGCTTCAGAGGCTTCCCGCAGCAGGGCGTGGCTGAGGTCTTCCGAGGAGACCAGCACCCAGTCGGGATGGAACTCGCGCACCTGCTCCCGCAGCAGGCGCACGCGGGCGGCGGGGTCCGTGGCGGCAAACACCGGAAACGGCGCCGCCCCGATCCGCTCCTCCCGCATCTGCCGCGCCCGTTCGTCTTCGGCGGCGAGTTCGCCGCACACGATGCGGCACGCGTGGCCCGCCGCCGCCAGCGTGCGCAGCCAGGCGAGGTTGGAACGCGTGGCGCCGCCCCGCGGCGGCACGTAGGAGGCGCTGGCCGCGAGCAAAACCCGCATGCTTACTGCCCGCTTTCTTCCTTTTCGAGGAGCGCGCGCACCTCTTCGTCGGAGAGGTTTTCGATTTCCGCCAGCAACGCAGCGTAATCGCCCGCCCCGGCTTGCTCCAGGCGCTTCAGCTCCACCGCCTTGGCCAGCTCCGCGATGGTGAACTCGCCGCTGTACACCACCTCCAGCGAAAGGTCCGCTCCCACGGCCTGCCGCACGCGCGAAAGCAGTTGCACCGCCAGCAGGGAGTGGCCGCCCAGGTCGAAAAAGTCGTCGTGCACCCCGATGGCCTGCAAGTTGAGCAGCTCGATCCAGATTTCGGCGAGTTGCTGTTCAAGCTCCGTGCGCGGCGCGGCGGAGTGATTGTTCAGCGCGCGTGGCCCGCCCCGCACCTGCTCTTCAATCTGGGCCGCGGTGCGCAGGTGGCGGGCGATGCGGGCGTAATCCGCGCGCTTTCCGCCGTGGCCCCCGGCCTTCGCCGGGGCGGGGCGGGGCCGTGGCCCGGCGGCCGCAGGGTCGTACCGTACGGCGGCTGCCTGCGCGGCGGAAAACCGGAACACGCCGCCGGCATCGGCCGGGCCGAGCGAGGCCAGAAACAGCCGCGCGGGAGCGTTGCGCGCCGTGGGGACAAACGGCACCGCGACGGCTGCCAGCCCGTGCGCCAGCGCAATCTCGCCGAGCCGCGCGAGCATGCGGTGCTCCACGCCGCGGCCAAGCACGCGGCAACTCAACAGGAACGTGTCCACCGCGAGCGCATCGGCTTCCAGCCGGTAAATCACCACCCCCGTGAGCCCGTAGCTGCCGAAGCGATCGCTCACGTGCACCGTGAGGCACTCGGCGCCCGCGGCCAGCAGCGCCGTGATCTCGGCTTCGCCGCGCCGCACGGTGGTGCAGTTCATCTGGTTGGTGCGGTTGGTGAGCTGCGCCACGCGCGCCAGCTCGTCCGGGGCGGCGGGCGTGATGCGAACGTCGAGTTCGAGCCCGCGCAGGAATTCCTCGAAGCTGTGGGATTCGCGCTCCAGCCTCGCGCGCTCGGCCTGCTGCGCGTAGAACTCCGTACGCCGCCGGTCTTCGGCGGTAACCCGCAAGCGGTCGAAGGCCCACACGTGGCGCAGAAAATCCGGGATCTCCTGCGGGCGGTGGGGCAGCGCCAGCGCCAGCACCTCCGGGCAGGCCGACTCGACTTCGGTGCACTCCTTGGGGTTGTCGTCCACCAGGATGAAGCTGTCCAACCCGAGATCGAGATCCTCGGCGATTCCGGCGAGATTAACGGGCTTCGGCTCCCAGTTGATGCGGCGCGCGGCGAAGTGATCCAGCCGCAGCGGCATCTCGGGATGGGCGCCGAAGGTTTCCAGCACGTCCTCTTCGTTGTTCTTGCTGGCCAGGGCCAGCAGCATGCCGTTCCCGGCCTGCGACCGCATGAACTCCTGCAAGGCGCGGCGGGGCGGGTCGATGAGGACGCGCTCGGGACCGTCCTCGCCGCACACGCCCTTCCACAGCGTCTCATCGCAATCGAGCGCGATCACCTTGTAGGCCGGAGCGCGCAGCGCGTGCGCCTTTCGCACCAGCGTGGTGGCGAGCGCGGTGAAATAACGCGGCGTGTAGGGCACGTGCCCCAGTTCGTCGGCGTGCGGGTCGTGAACCTCGGAGACGGGATACCACGCCTCCACGTCGCCGTCCGTGATCACGTACACCCCGGCCAGATCGCGCAGGCACGCGGCCATCCCGGCGTGGGCGTCCCGCGAAAAATCCGCGGCGGCGGGAGAAGGCGGGCACAGGCAGACCAGCAGCGGCGCAGAGAAGACGCTCGCCGCCGAGCGGACCGCGCCGGTAAACTGCCGCACGTTGCGCTCCAGTTCGGCCTCCGGGGAGCCGTTGCGGAAGCGCACCCAGTCCTCGACGCGCACCAGCACGGCATTCACGCCGCGGTTGCGCGCCAGCAGGCTCTCGGCGTCGAGCAGTTGCTGGAATACCTGGTTGTAAGGCGCGAAGCGCACCTCCAGGCTCCAGCCGAGTTCCCCGGCCCAGAAGGCGAGAGTGGGTTCGAGCGGGTCCGCCGTGAACGTGGCGGCTACCGCGATCAGGTCGGCCATCGTGGATGGTTCAAGAGCCATTATAAACCGCTGCTATGATGAGGCTTGGGATTTCTGGATCTCCTGCGCCGGAATCGCAACTGCCGCCGCATCTGGCTGGGACAGGTGGTGAGCGAGGCCGGCGACTACTTCAACAACGTGGCCGTCCTGAGCCTGGTTATGCAGGCCACCGGGTCGGGCATGGTGGTGAGCGGCGTCATGCTGGCGCGCGCCATCCCCGCGGTGCTTGCCGGGCCGCTCGCGGGAGTCATGCTCGACCGCTTCGACCGCCGCCGAATCATGCTGGCGAGCGACCTGGTGCGCGTGGCGCTCGCCCTGGCCTTCGTGATCACGGTCCGGCATCCCGAGGCGTGGCTCCTCTACCTGCTGAGCGCCCTGCTGATGTTCGCCTCGCCCTTCTTCACCGCCGGACGCGCGGCCATTCTGCCCTCCATCGCGGCGCCCCACGAGCTGCACACCGCCAACTCCCTCACCCAGACCACCCAGTGGGCGACCCTCGCCGCCGGCGCCATGCTGGCCGGCTGGAGCGTGGCGAAGTTCGGCTACGAGTGGGCCTTCCTCATCAACTCCGCTTCGTTTCTGTTCTCCGCCGCCTGCGTGTGGCGTCTCGAACTGCCCGGCGGATTCCGCGCGGTGCGTACGGGCGTGGCGCGCGTGGTGCGGCCGTGGCGTGAGTACCGCGAAGGCCTGCGCTACATGGCCTCCCAGCCGCTCACCCTCGGCATCGCCATGATTACGGTGGGATGGGCGCTGGGCGGCGGCGCCGCGCAGGTGCTGTTCGCACTGTTCGGCGAGCAGGTGTTCGGCCGCGGCGCGGCGGGCATCGGCGAGATCTGGGGATTCGCCGGCGCCGGCCTTCTGCTGGGCGGATGGCTGGGTCACGCCGCCGGCAACCGCGCCGGCTTCACGGGGTACAAACGCACCGTGTCGGTGTGCTACGTGATGCACGGCGTGGCCTACGTGGCCTTCAGCCAGATGACGGTGTATTGGGCGGCGCTGCTGCTCATGCTGCTCTCTCGCGTGGGCATGGCGGTCAGTTCCGTGTTGAACAATTCACAGCTCCTGCGCCACACCCCGGACGAATACCGCGGCCGCGTCTTTTCCACCATGGAAACCCTCCGCTGGGCTGTCATGATGCTTTCCATGGCCGCGGCGGGCATCGCCTCCGGCTATGTGAATACGCGCACGCTGGGCGCCGTGGCGGGCGTGCTGGGGACACTTACGGCCGTGTACTGGACGTGGGCGGACGCCACCGGGCGGCTCCCGGAGCCTCGTCCGTTAAAAAACTTAAAAGCATAGAAGAACTTACATTCGCGGATTGCTATGCTATGAGGGAGTCTTAAACCGCAACCTGGGGCCGTCGGGCGTCCGTCCGGCGGCCTTTTTTTCCACCCCCGCTACGCCACCGCGCTCAGCCCGGGACGGTTCAGCACCGAGGTGTTCATGTACCCGTCCTTCACGATGAAGATCCCCGGCAATCGCGATTCCCACTGCTTGTTGGCGGCCGGCACGTACTGGCGCGCGTTGGCCTCGATGGCCGCCACCGTGGGCACGTGCGCCGCCAGTCCCGCCGAGTGGATCAGCGAAGCGCCCGGGCAGGTCAGGTCCTGCACGCACAGGAACATCTTGAATTTCTGCGCGGCCGCGGCCATCAACAGCGCCTGCGTCTGCTGCTTGCAGGCCTTCAGCGCCGCGCCCGTGTAACCCATCTCGCGCGCCAGCAACAGGCTTTCCAGATCGGTGAGCGACTCGTCGATCACCACCGGGCGGAGCTTGGAAGCCTCGTGCATTACGTTGTTGCGGTGCGCCTTCAGGTCGCGCGCCGTGGGCTGCTCGATGTACTGGAGGCGGGCGAAGCCGGCGGGCGTGCGCTCTTTCACCTGCCGCAGAAAATCGAGCAGGTAATTCACGTTGGGACATTTCTCGTTGAAGTCCGCGGAGTAGAACCACTGCTTCACGCCGCGGCCGGCCTGCGCCTCGGCGGCGATGCGGTCGACGCGCACCACGCGGTCCACGTCCCACTTCAGGTCGTTGCCGTTGAGCTTGATCTTCAGGTGCGTCAGGCCGTTGTACCGGATCCACTCCGGCAGGGTCTCGGGCAGTCCGTCGTTCAGCCGCTTCTTGATGTCTTCGTCCAGCAACGGGTCCACCGCGCCGATCAGGTGGTAGAGCGGCATGCGCGGCTTCGGTTCCGGGCTCACGTAGCGGTTCAGGTATTCGCCCTTGAACTGCGCGCCGAGGTAGCGCGAAAGGTCGTACGTCATGAACTCCGGCCCGTAGGTGCGGTACGAGCTCACCCCGTGGACCTTGCCGAAGGCGTCGTGGACGGCCGCGTCAAACGGGCTCGCGGTCACCTGCGCGCAGAGCTTCGGCATGGGCTCGGCGAGCTTGAGTTCGCGCGAGACTTCCGCCGCGGCCTTCAAGTACTCGGGCTCCAGGTCGTGATTGATATCGACGGGGTGCCCGGACTGCTTGTAGGCCGCGGTGATCTTCTGGATGCGGCCCGCCAGCGTCTTCATGGCGTTGAGCGTGGTGTCGTAGTTCATTTTCTGGGAGGGGAACGCCCAGATGTTGCCCATCGGCATGGAGCCGAAACCCTTGGCGGTGCGGCCTGCGGCGGTGCGCACCATGCAGTTCACGTTCAGCAGCGTGACGCGGTCCACGATGGCGCCGCCGAACTTCAGCGGGGCGCGGTAGGTGTAGTTCTCGTAGAAGAACTGAACGTCTGTGATGCGGATGTCCGTGGATTTTGCGGCATGCATGATGGCGGGTGCGGCTGCGGCCCCGAACAAAAAACGACGGCGGCTGGTCATCACCAACACGCTACCACGCCGGGGCGTTACCGCGCTGTGAGCAGGTCGCGCAGTTCACCCGCATTCACCTTGCGCGCCAGCAGGACCAGGCGGTCGCCCGCCTCGAGCACCGTGCCGCCGCCCGGCACGAACTGCCGCCCATGCCGGTTCACCAGCAGGGCCAAAGTCTCGGGTGGCAGGCGCACGTCCAGCAGGCGCTTGCCGTCCACGGCCGAGCCGGGGCCCACCACAAGCTGGAACAGATCGCGCTCCCCCTGCGCGATCAGATCCACAAGGTCCGCGCGCCCGCCGCCGCCGCTGTGCGAGAGCCGCAGCAGCCGCGCAACGATGGGTATCGTGGTGCCCTGCACCAGCGCCGACGCCAGCACGATGAAGAACACCACGTGGAAAATCAGATCGGCGCCGCGGATTCCGGCCACCAGCGGAAACGTGGCGAGCACGATGGGAGCGGCGCCGCGCAGGCCCACCCACGCCACCAGCAGCCGCTCCCGGAATCCCAGGCGGCTGAACAGCAGCAGCGCCATCACCGCCGCCGGCCTCGCCACGAACATGAGGAACGCGGCGATCGCCAGGCCCGCGCCGGCCACCGGCGGCAGCCGCGACGGGAACACCTGAAGGCCCAGTACCAGGAACATCACGATCTGCATCAGCCACGCCAGCCCGTCGTGGAACCGCAACAGGCTGCGCCGGTGCAGGAAATCGGAATTTCCCATCACCAGCGCCGCCGCGTAGACCGCCAGGAACCCGTTGCCGCCCAACAGAGCCGCGCTGCCGTAGGTCACCAGCACCAGCGCGAACGTCAACGCGGGATAGAGACCGTCGTATTGCAGGTTGATGCGGTTCACGACGAAGGTCAGCAGTCTGCCCGCGCCGTATCCGAGCAGCGCGCCCAGCCCCATCTGGCGCAGAAAGAATACCGGCAGATCCCCCGCCGCCGTGCCCGGCTGCGAGAGAAGCCCGATCAGGGCCAGAGTCAGAAACACCGCCATCGGGTCGTTGCTGCCCGATTCCACCTCCAGGAGCGAGCGCAGCCGCGGTTGCAGGTCCAGTTTCCGCGACCGGAGCACACTGAACACCGCCGCCGCATCGGTGGAAGACACCACCGAACCGAGCAGCAGCGCGCTTAGGAACGGGATATTCAGCAGGTACGCGGCCGCCCAGGCGGTCAGCGCCGCGGTCAGCGCCACGCCGAGCGTGGAGAGCAGCGCGCTTTCCAGCAGCACGCCTTTGACGTCCGCCCAGCGAGTGTCCAGGCCGCCGGCGAAAAGGATGAACGCCAGCGCCACGGTTCCGAGCAGTTGCGTAAAGCGGGGATAGTCGAATTCGATTCCGCCCGGCCCGTCCGAGCCCGCCAACATGCCGATGGCGAGAAACACCAGCAGCGCGGGGACGCCGAGACGCTCCGAGGCCTTGCTCGCGGCCACCGCGGCCAGCAGCAGTAGTCCAACCGCCCAGATCAGGTAATCCATGGCCGCCTCACGAGGCCAATCATCTCAAAGGTCCAGCGCCTTGCGGCGCCGGTCGTTGAAACGCAGAAGCATGTAGATGGCCGCGAACATCAGCGCCGCCCCGCCGGTCAACGTCCATACGTGGTCCTTCAGGAAGTGCACGGATTCCTGGCCGAGCTTGACGCCGAGCCACGCTTCGCCGAAGTAACGGATCACTCTGGCCGCCAGCACCACCACGAAGAAAGACGCGATGCGTGTGCGCAGCATTCCCGCCGTAATCACGAAAACCTTCAGCGGCAGCGGAATCGGAACCATCGCGGGGATGAACACCGTGACCAGCCCGTAGCGGTTGAACCAGTGGCGGAAGCGGCCCGGACTGCCGGCTTCCTTGCGCTTGACGAAACGCGACCCGCCTTTGCGCGCGGCCAGGAACAATATCAGATTGCCGATCATCGACCCCGCCACCGCCATCCCCGCGCCGATCCACGCGGCCTGGGGGGCTTTGGCTCCCAGCACGATGAGCAGCGCGTCCATGCCGACGCTCACCGGGATGCCCGCCGAATCGATGACGGCCAGCAGAAAAATGCCCCACGGACCCCACGCCGCCAGCGTCTGGCTCATCCAGCTCAAGAACTCGACGAGGGTGTGCATTTTTCAGATGATGTCCGCGAACGACTTGCGCAACCTGTAGAACCACGCGTGGCCGGCCACGAAAACCACGGCCGAGAGGGCCCACAGTTTCCACAACGCTCCGAACGCGGGCGCATGCCCCTCCAGGAACACGGCGCGGTAGCCGCGCACGAGCACGTAAATCGGGTTCTTGGAAAGCACCGCCGCCGCCCACGCGGGAAGCGATGCTTCAGGGTAGCAGATGGGCGTGATGAAGAACCACAAGGTGAGGGCGAATCCCATGATCTGTCCCAGGTCGCGCACGAATACGCCAAGCGCGGCCAGGAACCAGCACACACCGGCCGTGAACAACACTTGCGGCACGATCAGCGCGGGCAGCCACAGCACCGAAGCGGGCACGCCGCCGCGCACGAAGAAGAAAGCGGCGGTGAACAGCGCCAGCCCGAGAAGTTCCGTGATGAGGCCGGAAATCACCAGGTTCACCGGCAGCGTTTCCACCGGGAATACGAGTTTCTTGACGAAGTTCCGGTGCTCCAGCATCACGGCCGGCGAACGGCCTGCGGCCTCGCTGAAAGCGATCCACGGCAGCATGCCGGCCAGAAAATACAACGCGAAGCCGGCCCGGCTCGGGTCGCCCGCGAAGCGCGTCTCCAGCACCACGCCGAATACGAAGAAGTAAGTCAGCATGAGCAGCAGCGGGTTGAGCACGGTCCAGAACACGCCGCCGAAGGAGCCGCGATACCTGCCCAGCACGTCGCGCCGCACCATGGCCCGGACCAGGCTGCGGTTGCGCCACACGGTGCGGCCGGGATACACCAGCGCGCGGCCGAGCGAGCGCCGGAAATTCTCCCGGCGCAGTTGCCTCCACGTGACGATGCGGGCGCGAACGATGCGCGCACCCTCCGCCTCCACCGCCGCCTCGATCAGCAGAAACGGCCAGCCGCGCTGGTAGTACCAGCAGCGTCCTTCGCGCATGGGCGAAACGAAAACCTGGTAACGCCCCGGCTCCGGCGGCAGATCGAAGCTCATCTCCACCCGCGCGGGGCTGCCCGGCCCGGCGGGTGTGCGCGGGCCGTCCAGGATGACGATGCCGGTCTCCTCGTCGGCGAGCTGATAGCCCACCGCGAAATCCTCGCCGCCGGCCTGGTGCTCGAGATCGAAGGACACGAACACCCGGGGGCCTTCCAGCCGCACCTCGTTGCGCAGGTAGCGCGCGCTCATGCGTACAACCACTCGGGATAGCGCTCCCGCACGGGGCCGGTCTTGCGGCCCACGGCATAAATGTCTTCGCCGCGCAGGTTGGCGGGCAGGCGGTACCGCTCGAGCAGGTGCCGGACCCAGGCGTACTCCGGGCGCGGCTGGTCGCGGAAGGGACCGGTCTCGAGCAGCGTGACCTCGAAGCCGGAGTTTTCCAGCAGCAGGTGCACCTCGCGCGGAGCGTACTCGCGGTTGTGGCGCGCGTCTGCCGGGCCGGTTTCGCGCGGCCGGATATAGGAGTGAAAGAAACCCGGGTGGTAGCCTTGCAGCACCGCCGAAAGCGCCCGCATGGACGCGATGTTCGGCGTGGTGAGCACCAGCGCGCCTCCCGGCCGCAGCACGCGGTTGATCTCGCACATCATGTGCATGGGGTCGGCCGCGAGATGCTCGATCAGCTCGCAGCAGAGCACCGTGGCGAAGTGCGCATCGGGATAAGGGAAGCGATCGCGCTCGGCGTCGAAGTGGTCGATCACGCATTCGAAGCGCTCGCCCCGCTCCGATTCGACGCTCTTGCGGTCCGCCTCGCCGGGCCTGCCGTAGTAGCAGCCGCGCACCTCGCCGTAGCCCAGCTTGAACTTGAGCGCGGGCGTGATTTGCAGGTAGGCTCCCATTTCGAGCACGCGGTCGGCCGCGGTGCCGGGCGGCACGAGTTCCAGGGTACGAGCCAGCCGGTCGCGGTGGGTTGCAATATACGTGCGCGCCTCGCCATCGCCCGCCCACCCGGCCACGTACGCGGGTTCCACTTTCACGGGCCGGGCGGCGGGCTCCGCCGGCGGCGCCTCTTCGCTCCACTCCTCGCCTCGCGCCACGGCGCGCAGGAACCGCGCGTAGCGCGCGGCCACCACGTCCCAGGCGCATTCGCGGCGCACGTACGCCCGGGCGCGTTCCCCCATGGCGGCGGCCAGTTCCGGGCGCGAGACCAGCAGGTTCAGATACTCGTAAATGAGGTCTTCCTCGCCCGCGCCCACCGGCACTTTGAGGCAGATGTCTTCGGCAAACTCGCTGAAGGCGCCCACGTCGGAAACCAGCACGGCCTTGGCCAGACCCATGGCGCGCAGCATGCTCCCCGAGCTTTCGCCCACCGTGGGATAGCGCAGGTTCAGCACGATGTCGCAGGCTGCCATGTAGCCCGTGAAGTCGCCGATGGAGGCGAACCCCGCCAGCCGCACGTGCGCGCCGAGGTCGAGCGTTTGGATCAGGCCCGCCACGGGGAAGTCCGGGTGCGTCTCCCCCACCAGGATCATCCTGGCCCGCGGCGCCACGCGCACCAGCCGGCGGAAGGCGCGCAGGGCCTCGGCGATGCGCTTGTACGGCTTCAGGAATCCGAAAATGCCGATGAGCGGCGTGGTCTCGTCCAGACCCAGCCGCGAGCGGAAGGCGTTGCGGTCGGCTTCGAGGATCCACGCGCCGTGCGGGATGCGCGCCACCGGACCGCCGAATCCCTGCGCGCGTACCTGCGCCTCCATGAAACGGCTGTGCACCACCACGGCGCGCGCGGATTCGAGCAGCCGGCGCGTCATCGGCAGGCCTTCGTAATCCGGTCCGGTTTCCAGGCGCCTGACGCGTTCGGCGAACTCGCGCGCGGCCGGCCCGCCGTTGTAGCCGCATTCCTCCACGTAACCGTCCCAGTCGCCGCGCTTGATGGTCAGATCGGCGATCAGGTGGTGGAGGCTGGACTCGTGCATCACCGCCACGCCCGGATGCCGCAGCGCGGCCTCATACACAAAGCCGTGGTAGGGGTTGTTGCCAACCTGGTAGAGTGCGGCGTCGAATCGCGCGGGATCGAACGCGCGGCCGCCCTCGGAGAAAATCTCCAGTTCCACCTCGCGCGAGAGCGGTCCGGCAAGGGCCTGCGAGTAATCCGCGATGCCGCTGCGCGAGGGCGGCATGGGCGAAAACAACGCCACCCGCATTCAGCGCACCAGCTCCATGGAAAACACTCCAAGCGAAAAGGGCACCTTCACCACCAGCGGCGTGCGGCCGGGGTCGCGCGCGTAGAAGATCTCGAGGTTGACGCTGGAGGCCGGCCCTTTCACGGTGGCCAGAATGCGGTCCGCCTGCACGGGAACGTCATTGACGGCGACGCTCTGCGGCCCCGCGTAGTCCAGCCTGACCTGGTACGCCGCGCCGAAGTAGACGGTGGAGGCGGGCGGCACGCGTCCCTGCGCCAACTCGTTGCGCGCGAACAGGATAAAGGCCAGCGCATCGCGCGCGCAGGGAGGCAGGGTGAACTCCGTCTTGCCGCCCTCCACGGTGCTGCGCCGGGCGATGCGCTTGCGGTAGTCGAAGGTGGTCTTCTCGCGCGCCTTGCGTTTGCCGTGCGTGGAGTCCTTCTCGAACTCCAGCGAGCAGCCGTCCGCCGTGATCGCGGAACGGTAGCGGTCCTCGACCGTGAAACCGGGGATGGCCGCGTTCAGCGTGAATTCGAGCTCGCCGCGCCCGGCCGTGCGCGCGGTGCGCAACTCGGCTTCTCCCAGGCTGAGGCCGCTGGGCCAGTTGATGCTGTAACGCAGCGTTTCCGCGGCGGGCGTCTGGGCGGAACAGAGCGCGGACCCGAGCGCCGCGATCAGGAGCGCGCGATGTGTGCCGTGCCGGCGCATTTCCCCGCCAGGACTCCCTGGGCGACCTCGTAGTAAATGCCGAGCGTGCGCCCGGCGGTCTTGTTCCAACTGAATTGGGCGGCCCGGCTCCCGCCCAGCCGCTCCATGCGCGCGCGCAGTTCTGAGTCGCGCAGCAGGTCCGCCAGCGCTTTCGCCACGTCGTCGGGCGCGTAGGGATCGAACAGCAGCGCGGCGCCGTCGGCCACCTCCGGCAACGCCGAGGTCCCCGAGCACGCCACCGCCCGCTGGCAGGCCATGGCCTCCAGCACCGGCAGGCCGAAGCCTTCGTAATACGACGGGAACACGAAGACGTCACAGGCGTTGTAAAGGTGCAGCAGATCGTCGTCGCTTACGAAGCCGGTGAAGCGGATGCGGCTCGCAATGCCGGACTGCCGCGCCGCCTCGCGCACCCGCGGCGCGTGCCAGGTATCCTTGCCGGCCAGCACGAGATGGTGCGGCAGGCGCGGGTAGGCGCGGACCATGCGCGCGAACGCCGCGATCAGCCCGGCGTGGTTCTTGCGCGGCTGCAAATCGCCCACCGTGAGCACGAACGGCGCGGCCACCCCGAAACGCTCCTTCACCGTGGCCGCGGCCGTCTCGCGCGAAATGGGACGGAACGCCGGCGATGCGGCGTTGGGCACCACCTCCACGCGCTCCGGATCCAGGTCCGGGTACATGCGCAGGATCGAGGCGCGGGAAAAATCGCTCCCGGTCAGGACGCGCGCGGCGCGCTTCACCGTCCGCCGCACGGTCCAGCGCAATTGGGCCGCGCGGCCCGCCGAGAAGAACTCGGGGTGCTCCAGGAAGCTCACGTCGTGCACGCTGACCACCACCGGCACGGGGCAGGCCGCGGGAGCGGTGTACTGCACGTGTACCAATGCCGGGCGGTCGCGGCGCAGCTTGCGGGAAAGGTCGAACCCCAGGCGGCAAAACGGATTCGGGGATACGCGGCGCGTGAGAAATCGCTCCGGTATCCAGCGTGCGGCCTCCGCCACCGAGACATACGCGATGAACTCGGACTCGCGGTCGAGGGCCGCAAAACCGTGGAGGAGGTTGCGGGCGTAAACCTCGTTCCCCGTCAGATTGCGGCCGATCGCATGTGCGTCCAAGGAGAAGCGCATCGAAATCACCAGTATAGTGTCTCGAGCGTGCGCCATGCGGCCTGCCAGGTGAAATCGCTTTCAAAGCGCGCCCGCCCCGCGCTGCCCAGCTCGCGGCGGAGATCCGGCGAAAGCAGCAGGGAATTCACCGCCTCCACGAAGGCCTCCGGGCGATCGGCCACCAGCATGGCGCCGCCGCCGAGTCCTTCCGCGCCGATCGTGGTGGAGACCACCGGCACCCCCGCGGCCCAGGCTTCCAGGATCTTCAGGCGCGTCCCGCTGCCGGCCAGCAGCGGGACGACGGCGATCTGCGCGCGCGCGATCTCCGTCACCGCGTCCTCCACCGCGCCGGTCGCCTCGATGCGCGGATCGCCCTGCGTGTAGCGCCGCACGCATTCCGCGTTCCTGCCCACCAGCCGCCACCGCAGGTGCGGCCAGCGGCCGCGCAGCGCCGGCCAGATGCGGCGCGCGAAGAAGCGCACCGCGGCGATGTTCGGGTGGTAGCCGAAGTTCGCCGAAAACACCAGCGCGTGCTCGCCGGCGCGGTGCGGCTCGGGCCGCGCCGGAAGCGCGTTGGGGTAGACCGCCGTGCGCGTTCCGGGCGCCAGCAACCGCACCGCCTCCGCGTCCCGCTCCGAAGGGGTGAGCAGCAGCGAAAAGCGCGGCAGCCATTCGCGCTCCAGTGCCGCCGCGGCTCGCGCAAACACACGGTGAGCCAGCGCCGCCGGCCCGCGTTCCGCGCGGGCGCACCGCTGGTGCAGCACGGACTCGATATTGTGCAGGTCCAGCACGGTGCGGTCGCAGCGGGCCGCGAGTTGCTCGAGGTAAGCCGCGCACCAGAAATGCTCGATGAAGCCGAGCCGGTACCGGCGCGGGCCGAGATGCCGTTCCACCTGCGATCCGAAGCCGGCGAAGCGGTCGATGAGCGGCGGGGCGCGCCGCAGCAGGCGCCCGGCATTGCGCGCGGCGCGGGCGCCCAGGCTCCGCCCGTGATGCGGCAGGCCGATGACGTGAACCTCGCGCGTGAGGCCTGGGGGAATGGACCGGGCCGGGTCGGGCGCGCCGGGCTCGCGAAACACGATCAGGTCGAGGTGGTAGCGCGGCGCGAGATACTCGATCAGCGAAGCGGTGCGTAGCGCACCGCCGCCGCGGGCCGGATAGGGCGCCTCGGGCGCGATCATCACGGCCTCAGGCCGTGAATCGCCGCTGGGCCTCGTCATAAATCTCCCGCGTCATGCGCGCCGTGCGCTCCCAGGAAAACTCCGCGCCGCGCCGCGCCGCGCGCGCCCGCCATTCGGCGGCCCGCTCCGGCTGTTCGATGACCGCGAGCATGGCGTCGCGCAGTTCCTTCTCCGAGCCGGCGTGTACAGCGGCCCCACCCGCCACTTCCACCAGCGCCGGATCGCGCGACGCAATCACGCAAGCGCCGCACTGCATGGCCTCCACCACCGGCAACCCGAACCCCTCGTAGTGCGAGGGGTACACCAGCGCGAGCGCGCCGGCGTACAAGGCGGGCAGCGCGTCGTCCGGCGCCTCGCCCAGCAGTTTCAGCCCGGGTTCGGGCCGCAAGACCGGAAAATCCGCGCGCTTGCGGCCCGCCAGCCACAATTCCGCGCCGTGCCGCTTCCATACTTCGCGCCATGCGGCCACCAGTCCCGGAACGTTCTTGCGGGGCTCGAGTGTGCCCACAAACAAGAAGTAATTGCCGCGTTCGGCCGCCGGGCGCGGCGCCGCCAGCCCGCCCAGCGGCGCTGAGGTCACCCGCCACCCGGGCAGGCGGAAATGCTCGATCACCTGCCGCCGCACGGCCTCCGTGTCCGTGAGCACCAGGGTGGCGATTCCCATCTCGATCAGCAGCGGCGTCCGCACCCGCACGCGCGCCGCGTCGTGATGCCAGGCGGGGTCCATCCAGGGAGAAAGGTCGTGCAGCGTGAGTACGCTGGGCCTGCGCGCCAGGTACGGCACGGCAAAATTGGTGCCGTGAAACACCGCAACGCCCTGCCGCGCGAGTTCCCGCTCCAGGCCCCACAGCCACCATCGCCGCTCCAGCGCGTTGCGCGGCGTCCCTCCGGCGTGCAGGTTGGCGGGCGCGCCGGGCGGCTCCGGGAACTGCTGGTCGGAAACCAGCAGGAATTCGTCCTCCGGAAACGTGCGCGCCAGCGCCAGGCCGAGTTCGCGGGTGTAGCGCGCCAGCCCGCCGCTGGTCAGGGTGAGCGGCGTGGCGTCAATCGCGGCTCGCATGAGTAAGTCCCATGATACAATACGGCCTCAATATGCCCGTCCATCGCTGGGACCGCATGCCTGAAGAGCAGTTGAATCCGCAGCTCGCGCGCCGCGTGCTGCACGGCTCCAATATGACCGTGGCGCGCCTGCGGCTGGCCAAGGGCGCGCTCGTGCCCGCCCACTCGCATCCGCACGAGCAGATCACCATGCTGCTCGAAGGCGCCCTGCGTTTTCGCATGCCTGAAGGCGAGATCGTCCTCGGCGGCGGCGACATGCTGCACATCCCTCCCCACGCGGAACACGCCGTGGAAGCCCTGGAAGATTCCGTGGCCATCGACCTCTTCGCTCCCGTGCGCGACGACTGGGCGCGTGGGGATGATTCGTACCTTCGCCGTTGACAGTTATTATTTGCACCCGCCACTCGATATCAAGGACACATATCTCCGCCTGGTTCCCTCTCTCTGTTTGCGGACTCACTAACAGAATTCGGAACCGTTGCTAATCTTCTAGGGCAGAGGTTTATTATTTGGAGGTCAACCAATGCGTAAGACGCTTCTAAGCGGATGTCTGCTTATCCTCCTGGCTCCGGTTCTCTGGAGCCAGGCGGTAAACGGCACGCTGTCCGGGAAGATAACCACCGCGTCCGGGGAAGGGGTTCCGAACGCGGCGGTAATTGTCACGGACACGGGCACAAACGTCTCGCAGCGGGCCCTGACGGGGCCGGACGGTTCTTTCTCCATCGCGGGGCTCGCTCCCGGCGCCTACCGCGTGGACGTCGAAACCGCGGGGTTCAAGCGGAGTTCGATTCAGAACGTCGAACTGTCCGCAACCGCTCCGGCCGCGGTGAATATCACCCTGGAACCGGGAAACATCAACGAAACCGTCGAGATCAAAGGCTTCGCGCCCACCTTGCAGGGCCAAAGCGGCGAGGTCCACCTTGGCCTGCCTGACCGCACCGTGCGCGAGTTGCCGGTCATCGACCGCAACTTCCAGCAGCTTGTACAGCTTCAGACCGGTGTCACGCCTCCGGTTCCCGAACTTCCGCTCGTGATCGACCCGGCCCGCAACCGCTTCTTCTCCGTGAACGGCCAGACTCCCTTCGCCAACATGCGGCAGCTTGACGGCGTGCAAAACTTCGAGCCGTTCCGCGGCGGCGCCATCCGCGTGCAGCCGGTGGAAGACATCCAGCAGACCCACATCGTCACGGCCGGCTACCAGGCCGAGAAGGGCTACACTCCGGGCGCGTTCCTCACCAACATCACGCGCGGCGGCGCCAACCAGTGGCACGGCAGCCTCTTCGAGTTCCACAGCGACAACGAGCTGCGCTCCCGCCCGTTCTTCGACAGGCTGGACGATAAGCCCCGCTTTACTTACAACCAGTTCGGCGGCACGCTCGGCGGGCGTATTATCCAGGACAAGACGTTCTTCTTCGGTTCTTACGAGGGCACTTACAATCGCGGCCTGAACACCGTTACCGCCACGGTGCCCACCGCCGCGATGCGCGCGGGCGTCTTCACGGATCTTCCCGGCGTGACCCTCTACGACCCGGCTAGCGGCTTCGCCAACGGCGCCGGCCGCACGCCGTTCTTCAACAACACCATCCCGGCGGGCTCCATCAACCCGGCATCGGCAGCCATCCAGAGTTTCATCCCGCCGCCGAACCTCCCGGATTTCGCGAACAACTACCAGGCGAATGTTCCATACCAGAACGACGCCAATAAGTTCGACGGCCGCCTCGATCACCGCTTCAGCGACCGGACGGCCGCGTTCCTGCGCTATGGTTACTCGAACCTGCATGCGGTGAGTAATTCCATCTTTGGCAGTGCCATTGCCGGCGACGGCCGCGACCGGCTCCTGGCACACAACGTCACAGCCGACGTAACCCACAGCTTCACTCCCAATCTCTTGACTGAGTTCCGGGTGGGTTACAACCGTTACACCACGAAACTGCGCACCGGTTTGGATGCTTCGGCGGTCGGTTTCGCCGGCGGGCTTTCCAATATCGCCATTTCCGGCATGGAGCCGTTCGGTCTGCCGGTCAACCTGCCCACGGACGGGATCGATAACAGCTTCAACTGGGTGTGGAATTTCGCCTGGCACAGCGGCCGGCACAATGCCCGGGCCGGCACCGACATCCGCCGTTTCCGCAGCGACGGTTTCTCCAACCTGGCGTTCAGTCCGGCGGGCTCCATCGCCTTCGGTCCGGGCGCTACGCTCGCGCCCGCTGCGGCCGGGTTCGGCCCGCTCGGCGCCTTTCCCAACTCTTACGCCGCGTTCCTACTGGGTGCGCCCGCCACGACCGGCTCGACCGCGTATGTGGGGACTCCCAGCATCCGCCAGTCCTGGTATGCGTTCTACTTCGCGGATAACATCCAGGTCATGCACCGCCTGAACATCGACCTCGGCATCCGCTGGGATGTGTTCAGCCCGCTCGAGCCGCGGCGCGCCGGCGAGGCCATGTTCTACGATCCGGCCTTCAACACCCTGAACTTCGCCGGCGTCGGCGGCCAAAGCATGCGCAACACCCGGACCGACCTGAACAACGTCGCCCCGCGCATCGGTTTCGCCTACCGTCCCACCGAACGGACCGTGATCCGCGGCGCCTACGATATCCGCTACTTCCAGATGCCGTATCAGTACTCCGGCTTCATGCCCACTATCGCCGCAGTTTCGAGCGGCGCCGGCGATACGTTTGATGTCGCCGGTCCGTTTAGTCCCGCCGCCACCGCCGCTCCCGTGCTGGCCGTCAGCCCGGTCAACGGCATGGCCGCCCCCAACGTTCCCTTGAACGTGGTTCCGCGCGACCTCAGGACGCCCTACGTGCAGAGCTTCAGCGTCCAGGTGCAGCGGGAAATCGTCCCCACCCTGGTCGGGAACCTCGGCTACGTCGCCAGCCTTGGCCGCCAGTTGCCGTACACTCAGGAGCTGAATGCCGGCCTGCCCGGCATGGGCATCGCCGGCCTTCCGTTGGCGGGTTTCGGCCGCACCGCCAGCACCCTGCTGTACGACAACGGGGTGAACAACAACTACCACTCGTTCCAGGCCAGTCTCAGCAAGCGCTTCGCGCATGGTCTGGCGTTCCAGGGGGCGTATACCTGGAGCAAGGCCTTGGGCTACACCTTCGGTCCGAATAACCTCCTGCTCACTCCCAACGACCGGCACGCAAGCTACGGCCCGCTGGATTACGACCGGCAGCACGTCCTGACTCTCAGCCACGTGTGGGAACTGCCCTTCGGCGCCGGCACCAACCGCTGGAACCAGGGCATCCTTGGCCACGTGCTTGGGAACTGGCAGGTCAACGGGATCTTCTCGTGGGCCACCGGCACCCCGCTCACCGTCACCACCGACCCGCTGTTCTGCAACTGCCCGAACAACACGGTACTGGCAAACGTCGCCGGCCCGGTCCATGTCACGGACAACGCGGGCTTCGGCTCCGCGTTCTTCAACACCGGCGCCTTCTCGGCTCCGGCTCCGAACTCCTTCGGTAACGCCGGCCGCGGGACGTTCCGTGGGCCGGGTTTCAAGAACTACGATGCCAGCCTCTTCCGCTCCTTCCCGATCCTGGACCAGTACAAACTCGAAATCCGCGGCGAGGTCTACAACATCAGCAACACGCCCCGGTTCATGAATCCCACAGTGAACTTGAACTCGCCGGCGTTCGGACAGATCACCAACACCTACAACGGCGCCTTTGGCCGGCAGTTCAACCTGGCGGTTCGCATTCTGTTCTAAACACGGAGGACGAGGGCGGGGTTGAGGCTCCGCCCTTACTTGTAAGAGAAAGCCATCCCGCGGCGGCCGGCGCCCTGCCGGATCTCGGCTGCTTCCTTCGGCGCGAACCTCAGGCTTCCGCCCGTCAATTCGCTGAAGTCCTGCGTGGCCTTCGCCAATCCCTCTTCCCCGTGGTGAGTGGTATTGGCGAGCACATGGTAAAGTTCATGCGCTACCACGCGGCCCATAGCGCGGCCCAGTTCGCCTTGGCGCGCCTGCTCCGGGGTCCCCGCCTCCACCTCCGGGAGGGTTCTCCGCACCGCGTCGCAACGCACTTCGCTAAACGGGAGCACCTGCCCGCCGGAGACCAGGCTCGTGCCCAGGGTAGCCGTCCGTCCCGTAGCAGCGTCTGCCGGTTCCCAGGGACGCACATGGCAGCTTCCCTTGAAGTGAACCTTCACGATGCCTGGAAAAGCCTCGGTTCCGGTATTTTCCTTCACCTCCCGCCAGATCACCTTCACACCCGCCGGCCTCATCGCGGATTCCACCTCCCGCTTCATCGTCTCGAGGGTGCCGGAAGCGGGACGGCTATCGAAATCCATATAAACGGCAAGGAAGGCGGTATTCTCCCGCTGAGTGGCGCCGAAGGCTAACCCCAAGGCAAGGAGGGAGAAAACCAAAACCCGGAGCATCCTGTGAACCCTGATACGGACTTAAAAATCCATACTACCACGTACCGGAATTCACAATACCCCTCGTTTTTCCAGAAAACGTAGAGCGCGCTATTTTCGGGCGGCAAGCTTCTTCCGAATTTGGGAGGCGTTCTTGGCGTCCGGCGCAAGCTCCAGGTACTTTGCGTAAGCTTCACGGGCGGCTTTCGGGTCCTTGAGCTTCTCGTGAGCTTCACCCAGCTTCAGCCATGCCTCTGCATTCCCCGGGTTCCAGCGGGTGGATTCCCGATAGCGCTGCATGGCTGCTTTGTAGCTGCCCTTCTTCCAATAGAAATCGCCGACCTTGATCTCGTTGGCGGCTTGCAGCGGGTTGAAACCGTACACCTGGGGCTTGAGGTTTTCATCCTCTTCGGGGGGTTCCTGCTCCTGCGGCTGCGCCGGAGGCGGACCCTGCTTCTGCTGCGGCGATCCCAGGGCCAACCCGGCCGCCGCCAGCGTCACCAGAATCCACCGTGCCATAATTCAAGTATAGCCGCCGTTTTCGATGGACCTCCGCGATAAAGCCGCGAACCTGCCCCTGGCTCCGGGTGTCTACCTGTACAAGGACGCTGCCGGCACGGTGATCTACGTCGGCAAGGCCAAGAGCCTGCGAAGCCGCGTGCGCAGCTACTTTAACGACGACCGCCTGGCCGACGTCAAGACCGGCACCCTCATCTCCGAGGCGCGCGAGATCGACTACATCCTGGTCGATAACGAGAAAGAGGCGCTGGCGCTGGAAAATAACCTCATCAAGCAGTGGAAGCCGCGCTTCAATGTCCTGCTGCGAGACGATAAGACCTACCCCTACATCAAGCTCACCAATGAGAAGTACCCGCGGGTGTTCGTCACGCGGCGCTTGAAGAAGGACGGCGCGGCGTACTTCGGCCCATACTTCCCCGCCAACCTGGCGCACCGGCTGGTGCACTTCATCCACCGCCACTTCCTGGTCCCCTCCTGCAACGTGGATTTCGGCCGGCGCCAGACCAAGCCCTGTCTCCAGCACCACATTCACAGGTGCCTGGGGCCGTGCGTGGAGGGCCTGACCACGGATGATGCTTACGCCGGGGCCGTCCGCAACGTGAAGCTTTTTCTGGAAGGCCGCCACGGCGACCTCGGGCGCGAGCTGCGCGCCCGCATGGCGGCCGCGGCTGAAGAGCTGCGCTTCGAGGAGGCCGCCACCCTCCGCGACCTGCTCAGCACCGTGGAGGAGATCGAAGAGCGGCAGAAGATGGCAGCCGCCCGCGGCGACGACGCCGACATCTTCGGGCTCTATGCCGAGCCCCCTCTGGTCGCCGTCAACCTCTTCCACCTGCGCAACGGGCAGATTGTGGACCGGCGCGAGTTCTTCTGGGAAGACCAGCTCGAATTCGACCAGCCCGAACTGTTCTCCTCCCTGCTCCAGCAGCTTTACCTCGACCAGCAGTACATCCCCGCGCTCATCCACGTGCCCGTGGATTTCGAGGACCGCGAGGCGCTCGAAGAGCTGCTCACCGAGAAGCGCGGGCGCAAGGTCGAAATCCACACTCCCCAGCGCGGGCAGAAGAAGGCCATGGTGGACCTGGTGGCCAATAACGCGAAACACAGCTTCGACGCGCGTTTCCGCGTGCTGAAGCCGTCCTCGCGCGCCATCCTGGAATCCGTGCAGGACGCGCTCAACCTGCCCGAGCCCCCGCGCCGCATCGAGTGCTTCGATGTCTCCCACATACAGGGCACGGACAAGGTGGCCAGCATGGTGGTGTGGGAAGACGGGCGCATGAAGAAATCGGACTACCGCAAGTTCATTATCCGGACGGTTGTGGGCAACGACGATTTCGCCAGCGTGCGCGAGGTGGTCACACGCCGCTACGCGCGCCATCCGCGGCCGGCCCTGGTGCTGATCGATGGCGGCCTCGGCCAGTTGCACGCCGCCGCCGAAGCACTGGCCGCACTCGGCATCACCGACCAGCCGCTGGCTTCCATAGCCAAGCGCGAAGAGCTCATTTACGTCTACGGCCAGGAGAACGAACCTGTGGTGCTGGACCGGTTCTCTCCCATTCTGCATCTGGTGCAATCGATCCGCGACGAGGCGCACCGCTTCGCCGTCACGTTCCATCGCACGCGGCGCAATTCGCAGCAACTTACCTCGGAGCTCTCCCGGATCCAGGGCGTGGGCGAAAAGACCGTGCGCAAGCTGCTGGAGCGTTTCGGCAGCCTCGAAATGGTGAAATCCGCGAACGAAGAGGAGTTGACCGCCGCCGTAGGTCCCGCCGTCACGCGCAGGATCCGCAAGGCATTTTCCCACCTGCGCATGTAGACGTGATGCCCTATTTGCGTCGCTTCATCATCCCGGAGACCGCCAGGCTCACGGCAATCACCACCACGCAGCCGATCACGTTGTACCAGAGGAACGAAATCCCAGTGAACGTGTGCGCGGCGAATACCGCCGCTTCACCCGCCAGCATGCCGTAGAACGCCGCGCCGCCCCTCACCCGCCTGAGGAAGAACGCGGCGATGAACGCGCCCAGCAGCGAGCCGTAAAACAGCGACCCAACCATGTTCACGGCCACGATGAGCGATCCCAGGTTCTTGCCGTATCCCGCGAAGGTCATGGCGTAAACGCCCCAAAACGCCGTCGCCGCGCGCGAGGCCCACAGGTAGTGCCGGTCCGTGGCGCCGCGCCGCAGGTGGCGCCGGTAAATGTCGATCACGGTCACGGTGGCCAGCGAGTTGATCTCGGCCGAAATGGTGGACATGGCCGCCGCGAAGATCGCCGCGATAATCAGCCCCACGATGCCGGGCGGCAGGTAGCGCGTCACGAAGTGCAGAAAGATGTAGTTGGTGTCGTTGAAGCCGGTCTCGCCGGCGGCGCGCCCGGCCAGTTCCGCTCCCTCGCGCCGCGCCCCGTCCAGTTGCTTCTGCGCCGCGCGGTAGCGCGCCGCCGAGGCAGCCTCCGCCGCCGCATCGCCATCGCGCCGCGCCGCCACCCAATCCGACGCCGCCGCCCGCCGCGAGTCGAAAGCCTTTCGGTATCGTCCTTCCAACGAGGCGTAAGCGGGCGTGCCCTGAATCCCCCGCAGCGCGACTTCCTGAAACAGCAGCGGCGGGCGCTCGAACAAGAAGAACACGAACACCATTGCGCCCACGAACAGGATAAAAAACTGCATGGGGATCTTCGCCGCCGCGTTGAACAGCAGGCTCAGGCGGCTTTGCGCGATGGAGCGCCCGGTCAGGTAGCGCTGCACCTGCGACTGGTCGCAGCCGAAATACGAGAGCATCAGAAACGCGCCGCCGATCAGCCCGCTCCAAAGCGTGTAGGGCGTATTCCAGTCGAAGCGCAGGTCCACCGCGTTGAGCTTGCCCGCGGCGCCGGCCAGGCGCATGGCGTCCAACAGGGACACATCCGCCGGCAGCAGAACAATGACCATCGCCGCGGAAACGATCAACCCGAAAAAGATGATGAGCATCTGCTGCACGTCGGTCCACGTCACCGCCTGAATGCCCCCGAACACCGTGTACGCGATCACCAGCACTCCCATGATCACCGTGGTGATCCGGTCCGGCCAGCCGAAGATCACGGAGAGCACCAGCGCCGGCGCGTAAAGCGCGAGGCCCACCCCCAGCCCGCGCTGGATGAGGAAGATGGCGCTCGCCAGCGCGCGCGTTTTGGCGTCGAAGCGGGCCTCCAGGTACTCGTACGCGGTGTAGACCCCCGCGCGGTGAAAAATCGGCACCGCGGTCGCGGAGAGGATCACCATCGCCAGCGGCAGTCCGAAATAGAACTGCACGAAGCGCATGCCGTCCACGTAGGCCTGCCCCGTGGTGGAGATGAAGGTGATGGCGCTGGCCTGCGTCGCCATGATGGAGAGCGCCATGGCGTACCACGGCATGGTCTTGCCCGCCAGCAGGTAGCGGTTCATGGTGTTGCTGCCGCGGCCCTTGTACATGCCGTACAGCACGATGAACGCGAGCGAGGCGGCGAGCACCGCCCAATCGGCCGCCCTCATGAGAAGATCCGCATGAAGAGGTAGAACAGCGCGATCAGCGCCGCGAGATAGACCAGCACGGCCGCGTAGACCCGCCGCCACGCGCCCAGAAACGGCGGAGGCTCGTCCGGCATATATCGGGAGTTTACCATGCACGCCCCTGATACAATTCCGCGTATGCGAACGGCCGCACTGTTGCTCCTCGCCACGGCGCTCGACGCGCAAACCTACCGCGCGGATTACCTCCCCATGGCGGTGTGGTACGGCGGCGGCAAAGCCCGCGCGCCCATGCTCGAACCCGAACCGCGCGCCAGGATCGAGACATGGCGCAAAGACCTCCGCCAGATCAAAAGTCTGGGCTTCAACGCCATCCGCTGCTGGATCGATTGGGCCAGCGGCGAGCCCAGAAAGGGCGAATATTGCTTCGACACCATCGACGTGCTGCTCGGGCTCGCCGAACAGGAAGGGTTGAAACTCATCATTCAGACCTACATGGACGCGGCGCCGGACTGGGTTGGAAAGCGCTTCCCCGATTCGCTCTACGAGGCCGCCAGCGGCGAGAAGATGCGGTCGGAATCCGCGCCCGGCTTCTGTTTCGACCACCCCGGCGTGCGGAAGGCGGAGTTGGCCTTCTTCACCGCACTGGCAAAGCGCGCCGCGCGCAGCAAGGCGTTCCTCGGCTGGGACCTGTGGAGCGAACCGCACGTCATCAACTGGGCCACGGCGAATTACCTCTACCGCCCCGAATTCTGCTTCTGCCCGTCGTCGGTAAACCGCTTCCGCGCGTGGCTCCAAAAGCGTTACGGCTCGCTCGACGCGCTGAACCGCGCATGGTACCGCCGCTTCGCCGCGTGGGAGGAGGTGCAGCCCGGACGGCTCAGCACCATCCTCTCCTACACGGATTACATCGACTGGCGCGGCTTCATTCAGGAAAAGCTCGGCGAAGACCTGCGGATGCGCTACCAGGCGGTGAAGCTCGGCGCTCCGGACCGCATCGCCACCAGCCACGCCGCGAGCCCCAGCCTGTTCACCTCGCCGCTGGCCGGCGACGGCAGCCCGGACGACTGGATCATGGCGCGGCAGGTGGATTATTACGGCGCCTCGTTCTACCCCAAACACTCCATGCCCGTGGGCCGCGATCCGGCGTGGCGCGCCGCGCTGCTCGATTTCGCGCGATCCTCCGCCTACGGTCCCTCGGGCCACGGCGGCTTCTGGATCGGCGAATTGCAGGGCGGCTTCGGCACCGTCGCTCTCAACGTGAGCGCCACCGTCACCCCGGGCGACCTGCGCATGTGGACCTGGAGCGCGCTCGCGCGCGGAGCCAAGGGCATCAACTACTATGCCTGGTATCCCATGAGCACGGGCTACGAATCCGGCGGCTACGGGCTCATTCAGCTTGATGGCACGATCACCGAGCGCAGCCGCGCCGCCGGCGAGATCGCGCGCGTGGTGGACCGCAACCAGAAGCTGTTTCTCGAAGCGCGCCCGCCGCGGGCTGAAGTAGCCATCGTCTACAACCCGCTCGCGTACCTGGTGGGCGGGCGGCAGCGAGCCGCCGCCGCCATCGGGCCGCAGAGCGAGGCCGGCTCCATCGAGCGCGATTCCTGGCTCGGCGCCTACCGCGCCCTGTTCCCGCTCAACGTTCCGGTGGATTTCATCCACGTCAATGAGCCCGGAGATCTTTCGCGCTACAAGCTCGTACTCTTCCCTTACCCGCTCATGATTCCCGAAAAGGCCGCGGCGGCGCTGCGCGAGTATGTGCGCGGAGGCGGAGCACTCGTGGCCGAGGCGCGCCCGGCGTGGAACAACGAACACGGGCACGCGGCGGAGATCATTCCCGGGCTCGGCCTGCACGAACCTGCCGGATGCCGCGAGACGGACGTGCACTCCGTGCCCGGCCTGCGTACCGAGCTCCACTGGACCGCCGCGGAGATTCTGAAGCCCGGCGACCGGATTCCAGCGCGGCTGTATGAAGAGACGATCGAGCCGCTCGGACCGCACGCGCGCGTGGTGGCGCGTTTCTCCGGCGGCGCGCCCGCCGCGGTGCTCTCCACCTTTGGCCGCGGCAGGATGCTCACGCTCGGCTCCTACGTCGCGGTCGCCTACGAAGCGCAGCGCGACCCGGTGGCCGCACGCTTCTTCGCCGGCCTGCTGGACTGGGCGGGTGTGACCCGGCCCGCCGCGGTGAACGCCCCCGAGGTGGAAATCCGCTGGCTCGAATCCGGGAGCGAACGGATCCTGTTTGTCTTTAACCACGGCGCCGCGGAAGCGGAGCCCGAAATCACGTTCCCGTTCCGCACCGCGGCGGACCTGATGACCGGAAGGCCCGTCACTCACCTTCAGACGAAACTCGGGCCCAACGCGGTGTGGATATTACGGTTATCCTGAGGTTCTCTATGCGCGCATTTTGTCTCACGCTTCTCGCGGCCGGGGCGGCGTTCGCCGCCGAACCATTTGTGCTGGTGAAGGGCGGCCTTCTGCGGCCGGGCATACGGGTGGACGACTTCGAAATGCTCGATCACCCCCTCACCAACGCGGAATACAAGCTGTTTGTGGACGCAACCAAGCACCCCGCGCCCCTGCACTGGGAAAAGGGAGCCATCGCCGCCGGGATGGAAAACCATCCCGTGATTTTCGTGAACCGGTACGACGTGGCCGCCTACCTCGCCTGGCGCTCAAAGAAAGAAGACCGTATCTACAGGCTGCCCACCGGCACGGAGTTCGAATGGGCCGCGCGCGGTGGCGACCCCAACGCCAGATACCCGTGGGGCAACGAAGCGCCCGAGGGGCGCGCCAACTTCGACGCCTCCGGCGATCGCTCGTTTTCCCAGTGGCGCAAGTTCCTGAAGCCGGTCAAGAGCTACAAGCCGAATCCGTACGGGCTGTACGACATGGCCGGGAATGTCTGGCAGATGGTGGATTCCTATCATGACCCAGCCGTCACACGCTACAAGTATCGCATCGCCTCGGAAGTGGATCTGGAGAACGGGTTGGCGGGCGGCTCCTGGGCGCGCACGGAATCCTACATCCGGTGCGCGGCGCGCGGCGGCGCCTCGCCCGGCATACGGCACCCCGACGTCGGCTTCCGCCCGGTGCGCGAGCCGGCCGGCGCCTCCCACTTCCATCGCCAGCCGCGCCGCGTGATTGCCGCCAACGCGGGCTCGAACGCGGTCTTCATCGGCTGGCAACTGCTGCCCCATGACGCCCCCGGCACCGGTTTCCACATCTATCGCTCCACGCGCCGCGACGCGGCGGGGGAGCGCATCACCGCCGAACCCCTGCGCCAAGGCACCAACTACCTGGACCGCTCACCCGGAAGGGGTCGCGTCTACTATCGCGTGCGGCCCGTGGCGGAGGACGGCAAGGAGGGCGCCCCTTCCGAATGGGCCGCCGTGGAACCCGCCGCGGAACGCGACAACGTGATCGCCGTTTTCGAGCCCACCGCCAAACTGGGCGGCTTCGTACCGGTGTTCGGCGACCTGAACGGCGATGGCGTGCTGGACGTGGTGGCGCGCCTGGACAACGGCATCCGCGAGATGTCGCGCGATCCCGGCGTGCCCATCGAACTCGAAGCCCTCACCACCGACGGCCGCGCCCTGTGGCGCCGTCCGCTGGTCTACCACGACCACTGCTTCGGCAACGCCAATAACGTCCCCGTGGTGGTTTACGACCTCGATGGCGACGGCAAGGCCGAAGTGATCACCCGCATTCAGGAGGGCGACGGCCTTTTCCTCGCTGTGCTCGACGGCATGACCGGCCGAGTGCGCCGCAAAGCGCCCTGGACCAAAATGGCCACCGATTTCGCCAAGACCTCCACGCGCGTGCACATGTCCGTGGCGTATCTCAACGGGAAGACGCCGGCTATCGTAACCCAGACCGGTCTCTACGAGAACGAGATCTACGACGCCTACGACGCCAACCTGAACAGGCTCTGGCAGCACCGCAGCTTCGGCGAGACCAGCGGCAGCGGGTCGCACCATTGCGACATCGCGGACGTGGACGGCGACGGCCGCGACGAGGTCTTCAACGGCACCACGCTGCTCAACCCCAATGGAACCATACGCTGGTCCATCTACCGCCAGCACCCCGACATTGTCGCCGTGAAGCGCATCCTGCCCGACGCGAAGGACCGGCAGGTCTACTACGCAGTGGAAAGCGGCACCCACGCGGGCGCCTACCTGGTGGATGCCAAGACTGGAAGGATCCTATGGAAGGTCAACCGCGAAGACGACCCGCGCTGGGTGCACGCCCACACCGGCTGGGCCTCCGACATCTTCGCCAGTTCCCCCGGACTGGAAATGCTGGCAAACCGCGACGGCCACACCAACCAGGATCCCGTCCTGTTCTCCGCCGAAGGCAAGATCCTGATGAATCCGTTTCCGAGCGGCTTGCGGCCCATCAACTGGACCGGCGGCCAGACCCGCGAGCTGATGAACGGCGCAGGCACGAAGTTGGTGCGCTTCACCGGCAACGGCGTGGAGCCGGTCTCCGGCGCCGCTCCCAATGAAAGGGGAAGCGGCAGTTGCAGCATGGTTGCCGATCTTGCGGGCGACTTCCGCGACGAAGCCGTGTGCGTGGCGGACGGCAAAATCATGGTACGCACCAATCTCGACCCGCTCGACAGGCGCGAGATCACCCGCACCGCCAGCCGCGAATACCGCCTGTGGATGGCGCGCAATATGGGCGGCGGCTATGCGTCTTATTTCGAGTGGCAGGAGTAAGCCGGGGCCGGCCTTACCGCGTCTCTAGTCCGTACTCGCGCAGCAGTTCGCCCGGGGGCGAGTACAGGCGCGCGTAATAGCGCCCCGGGGCCAGCGCTTTGACGGAAGCGGTGATCCGGCCGGCGCTCGACGAGGCCGCGCCGCGCGAGACTTGCCGGCCCGCGCCGTCCACCACTTCAACCTCGTAACGGGGATATTCCTGCAAGCCCTCGGATGCCATGACCAGCATCAGCGGCCGGTTCGCCGGGGCCGAGGCGAAAACCGAATCCGGCCCCCGCATGGAGGCCAGAACTACTTCGGCCGGAGCCATCCGGCGCACGTGCAGCCATTGAGATCCCATCAGCAGGACCGCCACGCCGGCCAGCGCCGCTCCCGCCCACGCAAGCTTCGGCAGAAACGGCCGGATGAGTTTATGTTTTTCCGCCTCTGCTTTCGCAGAGGCGGCTCGCATCGCTCGTACGTAGGCATCGATCCGGCCCAGGGCATCCTGGCAGTCCGCGCAGACGAGTAGATGCTCCTCAACCTCCGCAAGTGCGGACTCGGGGGTCAAACCCAGTGAGTACCTTTCAAGCTGTTCTTCGTCCAGGTGGCCAGACGGCATTCGCTGCTTCCATTATATAAGTGCGATGCCGTCCCTCCTCTCTCAGGAAAAGCGCAGACGCCTCTTGATGCGGCGCTTCCCGATCTCCCCGAAACGTGCTTTTGCTCTCGATTTCAGCAGCCGGAACTGCGTCTCGGTGAGATTCATGTCGTGGCAGATCCTCTCCGGACTCTGCTGATGGAGGTAGAACCTTACTAAGATCTCGCGGTCGCGAGGCGAGATGCTTTGGAGCGTTTTGTAAGCGAATTCCTGATTCTGCTTCTGAATGGCCTCCTCTTCCGGGTCGCCGTGCCCGTCCGGCACACTCGATACCGCATCCCATTCCGCGTAACGCCGCCGCGTCTGGCTGGCGCGCTCGATCTCGGCCGCCACCTGCCGGCGGACTACGGTGCGCACGTACCCCATCAGGCGTTCGGGTTCACGCAAATCCCCGCGCCGGATGGCCTGCGCCACCACCAGAAAGATCTCGTGTAGCCGGTCATCCAGATCCTGCGGGCCGATCTGCCGGTGCAGGTAGAATCGTACGCCGCGAGAAAATACACGATAGAGCTCTTCCATGCCGGAGGCTTCTTCATTGCGGATCCTGGTGACCAGATCGGTCCAGCAGTATTCCGGGGTGTCTACCGTTTCAGGGAGTGAGGACGGATCGTGCGTCATCGGTTGGCCACCACGAAGTAGGCTCCCCAGTAGCGCGGGTGCGACCAGCGGCCGGGGGAGGCCAGCATTTCCAGTTGGGCGCGGCGCAGGGCCGCTGCCGGGCCATCCTGGGGCCTGAGCCGCAGGCGGCGGTAGAAGGTTCGGAACAACAGGCCGTCGTCGTCCGGAGTAGGCCACAGGGTGGCCACGATCGAGGCCGCGCCGGCGCCGAGCCATGCCCGGGTCAGTCCGAGCAATCCCGATCCAGGCAGGGCGGCCGCCACACCGGAACTGCATCCGCTGAGGGAGACCACCCCGGCTTCCAAGCCCCAACCTTGAATTTCGGACGGCTCCAGCAGTTCCGGACTGCCTTGCCCGGACAGGCTGAGGGCAATCCGGCCGTGCCGCGACCGCGCCGGTGAACGCAGCACGTGGGTCGCCAGGTGCAGCACGGCGGGGCGCGCCTGGATGGCGGACTTCAGACCGAGCTTCGAGGCGCCGGCCCCGCGCAGCAGCATGGCGCGGCCCCATTCGGCCCCGCACAGCTCGATTTCCCGAGCGGTCCCCACCAGCCGCGGCAACTGATCCGGAGCAGGCGAGGGGCCGGCGAACGCCGTCAGCCCCAGCCACGGCGCCCGGGCGCGGCGTTTCTCCCCCTGCCAGCGTGGGTCCGCGGCGTTGTAAACCGGATCGCCGATTCCGGCGAAGCCGCCGGCCAGCAGAGTCTCCCAGGCCGGCTGCGGGGTGGCGGACAGCAGCCCGGCGCCGGAGACGATCTGCACCGCATGCCGCTCGATCAGGCGGCCCGTCCCGGTTTGGAGCGCCGCGAGAGGCGCGGCGAAAAGTTGGTCGTCCAGCGCGAGCAGCCACGTGCCCCTGCGTTCGATACGGGCAGGCAGGCCGCCGAACAGGATCGTGAAAAGCCCGGCGCCCTCCAGGTCGTGCCGGAACCGCTCGATCTCCGCCGCCACCCTGGCCCGCCCCGGAAGGCGGGTGATGGCGAGCCCGCCTGCATCCATGGCAAAACGCCAGGATTCCGGCTCGTCCAGGTGAAATCCGATGTAGGCCCGCCCGGTTCCCAGCGCCGCCCTGGTTCTTCCGGCAAGGTCCGCCATCCGCGGCACGGCGAGGATGGCCCGGAGACTGGAGGCCCGGTTCTCCTCCGCGCCTTCAAATGCCTCGCGCGCCAGTTCCGGATGGCCGGTGCGCAGGTACAACAGCCCGGCCGCGCGCACCAGCCCGGAGTAGGCCTGTTCCAGCATCTGCTCCGCGCTCAGCCGGGCGGCATCCTCGGCGGGCACTCCCGCCCGCCACTCCCGCACCAGCTTGACCGCCGTGCGGAAATCCGCCAGCGCCTCCTCCGGTTCTCCCGCCGCCAGGTGCACGCGGCCGCGCGCGTTGTAAAGGTCCCACGCCGGCATCCATCCGGAGCCGGGCGATTCCACGGCGCGGTTCAGAAGCGCTAGGGCGCCCCGGTTGTCGCCAAGCTCCAATCGCACGCGTCCGAGGTTCCGGTAGGAGGCTTCCAAGCCCGGTATCCTGTTGAGTTTACGCACCCGGTAGGCTTCCAGCATGGCGCGCTCGGCAGCGATGGGCCGGTGCGCCTTGTAAAGTTCCTCACCCAGGCGGTCCCATCCCAAGGCGTAGGTCGCCAGGTCTCCAGCAAGATCCGCAGCGTCGATGCCCTCGCCAAATCGTCGCCAGGCTTCCTCCAGCAGACCCTGCCGCGCTCTTAGCGAAGCCAGGTGGATCTGAATCTTGGGAAGGTGCTTGGCGCGGTCGGGACCGGCGATCCGCGCCGCGCCGCGTTCGGCCCACAACACGGCGGAATCCAGTTCCCCCATCTGTTCGTAGACCGAAGAGATATTGGCACAGGCCGCACCCGCAGTACCGGGATCTCCGGCGGCATCGGCCATTCGCAGGGCGGTTTGAAGGGAATCGAGCGCGGCTTGGTATTGGTGGCTGGCCAGGTAACAAGCCCCTGCGTTGGCCAGGCAACGCGCCGCTAAGTCATTGAATCCGAGTGCGATGGCGCGTCGCCGTGCCTCCCCGTAACAGGCCGCAGCATCCCCCACTCGCGTCGCGCGGTAGATCTCCCCGCAGCGCCTCAGCAGTGCCTTGACTTCGGTGCGCCCCGGGCTTTCCATCCCGGGTAGCCGGCGCGGTTTCCTCTCCGGACCGGCGAGCGGCAGTACGAGCAGCAGACAGACCGACACTTTGGTCTTCATGCCGCACCAGCCTGTATTGTGTTGCAGAAAAAAGGCCTGGGGTTCTTTGGAGATATTCTTGGCAGAATACCCCCAAAGAATCATACCAGTTTTGCCGTCAAATTGGCACCGTTTTTTTTTGAGGATGTCGAGTCGCGCCTTGTGGGAGACGCCGAAATTGGAGCACTAAACGTACCCCGGAACTACGCCCACAAACCGTCAAGAATGATAATGATCGGTTCAGTCGGCATTCCGTTACCCGACTCAACGGTACAACGCGGAAGCCGGTCTTCAGCCTTATTCCAACCTCAATTCATTGAAAATAAAGGGGCAAAAAAATCGTTCAAATTGTTATCGAATTTCAGGTCCGCACCACTTGGCCGCGCTCGGCGGCCTCTCGCGCCGCCAGCACGATTTCGTTCACGCGGTAGATCTCATCCAGGGTGAGCTCCGATTTGCCGCCGTGGTACACGGATTCGAGGAAATTCAGAAACAGCGAACCACCCGGGGGCAGGTCCGTTACCACGCGGGGCTTCTCCTTTTCCGTCATCAGGGTAAGGCCGGCCGTCTGCTGGAACTCCACCACGCCGCGCGTGCCCGCCAGGCGCAGCCGGTCGTCGCCGTGCGACCCCGCCGCAGCCGGCCGCAGATAATCCATGCGCAGCGCAGCCGTGCCGCCATTATCCAGGCTGAAGATGGTGACGGTGGTATTTTCCATGTCGCCCAACTCCGCCCAGCCGATGCGGTTCTGGAAGGACGCCGCCTTCACCATGTCGCGCCCGCTGGTGAACCGCATCAGGTCCACCATGTGCACCCCGATATACGGGATCGTGCCGCCGAACGTGGCGTGGCGGCGCATCCACTCTGGGCGCTCTCCGACCTGGTACGACTTCTGCGCGCCCATTTGCGCCACTTCTCCGATCGCTCCCGAGTCCACGATCTGCCGCATGGCCCGATAAACGGGTGAGAAGCGCATGGGCAGCAGCATGGTGAGCCGGATGCCGCTCTTCGACACCGCAGCCCGGATGCGTTCGAGATCCGCGCGCTCGATCGCCAGCGGCTTTTCCGCAATCACGTGCAGCTTGCGTTCGGCGCACGCCAGAATAATGGCCGGGCGCCCGCCGTTATCGCCGCAGGTGCAAACCATATCGAGCTTCTCGCGGTCGAGCAACTGCCGCCAGTCGCTGTAGGCGCGCGCGCCGGCTGCGTTGGGGATGCGCTTCACCCGTTCGATGGCCTGCGGATTCGTATCGGCGATGGCCGTGATCTCGAGATCCGGCAGGCGTTTCAACTGCCCCAGCACCTCGCCGGTGTGACCTGCCAGCGCGATCATTGCCAGGCGTATCTTCCTGGGCAGGCGCAGCACACTATCGGCCTGAAGGGCCGCGGCCCCGGCCAGCAGGTTGCGGCGTGTCAACATGGTTCACCTCCCGATGTTGAAGTTGTGGTGGTAACGTCCCGCCAGCACACCGGAAATGTGCATGGAGCGGAACAGGTCCTCTCCGTACAGCTTGTAAATCCCCCGGGTGTACTCGTAGGCGCCGGGCATCCGGGCGTAAAAACTAAGCCGCCGCGGCGCGAGCAGTCCTGCGGCCTCCGGCAGGTCCGTATGTCGCAGGATGTTCAGAAAAACGGGGCCGTCCGCGTGAGTCACCGGCGGATCGATCAGCATCACCTGCTGGATCTCCGGATCAAGAAGAGCGGCATACAGCCCCAGCGCGCCGCTCACGCCCCGGCCCGTCGCCAGAATCCGTTTGGGGTCCACGCCGGGCTGCGCCCGCAGGGCTTCGGCCGCCGCCAGCACGTCGGCCAGGCGCATGGAATCGACGGTCTGCCCCACGTGCATGGCGTTGCGCATCACGTCGCGCCAGAAACTGCGTTCCCACGGCGCCTCCCCCACGCCGCGCGGATAGACGATCAGACGCACGCACTCGGTGGAATCCGCCAGCAGGTAGCCGATGCTGCGCGGGTCTTCGGCGTCCGAGGCGACGTACAGCAGCCCCGGCACCCCGGTCTTGCCCTTGGGCGCGGGCCGCACCAGGGCGCGCACCGGGACGATGCCATCCGCGCTCAACTCCTCGCCTTTGAGCCGGACGTTCTTCGGCCGCGGCACGTTGGCGAACACGCGCGCGCGCAGTGTTTCCATCAGTTCCGCGCGGCGCTTCTCCCAGGCGGCTCGCGAGGCAAACGGCGGAGAGGGCGGCCGCGTGGTAAAAATTTCGTGCACGCGGAAGTTCTGCGCGTCGGCCGGCGGCCCGGAGGCGAAGACCTTCACGGCTTCGTCCGGCTCATCGGTGTAGCTCATGTCGAGCTTGCGGTCCGCGGCCGCGCCCATCAGGAAGCGGTCGAACCAGCGGATGGCGGTCTCCCGCAGAGAGTCGGAATCGGCGTGCGCGGTAGGGACCACCACGTTGCGGAACGCCTCGCTCGCCCCGTAAGCGGCATAAAGAGCGCCTACGCGCTGCTCGAACTCGGTGTAGCCGGGCACGGGGAACAGGTCGTCCTTGCTGCCGTGGCCCATCAGCAAAGGGCGCGGCGCAATCAACGCTCCCTGGTGCATCATGTCGTGCAGCCAGGAGTTGAGGGCGAACATGCAATCGCAGTGCAGCCGCTGGGTGTTGGCCCGGACGTTCGCCGCGTAGGTGCTGATGCCCATGATCGGGGCCGCCACCTTCACGCGCGGGTCCACCGCGCCGGTGAACCAGCTTATGGCCGCGCCGCCGGAGCGGCCGGTGATCCCGATGCGGGCCTTATCGACCTCCGGCCGGGTCTCCAGGTAGTCTATGGCGCGCATCGCGTTCCACACTTCCACGCCAGCCGGCGTGTAGCCGCGTGAATACCAGTCGTACATCTCTTGCCAGCCCACGCCGTGGTGCAGCGCGAACGTTTCGGCGATCTGAATGGGATCGAGGATAAAAGCCGCGTAGCCGTTCTTGGCGAACGAGATGCCGTGACGCTGGTACCTGGCCTTGGCGCCCGCCTGCGCGCCCGAGTGGCCGCACACGTATATGACGCCCGGCACGGCGCCCTTGCGCTCCCTGGGCAGGTACAGGTTCGCCGTGACGTAAATCTTCGGCAGGCTCTCGAAGGCGATCTTCTCCACCGTGTAGGAGCCGCGGTCGAGTTTCCCGGTGATGCGGACGTTCAGCGGAGCGCGCCTGGGCCAGGGCAGCAGGCCCAGCATGTCGCGCATCTGCTCCAGCCGCCGCGCACGCACCTTCTCCCACGATTCGCGCGTGGCGATCTCCTGCGCGGCGTGGTCCGTAATCGACTGCGCTTCGCGCTCGAGAAACGCCATGACCTGCTTCCTGCTCTCCTGCATGCGCCGCCAGGAGTCCTCGCCGGATTGCGCGAAGGCGGCGGTGCAGGCCAACAGCGCCCGGATGTTTACACCGAGGGCCTTCATGAACGCTTATCTTAGCCCAGCGCGGAAAAACAGGTACGGCGCAATTCCAACCCAGAGCAGCACCAGCACCCACAACCGCCCCGCGGGCAGGTCGTACTCGTGCAGCAGTTGTTCCCATGGCCGCTTCGCCAGATAGTGGAAGAACAGGAACTCGAAGGCCACGGTCAGCGCCACCCAGAGGGCCCCGATAGCCGCCGCGTGCCGCGCCGAATCGGCCGGCCACACGCGAAACACCCGCCACATGTAGGCGCCCAGTATGGCGCACCCCGTGAAGCGGGAAAGCTGGTTCGCACGCAGCTCGGCCATGTGTCTGCCGTACGTGAATTGGCGCAGCGCGCCGTTGAGGATCGCCAGCAGCACCATGGGCGCCCATAGCAAAATATACTTGAGCATGGCATCTCCCATTGTCGCGCGCGGTTGCCTGCGGACCCGAAATAAGGTAGCGTAGCGGCTCAGGAGAACGGCTGGTGATTACGCTCGTCGAGGCGCTCCGTTACCGCTCGCTGCGGTACGCGCGGCTGCCGCTCGGACGCGTTACGGCGCTCGCGGGTCCCAATGGCAGCGGGAAAGCGGCGTTCCTCGACATCCCCCTGTTGTGCGGACGCCTGGTTTCGGGAAGCCTGGAAGCCGCCGTTTACGAGCGCGCCTCCGACTTCCGGGATTTGTTGTGGCGGCGCGAAGGCGTCAATCTGGAACTGGCCATCGAAGCCGCCGTGCCTGAAGCGCTGCGTACGGGCGGTTTCGACTGCGTGCGCTATGAGATCGCGCTGGGAACCGAGCGCGGCGCGCCGGCCATCCTCGCCGAACGGCTGGTGCTGCGCACCCCGGCTCCCGAAGCGGCCGCCGAACTCTTCGAACCCGCCACCATCCTCACCACTCGCGCGGCGCGCAACAGCAAGACCATCGTGCACAAGGGCGCCAACGACAATTTCTACGACGAGACCGAGCGCGGCTGGGACCACAGCTTTCGCCTTGGCCCGCGCCGCGCGGCGCTCGGCCATCTGCCCGACGATGAGAGCAAGTTCCCCGTGGCCACGTGGTTCCGCGATCTGCTGGCGACGGGCGTGCGCCGCCCGCCCCAACCCGCCGCGGCCAGCCTCGAGGTGGTTCGCGAGGCGCTTCCCCAGGTGGCCTCGGTGCACATGGCCGCCGGACGCCCCGTGGTGTCTTACCAGGACGGCTTCGAGACCAGCCTGCTCTCCGAAGGCACGCGGCGCGTGCTTTCGCTCGCCGCGGCCTGCGAGCCCGGCTACGCCGCCGTGCTGCTGGTGGACAAGCCCGAGACGGCTCTGGACTCGCGCGCGCTCCACGCCGTTTGCCGCGCCCTGCGCGCGGCCCCCTGCCAGGTGGTGGTGAGCACCCACTCGCGAGACGTGATCGAGTGGTTGGGCGGCTCCGTCCTGCTGTTCGGCCAGATTGCCGAACCGGAATAGAATGCTCGCGTCGGGTGCGATATCGGAGCACGACGGGCTCGAGATGTTCGGTTCCGTGATTACGGACCGCTTGTGGCACGGGCGGAGGGTCCTGGAGCTTGGGGAACGCGCCAGCAAGCGCGTTGCGTAACCTGCCTGCGTCCTATTTCTTCGTCAGGTTCTCGAACAGGAACAACCCGCTCTTGCCCGGCGTGACAATATCCGGATCGCCGTCGCGGTCCAGGTCGGCCACCGTGATCTGCATGCCTCCGCCCGTGCGGGTGCTGTAGTCCAGCACGTGCTTCACCCACTCCACGCGCCCCTGCGCGTCCTTCCGCCACTCGTACCAGTAAACCCCCAGCGGCTCGCGCTCGCCCGGGTCCTTGCCGTTGTGCGCCATGAAGCGCTTGCCGGTGATCAGTTCCGGCTGCTTGTCCCCGTTCAGGTCGGCGAGGGTGACGGCGTGCGGCTGCGACCAGCTATCGTCGATGGTCACCGGCTTGCCGAAGGTCCCCTCGGCGGTCTGCGGCGCCCAGAAGATGCCGTAATTGTGCGCATAGGAGGTGATCAGGTCGCCGCGCCCGTCGCCGTTCACGTCCACGATGTACATGAAGCCGGTAGACTCCAGGTTGAATGCGGGGTGGAACTTCCACTCGCCGGCGCGCGGATCGGCCGGTGCTTCGAGCCAGCCCTTGGGCGTGAGAATGTCGGTGCGCCGGTCGCCGTTCACGTCTCCGGCGCCGATGCCGTGCCCGTAGCCCTGCGGGCTGGCCACGTGCTTGACGAACTTGCCGTCTTTGACCTCGTACCACGCCAGCGGCTGCTTCACCGGCCCGAATTGCGGCAGCAGTTCCCGCGCCTTGCCGTCGTTGTCCAGGTCCACCAGCAGCGCGAATTCGGTGGGGGCGCCGGCGTCGATCTCGTGCTCTTTCCACTCGCCCGCCGCGCGGCCGGGGTTCTCGTGCCAGAACAGCCGGCGCGCGAACCAGGCGACGGATACGACGTCGATACGGCCGTCGCCGTTCACGTCTAATGGGAGATCGGCGAAATCGTCAATATAATTGTTGGCGAAATTCAGGGTGCGGAACTTGTGCTTAACCCACTTCGGCCCTTCGTACCAGTTCTCGCCGGATATAATATCCGGCTTGCCGTCGCCGTTTACATCGGCGACGGCGCAGGCCTCGTTGGCCCCCAGGTCGAGCGTGTGCTTGGCAAAAGGGATCTCGGCGGGACGGCCGGCCAGCAGGAAAAGCATGGCAATCGAGTAACGCACCATGGGGACGATTGTAACCCCGGGAGGCCGTCATGATTCAGGACCTGCGCTTCGCTGTGAGGCTGCTCGCCAAGAACCCCGGCTTCGCCGCCGCCGCCGTCATCTGCCTGGCCTTGGGCATCGGGGCCAACTCGGTGGTGTTCAGCTACATCGACGGCGCCATCACCAGGCCCTTGCCGGTACGCGACGCCATGGGAATGGTGCGCCTGCACGGCGTCGCGAACAATGAGCCGCGCGCGTCCCTTTCCTACGCGGAGTACCTGGATTTCCGCAACGAGTGCCGCTCGTTCTCCGGCCTGTTCGCGGTGCAGCGCCGCGGCCCCATCCTGAGCGGTCCAGGCTTCGACGACGCCACCATGACGGAAGTGGTGAGCGAGAACTACTTCACCGGATTCGGCGTCGGCGCCGAGGCCGGCGCGGTCTTCACGCCCGCCGCCGGGGGATCCTCGGCGGAACCGGTGGTGGTGATCAGCTATAACCTGTGGCGCCGCCGCTTTGGGGCCGATCCGGCCGTGGTGGGAAAGACCGTGCGCCTGGGCGGGCGTGCCTTCACCGTGATCGGAGTCGCGCGGCGCGGGTTCCGCGGCAGCGAACTCTGGCTGGATACCGACCTCTGGATCCCCATGGCCTCCTGGGAAGCGCTCTCGCCCGGAGAGTGGAAGGTGCGGCGGCTTCGCGGCATCGGAGTGCGCGGCCGTCTGCGCCCCGGTGTGCCGGTCAAGCAGGCCCGCGCCGAGGTGGAGACCGTGGCGGCGCGGCTGGCCGAACGCTATCCGGAAAGCAACCGCGGGCGGAGCGCCACGGTGTTGACGGAATGGCAGGCCCGCACGCAGGCCGGAAAGTACCTGGCGCTGGCGCTGCTCGGCATCGTGGGCATGGTGCTGCTGATTGCCTGCGCCAACGTCGCAAACCTGCTTCTGGCCCGCGCCTACGCGCGGCGGCACGAGATCGCCATCCGGGTGGCCGTGGGCGGAAGCCGCGCGCAACTGGTGCGCCAGTTTCTGGCCGAGAGCGCCGTGCTCGGCGCACTCGGCGCCGTGGTGGGGCTCCTGCTCGCGATGTGGGCGATCCGGGGCTTGCCCGCCCTGATGCTGCCCCCGAACGGCTACCTGCACAACGAGTTCTACCTGGATACCCGTGTAATGGCGGCCACCATCGCCCTCTCCGCGCTTACCGTGCTGCTGTTCGGGCTGGCTCCGGCGATTGCTACCGCACGCGCCGATGTGAACGCGGCGCTGAAGCGCGGCGCGGGCGCCACTCGCCGCCGGGTCCGCACGCGCGACGCGCTGGTCGCCCTTCAGGTGGCGCTGTCGCTCGTGCTGTTGACCGGCGCGGGGATGTTCGTGCGCGCCTATCTCAACGCCGCCAACGCGGACCTTGGCTTCCAGCGCCGCGGCGTGCTGACGATGGAGATCTCGCCTCCGCCGCGCCCCTCCGGCGTCATGGCATTCTATGACGAACTGCTGGCACGCGTGCGCGGCTTGCCCGGCGTGCGCGGGGCCGCCGTGGCGCTGCGCACTCCGCTGGCCGGACACGGCGGCGGCATGAGCAGCCTGGTGGTTATCCCCGGCTATGAGCAGCCCGCCGCCGAAGGCAAGCTCGATATCCGCTACACCGCCGTCGGCACGGACTATTTCCGTGTGCTCGGCACGCGGCTGCTGCACGGGCGCGTCTTCGGGGATCACGATCACTCCCAGGCGCCCCCCGTGGCGATCATCAATGAGACCATGGCGCGGCGCTTCTGGCCCGGACAGGATCCCGTGGGCCGCCATTTCCTTCTCGGCGAGAAGGACCACGAGATCGCCGGCGTGGTGGAGGACGTTCGCGTCAACGCCATCGAGGAATCGCCGCAGCCCTACATGTACGTGCCGGTGAAACAGTCCTCCCACGGCTCGCTCACGTTGATGGTGGAAACCCCCGGCGACCCGCTGGCGCTGGTGAACCCCGTACGCGCGGCCATGGCGGGCGTGGATGACCGCGCGCGGGCCACTGAGATCTCCACCATCTCGCTGCTGCTGAAGGCGCGGCTGCACTTCAACCGGAGCGGCGCCACGGTGGTCACGGCGCTGGGGCTGGTCGGCCTGTTGCTGGCAGCGGTGGGGCTGTACGGCGTGATGTCATACAACGTCACCGAGCGCCGCGTGGAAATCGGCGTGCGCATGGCGCTCGGGGCGCAGTACCGCGAGGCGCTCGGCATGGTTCTCCGCCGCGGCCTGCTGCTGGCGGGCATCGGCTGTGCGGCGGGCTTCGCGGGCGCGCTGGCCGGGGCGCGCACGCTGGCCGGTATGCTGTACAAAGTGGACCCGCTCGACTGGCAGGTGTACGGCGCGGCCGTGGCCGTGCTGCTCGGCGTGGCGGCGCTGGCCAGCTATATCCCCGCGCGCCGCGCCGCGCGCACGGATCCCAACACGGTCTTGCGCTACGAGTGAGGTCGCCGCGCGCGGCCCCGCGAGCAGAGATGCGACATCGCCAGCAACAGCGCGCCCGGAAAGAGGTACAACTTCAGCGCCACTACCCCGATAAGTCCGAGTCCCAGCACGCGCTTACCCCCAGCCGGGTGGCGAAGCCGAGCGCCGCCAGCAGCAGGGCGTAGGCGGCTATCAGGATCGAGAGCGAGGCGCTCCCCCGGCCAGCCCTCACCCAGGTCATGCCCATGCGGGCTTCGGTCGCCGCGGCGTGGTGCTGCGGACCGGCATGCCGCTCCGGCTTCGGCGTGGAGCGGCGCGGCAGTCTGGCCTCCAGGTCCGCCAGGCGTTCCGCAATCTCGCGCTGCTGCCGTTCGAGCCGCTCGACGGCTTCCCGCAGAGACTCGTCCTGGGGCGTCACGCGCTCTTGCCTTCGAGCCGGTCCAGCAGCAAAGAGAGCTGCGGCGCGGCATCGAGCCGCGCGCCGAAACGCACGCCGTTATAAACGGCCGTGAAGCGAAGGACCGTGTCCGCCACCTCCGGAGGCAGGGTGGAGGCGAACTCGCCCGGCGTGAACCACGCGGGCTTCCGGTAGCCGCGGCGGTCGAGCACATCGAGCATTCGCAGATACAGCAGCGTGGCGTCGCTGGTGCTGCCCTGTCCCCGGCGCACCAACCGCAGGCTGCGCCGCGTGCGCAGGCGCCGCAAAACGGCGGGAGCAATACGCCACGCGGCGGCGAAGCAGAGCGCCGCGGCCAGCGTCCATGGCCCGTACCGCCGCACCCCCGCCAGCGCCGCGGCGCGCCAGCGCGACGCGGCCTGGCGCAATTCGTCAAGCCAGCGCAGGCCGAATACCCGCCCCGATTGCTGCACATTGCCGGCGAGCACCGCCTGCCGGCCCAGGTCGTAACCCAGTACCCACTCCTGCCAGAAGGTTTCCGCCGCGTCCAGGTAGAGGCTGAGATGCGACCAGAAGGACACGGAGGCCCGGTTGGGGTCGGGAGGCGTGGGATCGAAAGTGGTCCAGCCGCGGCCGGGCAGCCAGGCTTCCACCCAGCTATGCGCGTCGGCGGCGCGAACCACGTACATCTCGGTAAACGGGTTCCACACGCCGCTCTGGAATCCGTTCACCAGCCGGGCGGGAATCCCGAGCGTGCGCAGCATTACGGTCATTGCGGAAGCGAAGTATTCGCAATGTCCCTTGCGGCGCGCGAAGAGAAAATCGGCCAGCGGGTCTTGGGACTCTTCGGCGGGCAACAGGATGGTGTAGGCGTAATCCCGGCGCAGGCCCGCCTCCACGGCGCGGGCGCGATCCGCATCCGCCACGGCGCCCCCGGCCATGCTTCGCGCCAGCGCGGCAATGCGCGGGTCCAGCCGCGGCAGTTGCAGGTACCGCGCGCGCAGTTCACCCGGCAGCGCCGGCGCCCCGGCCGCCGCGGCCGTGTCCTCCAAAAACGCGTACACGCCGTAGCGGAAATTCTGCTGCGGCGGATTTCCCAGCCGGTAGTTGTCGTCCGGGGTGCGCAGCAGCAGGGGCTGGCGCAGTTCCACCACCTCGGGCGAACCGGTGAAGAACAACGCGTCCGTGTCCACGGCGTTCAGCCGGACCTGGTAGTATACGTGCTGTCCCGGCCGTTCCCTGTGGTTGGCGACCACCGCGCGGGAACTCCCCACCGGCACTACCTGGCCTTCGCCCGGCGGATTGAACCATTTCTTCCCATCGAAACTGCTGAGTGCGGCGCCGCGCCACTTGGCATTCATGCCGAGTTCCCGGACCGATCCATCCACATGCATCACGGCTTCCGAGCTCGTTTTCACCTTGCCGATCTGGCCCAGCGTCACGGTATTGGAGAATCCCGGCAGGAAAATGCGCCGTGAAACCAGCCTCTCCAGCGCGGATCCGGCCGTGCGCGGCAACATGAAGAACAGGCCGGCGGTGAGGGACAGGATGGCCGCGGTCACGAAAACGCTGAGCCCCGCCAGGCGCCAGTGAAACCGCCGCATCCCGGCGCGCGACACCACCTGCGGTTTGAGCATCGAGCGTCGGATCTCCGAACTGGTGAACGCCGCCATGGCGAATAGCAGATACAGCGCGAGGAAGACAAAGAAGTTGAGATTCGCGGAGAGCACCGCCGCGGCCAGCAGTTCCAGAAACGCGATCGCGGCGAGGAAGGCATAGTCGCGGCCGCTCCTGGCCGTAAGCAGCTTTACCACCGTGACGAAGAAGACCAGGTGCACGGTAGCCTGCACGAAGTCCCCCGAGACGAACAGGTAGTCCAGCGGGAAAAAGCCGATGTAGGCCAGGGTCAGCGCCGTCACCCAGCGCTCGGAGATTTCGTAGCGGAAAACACCTCCAAGGAAAAGCGCGCGAACCGCAAGCGCCAGCGCGGTGAGCACCACCGTCGGAGTGTCCAGGTACTCCGAACCCGCCACCGCCAGGTAGCCGGAAGCCACCAGTCCCAACAGCGAGAACTGAAAGAAACGGTCCACCGGAGCGGCGGGGCTTGCGTTCGCCCGCGGCATATCTTTATTCTAGCGAACCGGCCTCAGCCGACCTTGATCATATCGAGCAACTGTTGCTCGTCAATCACCGTGACCCCCAGTTCGCGCGCCTTATCGAGCTTCGAACCGGCCTCCACCCCGGCTACCACGAAGCTGGTCCGGTTGCTCACCGACCCGGTGACCTTGCCGCCCGCCGCCTCGATCAACTGCTTCGCGTCTTCGCGCTTCAGGGTCGGGAGCGTGCCCGTCAGCACGAAGGTGAACCCCCGCAGGGGACCGCCGCGCTTCCGCTTGACCTCCGATTCGAACCTCAGCCCCGCCGACCGCAGGCGCTCCACCAGTTCCTGGTTGCGTGGCTCGCGGAAGAACTGGCAGATGCTCTCCGCCACCTTGGGCCCCACCTCCTCCGCCGCTTGCAGCGTGGGGATGTCCGCCGCGGCGATCTTGTCCAGGCTGCCGAACTCGTCGGCGAGGAATTTGGCGGTGCGCTCGCCGACGAAGCGGATGCCCAACGCGGTGAGCACCCGCGCCAGCGGCGCCTGCCGCGAACGCTCGATGTTGCGCGCCAGGTTGCCCGCCGACTTCCTGCCCATGCGCTCCAGCCCTTCAAGCTGGCCTGGCGTGAGGTCGTAAATGTCGGCGACGCTCTTCACTATGCCGCGGTCCACGAGCTGATCCACCAGCGCCTCTCCCATGCCGTCGATGTTCATCACGCCGCGCGAGGCGAAGTGCAGCAGCGATTCCTTGAGCCGCGCCGGGCAATTCGTATTGATGCAGCGGCTGGCCGCCTCGCCTTCCTCCCGCACCACCTTGCCGCCGCACACCGGACAGGTCCGGGGCATGCGGAACGGCCGGCGGTAAGACCCTTGCGAGGTCACCCGCACCACTTTCGGAATCACGTCGCCGGAACGCTCCACCGTCACCGTATCGCCGATTTGCAGGCCGAGACGCTCGATCTCGTCCTCGTTGTGCAGCGTGGCGCGCGAGACCGTCACGCCGCTGACTTCCACCGGCTTCAGGTGCGCCACCGGCGTCAGCGCCCCGGTACGGCCCACCTGCACCCCGATGTCCTCCACCACGGTCACGGCCTGCCGCGCGGGGTACTTGTAGGCGATCGCCCAGCGCGGGGCCTTGGCGGTGTAGCCGAGGCGGCGTTGCTGCGGCACGGAATCGACCTTTACCACCACGCCGTCGATCTCGTAAGGCAGCTCGTCGCGCCGCGCCTCCCATCCGGCGCAGAACTCCAGCACCGCGTCCACCGAGTGGCACAACGCGCGGTTCGGGTTGACCTTGAACCCCATTTTCGCCAGGGCTTCGAGCGAGTCCCAGTGCGATTCAAACGCGGGGTCCCCCTCCACCAGCAGGTAGTAGGCGAAGTATTCCAGACGCCGCGAGGCGGTCACCGAAGGTTCCAGCACGCGTAACGAGCCCGCCGCCGCGTTGCGCGGATTGGCGAAGCGCGAAAGCCCGCGCTCGTCGCGCTCCGCGTTAAGCCGCTCGAAGGCGCCGCGGTTCATCACCACCTCGCCGCGCGCCTCGAAGGCGGGGAAGTGCGCGGCCACCTTCAGCGGCAGGGAGCGGATGGTGCGCGCGTTTTCCGTGACATCCTCGCCCACCGCGCCGTCGCCGCGGGTGATGGCTTGCGTGAACACGCCTTCGCCGTAGTGCGCCGCCATGGAGAGCCCGTCCAGCTTCAACTCGGCCACGTAGCGGTAAGGCTCGCCGGCCAGCGATTCGCGGACGCGGCGGTCGAACTCGCGCAGTTCACCCTCGTTAAGCGCGTTATCGAGGCTCAACATCGGAGTGCGGTGCGGGACTTTGATGAAGCCTTCGCGCGGCTTGCCGCCCACCCGCTGCGTGGGCGAATCCGGGGTCAGGAATTCCGGGTGCTCCTCCTCCAGCCCCCGCAGCCGGCGCATCATCTCGTCGTACTCGGCATCGCTGATCTCGGGTTGATCGAGCACGTAGTACAGGTGCTCGTGGCGGCGCAGCTCGCCGCGCAGGGCTTCGATCTCCGCGGCTACGTCCTTCGGCATGTCTCCACTATAATTTAGCGAGGAAACCGGAGGCCGGATATCGCCACCTACGAGCGCATTGTCATCATCTACAACCCGCGGGCGGGCAAACTGGGCGCAAAAGGACTAAGCGAGCTGGAGCGGGCCGCCGCCACGTTGGGCGCGCGGCTGGTGCCCACCACCGGACCCGGTACCGCGGGCGCGCTGGCACGTAAAGCCGTGGACACGGGCGCCGATCTGGTGCTGGCCTGCGGCGGCGACGGCACGCTAAACGAAACCCTTCAGGGCATGGTGGGCGCGAGCCCCCCCCTGGGCATTCTGCCCGCGGGCACGGCCAACGTGCTGGCCGTGGAATTGGGCCTCCCCCGCGGGATCGCCAAAGCCGCCGAGCGCATCCGCGAACTCGATCCCGTGCGGGTCGCCGTGGGCCGCGTGACGTGCGCCGGCGCGGCGCCGCGCTACTTCCTGCTGATGGCCGGCGCGGGTCTGGACGCCCGCATCGTCTACCACGTGAGCGCCGGCCTGAAGTCTCGCACCGGGAAACTGGCGTACTGGGCCGCGGGTTTCGGCGTGGCGGGCCGGCTGCTGCCCCACTTCCGCGTGGAGTGCGAGGGCCGCGCTTATGAATGCTCCTTCGCGCTCGCCAGCCGCGTCCGCAATTATGGAGGGACGTTCGAGATCGCGCGCGGCGCGGATCTCTTCTCCGGCTGCTTCGAGGCGGTCCTGTTCCGCGGCCGCTTTCCGCTGCGCTATCTCGTCTACCTGGCCGCGGTCGCACTGAAACGCGCCGCCTGGGCGCCCGGCGTCACGGTGCTGCCGGCGCGCCGCCTGGAACTTTCCTGCCCGTCGGCCCAGAGCGTCTACGTGCAGGTGGACGGCGAATTCGCGGGACGCCTCCCGGCCACCGTCGAGATCGTCCCTTCCGCGGTGAACTTGCTCGTACCCCATTCACAGGATTGACGGGCGGGCGCGGTACGAAATAAGCTCAGAAGATTCCGGACGGGGATTTCCGGAGTGTTTAGGGGTGAGTCGAATCATGAGACATTGCTTTGCCTTCGCAGGCGTTGCCCTGCTCTTGAGCGCGGCCTGTGCGTCCGCGCAGGAATCGCGTGGCAGCATCACCGGCCGGGTCACCGATCCGCAAGGGGCCCTGATTCCCGGCGCCGCCGTGGTGATCACCAACGTGGAGACCAACCAGGTCAGCCGTACCACCACCAACGAGACCGGTTACTTCGAAGTGAACCTTCTCAATCCGGGGAATTACTCGGCGTCGGCTGAAGCCCCGGGGTTCAAGAAATCCATCCAGACCGGCGTGGTGCTGAACGTGGCCGGCCGCGTGGATATCAACATTCAATTGCAGGTGGGGCAGCTAGCCGAAACCGTGGAGGTCACCGCCGTGACCCCGCTGCTCGACACCACCACCGCCAACGGCGGGCGGGTGATCGATAACCAGCAGATCATGCAACTGCCCTTCTCTGACATGAACCCGTTCGCGCTCTCAGCGCTCTCGCCCGGCATGCAGTGGACCGGCCAGCCCGAGTACCGCCGTCCCTTCGATAACGGCGGCACCTCGGCGTTCAACACTATGGGCGGCGTGGGCGCCAATGAGTACACCATCGACGGCGCGCCGGTCACCGGCACCAACGGCCGTGTCGGCTTCGTGCCGCCTTCCGACGCCGTTGAGGAGTTCAAGCTCGAAACCTCCACGTTCGACGCCTCCTACGGCCACACCTCCGGCGCCACCATCAACGTCATGACCAAGAGCGGCACCAACCTGTGGCACGGTTCCCTGTACGACCAGCACTGGCAGCAACGCTGGAACGCCACGCCGCATTTCACCCGCATCAGCTACAACAGCCAGGTGGCGCAGGGCAAGATTCAGCCCGGCGCGCCGAAGCAGGCGCCCGGCCGCTCCAATAACTTCGGCGGCACGCTCGGCGGACCCGTCAAGATACCGAAGCTGTATGACGGCAAGGACAAGCTGTTCTTCTTCTTCAGTTACAACGGCATCTACCAGAAGAAGGCCGAAACCACCAGTTCCATCAACCGCGACGTGCCCAAGATGGCGTGGAGGCAGGGCGACTTCTCCGACATGCAGGCCCTCGACGCCGTGAAGTACACCGTCTACGATCCGCGCACCGCGCGCATGGGCGCCGACGGCCACGTGCAGCGGCTGCCCTTCCCCGGCAACAAGGGCGTTCCCATCCTGAACCCCATGTACAAGTACTACGTGGAGTTCTTCCCCAAGCCGAACGACGTTCCCGGACTGGTCTCGCCCGAGGGCGACAACAACTACTACGCCGCCAACATGCCCAAGGACGAGCGCTTCAATTCCCTGGTAAACCGCATCGACTACAACATCAGTGACCGGCACCGCGTGTTCGGCCGCTGGTACTGGAACCACCGCCTGGCCGACGAGTACGACTGGACCTATGAAACCAAGCGCGGCCTGCACGCCAACGGCCTGACCCGCATCAACAAGGGCGGCGGCGGAAATTACCTGTGGACCATCAGCGACCGCAACATCCTGGACGTGGGCGTGAGCCTTACGCGGTTCAACGAGGGCAACGAGCGTCCCATTCAAACGGCCTACAAACCGAGCGACGTGGGGCTTCCGAAATACCTGGACGACCGCGCCGGGCAGTGGCACACCCTGCCGCAGGTCGCGGTGGACGACGTGGAGCAGGTCAGCGGCGGCTATCCCGTCATCGGGACGCGAGGCACCACCGGCGAGGCCAAGGCCCAGATGACCAGCATCCTGGGCAGCCACTCCTTCAAGTACGGCTTCCAGGAGCGCCGCTACTGGGCGACCACCGCATCCCCCGGCACCGCCTCGGGCTCCTTCAGTTTCGGGAACAGCTACATGCGCGCGGCGGACAACGCCAGCACGGCTTCCAGCCGCGGCCTTTCCTGGGCCGCCTTCATGATGGCCATGCCCACCGGCATCAGCATCGCCGGCAACGACTCGGCCGTCTGGTCCACACGCTTCCGGTCGATCTACTTTCAGGATGATTGGCGCGCCACCAAGAAACTCCGCCTCTCCTTCGGATTGCGCTACGAGCGCGAGGGCGGCACCACGGAGCGTTTCAACCGCGCCATGACCGGCGGCTTCGATTTCAACGCCAAGCTGCCCATTTCCGACCTGGTGGAAGCGGCCTACGCCAAAAACCCCATTCCGGAAATGCCCGCCTCACAGTTCAAAATCCGTGGCGGCGCGCTCTTCATGAGCGACCAGTACCCCACTTACACCAACGGCACCCACCACTTCCTGCCCAAGGCCGGCGCCGTCTATCAACTGGACGGCAAAACCGTGATCCGCGGCGGCTACGGCTGGTACTACGATACGTACAACGTGAGCGACAGCGACTACCGCCCCAGCCAGGACGGTTTCAGCCAGAGCACCAGCACCTCCCGCACCAATGACAACGGCCTGACCTTCTGCTGCGGTGTTGGCGCCGTGGCCAACCTCTCGGCCGTCAACAACCCGCTCATCGATCCGTTCCCCGTGCGTGCCGACGGCACTCGCTTCAACGCGCCGTACCGCGACAGGCTGGGCCTGATGTCGCGCCAGGGCCGCGGGTGGGACATTCAGCCCCGCAACTTTAACCCCGCGTGGCAGCAGCGCTGGAGAATCGGCATCCAGCGCGAAATCACACGGGACGTCGCCATCGAGGTCTCTTACAACGGCGCCACCTCGCACTACTGGGTAGCGCGCGATCTCAGCTACGTGCCCGAACAGTACTGGGCCAAGGGCAACACGCGCAACCAGGCCGTGGAGGACTTCCTCAACACCAACGTCGCCAACCCGTTCAACATCGCCAACCTCCAGCCGCTGGCCGCCTCCGACCCGTTCCTGTACAACTGGCTCAGCACCCAGGGTTTCTTCACCGGCAAGACCGTGCGCCGGAACCTCCTGCTGCGGCCTTACCCCAACCTGAACGGTCTGACCGGCGTGCCGCCGGGTCAGGACATCTCCGATTCGCTCGGCAGGAACGTCTATAACGACCTGCAAGTGCAGTTCGAGAAGCGCTTCAGCCACAGCTTCCAAAGCTCGGTGATGTACACCCGCGCACAGGATTACGTCACCGACTGGTACGCCAACCCGTTCGACAAGGAAATGTCGGAGCGCATGGGCAACAATGTGCGCCCCCACCGGCTGGTGTGGAGCACGATCTTCGAGTTGCCGTTCGGCAAGGGGCGCGCGTTCGTCAACAGCGGTCCCGCCCAGCACCTCCTGGGCGGCTGGTCGCTCAACTGGATCTACCAGTATCAGAACGGCCGCGCCATCGGCTGGGGTAACCGGTTCTTCTATGGTTCCTTGGACGATTTCAGCAAGCTGCTGAACCACGATGCCGTCCGCTCCCGGGACATGCACCAGTGGTTCGACCCGTCCATCGCTTACACCAGCGGCACGGGGCCGATACCGGCGAACTTCCACGGTTTCGAAGGCCGCACAGCGTTCCAGCCCGCCGGCTGGCAGACGCGCGTCTTCCCCAGCCGCATGGACAACCTCCGCGAGGACGGCATCCGCAACTGGGACGTGAAGGTCATGCGCAAGTTCCGCATCCGCGAGCGGTTGAACGCCAACTTCTCGGTCGATATGCTGAACGCCACCAATCACACCAATTTCGAAGGGCCGAACACGGACCCGACCAGCAAGAGCTTCGGCCGCGTGACCACTCAGCGAGGGCTGAGCCGTGTGATTCAGTTCAACCTGCGCATCGACTTCTAAGGCGGGGCAGGCGGTTTCGCCTGCCGGGCCCTACCGGTACGCCGCCACTCCCGTCACCCGCTCGCCGATGATGAGCGCGTGGATGTGGTCGGTCCCCTCGTAGGTCTTCACCGTCTCCAGGTTGCACATGTGGCGCATGATGGGGTATTCGTCGGTGATCCCGTTGGCGCCTAACAGGTCGCGGCTGAGCCGGGCGCACTCGAGCGCAATGGCCACGTTGTTGCGCTTCAGCATGGAAACGTGCGCGGGCTCGGCCTTCCCTTGGTCCTTGATGCGCCCCACCTGAATGGCCAGCAGTTGCGCCTTGGTGATCTCGGTGATCATCCAGGCCAGCTTCTCCTGCACGAGTTGATGCGAGGCGATGGGCCGGTCGTCGAACTGCTTCCTGTCGAGCGAATAACGGCGCGCCGTTTCGTAGCACTCCATGGCCGCTCCCAGCACGCCCCAGCCGATGCCGTAGCGCGCCTGCGTGAGGCAGGCGAGCGCGGCTTTCAGCCCCGCCGCGCCGGGCAGCCGGTTCTCCTCCGGCACGCGGCAGTCCGACATCGCCAGGCTCGAGGTCACCGAGGCGCGCATCGACCATTTGCCGTGAATGTCCGACGCCGAGTACCCCGGCGTGCCCTTCTCCACGAGAAACCCGCGTATGCCCTCTTCGGTGCGCGCCCAAACCACGGCCACGTCCGCCATCGTGCCGTTGGTGATCCAGGTCTTTTCGCCGTTCAGCACCCACCCGCCGCCGTCGCGCCGCGCGGTGGTGCGCATGCCGCCGGGATTGGAGCCGTAGCCGGGCTCCGTCAGCCCGAAGCAGCCCACCGCCTCGCCCGATTGCAGGCGCGGCAGCCAGTGCCGCTTTTGCTCTTCCGAACCGAAAGTCAGGATGGGGTACATCACCAGCGCGCCCTGCACGGAGACGAAGCTTCGCAGCCCGGAATCGCCGCGCTCCAGTTCCTGCATGATCAGCCCGTACTCCACGTTGGAGAGCCCCGCACACCCGTAGCCTTCCAGGTTCGCGCCCAGGAACCCCAGCCGCCCCAACTCGGCCGTCAGCTCGACCGGGAAACGCCCCTCGCGGAAACAGTCGCGGATGACCGGCGTCACGCGCTCCTCCACGAACTGGCGCGCGGTGGCGCGGACCATCAATTCGTCTTCGCGGAAAAGGCTGTCGACCAGCAGGTAATCCACACCCCGGAACGGCATGCCTCAATGATATCCGACCCCGCTCCCCGCTCGTGCGCGGTGGATGCTATACTGGCGCGGCAGGAAATATGCGGACCACGCGCAGGGGTTTTCTCGCGGCGGCGCTGGCGGCGCCGGCGGCATTCGGGGCGCCTGACAAGCGTCTGAAAATCGGCGTCACGGACTGGAACCTGCGTATGGCCGGTAACGTGGAAGCGCTGGCGCTGGCGCGCAAGATTGGCTTCGAGGGCGTGGAGGTCAGTCTCGGCCGCAAGCCCGGCGGCGGCAAGCTCCCGCTCGACGACGCCGGCGTGCAGAAGGCCTACCTCGACGCCGCCAGGAAGCACCGCATACGCCTGGCGGGCACCTGCCTCGATATCCTGCACGTCAACTATCTGAAAAACGACAAGCTCGGGCAGAAGTGGGTGGCGGACGGCATCCGCATCACGAAGCTTCTGAATGCCCGGGTGATGCTGCTGCCGTTCTTCGGCAAGGGCGCACTCACCACCACGCAGGAAATGGACTACGTGGGCGACGCCCTCAGGGAACTCGCCCCGGAGGCCGCCAAGGCCAAGGTGCTGCTCGGCCTGGAAGACACCATCTCGGCCGAGAACAACGTTCGAATCATGGAGCGGTCGCGGTCCGCCGCCGTGCAAACATACTACGACGTCGGCAACTCGACCAGCGCCGGCTTCGATCCGATCCGGGAAATCCGCTGGCTGGGAAAAGACCGGATTTGTCAGATCCATCTCAAGGACAACCCCAATTATCTGGGAGAAGGGAACATCGATTTTCCGGGTGTCCTGAAGGCTATCGCGGACATCCGTTTCGAAGGCTTCGCGAACCTGGAGACCAACGCACCCTCGAAGTCTATCGAGGACGATATGCGGCGCAACCTGGCGTTCATCCGCAAGTTGCTCGCGTAAGCCGGCTGGTACCGGCAATTTACCTACCTTCCAGGGGTGTTACGGGTTTTGTGCGTTATCTTTCCGCCTACAAGAACCTCTCGACAGATGCGTCCCGGATTCGAAAAGCCGCTACAGTAGCCGGTTTTGACGCATTTTTGTATTGACAGAAACCATGACTTCGGTTAGCATTCTACCGATCGGTTAGCTCGCGGTTAAATAAGTTGGCAGCGGTGGTTCGTGGGGGCCCCGTATGACATTTCAGATCGGCGAGAAGGTGGTGTATCCGAATCAGGGCGTAGGCACCATCGAGAATATCAGTAGCCGTTCCTTTGGCGCTCAATTCGAGAAGTTTTACCTCTTGCGCCTCACTTCCAACAGCATGACGGTGATGATCCCCTTCTCCAACGTGGATCACGTCGGGCTGCGGAAGATCGCCAGAGGAAACGAAATTTGCCGGATTCTGGATTTCCTCTCCGCGGGACGCTGTTCCCGTTGCGCGGACTGGAAGGCGCGATTCAAGCAGAACACGGAAAAGATGCTGACCGGGACGCTGTTCCAGGCTGCCGAGGTGCTCAAATCCCTGCTGATCATCCAGCAGGAGAAGACGCTCTCGTTCCGCGAAAAGCGCATGCTGGACCGCGCCCGGCAACTGCTCATTTCGGAAATCGCGATAGCGCGCCGCATCCCGAGCGAAGCGGCGGTCGGAATGCTGGACAGCGCCCTGGCCAAAGCGGGATTGAAGCTGCCGCAGGCCATCTGACCCGCTCCGGCCCCCTGCGGGTTCACAACCCGCGATGCGGCAACCGTCACGCGCGGCCCGGGTTGCGCCGGCAACAGGGATGTGGCGCAACCCAGGAGCGTTAGCAACCAAACGTGCTTCATGGGGCGGTCCTCGACCACATTATGCGCAGCGGGTATGATCGTGGGAGGATGATTTTCCGCCGGACCCGCCCGCATACCCCCACGTTCCAGGAGCGGCTCGAACGCGTGCGCGCCATGGGGTTCGCGCTCGAAACGCGCGGCGCCGCCTGGCGCGCCACCCGCGGTGGGATGGCGGCCGATTTCGATCCGGCGGACATCCGGCGCATTGGCGCGCTGGCGGGGAGCGAGATCGTTCCGCTTACCGATGGCGGCTTTCAGAAATTTTTCGGCGCCCGGCCCGCGCTCGCCGGAGAACTCGAAACGCTACACGCCTGCGAGCAGGATCTCCGCCTGGCCCTCGGATTTCCTAGCCTGTACAACCAGTCGCTCGGGTCTGTCGCCACGTTTTGCCGTTACGACACCCTGCTGAGACGGTAGTCCGATGACTTTGGCCGAACAACTCGCCCGCGCCACCCGCGAAGGCGAACTATACGAGGAACTCGACCGGAAGCGTGTGCGCTGCTTCGCGTGCGGCCACGCCTGCCCCATCCCCGAGGGATTCGCGGGCGTGTGCAAGGTGCGTTTCAACAACGGTGGAAAGCTGCAAGTGCCCTGGGGATACGTGAACACGCTGCACGTGGATCCAATCGAGAAGAAACCGTTCTTTCACGCTCTGCCCGGCGCGCGCGCTCTCAGCTTCGGCATGCTGGGCTGCGACCTGCACTGCGGCTATTGCCAGAACTGGGTCACCTCGCAGGCGTTGCGCGATTTCCGCTCCGTGCTGGAGTTCCAGTCCGCCAGCCCGAAGGAGATCGCCCGGCTTGCCGTGAAGCACGGCGCCGCGGCGGTCGTAAGCACGTACAATGAGCCGCTCATCACGGCGGAGTGGGCGGTGGCGGTTTTCCAGGAAGCCAAGGCCGCAGGACTCACCACCGGCTTTGTCTCCAACGGCAACGCCACTCCCCGGGTGCTCGAATACCTGCGCCCCTGGCTCGACCTCTATAAAGTAGACCTGAAAAGTTTCGACGACCGCCGCTATCACGAGCTGGGCGGGCGCCTGGCCCCCATTCTGGATTCCATCCGCCGCATCCATGAGATGGGCTTCTGGCTGGAAGTGGTCACGCTGCTGGTGCCCGGATTCAACGACAGCGACGAGGAACTGCGCGCCATCGCCGGTTTCCTGACCGGCATCTCGCCGGACATTCCGTGGCACGTCACCGCCTTCCACCCGGACTACAAGATGACCGGCCCGGAGGCGACCCCGGCGCGGACCCTGCTGCGCGCCGCCGAAATCGGCCGGCAGGCGGGACTCTGCTACGTGTACGCGGGCAATCTTCCCGGCGCCGTCGGGAGGCTGGAGGACACCCTCTGTCCGGCTTGCCATGCCGCCGTGGTGGAGCGTTCCGGTTTCCGCGTGCGCGCCAACCGGCTTACCCCTGGCGGCGCGTGCCCCTCCTGCGGTACAGTAATTCCGGGCGTGTGGAACCCGGCGCCGGGCCGGGGTCTGCGCGACGATCTCGTTCACAAAAGGTGCGGCTGAGAACCTTATGGCCGCCTCGCACACTTCGCCTTACGCCGGCTCGTGGTACCCGGGCCGGACCGAAGAACTGAGCCGTCTCCTCGACCATCTGTTCTCCTCGTCCACGAAGCGCACCGGCGAACACCTCATGCCGCACGCGCGCGCGTTCGTCGTCCCCCACGCGGGCCTGGCCTATTCCGGAACGGTGGCTGCGGCCGTGTACCGGCACATTGCGGCGCTGCGGCCGAGGCGCGTCGCGATTCTCGCCTTTTCCCACAGCGGCGGGCCGAACGAAGTCGTGGTGCCGGAGGTGGACGCCATCCGCACGCCGGTGGGCGAAGCCGTGATGGACGCGGCGGACCTGCCCTTCCGGCGCGTGTCCGAAGCGCAGGTCTGCGACCACTCCCTCGAGATCCAGCTTCCGCTGCTGCTCCGCGCCGCGCCGGAGACCCACGTGGCGCCGCTTTACGTCGGACACCTGAGCGAAAGGGCGCGCGAGGACGCCGCCCAGGCGCTCGCCGCGCTCGCCGGGCCGGACACTGTTTTCGTGGCCAGCTCCGATTTCACTCACTATGGCCGCGGATTCGGGTTCACCCCCTTTCCGGTCAACGACGAAACGCCCGAGCGGATCCGCGAGTTGGATTTCGACGTCATCCGCGCGGCCTCCAGCCTGGACCCCGCGGCCTTTCTCGCCTGCCTGCGCCAGTCCGGGGCCACGGTGTGCGGCTACAACCCCATCGCCCTGCTGCTGCGAACCCTGGCGCTCACCGGCACCGGCGATTTCTACCAGGAAACGCTCGATTACCAGACCTCGGGCGAGATCACCGGAGAGTTCGACCACTCGGTCAGCTACGCCGCCATCGGATATTTTCCTCGCGAGGCGTTCGAGCTCGACGCGGCCGAGCGCGAATTGCTGCACGAAAGCGCGCGCCGCACGCTCAATCACCTGTTTGAGACCGGCCGCCGCAAGCCCATCCCGCCGCGCTCCATGACCCCCAACCTGGCGCGCCGCGCAGGCGTGTTCGTCAGCCTGCACGAAGGAGGCGAGCTGCGCGGCTGCATCGGCCACCGCATCGGGTACGAGCCGCTGGCGGCCGCCGTGCCGCAGCTTGCGCTCTCCGCCGCGCTCGAAGACCCGCGCTTCGAGCCCCTGCGCGCGCCCAAAAGGCCCGTCGAGATCGAAATCTCCGTTCTGACTCCCATGCGGCGCATCCGCGATATCAACGCCTTCGTGCTGGGCCGCCACGGCGCGTATTTCTCCTCCGGCATTTACCATTCGCTGCTGCTGCCCCAGGTGGCCGAGGACCGCGATTGGGAGCGGGAGGATTTTTTCAACGCGCTGTGCCGCAAGGCCGGCTGCGGCGGCGGCGCGTGGCGCAGCCCCGGGGCGGAACTGTACGTCTTCGAAGCGCAGGTGTTCGGCGGCGCCGCGGCCGCCGCCGCAGCCGGCTAGAACGTAAACCCCAACAGAAACTCCGCCTGGTTCCGGTTGGAGAGCAGCGAACCGGCCGCGTCGCGGAAGTGATGCGAACCCCAGCGCGTATACCGGATTTCCGGAATCACGCGCACAAACGGCGCGCGCACCTCCACGCCCGCGCCCAACACGAATCCGGTGGTCGTCTTGTTCTCCAATTCCTTTGGCTCGCTCGTCTCGGTGAGGTTCAGCCGCGTCGAGATGCTCTGCTTCAACCCGCTGAGCGTGTCCCAGGCGACGCCCGCGCTGAGGAACGGCCGCGCCACGGGCGCCGGAAAGCGGTATTTCAGCAGAAGCGGAAACTCCCAGGCATTGCCGGTCGTGCGGTTGTTCGTAAGCACGTCAGCCAGCGTTCCGGAGCCTTCGTAATTCAGCCGGCGGTAGAGGGCGTCGAGTTCGACGGCGAGCCCCCCGGGCAGTCCCAGTTGCACCGAGGGCCCCACGATGTACCGCTTGGTGTTCGAATTAAACCCGAAGTTGGGGCTTCGCACGGTGGTGAAGAAGTCCGTGAGGGGGACGCCCGCTTTGACCCCCACGCTGAACTGCGGCAAAGCGGAGACCGCGGTCGCGAAGAACAGCAACAAGGTCCTCATATAGGTAGCCGATGGATGAAAGCGGTTGCACGTTACAAGTCATTGTGACGGTTCGCGCAGTCCGGCGCGGCGGTGCCCCTCGCGCACGAGCGCCAGAAGATCGCTCCGCCTGGCGCCCTCGCCGGCGCGGTTCTGCATTTCGAAAGGATCGGCCGCGAGATCGAAGTAGTGCGTCACGCGCCAGTCGCGATCCGTGACCAGCTTCTCCGTGCCGCGCACCGCCATGCGCCATTCGCCGCGCCCGCCGTCTTCTCCGGTGCGGCCCTCGCAGTAGATGGACTCGGGCCGCGGCCCTTCGCCGGACACGATCCGGCGCGAATGATCCCGCCCCTGAACCGCCGCCGGCGGCTTCGCGCCGCACAGGCCCAGCAACGTGGGCATCAGGTCCACGTTCGAGACCAGCAGGTCGCTGCGCCCGGGCTTCAGCTTCCGCGGGTAGCGCATCAGCAGCGGCACGCGTGCCGCTTCCTCGTAGGGCACGCCCTTGAACTCCAGGCCGTGTGAGCCGAGCATGTCGCCGTGATCGGAGGTGAAGACCACGATGGTATCCTGAGCCGCGCCGGTTTCTTCCAGCGCGCCGAGCAGCCGGCCCACGTTATCGTCGAGCGCCGAACACAGGCCGTAGTAGGCGGCGCGCCCGGCGCGCGCCTTCTCCTCGTAATCTTTGGGCACGTTGGGCGGCAGGCGGAACTGCGCCGGCTTGTAATACCGCGCGTAGCGCCCGGGCGGCCTCCGCGGCGTATGCGGCGGGCCCCAGGAAACGTACAGGCAAAACGGCCGGGCGCGGTTCGCCCGCATGAACTCGATGGCGAGACCGGTCTGGTAATCGGGCTCGAAGCCGTCCTTTTGAACGGGCTGGTCCGTGTCGCGGTAGTAGGTGGAATCGTAATAGGAGTGCCCGCGGTTGAAGGCGGCCCAGTAGTCGAACCCCCGGCGGCGCGGCCCGGGCGGCACGAAACCGGGTTTGGCTTCGCCGTCCAGGTGCCACTTGCCGATGTACCCGGTGGCGTATCCCGCCCGCTTCAGTTCCGCCGCGATGGAAGGCTGATCGAGCGGCATCAGAAGATTGTTGTGCGGCATCGAGCAGGCGCGTGGAAACCGCCCGGTGATCAGCGATGCGCGCGAGGGCGAGCACACCGGGTTGGTGACGTAGCAGCGCTCGAAATGCACGCCGCCCGCGGCCAGTTTCGCCAGGTTGGGAGCGTACAGGTCGGGGTCCCCCGCCGAGGGCAGCGTCTGCGGGCGCCACTGGTCCGCCAGAATGAAAAGCACGTTGGGACGCCGCACTGCCGCGGCCTGAGCCAGCGGGATGGCCGCTCCGGCCAGAAACCCGCGGCGCGTCAGATCGGTCTGCTTTCGCACTTACCCCGATTCTAACCGCGGAGACAATGAAGTGGGGGAAATCATGAGCGACTACCGCATCGAACGCGACACCATGGGCGAAATGAACGTCCCGGCGGGCGCCGTGTACGGACCCGAAACCGCGCGCGCCGTGGAAAACTTTCCCATCAGCGGCCTGCGCTTCGAGCGGCCTTTCCTGCGCGCCCTCGGCATGATCAAGAGCGCCGCCGCGCGCGTGAACGGCCGCACCGGCCATCTTTCCCCGGAGAAGGCCGCCGCCATCCAAGCCGCCGCCGAAAAGGTAATCGAAGGGCTCTACGACGGCCAGTTCGTGGTGGATGTCTTTCAGACCGGCAGCGGCACCTCCACCAACATGAACGCCAACGAGGTGATCGCCCGCATCGCCGGCGCGCATCCCAATGACGATGTCAACCGCGGACAATCGAGCAACGACGTCATCCCCACCACCATGCACGTAGCCGCTGCGATCGAAATCCATGAGCGCCTGCTGCCCGCCATGAGCGGCCTTCAGGCCTCGCTCGAACGCAAAGCCGCCGCATTTCACGACGTGCTGAAGATCGGCCGCACGCACTTGCAGGACGCCGTGCCGATGCGGCTCGGCCAGGAGTTCTCCGGTTACGCGCGGCAGGTGGAGGCTTCCCGCGAGCGCGTCGAAGCCGCGCTGGCCGGCATCTACGAGCTGGCGCTGGGCGGCACCGCGGTGGGCACCGGCTTGAACGCCCCGCCGGGATTCGCCGCGGCGGTCATCGGCGAGCTGGCCGGGCGCACCGGCATCCCGTTCGTCGAGGCGCGCAATCACTTCGAGGCGCAGGGCGCGCGCGACGCCGTCTGCTTCCTGAGCGGCGCCCTGCGCGCCTATGCCGTGGCGCTTTGGAAGATCGCCAACGACGTGCGCTGGCTGGGTTCCGGACCGCGCTGCGGAATCGGCGAATTGAAACTCCCCGCCGTGCAGCCCGGCTCCAGCATGATGCCGGGCAAGGTGAACCCGGTGATCGCGGAAAGCCTGCTGATGGTGTGCGCGCAGGTGATCGGGCACGACGCCGCCATCGCCTGGTGCGCCGCGGCGGGCAACTTCGAGCTGAACGTCATGATGCCGCTGATGGCTTACGGCCTGCTCGATTCGATCGCCCTGCTGCACAAGGCCACGCGCAATTTCCAGCTAAAGCTGGTGGACGGGCTGGAAGCCGATCGCGCGCGCGCGGAGGGATTCGTCGAGCAATCCCTGGCCATGGCCACCGCGCTCGCGCCGGTGATCGGCTACGAGCGCGCCGCCGCGCTCGCAAAGGAAGCCTACGAAACGGGCCGCACGGTGCGCGAAGTGGCGCGCGAAAAAAGCGGCATCCCCGAGGTGCGGTTAAACGCGCTGCTCGATCCGGCCGGCCAGGCCGGTTAGTTAGCCCGCGCGCCCTACGCGATCTTCGGCGTGGCCCAGTGCTTCCGGTACGTGCGCCCCAGCAGGCGGTTGGCTTCCGCGTCGCCGGGAACAGTTTCGGTCTTCGGATCGAACTTGATATTGCGCCCGGTTCTCACGACCACGTTCGCCAGGTGCGTGAGGATGGTGGACTTGTGGCCGGACTCGATCTCCGCGTTGGGCGTCTTGCGGGAACGCACGCAGTCGATGAAGTTCTGCGCGTGGGCCTCGCCCCTGCCCTCCTGGGTCTCGCCGGCGGCCATCTTGGCATCGCGGAAGAACACCTCTTTGCCCTTGTCGTCGAACAGCTTGTAGCCCTGCACGCGGCCCCAGCGGCCCACCTGGATCATGCCCTCGCTGCCGTAGACCGCGATGGCGTTGTCCTGGCCCTCCATGCCGTAGGGACACCAGATGCGCATCTCGAAAATGATCGCCTTGCCATCGCCGAAGTGGTAGGTGACGTTGATGGTGTCCGGAGTCTGCTGGTCGTCCTGGAAGAACAGCTTGCGGCCGCCGCCGGTAACCTCAACCGGTACATCCACGCCCAGCGCCCAGCGGGCCTGGTCCAACTGGTGGATGCCGTCGTTGCCCGCGTCGCCCGTGCCGTAGTTCCAGTGCCAGTGCCAGGTGTAGTGGAACCGGTTCTGGTTGAAGGGCAGCGCGAGCGCCGGCCCGGTCCAGTTCTCGTAGTCCACGCCCGGCGGTACGGGGCTGTCCGGCTTGTGGCCGATGTCCTGGCGCAACTGCACGTCGAACGCCTTGGCCATCACCACCTTCCCGATCTTTCCGGAACGGATGAACTCCATGGCTTCTATGGTGGCCGCGCGGCTGCGGCCCTGCGTTCCCATCTGCACGATGCGCTGGTTGCGGCGCGCCGCCTGCACCATCGCCCGGCCCTCGCGCAGGTTGTGCGACGCCGGCTTCTCGACGTAGACGTCCTTGCCCGCGTCGCACGCCATGATGGTGGCCGGGGCGTGCCAATGGTCCGGCGTCGCGATCACCACCGCGTCCACGCTCTTGTCTTCGAGGATGCGCCGGAGATCGCCTACTACTTTGGCGGGCGGCCGCCTGGCGTTTTCGATCTCCCTGGCCGCGCGGCCGATCACGCCGGAATCCACGTCGCAAAGATAGGCGATGTTCACGTCCGGCATGGCCGCGAACGCGCCGGTAAGCGCGCGTCCGCGGCCGCGCACCCCGATAATTCCGATGGTCACTTTTTCGGACGCCGGCACGGCCGCCAGCGCAGCGGTTTGCAGGAATTGTCTGCGGTCCATGTATCAACCTCGCCGCGCGAATTGCGCGTATAGCTTCTCCACCGCCGCTTCCGCGGCGTCGCCCGGATGGATCACCACCCGGTAACGGAATACCAGCCGCCCGCCCTCGGGAACCGTGACGCTGCCGTCGCGCGATTTGTCTCCCGTGAAGTCCCTCTCACCGAACGGATTGGCGGAACACAAGCCGTAATGCCGCGCGTGCCAGAAGGTGGGGTGTTTGGGGTTGGAGGGATGATCGAAAGCCGCCACCCCCACCGTCTTGCCTTCAAGCTGCGTGGTGTAATCGACCCAGCGCGCCCGCTGGCCCCAAACCTTGCGCCCCCGGGTTCCTTCCGAGTTGGTCATGATGGCGCCGCGGTCCTCGCGGAACCCGTCGTGGAGCCGTATGCCGAACCAGCCCTCCTCGGTGTCGCCCATTTTGAGCGCCACGCCGCGATCCGCCGCCACCGTGGCGGCGGCGTCGATAATCATGTTCCGGCCGGATTGCGCGAAGGCGAACTCCTCGCGCTGCATGCCCAGCGGCTTGCCGGCGGGCGTCATCAGGTCCAGGTCGATGCGGATCGTTCCGCGGCGGATGGCGGGCTCCGAACGCGGCTTCAACACGCCCGTCTTTTCGCGGCCCAGTTCGCGCCAGAAATCCGCGCCGTTGATGTCGCCGTGGGAGAACCAGATGCCGCGCTGCCAGGTGTGGTCGCGGGTCTCGCCCTCGCGCTGTTCGAGCGGAAAGCCGCGCGAAACCACCACGCCCGATGCGCTCCGCAGCGGCCACAGGAAGGGCTTATCCCACTGCTCCTCGTAGTGGAACGAGGTAAATGGCCGCCCCCCGGCGGAAACGTCGATCCGGCCGGGGTGCCGCGCGAAGGCGACCTTTTCGGCGCCCCCGGCGGCGGCCGCACCGAGCGCGGAGCAAAGAAACATCCTGCGATTTACCACCATGCTCATGTCAACTTTACATTCTTACCATTAACCGGCCCGCGCCCGGATGACGAAACTTAAGCGAAGACAGGAATGGCGCCCGTCGTGGAACTTTTCCGGGAACAAAACCGCGCGGGTGGGTGTCTATCAGTTTGCAGAGCGGTTCGATTCCTGGTACGTTTTAGTCAGGCAGATTGCGAGGCTCCTGGTGGCCGCTTCAATCTTAGACTTGACCGCGGACAGGGCCGCGGATTCGGTTCCAGCCTGCGAGGACCTGGAACTGATCGAAGGCTTGCGAGAAGGCTCTGAGCGGGCCTACGAGGCGCTTCTTTGCCGTTTCCAGCAACCCGTCTATAACCTCGCGCTCCGCCTGCTGAACGATCCCGACGATGCCGCCGACGCGGTGCAGGAGGTCTTTCTAAAAGTCTTTCGTAACGTGGATCATTTTCGCGGCCAGAGCAGCCTGAAGACCTGGATTTACCGCATCACGGTAAACGAGGCGCATAACCAGCGCCGTTGGTTTTTCCGGCATCGCCGCAACGAAGTGGGGCTGGAGGGGGAATCCGAAGATTCCCGCAGTCCCATGGAGATCATAGCGGACGGCGGCAGATCGCCGTTCGATCACGTACTGGACCAGGAGAAGCGCCGGCTGATCGAAGCGGCGCTGGGACGCATCAACCCGGCGTTTCGCGAATCGGTGGTGCTTCGGGATGTTGCAGACCTCAGTTATGAGGAGATCGCCGATGTCCTGCAAGTGTCCTTGGGGACTGTCAAGTCCCGTATTCTGCGGGGGCGTGAAGCCCTGCGCCAGGAACTGGAAGGCCGGCTGGAGCCGCAGCCGGCGTTGAAGTTGATGCCCAAGACGGCTGAGTGATCTTATGAGCTGCTTGACGGTGCAAAAACTCATTTCCGCCCATCTCGACCATCAATTGCCGGATGAGGAAGGGGTCCGCGTGGAGCAGCACCTGGCAAGCTGCCGGGAATGTGCGGCACGTTCCCGCGAATTCGCCCAGCTTCGAAGCGGCCTGCGGAGCATGGCGTACGCGCGGCCGCCCGCCGAGTTGATCAGCCGCTTGCAGGTGGTGGCCTCCAGGGAGCGCGCGCGGCGCCTGGAACGCCTCGAGGCCGGTTCCGCTCTTCGCCGTGTTCTCGCGCAGTTCAGCCTGCTAATGGACAACCTGATGCGGCCCCTGGCCCTGCCTTTCGCGGGCGGCTTGGTTTCGGCGCTGTGCATTTTCGGAATGCTCTTGCCCACCCTCTGGCTGCGCATCGGCAACGCAGGGGGCGATGTGCCCACGGCCTTCTATACGCAACCGTCGCTCGAAGACCTCGGTCCGGTGGACTTCCTCAGCGACGAAACCGTGATCGAAGTGACCGTGGACGAGCGCGGCCGCATCACCGACTATACGGTGCCTTCCGGCAAATTGGCGCGCGACCTCGAATCGCAGATGGCCAACCTGGTGCTGTTCTCCAGCTTCCAGCCGGCCACCCTGTTCGGCAGGCCCACTTCGGGCAAGGTGCTGGTTTCCTTCCGCCGCAGCCGGATCGTGGTGCGCGGGTAGGTGCCGCGCCCGAAACTCGGCCAGCATTTCCTCTTTAAAGGTTCCGTGTTGGAGCGCATCGCGGATGCGGTGTGCGCGCCCGGCGAGCCGCTGGTAGTGGAGATCGGCCCGGGACGGGGTGCGCTCACCGAAAGACTCCTGCGCCGCGCCGCGCGCGTGGCTGCGGTCGAAATCGATCCGGTCCTCGCCGCGCACCTGCGCGCGAAATTCCCCTCCCTGGAGCTGGTGGAAGCCGACGTCCTCCGCACGGACCTGGAGCAGTGGGGGCCGGCGGCGCTGGCGGGCAACCTGCCTTACTACATCACCTCGCCCATCCTGGAACGCGTCATCGCCGCGCGCGCCGCGGTGAAGCGCGCCGTGTTTCTGGTGCAGAAGGAAGTGGCGGACCGCATGGCGGCGTCCCCGGGCGGGCGCGACTACGGCTATCTCACGGTCGCCCTGCGGCTGTTCTTCGACGCGGAGATCCTCGGCGTGGTCAAGCCGGCGGCGTTCCACCCCCCGCCCAAAGTGGATTCCGCAATCGTGCGCCTGGAACCGCACGACCGCGCGGCGGAACTGGGTATCGCCGTCCCCGCGGCTTTCCTGGAACTGGTGGGGCTCGCCTTCCGCCACAAGCGCAAGACTCTGCGCAACAATCTTGCACCCCGCTTCGGTGCGGCGGCGGACACATTGCCCGAAGCCCGCCTCCGTGCCGAACAATTAACGCTTGAAAGCTTCGCCGCTCTCTACCACCGTCTGCTAGGATGACGGCGGAGGCTCTTGATGTTGAATGCCGAACAGGCCAAGTCCATGGCCGACATGTTTCTGGGGATGATCGAGCACGAGATGAAGACCACCCGGCGGGTGCTGGCCGCCGTGCCCGAAGATAAACTGGACTTCAAGTTGGGCGAAAAGGGCCGGACCGCGCGCGAGTTGATGTGGCACCTGGCGGCCAGCGAGCCCTGGTTCCTTTCCGGCATCGCAGCCGGCGAGTTCTCCATGGAGGGCGAGCCCCCCGCGCCGCAAACCGCGGCGGAAGTCCTGGCGTTCTACGATAAGGAAGCGCCCGCGACGCTGGAGCGCTGCAAGGCGCTCGCCGGCGAGCAACTGGCAAAACCAGTCAACTTTTTCAACGTCTTCAACCTGCCCGCCGGCATGTACCTCAATTTCTGCATGGTCCATTCCGTTCATCACCGCGGCCAGTTGAGCACCTATCTCCGGGCAATGAACGCCCGCGTGCCCGATATCTACGGCGGCAGCGCGGATGAACCCTTCCAGATGCCCGCCACGGCGTGTTGACCTGCGCCTTTTGCAGCATTGCGGCCGGCCAGACCCCGGCCTCCCTGGTCTGGGAAGACGAGATTTCGCTGGCCTTTCTCGACGCCCGGCCGCTGTTCCCGGGCCATACCCTGCTCATCCCCAGGGTCCACTATGAAACCCTTCTGGACCTTCCGCCGGAGCTGCTCGCGCCGCTGTTCGGAAATGCCCAAAGGCTGGCCCGCGCCGTGGTGGACGCGCTCGGCGCGGAAGGTTCCTTCGTCGCCGTCAACAATCGCATCAGCCAGAGCGTGCCGCACCTGCACATACACGTCGTGCCGCGGCGCGCCAGGGACGGGTTGAAGGGGTTCTTCTGGCCCCGGCAGAAATACCCCGACGAGGCCGAGCGCGACCGCGTCCGCGACCTGCTGCGCGCGGCCATGCGGGGCTGAACTTCTTACGGGACGAAGCGGTAGCCGACGCGGTGGAGCGTGAGGAAATGCCGCGGCTCGGCCGGTTCCGGCTCGAGCTTGTGACGCAATTTTCCCACGTGCGCGTCCACGGTGCGGGTGTTGGGGAAGCAGTCGTAACCCCAGACCACGTTCAGCAGCGTGTCCCGCGTGAGCGGCTTGCCGGGATTTTGCAGGAAATAGGCCAGCAGGTTGAACTCCGCGCGCGTCACCGGCACTTCGGCCCCTCGCCGCGCGACCGCGCGCCGGTCCAGATCCACCTCGGCTTCGCCGAAGCGGTAAACCTTGTGGGCGTGGGGCGTCATGCGCCTCAGCAGGGCGCGGATGCGGGCCAGTAGCTCGCGCATGCCGAAGGGCTTGACCACGTAGTCGTCCGCGCCGGCTTCGAGCAGCAACACCTTGTCGGTTTCTTCGCTGCGTTCGCTCAGCGCGATGATGGGCGTCGCCAGCCGCGCATCGCGGATCCGCCGGCAGAGCTCGACGCCGCTCATGCCCACCACCGGCACGTCCAAAAGAATCAGGTCCGGCCTGTGGAGCACGGTTTTCTCGTATCCGTTGCGGCCGTCGCCGGCCTCCAGCGGCCGGTAGCCCGCGTCCGCAAGAAGGACCACGAGCCTGTCGCGCTGCTGTTGGTCGCCTTCGATGACCAGGACGGTTTGCATGGGGCCACTAATTGGATGTTCGGCGGCCCCATCCAGTCGCGGTTAATACCTGGCTTTGTGACTTTCTTCACGAATGGCGGTGCCGACCGAGCGGCCCAGGATATTCGCCCCGCTCATCACCTTGCCCGTTACTTTCACCCTGGCGCCCTTGGCGGGCACGCCGGTCCTCGACAGCACGAAGATGGATCCGGTGTCGTCGCGTACTTGGTATCCGCCGGTGCCCAACACCCCCATCGCGGTCGTCACCGTGCCCTCGACGCGAACGGTCCGGTTCGCAAAATGTCCGGGATCCGCGTTGATTCGCCCGATCTTCACCGTTCCGCAGGCACTGAGCAGCACTACAGCGGCCATCAGCAGCAAGAGCCATTTCATTCTCATGTCGATCCTGACGCAGCCTCCTTTGGGTTCAGTTGCACGCATTATTCCGAATTAATGCTCGAAGATCCCGGCGCGGTCCCATTTCGCAATCGTCTCCCGCACAAGCCCGGTCATCTTGTCCACCACCGCCCGAAAGTACGCATCCGCCTTCGCCTGGTCGAACTTCACCAAGCCCTGCCCCGGCTGGTACAGGATGATGGGCGAAGGAAACGGGTAGGCCGACCAGGCGCCTTCGGCCGGGCGCGGCGTGGCCAGAGCGTCGCTGTACCGTTGGCGCTGGATCAGCTTCGGGTTGATCGCCTGGATGAACGCAGTCTCGTTCCACCCCGCATGGCCGCCGTCCTCGCCGAAGATCTTCAGCGTGACGTCGCCGCAATAGGCCCACCAGTTCGTGACCAGGGTGCGGACGCGGTGCTCGCGCCCGGTCTGCTCCGCAAGCTGGTTCAGGATGGCCGTCTGCGGCCCGCCATGGCCGTTCACCACGATGATGTTGCGGAAGCCCTGCCGCGCCAGGCCCTTGAGCACGTCGCCCACGTAGGCCCGGTAGGCCTGTTCGCTGATAGTCAGGCCGCCCGCGTACGCGTCCAGGCTGCCGGTGACCCCATAGGGCACCACGGGAGCCACCAGCGCGTTCACGCGCGGTGCCATCTCTTTGGCGATCGCCACCGGCGCCAGGATATCCGCGCCGTTGTTCTCCACTCCGTGCGCTTCGAGCGTGCCGGCGGGCAACAGCACCGTTTGCACCTTCGCCGGCACCAGCTCGCGGAATTCCATCCAATTCAGGTCCGCCATGTCCCGGCTGGTTTGCGCGCCGAGGCCGGCCGCGGTCAGAAGCAGAAGGCCGAGTCTCATAACCACAATGCTATCCTGAGAATTCCCTGACATGGCTCGAATTTTCCCCTTTCAGCCCTACCGCTATTCCGAAAAGGCGGGGCCGCTCGACCGCCTGGTCACGCAGCCCTACGACAAGATCTCGCCCGAGATGCGCGCACGCTATCTCTCGCTCAGCCCGTACAACCTTGTCCGCGTGATCCTAGGGGAGCGCTTCCCGGACGATAACGAACGCGAGAACGTCTATACGCGCGCCGCGCGCCATTTCGACGAGTGGATCGCCCGAGGCGTGCTGGCGCGGGACGCCGAGCCGGCCATCTATCCTTACTTCCAGGAGTTCACCGTTCCGGACACGGGCGAGCGGCTGGTACGCAAGGGCTTCATCGCGCTCGGCGCGCTCGAAGATTACAGCGCCGGCATCGTGCACCGCCATGAGCAGACGCTCTCCGGGCCGAAGAAGGACCGCCTGGAGCTGCTGCGCCACACCCGCGCGCACTTCGGCCAGCTTTTCATGCTCTACCCCGATCCGGAAGGCGCGATCGACGCGCTGCTCGACCGCGCGGCCGCCGGCGCGCCGCTCGCCGGCGTCACCGACGAGTACGGCGCGGGCCACCGGCTCTGGCGCATTCCGGGCGGTGACGAAATCCGGCGCCTGATGGCAGACAAGAAACTGCTCATCGCCGACGGCCATCACCGCTACGAGACCGCGCTGGCCTTCCGCGACGAGAGCGGCGCGGACAAGGTCATGATGACCTTCGTCAACATGCATTCGCCGGGGCTGAAGATCCTGGCCACCCACCGGCTGGTGAGCGGCCTTGCGGAATTCGACCCCCGGGCGTTCCTCGGCCGCGCGGCCGGTGAATTCGACGTTCGCGAAGCAGCGGCGTCCGGACTCGGACCCGGCGCCATCGGCGCTGCCATCGGCGATCGCATCTACCTGCTGAGCCACCGCACGGGCGAACTCGATGTGAGGGTGCTGCACCAGCGGATCCTCGCGGGGATGCTCGGCATCGGCGAAGAGGCGGTGCGCGACGAGCGCCACCTGCGCTACATCCGCGGCCTCGAGGCGGCCGTCCAGGCGGCGCGCACCGGCCAGGCGCAGATCGCTTTCCTGCTGCACCCCACTTCCATAGACGACGTGGCGCGCATCTCCTTCGGCGGCGGTGTGATGCCGCAGAAGTCCACGGACTTTTATCCGAAGCTGCTATCCGGCCTCGCCATCTACAAGATCTGAGCGCAGGCCACCGCCGCCTGGCCGAGCGAAAGCCCGCCGTCGTTGGGGGGCGCCAGCCGGTGCGTGTAGACGCGGAAGCCGGCGCGCATCAGCCGCGGCGCCGCGCGCGCCACCAGCGTGCGGTTCTGGAACGTACCGCCGCTCAGGCAGACCGCGTCGAGCCCGGTTGCGTCTCTCGCCTCGCGGCACGCGGCTTCGATGATCGCCGCCATGGTGGTGTGGAACCGGCTGGAAATCACCGCGGCGGGGAAGCCGCGCTTCAGGTCGGCCGCCACGCCGCGGATCAGCGGGCGCGTGTCGATCTCGCCGTTCTCCAGCGCGAACGGATAGGCGCCGTAAGCGTCCGCTCCAGAGGCGGCCTCGAGCAGCATCGCGGCTTCGCCCTCATAGGTGCTCAGGTGGCACGTCCCGGTGAGCGCGGATACGGCGTCGAACAGCCTCCCGCAGCTCGAGGTGCGCAGGGGCGTGCGCGCGAACACCTGCTCGAGCAGCTTCCAGCGCGCTTCCCCAATCGGCAGCGCGATCTCGCGGAACCCCGCGCCGAAGGCGTCGTAGAGGTGCGCGGCGGCCATCCGGGCGGCTTCCCGGATGGCCTGGTCGCCGCCCGCCAGCGGCACGTACCTCAGGTGCGCCACGCGCTCGAAACCGGCGTAATCGCAAATGAGGAACTCGCCGCCCCAGATCTGGCCGTCGGCGCCGTAGCCCGTCCCGTCGAAAGCGACCCCGATCACGCGCTCATTGAGGCGGTTTTCCGCCATGCAGCTCGCGATGTGCGCGTGATGGTGCTGCACGGCGAGCTTCGGCCCCCTCTGCGCCAGCGCCCAGCGCGTGGAAAGGTAATCCGGATGAAGATCGTGCGCGATCAGCCGCGGTTCGGCGCGGTACACGCTTTTCAGGTTGCGCAGGGTCTCTTCGAAGAAAGCCAGCGTTTCGTAATTTTCCAGGTCGCCGATGTGCTGGCTGGGGATGGCATACTGCCCGCGCGTGAGGCAAAAGGTGTTCTTCAGCTCGCCGCCGCAGGCCAGCACCTCGGGCACCGGCCGCCCCAGGTCGATGGGATCCGGGGCATAGCCGCGCGCGCGCCGCACCACGCCGCCGCGCCGCACCACCGAATCGTCCACCCGCATGAAGATCTCGCGGTCGTGCGCGAGAAAGACCTCCGCCATGCCAGCCAGCTTGACGCGAGCCTCTTCGTTCGAGATCACGATCGGCTCCTCGCTGATATTGCCGCTGGTCATCACCAGACACTCGAGCCCCTCGAACAGAAGATGATGCAAAGGCGTGTAGGGCAACATCACGCCGAGCTCGCGCAGGCCCGGAGCCAGCTCCGGAGGGAACGCGGCCGGATCGCGCGTGCGCAGCAGCACGATGGGCGCCTCGGGCGAGATGAGCAGCGCGCGCTCCTCCTCATCCACGCGGCAATAGCGCTCGGTGGTTGCGAGATCGCGCATCATAACGGCGAACGGCTTCCGGCTGCGCCGCTTCTTGGCGCGCAGGCGCGCCACCGCATCCCGGTTCAACGCGTCACACGCAAGCTGGAAGCCGCCGATGCTTTTGAGCGCCACCACGTTTCCGGCCCGCAGCGCGGCACGGACTTCCCCGATCCCCATCGAGAGCCGCGGACCGCACGCCGGGCACGCGTTGGGCTCGGCGTGGAATCGGCGGTCGGCGGGGTCGGCGTATTCGGCCGCGCACGCCGCGCACATGCGGAACGGCTCCATAGTGGTGTTCGGCCGGTCGTACGGCACGCGGCGCGTGATGGAATAGCGTGGCCCGCAGTTGGTGCAGTTGGTGAAAGCATAGCCGAACCGGCGGTCGGCGGGGTCGCGGATTTCGCGCAGGCAATCGGCGCAGGTGGCCACGTCGCGGGAGACCAGGGTGAACCCGCCCTCGCCGCGGCTGGTATCGATCTCGAAGGACGCATACCCGGCGGCCGGCAGCCGCTCCACCGAGCAGCTCGCAATGCGCGCGTTGGGCGGCGCGTCACCGAGCAATGCCGCCAGGAACGGCTTGGGCCCGGCGGTCTCGATCTCGATCACCACCCCGCCGGCGGTGTTGGAAACGCGCCCCGCCACGCCGAGGCGGTCCGCAACGCGCTTCACAAACGGACGGAACCCCACCCCCTGCACGACTCCCGTCACCGTGATGCGATAGCGCGCGTTCAAATCTTGCCCTCCACACTGCGCATCACACGCAGCAGATTCTCCCCGTAGATCTTGCGGATATCCCCGGGCGTGTAGCCCTTCTCCAGCAGCGCGCGGGTAAGGTTCGGGAACTTGCTGACGTCCTCGAGGCCCACCGGTGTGCACTCCACGCCGTCGAAATCCGTGCCGATGCCCACCGCACCCGTACCCGCAATCTTCACGACATGATCGATGTGCGCCACCACGTCCGCCACCGTGGCGCGCGCGCCGCGCTTCAAGAATCCGCAGCCGGCATTGATCTGGATCACGCCGCCTTTCTTGGCCATGGCGGCGATCATCTCGTCCGTCATGTTGCGCGGCATATCGGCCAGCGCGCGACAGGAGGAGTGCGAAGCGAACACCGGCTTGGAACTCGCGCCCAGTACGTCCCAGAAGGTCTTGTCGGAAACGTGCGAAACATCCACCAGCATGCCCAGGCGGTTCATTTCCCGCACCACCTCTTTGCCGAACCGAGTGAGCCCGTGGTGGACCTCGGGTTCGGGTTTCTCATAACCGGAGGCGTCCGCCCAGTTGGTGGGCTTCATGTGCGTAAGCGTCATGTAGCGCGCGCCGAGCGCGTAAAGACAGCGCAGCACGCGAAGGCTGTCCTCGATGGCGTAGCCGCCCTCCACGCCGATCAGCACGGCCACCTTCCCCCGCCGGTGCGCGGCTTCGATGTCCACCGCGCTCAGGGCCAGTTCGAATCCCTCCGGCTGGCGCGCGACGATGTCCTGACGGATCACGTCGATCATCTCCAGCGCGCGCCGCGCGGCCCCGCCCCGGGTTCCATACGAAGGTGAAACGTAGGCGGCGAAGAACACCGCACCCACGCCGCCCGCCTGCAAGCCCGCCAGCGTCGTGGCGGCCTTGCGCCCGCCGATCATATTCTCCGGCAGATCGTTGTGCGTGTCGATCAGCAGCGCCGAACGATGCACCCGCATCACCTCGGCATCGGTCACCCTGCGTACGCCGGACAGGGAGGCCGCACAAACGGCGAGCGCCGCTATTGCAATCCTTACCGCCATCTTTCCATTATGAAAGTGTGAGCGAACTTCGTTGGCACCCCCTGCTGCGCGAGTGGGTGGCCGTGGCGGCCAACCGCCAGGACCGCCCGCAAATGCCGACCGACTGGTGTCCTTTCTGCCCCGGCTCCGGGCGCGTTCCGGAGCACTACGACGTCTTCCTTTACCCAAACGACTTTGCCGCCTTCCGCCTGGACGGCGAGCCGTTCGATCCCGCGCCGGGCCTGTTCAAGACCACCGGGGCGCGCGGCGCCACCGACGTGGTGCTCTACAGCCCCAACCACAACATGCTGCCCTCGCAGCTATCCCGGGAGTGCTGGCGCAAGGTGATCGCGCTGTGGACGCGGCGTTATTCCGAGTTGGCCGCCAACCCGGACATCCGCTACGTGTACACCTTCGAGAACACGGGCACGGCCATCGGCGTAACCATGCCGCACCCCCACGGGCAGATCTACGCATTCCCGTACATCCCGCCGCTTGCCGAGCGCGAGATGAACGCCGCACGCGACCACTTCGAGAAGGAGGGCGAATGCCTCTACTGCCGGCTGCTGCGCGACGAACTGGCCGACGGCCGCCGCATCGTGTGGTCCAATGCGAGCTTCGCCGGCTTCGTGCCCTTCGCCGCGCGCTGGCCGGCCGAAATGCAGGTCTATTCCCGCCGCCACTTCGGCGCGCTGCCGGACATGACCGCGGAGGAAACCGCGGACCTCGCCGAAATCCTGAAAGTGGTGCGGACGAAGTACGACCATCTGTTCGGCTTTCCCATGCCGCTCATGATGATCCTGCGCCAGCGGCCCGTGAAGGGCGAGCACCCCTACTTCCATTTTCACGTCGAGTTCTACCCCATTCAGCGCAGCGCCACAAAGCTGAAGTACATCGCCGGTGTGGAGAGCGGCGCCGGCACGTTCCTCAATGACACCGTGGCCGAAGAGAAGGCGCGCGAGCTGAGAGAGGCGTAGCGCGCTTCAGTAGCCCAGTGTCCGTTCCATCGCCGCCGCCAGGGTCTCCACCTGCGGCAGGATCGCGGCTTCGAGCTGAGGGTGGTAGCCCACCCAGGTATCGAGCGCTCCCACCCGGCCGACCGGAGCGTCAAGCGCGTGGAACAGTTCGCCGGCGATGCGCGCGGCCAGTTCCGCGCCGAAACCCCAGCTCAGCGTGTCCTCATGGGCCACGATGACGCGGCTGGTCTTCTCCACCGAGGCCCGGACGCACTCCCAGTCATAGGGCGCGAGCGACCGCAGGTCGATCACTTCCACGCTCCACTCGGGATTGTGCCGCTCCACCTGGGTGGCCGCCAGCATGGCCTTCTGCACCAGCGCTCCGTAGGTGACGAGGGTGAGACTGCGTCCCGCCTTCACCACCCGGGCGCGGCCGAACGGGATCATGAAGTCCTCGCCGGGGTGCGGAGAGCGGTTGTAGGGCTCGCGGTACAGCCGCTTGTGCTCCAGGAAAAGCACCGGGTCGTCGGAGCGGATGGCCGTGCGCAGCAGCCCGCATGCGTCGAGCGCGCTCGAGGGCATCACCACCCGCAAGCCCGGAATGTGCGTGAACGCCGCCTCGCCGCACTGGCTGTGGTACACGGCGCCTCCGTTGAGGTAGCCGCCGATGGCCACCCGGATCACCACGGGGCAGGAAAAGGCCCCGTTGGAGCGCCACCGCATGGTGGCAAGCTCGTCGCGGATCTGCATCATGGCCGGCCAGATGTAGTCGAAGAACTGGATCTCCACCACCGGTTTCAAGCCGCGCGTCGCCATCCCCAGGGCGCGGCCCACGATGGCGGCTTCCGCCAGCGGCGAGTTGAACACGCGCCCCGAGCCGAACTCCGTTTGCAGCCCGTGAGTGACCTTGAAGACGCCGCCCTTGCCTTTCACCTCGCCGAGATGCGCTTCCCGGCTGCAATCGGCCACGTCCTCGCCGAAGACCACGATCGCCGGGTCGCGGCGCATCTCCTCGTGCAGCGTCGCGTTCAGCAGGTCCACCATGGTCAGCGCTTCGCCGCGGAAATGAGGGGCGGTCTCGAAATCGCCCGAGGCCGGATCCACCCGCGAGTACAGGTGCAGCATGGCGGACTCCGGCTCGGGCGGCTCCGCGTGCAGCGCCTGCTGCGTGGCCTCGTGCACCTCCACGTCGATTTCGTGGGTGATGCGCTGGAGTGCGTAGCGGTCCAGAACGCCGCTGTCGATCAGAAACGCGGGGAAGGTCAACACTGGGTCGCGCGCTCGCTCCGCCTCGCGTTCGGCCTCGGTCTTGTACATGCGCTCATCGTCGGAGAGCGAGTGCGAGTACGGCCGGATGACGTGCGCGTGCACCAGCGCCGGCCCCGCCCCGGAACGGCAGCGCTCCACAGCGTCCCGGACGGCGCTGTAGGAAGCGAGAAAATCCGTGCCGTCCACTTCCACCCGGTACAGCCCCGGAAACCCGGAAACCAGGGCGGAGATGCTGCCGCCCGCCGTCTGGCATTCCACCGGCACCGAGATGGCGTAGCCGTTATCCTCCACCAGGAAGAGCACCGGGAGCTCTCCCAGACAGGCGGCATTCAGGGCCTCCCAGAATTCGCCCTCGCTGGTGGCGCCGTCGCCCGAGCAGACCAGCGTGATTTCGTCCCCCTCCGGTTTCCGGAAACGTCCGGCTTCCGCGCACCCGACCGCCTGTAAGAACTGCGTGCCGGTGGGCGAGGAGGAGCTCACGATGTTAAAGCGCGGGTGGCCCCAGTGCGACGGCATCTGCCGCCCGCCGGAGGCCGGATCCGCCGCCGCACCCACCGCCTGCAAGAGCATCTCCAGCGGCGTCACCCCCAGCGCCAGGCACAGCGCCCGGTCGCGGTAATACGGGTAAACCCAATCGTGCCCCGGCCGCAGGTTCATACCCGCGGCCACCTGTATGGCTTCGTGTCCCGCGCCGCTGATCTGGAAGAAGATGCGGTTCTGGCGCTTCAGCACGATCTCGCGATCATCCAGACGCCGGGCCGTATGCATCAGGCGGAAGGCCTGGATGAGTTGCTCCGGTTCCAGTCCGGCGAAACGCCCCGCTGCGGGTTGTTGGGTGATGGTGGCCACTCGCGGGCTGCCTCCTCCATCCACAGTTTAAACCCGAACGGACGGATTTTGCCGTCGAATTCGGAGTTAGCAGCACAAATCGGTGGTGGTACCAGGCGGTACGCCCAGGACTTGACCCTCTGGAAACCGGCAACCCCAGGTTGTTATACTTTAATCCTTATGTGAAAACGCTGGTAACCTCACCCGCCCCCGCTTTTCCGTGAGGGGCCCTACACCGGACGGGTGAAAGACCCGATCCGGTCGAAATCCTGAGCGGAGGAAAATCCATGAGAAAACTGATATCCAACGGATTGGTGATGTTTGCAGGCATCGTGTCCCTGCCCTCGCCCGTGACGCACCGGACCGTGGAGAAAGTCCCGGTAGTGGAGTTTACCGCCGACGAGCGGCTCGAAGCGCTCCAGGAGTTCTTTGCCGCCAGCGCGTGCCCGGCGGTGGAGGTAGCGCACGTTTTCATTCAGGCGGCGGACGCGTACGGGCTGGACTGGCGGCTGCTGCCCAGCATCTCCTTCGTGGAATCCACGGGCGGCAAGACCGCGCGCAACAACAACCTGTTCGGATGGGACTCGGGAAAAGCCCGCTATCCGTCGTTGAGCGCAGCGGTACACGGCGTCGCCTACTTCCTGGCGAACTCAAGACTGTATAAAGACAAGACCCTGGATGAGAAACTGGCGACCTATAATCCTGACGCGGGGTACGCGCGCAAGGTGAAAAGGGTCATGCGAAAGATTGCCCCTACTGAGTAGTGCACCCTCCGCGCTATTCAAGCATCCGGACGCCGAAGTAGAGTCCGCCGAATAACAGAACCGAGATCACCGCCACCACGGCCCACTTGATGATGCGCTCGGTGCGGTTGACTTCTTGCGCTTCGTCCTGCTTGATCCGATCAGCGAGGCTGTCAAACATGCAAAGACCTCCTTGATAAAGCCGTTATGTAAAGATCGGACTAGCTACATTCTAGCCCCGAAAAACTAAAAGGGGAATAGACAAGTTGCCCGAACCGTGGCCGGCGGCCCGGGCGGAGGCTGTTTTTCGCACCCCGCGCCGCGCACCGGCCCAAAAGGGGCCGTTGACAACCCCGCGCAGGTCGGCGTATATTTGCTAACATACTGGATATTCAGTGGTTTGCTGGTGAAAGAACTCATCGGTTACGGGCTGGAAGGTGCTCATCGGGCGCAGGCCGCGCCCCCCTCAGATGCATCCGTACCTCCCCGCAGCGACCCCCGCAACCATCAGTGAAATCCGGCATCCGCGGAGGCTTGTGAATGGCCATCGACCAGAACGACGAGCGGCGGGAAACGGGAACCCAGCCCGGCGCCGAAGACTACGAGGAACTGCTCGATGATTACACTCACTTCGCCCCGCCCGCGGAAGGCGAGATCCTACAGGGCACGGTCGTAAAAGTATCCGCCAAGGAAGTCATCATCGATTTCGGATACAAATCCGAAGGCCTCGTTCCCATCGAACAGTTTCAGGGTCCCGAAGGGCATGTCAGCGTCCAGGCGGGCGACGTGGTGGATGTGATGATCGACCACGGCGAATCGCCCGAGGGCTACGTCCTGCTCTCGCACTCCAAGGCCGCGCGACTGCGCGTGTGGGAGAACCTCGAGCGCGCCTTTGAGGAACAACTGATTGTCTCCGGACACGTGCTGGGCCGTGTGAAGGGCGGCCTTTCGGTGGATGTGGGAGTCAAGGCGTTCATGCCCGGTTCGCAGGCCGACCCGCGTCCGGTCCACAACCTGGACATGTTCGTCGGCCAGGACATCCCGGTCAAGGTGATCAAGCTCAACCGCCGCCGCGGCAACGTGGTGGTTTCGCGCAAGCTGGCGGTCGAGCAGGAAATTAACGAACGCAAGACTGAAACGCTGGAGCACCTGGAAGAAGGCGCGGTGGTCACCGGGGTGGTCAAAAACCTGACCGAGTACGGCGCCTTTGTGGACCTGGGCGGCATTGACGGCCTGCTGCACGTCACCGACATGTCGTACGGGCGCGTGGGACATCCCTCCGAGGTCGTCCATGTGGGCGACGAGATCACCGTCAAGATCCTGAAATTCGACAAGCTCAAGGAGCGCGTTTCGCTGGGCATCAAGCAGCTCGCGCCGGATCCCTGGGACACCGTGGGCGAGCGCTACCCGGTTCACGCGCGCGTGATCGGGCGGGTGGTGAACGTGACCGACTACGGCGCTTTCGTGGAGCTCGAGCCGGGCGTCGAGGGCCTCATCCACATCAGTGAGATGACCTGGTCGCGCCGCATGAAGCATCCGTCGAAGGTGTGCAAGCCCGGCGACCAGGTGGAAGCCGTGGTGCTCGAGATCCAGCCGCGCGACCGCCGCATCTCCCTCGGCCTGAAGCAGCTCGAGCCCAACCCGTGGACCACCGTGGACACGCGCTACAGCGTCGGCTCGGTGGTGGAAGGCCGCGTCCGGAACATGACCGATTTCGGCGCCTTCATCGAGATCGAGGAAGGCATAGACGGCCTGGTGCACGTCTCCGATCTCTCCTGGACCAAGCGCGTCAAGCATCCTTCCGAGGTGCTCAAGAAGGGGCAGTTGGTTCAGGCGGTCATCCTGAACATCGACGCCAAGTCGCACCGGCTCTCGCTCGGCATCAAGCAGTTGCAGCCCGACGCCTGGGAGCTGTACTTCCAGAATCACCAGGTGGGCGACACCGTGCACGGCAAGATCGCGCGCCTGGCAAGCTTCGGCGCTTTCGTGGAGCTGGCCGAGGGAGTGGAAGGGCTGTGCCACTTCTCGGAGATTCCCGGTTACGCCGGCCGCAAAGCGGGCGCCGCCCCGCCCGTCGCGGTGGGCCAGGAGTTCGATTTCAAGATCGTGAAGATGAGCGAGGCGGAAAAGAAGATCGGGCTCAGCCTCAAAGCCGTCTCCGAAGACGAGGAAAAGACGCGGCTGGAAGACTACCAGCGTCAGGCCGCCGCCGCCACCAGCACCATCGAGGAGGTCATGAGCTTCAAGGACCGGAACGCGCAGTAGGTTGCAAATTCAAGTAAATCAAGAGATACTGCGGGTCTAGACACAAGGAGAAATGGACGCATGACCAAGGCCGATTTAATAGAAGAAGTCTCCCGCGTGGTAGAGATGACGCGCAAGGAGTCCGAGGTCATCGTGGAAGCGATCTTCGATAGCATCGTGCGCTCGCTCCGCACCGGCGATAAGATCGAGATCCGCGGGTTCGGCAGCTTCCGCACGCGCCAGCGCCAGCCGCGCATCGGCCGCAACCCAAAGACGGGCGCCCGCGTGGAAGTGCCCGCAAAGAAGATTCCCTACTTCAAGCCGAGCAAGGAACTGAAGGACGTGGTGAACAATTCCGGCCCCAGCCCCCAGCCAGCCCCCGTTCCGCCCGCCTCCGAGCAGGTCCCCACGCCGTAATGGATTATCTCTGGAGTCCGTGGCGGTATCAGTACGTCACCACGGCGGACAAAACGGCGGAGTGCATTTTCTGCGACGCCGCCGGCCGTTGTGACGACCGCGAGAACCTGATCGTGTGGCGCGGCGCCCGCTGTTTCGTGATCTTGAACCGTTACCCCTACACCTCCGGGCACCTCATGGTGGTCCCGTATGCGCACGTGGCCACTCTCGAGGAACTCGACGACGAGACCACGGTCGAGATGGCGCGGACCGTGCGGGCGGCCTCCGGCCACCTGCGGCGTCTGTACAGCCCGGACGGCATGAACGTCGGCATGAACATCGGCAAGTGCGCGGGCGCGGGCGTGGCCGGACACGTGCACGCCCACGTACTGCCCCGCTGGGTGGGAGACTCCAGCTTCATGACCACGGTCGGAGAAACGCGCGTGCTGCCCGAAGACCTCGCCACCACCTGGCGCCGCCTCACCACCGAAATGTGGGCAGCCTGAAGGAAGAATGGCAGGCGCGGCGGGATTCGAACCCACGACCCCCGGCTTAGAAGGCCGGTGCTCTATCCACCTGAGCTACGCGCCCGCGAGTGCGTTCCCCTTGATTGTACCGCGCGGGTGGACGGCGCCGAGCCGTGGGTTATAATGAGGGGGATCCGGCGGTCATCTTGCGCGGTCCGCACATGGCAGGGAAGCTGCGCCGATGCAGCCGGGTTTTCTTGAGAAGGAAAAGGGAGCACGATGAAAGAAAAGGGTACAGTGAAGTGGTTCAATGCAGCCAAGGGCTACGGATTCATTCAGCGCGAGAACGGCGAGGACGTTTTTGTCCATTTCTCCGCAATCCAGTCCCAAGGTTATCGCACGCTGAACGAAGGCGCGCAGGTGGAGTTTGAAGTGACGCGCGGTCCTAAAGGGCTGCAAGCAGCCAACGTCACGGTCGCATAAGGAGGCGCCGCGGTGTGCGGGCCGGATCTGTTCTGGCCCGCATGGAAGTAAAAATCCAATCTGGAGGGCTATGAGCAAGGAAGACAGCATTGAAGTAACCGGAACCGTTCTAGAGAAATTTCCCAGCGGCCTGTTCAGTGTACAACTCGATCACGACCGGGTCGTTCTGGCACACCTGGCCGGCCGCCTTCGACGCAACCGTATTCGGGTTCTGGCCGGCGATAAAGTCACGCTGGAACTCTCCCCTTACGATCTGACCAAGGGACGCATCACGTTCCGCCATCGTTAATTCCGCGGCGTTTGACCCCGTTGCAGCAAATCCGCCGCCGGTATCAAATTTCACAAACGAAAAGCTGGTTCGCGTGTTAAAAACGTAGTGAAGCCGGGGATCCCCGCGCGCGGAAAGCGAGTGTCTGTTGGCTCGAGCTGGAGACGCCGTTCCCCTCACGTGAAATTACTTCGTCACCCGCCGTTTTGTTCCTGTAATATATTGAAAACAAGCAGCCTGTTGATCTCATGAAAGAACCCGACCTGCCCGACGACAAAAGACCTAACCGGCCCCGCAAGAGTCGTGCGGCCATAATTTCGGCGGAGGGTAATGTGGATCGGCCTAGGAACCCGCAGTCGGGCAGGCCCCGCCGCCAGACTTCGGACCTGTCGGAGGACCTCACCGCGGTGCTCTCGCAGAAGGTGGTGGGCCAGCCCGCCGCCACCAAGGTCATCGTCCCCTACGTTCAGATGTATCAGGCCGGGCTTGCCCCCGAAGGGCGGCCGGTCGGCGTGTTTCTGCTGCTGGGACCGACGGGAACGGGCAAGACCAAGACGGTGGAAGCGCTCGCCGAAGTATTGCACGGCAGCGAGAAGAACATCCTCAAGATCGATTGCGGGGAGTTCCAGATGGAGCACGAGGTCGCCAAGCTGATTGGCGCGCCTCCCGGCTATCTGGGGCACCGCGAAACCCAGCCGATGCTTTCGCAGCAGAAGCTGAACGCCGTCACCAGCGAGCGTTGCAGCCTCTCACTGGTGCTGTTCGACGAGATCGAGAAGGCGGCCCCATCGCTCACCCGGCTGCTGCTCGGCGTGCTCGACAAAGGCATCCTGCGGCTGGGCGATAACTCCGTGGTGAATTTCGAACGCAGCCTGGTGTTCCTGACCAGCAACCTGGGCGCCCGGGAGATGATGCGCGAAATCAACCCGGATTTCGGCTTCCAGCCCGTGCGGACGGCCGAACGCGCGGAACTGCTCAAGAAGCTTCAGAACGTGGCGCTGGTCGCGGTGCGCAAGCGCTTTTCGCCCGAGTTCGTCAACCGCATCGACTGCATCATCACCTACCAGCCGCTCACCGCGGAATCGCTGGCGCAGATCCTGGATCACCAGATCACCGACCTTCAGAACCACGTGAACACGCGGCTCGGATCCCGCTCCTTCACGCTGGAGGTGCCGTTTGAGGCGCGGCAGTTTCTGCTGAGCAAGGGCACCAGCGCCGAGTACGGCGCACGCGAGCTGAACCGCACCATCCACCGCCACCTGACGCAGCCGCTGGCCACCCTGGTGGCCACCCAGCAGGTCATCCCCGGATCGAGGGTGCGGGTGGACGTGGCCGGCAACGGCGAAAGCCTGCACATTCATGCCGTGGAGGGCGATGTGGCGGAGGCGCCGGCGCACCCCACGGTGTTGATCGTGGACGACAACCGCGACCTGTTGCATTTTCTGGAGCGGCTGATGGCGGATGCCGGCTGGAAACTGCTGACCGCGGAATCGGCTGCGGAAGCCAAGAAGCTGGTCTCGAAGCACAAGCCCAACGCGGCGCTGCTCGATTACATGCTGCCGGACGGCAACGGAGTGGAACTCGGGGTCGAGTTCCTGCAATCGGTGCAGAACATGCTGGTGATCGTCATGACCGGCACCATCCTGCCGCCGGAAGAGGAAGCGCTGTGCGAGGAGCACAATTTCCCCGTGCTTCGCAAACCTTTCCTGGCCTCCGATGTGATGAACCAGATCCGCAGCCGGTTGCTGCCCACGGCCGGGGCCACCACGCCCGGCGCATAAACCGGGCGGATCAGATCTTTTTGAACCAATGCACCGCCCGCGCCACTTCCTCGAAGCCCTCGGAGCGGTACAGCTTGTTGCCCACGTCGTTGTCCTGAAGGCAATCCAGGTGGACATGCTCGGCGCCCATCTGCTTGAAGTGCGCAATGATCGCCCGGAGCATTTGGCGGCCGTAGCCCAGGCCCTGCGCCGCGCCATCCACCGCGAGCAGGTCGATGTAGCCGAGACGCGAGCCGGGGTCGTAGGTGCCGGTGGCGCAGGCCACGATCCGGCCGTCCACTTCGCCCACCAGCACGTACTGGGATTCAAAGACGCGGCGGAAGCGCACCTGCCAGCGCGCGCGCCAGTCCATCCCGTTGAGGGGGCCGAAGCGCGTGTCAACCCTTTTGATCCAGGTGATCGGCTCGAAGCTGTCCACCACCATGCGCTCCAGGGTGTCGTAATCTGAAGAGGAAGCCGGACGAAACCGCAGCACATCTCTGTTTTAGCATTCATGGAACAGCCGCGCGCCCGCCTTCGTATTGAAAAGATATGGCATATCCGGTGATCGAGCTGCACGGCCTGGAGGTGCGGTTCGGCGCGCGCACCATCCTGGACAAGCTCAGCGGCGTGCTCACCGGCCGCGCCATCGGGCTGCTGGGCCCCAACGGGGCCGGAAAATCCACTTTGCTCAACACGCTGTTGGGCTTTCACCAGCCCTGGGCCGGCACGGCGCGGATCTTCGGCTGCGACATCCGCATCCCCCGGCAGGCCCGCGAGGTCCGGGGCTTGATCGGCTACATGCCGGAAAACGACGCCTTCATCGCCGGGATGAGCGGCATACGCTTCGTGCGCCTGATGGCCGAGCTGAGCGGGCTGCCGCCGCGCGAGGCCATGGAGCGCGCCCACGAGGCCTTCTTCACGGTCGGACTGGGGGAGGTGCGCTACCGCAACATCGGCACCTACTCGACGGGCATGAAGCAGCTTGCCAAGCTGGCCCAGGCCATCGCCCACGGCCCCAAGCTGCTGTTTCTCGACGAGCCCACCAACGGCCTCGACCCGCCTGCGCGCCAGCGCATGATCCAGCTCATCCAGGAGATTCGCGACCGCGGCGGCATGCACCTGATCCTCTCCTCCCATCTGCTGCGCGACGTGGAGGAATGCTGCGACCAGGTGCTCATCCTGAAAGACGGAAAGATCGCCGCCTTCTGCAACCTGGAGCAGGAACGGCGGGCCAACCGAAAATTCCTGGAGATCGAGACCCGCGGCGCCAACGGCCACTTCCTGGAAGCGCTCGAGCAGATGGGCTGCGAGACCGCCGCGGGCGGAGGCGGGCGGCTGAAAGTGGTCATGCCGGATGGGGTCGAAATCCGCCGGCTCTACGCGCTGGCCGTGGAGCAGAATGTGCAGATCCGCCGTCTGGCGCACAAGCGCGATTCGCTCGAGGACATTTTCCTGAAAGCCATGGAGGCGCCCAATGGCCGTATATAGGCGAACCTATCGCGCCTACGACGGGCCGCTGACTCCCTCCGGGCGGCGCTTCCTGGTGATCCCGCGCTACGTTTTCGCGGACATGCGCGGCCGCCGCTTCCTCACCAGTTTCTTCCTCGTCAGCATGCTCTATCCGCTGGCCTGCGCGCTGCTGATCTACATCAACCAGAACGCCAACTTCTTCAAGCTGCTGCCGGAGGGACCGAAAGCGGGCTTCCTCAGCATCAACGCCCAGTTCTTCATGACGTTTCTGGGCGTGCAGAGCATGGCGGCGTACTTCCTGACCGCCTTCATCGGGCCGGGGCTGATCGCGCCGGACCTGGCCAACAACGCGCTGCCGCTGTACCTCTCCCGGCCGTTCTCGCGCGGCGAGTACGTGCTCGGCAAGATCTCCGTGCTCTGGATTCTGCTCTCGGTGATGACCTGGATTCCCGGCCTGCTGCTTTTCCTGCTCCAGGCCTACCTGGTTGGGTGGAGCTGGGCAAGTGAGAACCTGCGCATCGCCGGGGCGTTGTTCGCGGGCGCATGGGTGTGGATCATCATCATGTCCCTGCTGGCGCTGGCGCTTTCCGCCTGGGTGAAGTGGAAGCCCGCCGCGGGCGCGCTGGTGCTGGGCGTGTTCTTCGTCGCCGCCGGCTTCGGAGCCGCTGTCAACGGCGTCATGCGCACCCGCTGGGGCCACCTGATGAACATGAGCCACCTGGTCGGTTCCGTGTGGGTCTCGATGTTTCAGGATAAGGCCCACCGCGGGGATGGCGCCGCCTTCTTCCGCGTGGCCGCGGGCGAGGAGATCCCGCTGTGGTGCTGCTGGACGGCGCTGGCGGTGCTGGCCGCATTCTGCGTGTACCTGCTGGACCGCAAGGTGCGCGGCGCGGAGGTGGTGCGGTGAGCATCGTCTTCGAGAACGTCTCGCGCTTTTACGGCGACGTGCTGGGCGTCAACGGCGTGAATCTCACCATCCCGCCGGGCGTCACCAGCCTGGTCGGCCCGAACGGCTCCGGCAAGACCACCCTCATGAACCTGCTGACCGGGCTGATCCGCCCCACGCAGGGCGTCATCACGGTCCTCGGCATCCCGCCGGACCGGCCGGAGCAGCTCTTCCGCAAGGTCGGCTATTGCACGCAGTACGACAGCTTCCCCAGAGGTCTCACGGGCTACGAATTCCTGTACTCCTACCTGCGGCTGCACGGGACGGGGCACGGCGAAGCGCGCCGGCTCGCGCTCGCCGCGCTCGACCGCGCCGGCATGATGGAAGCCGCCGGCCGCACGGTGGCGGCTTACAGCAAGGGCATGCGGCAGCGCATCAAACTCGCGCAGGCTATCGCGCACAAGCCCGAGGTCCTGGTGCTCGACGAGCCGTTGAACGGGCTCGACCCCATGGCCCGCGCCGAAACCATCGCCGCCTTCCGCGAGTGGGGGCACGAGGGCCGCTACGTGATCGTCTCCAGCCACATTCTCCACGAAGTGGACCGCATTTCGGACCAGGTGATCCTGCTCAGCCACGGCTACGTGGTCGCGGAAGGCCAGATCCAGGGCGTGCGCAGCGAGGTGACCGAGCAGCCCATCCAGATCCTGGTGCGCTGCGACCAACCCAACCTGCTCGCCTCGCGCCTGTTTCAGCAGGACCACGTGGTGGAGGCGCGCGTCCACCATGACGGCCGCGGCCTGCTGGTGCGCACCCGCGACGCCGACAGCTTCTACCTGTTGCTGAACCGGGTGGTCGAGGAGGCGGGACTGGAGATCGAGTCGGTGGCGCCGGCCGACGAAGACGTGAATTCGGTCTACCAGTACCTGATCGGCCGCGAAGGAGGCTCGTCATGACGGATTTCCAGGTGTGGCGGGCGCAGATGGCGGCCATCCTGCGGCTGGAATTGAAGAAGACCCTGTTTTCGCGCCGCGGCTGGTGGATCTACCTGCTGGCCGCCGGTCCCCCGCTGATCACCTTCCTGCACTCGGTGCACGTGATGAATCGCGGGCGGGCATATTGCAGCGTGGGCGAGGACGGCATGGTCTACGCCACCATGTTCCAGCTCTTCTACCTGCGCGCGGTGATTTTCTTCGGCTGCCTGGGAATCTTCAGCAACCTGTTCCGCGGCGAGGTGCTGGCACGCACATTGCACTACTACTTCCTCTCGCCCGTACGGCGCGAGGTGCTCATGGCGGGCAAGTACCTGGCGGGCCTTATCGCCGCCGTGCTGTTGTTCGGCGGCAGCGCCGTGCTGGCGTTCATCGGGTTGTTCCTGCACTTCGGCCCGGGATTCCAGGAATTCCTCTGGCGCGGCCAGGGCTTCACCCAAATGCTCACGTATCTCGGCGTCACGGTGCTCGGCGTGGTGGGATACGGCGCGGTGTTCCTGTTGACCGGGCTGATGTTCCGCAACCCCATGATTCCGGCGGCGGTGGTGCTCGTCTGGGAAGGCATCAACAACTTCGTGCCGGAGCTGTTGCAGAAAATCAGCGTGATCTTCTATCTGAAATCGCTGTGCCCGGTGCCGGTGCCGCTGCGCGGCCCGCTGGCGCTGATCGCCGTCATAGGCGAACCGGTCCCCGCCTGGCTCGCGGTTCCCGGCCTGTTGCTGGTGGTGTTCTTCGTTCTGTTTTACGCCGCCGCCCGCGCGCGCCGCATGGAAGTGAGCTACACGGAGTAACCCGGCCTACGCCGACGCCTGCAAAGCCTGGTCCAGATCCCAGAGGATATCCTCCAGGTCCTCCAGCCCGATCGAGAGCCGGATCATATCCGGCGTGATGCCCGCGGCGGCTTGTTCGTCTTCCTTCAACTGCTGGTGCGTCGTGGACGCCGGGTGAATCACCAGGCTCTTGGCGTCGCCGATGTTGGCCAGGTGCGAGAGCAGTTTCACCGAATCGATGAACCGCTTGCCGGCCTCCAACCCGCCCTTGATGCCGAACGTCATGATGGCGCCCGATCCCTTGGGCAGGTACTTCCGCGCCAACTCGCGATACGGGCTCGAAGCCAGCCCCGGGTATTTCACCCACGAAACCCGCGGGTGCCGCTCCAGAAACTCCGCCACGGCCTGCGCATTCGCGCTGTGCCGCTCCATGCGCAGGTTCAGCGTCTCTATGCCTTGCAGGAACAGGAACGCATTGAAGGGGCTCATCGCCGGACCCAGATCGCGCAAGCCCTCCACACGCGCCTTGATGATGAACGCCAGCTCGCCGAAGGTCTCGGCGAACCGCAGCCCGTGGTAGCCGGGGCTGGGCTCGGTGAGCTGCGGGAATTTCTCCTTCGACCACGGGAACCGGCCGCTATCCACAATCACGCCGCCGATCGAAGTCCCGTGCCCGCCCAGGAACTTGGTGGCCGAGTGCAGCACGATGTCCGCGCCGTGTTCGATGGGCCGGCAGAGATACGGCGAGGCCAGGGTGTTATCCACCACCAGCGGGATGCCCGCCTCGTGCGCGATCGCCGCGACCCGCGCGATGTCCAGCACGTTCATCCGCGGGTTCGCCACCGTCTCCCCGTAAAGCACCTTGGTGCGCGGCGTGATGGCGCGGCGGAAGTTCTCCGGGTCGTCGGGCTCCACGAAGGTCGTGTGGATCCCCAGACGCCGGAAGCTGATGTCGAACTGCGTGTAGGTGCCGCCGTAGAGCGTCGCCGCGGCCACCATCTCGTCGCCCGCGCTCATCAGGCTGGTCAGCGCGAGCATCTGCGCCGCCTGGCCGCTTGAAGTGGCCAGCGCCGCCACACCCCCCTCGAGGGAAGCGACCCGCTCCTCGAACACCGCCGTGGTCGGGTTCATGATGCGGGTGTAAATGTTGCCGAACTTCTGCAACGCAAACAGGTCCGCCGCGTGCTGGCTGTCTTCGAAGACGTACGACGACGTCTGGTAGATGGGCACCGCGCGCGACAGCGTTTCCTTGTCCGGATGCTGGCCGGCGTGCAGACAGCGAGTGGCGAATCCCAAATCTCTAGTTGTCTCTGGACTTTGGGGCATATGGGTTATTTTACCCTTTTTTTCGTACGTTTAGGCGGGTTCCTTGACGAATTTCGTCGCTCGCCCGTTCCACGATCAGGTCGCCCGGAGCGAGCGGACCGTAAACCTGCACCTGCGTGGCTTCGGCGGGCCCCTTGGTCACCGTGATCCACTCGGCGGCGCCGTTGCGAACACGCACCACGAAGGTGCGCTCTGTGGTGGTCACCACGCTCGTTAGCGGCACGACCACGGCGCCGCGCGCCGGCCGCACGGGCCACTGAACGGTGCAGTACATGCCGGGGGCAAGCCGGAGGCGCGGGTTGGAGACGTCCAGTTCCACCGGCATGGAGCGCGTCTTCGGGTCGAGCGAGTGGGCGGCGCGCCGGAGGGTGGCATGGAACGTCTGGCCGGTCCACGCCGGCACGGAAAACGTGACCTGCGTGCCGGGGGCGATGCCCGCGATGTCCGTCTCCGGCACCGCTACCACCAGCCGCAGGCGCTCGGTCTGCTCCAGCCGGAACATGGGGGTCTCGGCTCCCGCCCCGGCGGGTCCGGCGAGCGCCCCGGGATGGGCGTTCCGCTCCGTGATCACGCCGGAAAACGGCGCGGTCACCTGAAGGTAGGCCTCGGTGTCGCGGATGGCGGCCACGGCGGCCTCGGCGGCTTTCACCGAAGCGGCGGCGGTGCGCACCTGCGCCCGGGCGCTCTCGACGGCCTTTTCGGCCAGCAGCAGCTCATTGCCGGCAATCGCGCCGGGAGTCGCGGAAGCGGCCTTCAGCCGCTCATAGGTGCTTTCCGCAGCGGCAAGGCGCGATTGCGCCTCGGTCTCCTGCGATTGCGCGGCCTGCGCACGGGCCTCGGCCTCGGCGCGCTGCGCCTTGAGTTCGGGCGCCACCAGCGTCGCGAGCAGCTCGCCCTGCCTCACAGCGGAGCCGCGGTCCACCAGCACCTGTTCCACGAACCCGGTGATCTTGGCGTGCACCGGGACGGTCATCCACGGCTGCAACTCGCCCGGCAGGGAGAGCTTGCGGCCGGCCGTCGCCGCGGCCACTCGCACCACATCGACGGGCGCCTGCGCGGCGAGCGCAACGCTCAAGGCCAGCGCGCTAAACGTGAGCTTCGAAATATCTGCTGGAAGGGTCATGGGGATCCAAAGAGGGAGAGCGCCTGGGCGCCCGCCCCTGCAAGATGGCGTAAACCGAGGGCAGTACGATCAAGGTCGCCAGCGTCGCCGCCGCCAGACCGCCGATCACGGCGCGCCCGAGCGGCGCGGTCTGTTCCGCACCCTGGCCGATGCCCATCGCCATGGGGGTCATGCCGGCGATCATCGCGCTGGCGGTCATCAGGATGGCGCGCATGCGTCCGCGCGCGCCTTCCACCGCCGCCTCCAGCGGGCTCGCACCCGCCTGACGGCTCATCTCCGCAAAGGTAACCAACAGGATGGCGTTGGCCACCGCCACTCCGGTAGCCATGATCGCCCCCATAAACGACTGCACGTTGAGCGTGGTGCGGGTGGCGAGCAGCATGAGCGTCACGCCCGTGAGCACTGCCGGAACCGTAGAGAGCACCGCGAGGGCAAGCCGCACGGACTGGAAATTCGCCCACAGCAGCAGGAGGATCACGGCGATCGAGAGCAGCAGTCCCACGCTCAACCCGGACACGGTCTGCTCGAGCGGCGGCGCCTGGCCGCGCACGTACACGGTTACGCCCTGCGGCGGCGCGCCCACGCGCCGGAGCGCCTCCCGCACGCCGCGGGCGGCGTCGCCCAGCGCGGCCCCGTGAATGTTGGCCGTCAGGCTGACCACGCGCTGCATGTTGTAGCGGTCCACCTCGCCCATGGCGGCGCCGTACTTTACATCCGCCACATCGCCCAGCAGCGGGCGCGCGGCGCCGTTCTGCATCACCGGAAGATTGCGCACGTCGTCGAGCGAAGCCATGCGCTGCTGCGGAATCTCCACCTGGATCTGGAAGGCGTTGCCGCTCACCGGATCGCGCCAGTAGTTGGGCTCGATGAAGCGGCTGGACGAAGTCGCCGCCACCAGCGACCGCGCCACGTTGGACATAGTGAGCCCGAACTGTCCGGCGCGGTCGCGGTCGATGGCCACCTGCACCGTGGGGTAGTCGAGCGGCTGCCCGTATTGCAGGTCGCGCAGGAAGGAGAGCTTGCCCAGCTCCGCCTTCACCTTTTCCGCGAACGCCCGGTTGTTGGCGAGGTTCGGCCCCTGCATGGCAACCTCGATCGGAGTCGGCGACCCGAAGCTCATCACCTGCCCCACGATGTCGCCGGCTTCGAAGGAGACCGCCACGTTGGGCAACGCGCGTGCGAAGCGCTGCCGCAGCCGTTCCTTCAGCTCGTCGCCGGAAACGCGCGCGCCCGGCTTGAGCGCTACCTTGAGCACCGCCTCGTGCGGGCCGCTGGTGAACAGGTAGATGGTGTTGATCGGATAGCTGGCGGGCTGCACGCCGATGAAGCCCGTGCTGATGGCGACGTTCTCCGGCCCCGCTTCCGCCCGGATCTCATCGAGCGCTTTCAGCGCCACCAGCTCGGTGCGCTCGATGCGCGTTCCGGTCGGCGCCCGCAGCCGAACCTGGAACTGGCCGGTGTCCACGGAGGGGAAGATCTCCGTAGCGAGGCGCGGCGCGATAAAGTACAGGAACCCGGCCGCCGCCGCGGTGTAGACCGCCGCCAGCGGCCAGCGCACGCGCATCAGCCGGCGCAGCGCCCCGGCATAGCGCGCCCGGAATCCCGCGCGCGATTCGCCGTGCGCCTGCCGCATCATCCAGGTGGAAAGCACCGGCACCAGCGTGCTCGAAAGCACGTAGGAGGAGATCATGGCGAAGCCCACCGCCAGCGACAGCGGCACGAACAACTGCCGCGTCACTCCCACCATGAAAAACGACGGCACGAACACCGCCAGCACGCACAGCATCGAGAGCAGCCGCGGCACGGCGGTCTTGCGCGCGGCATCCAGCACCGCCCGCGCCCGCGAGACGCCGCCCGCCATATGGGTATGGATGTTCTCGATCTCCACCGTGGCCTCATCCACCAGCACGCCCACCGCCAGCGCCAGACCGCTGAGCGTCATGATGTTGATGGTCTGTCCCGCGGCCCACAGCCACACCACCGCCGAGAGCAGCGCGAACGGGATCGTCATGACCACGATGAACGAGCTGCGCCAGTCGCGCAGGAACAGGATCACCATGAGTCCCGTAAGGACGGCTCCAACAAGTCCTTCGCTCACCAGGTTGCGTATGGCGTTGACCACGTAGCCGGACTGGTCGAACTCCAGACGGATCTGCACGTCTTCGGGCGCGGCGGCGCGCATGGCGGGCAGCGCCGCGCGCACGCGGTGGATCACGTCCAGCGTGGAGGCGTCGGCGCGCTTGGTCACCGGAATGTACACCGTGCGGCGGCCATTCACGTGCGCGTAGCCGGTGATGATGTCGGTGCCGTTCTCGACCACCCCGATGTCGCGCAGATAAACCGTGGGGCCGGAACCGGTGCGGATGGGCGTCGAACCCAGTTCCTGCAAGTTCCCGCCGAGGCTTGCATTGGTGGTGGCGATGCGGGTGAGGTCGTCGGTGCGCACGTTGCCCGAGGGCATCACCAGCGTGGCGCGATTGACGGCCGCAATCGCCTCCTCCGGCGAGATGCGGTAGGCGTTCAACTGTTCCGGATTGAGCCGCACCACGATGGTGCGCTGGTTGCCGCCGAACGGCGGTGGCGCAGAAACCCCCGGCAGAGTGGCGAACAGCGGCCGCACGCGGTTGAGCGCGATATCCTGCATTTCCCCGGGGCTGCGGATGGGGCTCGAAAAGACCAGTTGCCCCACCGGCACGCTGCCCGCGTCATAGCGCACGATGAAAGGCGGCACCGCGCCGGGCGGCATGAAGGCGCGCGCGCGGTTCACGTACCCCACCACCTGCGACATGGCCTGGCTCATGTCCGTGCCGGGGTGGAAGACCAGCTTCATCAGCGCCGCGCCCTGAATGTTGCGCGACTCCACGTGCTCGATCCCGGTGATGTAGAGGAAGTGATACTCGTAGTAATACGTCAGGTATCCTTCCATCTGCTGGGGGTCCATGCCGCCGTAAGGCTGCGCCACGAAGATGGCCGGAGCGCCCAGGTTGGGGAAGATATCCGCGGGCATCCGGACCAGCGCCAGAACGGCGGAGAGCGCAATCGCAATCACCGCGGCCAGAATCGTGATGGGCCGCCGCATGGCGGCCAGGACAAGCCACATAGAGCCTCTGAGAGTTTCCTCTATTGTCCCGCAGATCGCAGGAACTGGCTGAGGTCGCCGCCCGCCGCAGCCACCGCGAGCCCGGCGCGCCACACCGCGAGCTGCGCCAAAGCATTGTCTATCTCCGCTTGCGTGAACAGCCGTTCCGCCTCGGCCACTTCCACGATGTTGGCGAGGCCCGCCTTGTAGCGCGCGGCGGCTTGCCGTTCGGCGTCGCGCGCGGCTTCGAGCTGCGTGGGCGTGTTCGCCGCCACGCGCCGGGCCCCCGTCAGCGCGGCCTGGGCCTTGGCGACCTGCCCGTTCAGATCCTGGACCACCTGCCGGTAGCGTGCCTCTTCCGCGCGTTCATTGGCGGCTTCCACTTCCTTGCGGGCACGAATGCCGGCGATCTCGAAAACCGGAAACGTGACCGACATCCCCACACCCCAGTTCTGGATGTTGGGCCCCAGGCCGCTGGCGGCGTTGCCGGTGCTGCCATCCGGCTGGACGCCGGTGCCGCGCGCGTAGGCCCCGCCCTGGAGCGCGAAACGCGGATACCAGGACCGGCCGAGCGCCTTCTCGCGTGCCTGCGCTTCCGCCACCGCGGCGTTCTGCGCCACGGCCGCCGGATGCGCCGAAACCTGGGCGGCGGCCGCGTCCGGGGCGGGCCCCAGCAGCGGACCGGGCGTAATCGCCGCCACCTCTCCGCCGGCAAGTTGCGCCAGCGCCGCGCGGGCCACTTCCACGGCCTGCTCCGCCTGAATCAGTTGGGTGCGGGCAAAAGCGGTTTCGGCGCGCGCCCGCGAAGCATCCGCGCCGGGACGCAGCTCGTTGCGCGCCAGCGTTCCCACCACGCCTTCGATGACCGTGGCGCGCTCCACGCCGGCGCGCGCCGCCGAGACGGTTTCCTGCGCCGCCAGCATCGTGAGAAACGCGTCCGCCGCCGCGGTGGCCACTTCCAGCCGCGTGACCGCGGCCTGCGCCGCCGCCCGCCCGCGCGCCGCGTCCGCCGCGGCCACATGGGCCCGGCGCAGGCCGAAGTCGAACGGCTCCCAGGAAACCAGCACTCCCGTAGCCGTGCCCCAGACGTTGTTGAGCGAGTTGGTCCGCAGCACCGGACCGGATATGGCCGGGATCACCGGCAGCGGCTGCGGCATCAGCATGCCGAAGACGTTGTTGTGCGTGGCGCGGTTCACCTGCGCCAGGAAATCGGCGCGCGGCAGGTACGCCGTTCGCGCCAGGTTGATGCCGGCCGCGGCCGCGGCCGCGCGCTCTTCCGAGACCCGTACGGCGGGGTAGCGGCTGAGAGCCGCCTCCACGGCCTGCGGCAGCGTCATCTGACCGTGCGCCGCCGCACAAACAAGCGAAAGGAGCAACAATATCCGGAACACGGGCACTAGTTTACCTGATTGCTCGAGACCGGCTTTGGATTCGTTATAGTGGTTGCTTCATGTCCAATCTGCGCTGGCTCGACCTGGCGATAGTGCTGGCCTACATGACCGTGATGGTCGGTGTAGGGCTGCGGTTCTCGCGCCGCCAGACCTCCACCGAAACTTACTTCGTCGCCAAGCGCTCGGTGCCCGCGTGGGCCATGGGGCTTTCCATGCTGGCCACGCTGATCAGCAGCGTGACGTTCGTTGCGTATCCGGGGTCGGGCTACGCGAAAGACTGGTCGCTGCTGGTGCCCGGCTTCATGGTGGTGATCGTCCTCGGGCTGGTGGGAACCATCATCATCCCGTTCTATCGGGAAGCGGTGGGGATGAGTGCGTACGAATACTTCGGGCGGCGTTTCGGCCGCCCCACGCGGGTCTACAGTTCCATCGCTTTCACCCTGGCGCATTTCTCCAAGATGGGCTTCGTGGTGTACCTGCTGGGGCTCACCATCAACAGCATGACGGGCTGGCCGGTGGATTGGGTCATCCTGGGCGTGGCCGCCGCAACCATTTTCTATACCGTGATCGGCGGCCTGGAGGCGGTCATCTGGACCGACGTCATCCAAGCTTTCGTCATCTGGCTGGGTGTGTTCATCTGCCTGGGGTACCTGCTGTTCGCGCCGCCGGGCGGCCCCGCCGCGGTGTTCTCCATCGCCGCGGCCAACCACAAGTTCAGCCTCGGCGCGCTGGCGGCGGATTTCTCCAAGCCCACCATCCCGGTGTTGATCGTCTACGGCTTCTTCTGGTATTTGCAGCGTTACGTGGCGGATCAGACGCTGGTGCAGCGCTACCTGGTCGCTAAATCGGACCGCTCCGCTCTGAAAGGCGTTTCGCTCGGCGCCCTGCTCTGCGTGCCCGTCTGGACGCTCTTCATGCTGGTGGGCACCTGCACCTGGGCGTTCTACAAGCTCACCGGCGAAAAACTCCCGGCCTTCGTCGCCAAGGCCGACCAGGTGTTCCCTTACTTTGTGGGCTCCCACCTGCCGATGGGCATGGCGGGTCTTTTCATGGCTTCGCTGACCGGCGCCGCCATGTCGATGCTGGCGAGCGACCTCAACTCGCTGGCGATGGTCGGCGTGGAGGATTTTTACCGCGGCCTTCGCCCGCACGCCACCGACCGCCAGCGGCTGCGAATGGGTAAAATCATCGTGGCCGCCTTCGGCGCGCTCGCGGCGCTGACCGCGGTAATCCTGGCGCATACCAGCGGCAGCGCGCTCTCGCTGTGGTTCAGCGTATCGGCGATCGCCTCGGGCGGGCTCGCCGGTCTCTTCCTGCTGGCCTTCCTGAGCCCGCGCGCGAACCGCCAGGGCGTGTACACGGGCATCGCCGCGTGCGTCGTGTTTACCGCGTGGGCCACCGTAACCCTGGCATCCAACCGCGTGGTGGACATGGGCCCGCTGAACTTTCCGTGGCACGACTACATGATCGGCGCCACGGGCCACATCGTGCTGCTCGCGGTGGGCTACCTGGCAAGCCGTGCGTTCGGCCGGGGCGCGTCCGATCCGCAACTCGCCGGCGCCACCCTCTGGGGTTGGCTCCGCAAGCGCCGCCAGGCCAACGCAGGGATATAATCGCTCCCATGAAGTTCTTCGGCATTTTCGCGGCCCTGCTGCCGGCCGCCCCCTTCCTGTTCGCCCAGGCGACTCTGTCCACGGTTCGCGGGACTGTGGCCGACCAGTCCGGAGGAGTCCTTCCGGATGCCGAGATCACCCTCACCGACACCTCCACCAACGTGGTCGCCAGGACGCTCCGCTCGGCCGAGGACGGCAGTTTCGAGATCCCCGACGTGAGGTCCGGCGCCTACCGGCTCACGGTGACGCGCAAAGGCTTCAAAACCTTCGTCGCCGACGACGTGAAGCTTGACGCCGGCCAGATCCGCCGCGTCCAGGTGAAGCTCGATGTGGGCGACATCGCGGAACAGGTAACGGTGACGGGCGGAGCCGCGGTGATCACCACCGACACGGCCACCATCGCCGACGCAATTCCGAACATCAAGATCAAGGACAGCCCCCTCAACAACAGCTACCCGAAGCCCTGGACGTTCATGATCCTGCTGCCCGGCGTTCAGCAGCAGGCAGGCAATGCCCAGATCGCGGGCCAGCCCAATACACAGGTGTCACATGGTTTCGACGGCGTGGAGAACGACCGCCAGGGAAACCAGATGAACAACGTGTATTTCTTCGAGACGCTGACGGTGGGATCGGTGAACGCCGGCGCGGACCAGTCGCGGATCGCCAACTACCAGTTGACCTCCAAGCGCGGCACCGACCATTTTCACGGCTCGCTGCTCTACCGCCACTTCAATTCCGGGCTGGAGGCCCGCATGTTCTTCGATCCCAAGAAGACGCCGTTTCTCCAGCACGAATGGCAGGTGGAAGCGGCCGGCCCGGTGATCAGGGGAAAGACCTTCTTCTATGCGTCCTGGTTTGCCCAGAGGCTGCCGCTCGGCTCGTACAACATCGCCAACGTGCCCAGCGTGCCGATGAGACAAGGGGACTTCTCGCAGATCACCGCGGCCATCCGTGACCCGCTGAACGGCTTGCCGTTCCCGGATAAGAAGATTCCCGCGCAGCGGATCAACTCCGTTTCGCAGAAGGTCCGGGACATGTTTATCCCGGCGCCGAACCTGGGAGCGCCCGGCGCCTTGACCAACAATCTCGGCTTCGCCCACGATCACCCTGACGATCTCTACCGGGGCGACTGGCCGTTCCTGCGCGTCGACCACAACCTGTCAGACAAGAACACGTTGTACGGCCGGTTCACGGAGCGCAAAACTCCATACGTGCTGAGCGGAGGTCTGCCGGGATTCGAGTGGACCAGAACGCGCGCCCACCAGCAGACGGTTTTCTCGGACACCCATATCTTCACCCCCACGCTGGTGAACACCTTCCGCTTCGGATGGGCGCACGACAAGATGGTCGATGGCGAGGAAGTGGATGGACGGACGCCCAGGAAGGCGGACGATATCGTCCGGGCCATCGGGCTTCAGGGAACCAACCGGCGCAGCCTGAGCACCATGGGTTTCCCGACCATGACCATCACCGGCTTCACTGCGCTGGACCTGACCAACGGCGGCATCGCGCTCGACGATCACACCTTCACCTACGACGAGAACCTGACCTGGGTAAAGGGCCGGCACATCTTCAAGTTCGGCGGCGTGCTGCGGAAGTTCTCCGCCTTCAACTCGAAAATACCAAACAGCAATTACGGCACCTTCACCTTCAACGGCGTGATGACCGGTCATGCCTTTGCGGATTTCCTGCTGGGCATTCCGCAAAACAGCACCAGGCTGGATCCGTTCACCGGCCGCACCCAGCGCGCTTACGAACTGGGACTCTTCGCCATGGATACGTTCCGCATTTCATCGCGGCTGAGCGTGGATTACGGGCTGCGCTGGGAGTACTTCGGCTCTCCCACTTACGACGACGGGCTTCAGTTCAACTGGGACCCCCGGACCGGCAACGTGGTAGTGGCACCCGGAACGCTCGGCGCCGTCAGCCCGCTGTACCCGAAAACCATCACGGTGGTCGAGGGCAAGGTGGTGCCGGATCCCGACAAGAAGAACCTGTTCCCGCGCCTTGGGTTTGCATACCGCGTCCGGGACAACCTCGTGATCCGCGGGGGTTACGGCGTGTTCACCTACCGCATCGATTACTTCGACCGGGTCTCGGGCGGCGGGCCTTTCCAGATCGCCGAGAACTACGTCAACTCGCTGGTCAACGGGCAGCCGATGTTTCAGTTTCCCAACCCCTTCCCGGCCAGCATCGCGACGGCCACGGTGCCTTCGCAGAGCGTGAGAGGTTATCCGCTGCAAACGCACGACGGGACCGTTCATCAGTTCAACTTCACACTCGAGCGGCAGATCGGCGATATCGGGGTGCGGCTCTCCTACGTCGGCTCGCGCAGCCGCGGCCTGAACTACAACCTCGCGACCAACAAGCCGCAGCCCAGCCTGATTCCGTTTACCGCCGCGCGGCGCCCGCGTCCTCAGTTCGTGGGAACCACGGAAGTACGTGAAGACGGCGAGTCCAAGTACGATTCGCTTCAGTTCCAGGTGCAGCGCAGGGCCGGCATCATCACGTTCAACGGCCACTGGACGTGGGCCAACAACATGCACAACTGGCTGAACCTCCAGAACCCCTACGACGTCACCAGCAACTGGTCGCGGGATGAATTGACGCGGCGCCACCGCGGGGTGATCGAGACGATGATCGACCTGCCGTGGGGCCGCGGGCGGCGGTATCTGTCCGGCATACACCCGGTAGCCAACGCGGTCCTCGGCGGGTGGAACCTCCAGACGATCAGCGAGTTCTCCACGGGCCTCTATTTCAGCCCCGCGTTTTCGGGCTCGGACCCTTCAAACACGAACACCGTGGGAGGCCTTCCGGACCGCATCGCCGACGGCAATATCGCGCCCGGGGAGCGATCCGTGGACCGGGCGTTCGACCCTTCCGCGTTCCGCGTTCCACCGGCCGGCCGCTTTGGAAATTCGGGCATGAACATCATCGAGGGGCAGGGCATCAACCTGCATCACATGACGCTGAGCAAAGGATTTGAGTTGACCGAGCGGTTCCGGCTGCTCTTTACCGGAGCCATTTCCAACCTCTTCAACACGCCTCACTTCTGGGGCATGCGAACGAACATTTCCACGGCGGGCACCGGACAGATGACCACGCTCGGCACACGGCTGTCGCCAGAGCGGTCTTCCCACCGCCACGCGAATTTGCAGTTGAGGTTGGAGTTCTGATCCGAAGCCGCCGCTCCCTCGCGGCGGCGTGCGCGCGGTGACGGGGCGCGCATTTCCGCACGCGCAAGCGACTGCGGACCGTATTACCGCTGTCCGGCGCACTCCGGGCAGGGGCAACTCTCGCGCAGGTGGTCGTAGGAATAAATGCCGGCCGAGTGGCCGTCGCTCCATAGCAGCCGCAGCGCGTAGTTCCCCACCGGCTCCACATTGTTGATCTTCAGCACCGGCTTGTACATCTGGAAGGGCGAGGCCGCCTGCGCCTTGCGCGGCGCCGTGCCGTGCGTGCCGGTGCACTCCGCACAGGGGCAGATGTCCCGCAGGTAGGCGAGTTGGAACTCGCTGCGGTGGCCGTCCTTCCACTGGACAGTGACGCCTTTGGATTTGGAAATGGAAATCTTCTCGGGATCGCTGCGCATTTTTCAGTTGAACAGCCGCTCCACATCGCGCACGCCGGAGATGCGGCGCATGGCCGCCACCAGCTTTTCGAGCTGCTTCTTGTCTTTCACGTCCACGGTCATCTCCACCAGCGCGCCGTCGTGCTCCATGTCCGCCTTGGCTTCCAGGCTGCGAATATTGGTGTTCTCGCCGGAAAGCACGGAGGTCAACTGGTTGAGCATGCCGGGGCGGTCGTCGGTGTGGACCACGATCTTCACGGGGAACGCGTCGCTCGCCGAGCGCGCCCACTCCACCTCGATCTTGCGTTCCACGTCGTACATCAGGCTCTGCACGTTGGGGCACATCTTGGAGTGCACCGCCACGCCCTTGCCGCGCGTCACGTAGCCCACGATGGCCTCGCCGCGAATGGGGTTGCAGCACTTGGCGCGGTACACCAGCAGGTCGTCGATGCCCTTGACGCGGATCACGGCATCGCCGTCGTCGCCCGGATACCCGGGCATGGTGGAGGGGGTCTCCACCGCCGGCGCAGGCTTCGGCTCCGCTTCCTCCTTCACCTGGCCGGGCGACACTTTTTGCAGCACCTGCCGCGCGGAGAACTTGCCGTAGCCCAGCGCCGCGTACAGGTCCTCCATCTTGCTGAACCCGTAATCGCGGGCCACACTTTCCAGGTCGGCGCGCGAGACGCGGCTCAACGCAACGCCCAGGCGGCGGGCCTCCTTGTCGAGGTACTTTTCCCCGATCTCGATGGCCTTGGTCCGCTCGTTGGCGTTGATGATGTGCTTGATCTTGTTGCGCGCGCGCGAGGTCTTGACCAGCGCCAGCCAGTCCTTGCTCGGCTGGTGGCCGGGCTGGGTCATGATTTCCACGATGTCGCCGTTGCGCAGCGTGTAGCGCAGCGGCACGATGCGCCCGTTCACCTTCGCGCCCACACAGGTGTGGCCCACGTCGGAGTGAATGGCGTAGGCGAAGTCGACCGGCGTGGCGTCGCGCGGCAGTACGATCACTTTTCCGCGCGGAGTGAAGGTGTAGACCTCCTCCGGGTACAGGTCCACCTTGAGCGTGGACATGAACTCGCCGGGATCCTGCAAGTCGCGCTGCCACTCCACCAAGTGCCGCAGCCAGGCGATGCGCTGGTCGTCCTCTCCCGGGCCCTTGCGGCCCTCCTTGTATTTCCAGTGCGCCGCAATGCCTTCCTCCGCGATGCGGTGCATCTCGTCGGTCCGGATCTGCACTTCGAAGTGCTGGCCCTCGGGACCGACCACGGAAGTGTGCAGCGACTGGTAGAGGTTCGGGCGCGGGATGGCGATGAAATCCTTGATGCGCCCCGGCACCGGGCGCCACTCATTGTGGATCACGCCGAGCGCCGCGTAGCAGTTTTTCACCGAATCGGTGATGATGCGCAGCGCCAGCAGGTCGTAGACCTGGTCGATGGAGATGCGCTGGCGGCGGATCTTCTGGTAGACCGAGTACGGGCTCTTCACGCGCGCCTCCACGCGCGCGGGAATGCCCTCCCGGCGCAGCTCGTCTTCCACGGTCTGCCGGATGTCGTGAAGAAACTTCTCGCTCAGGTGCCGCTTGGATTCGACAGCCCGCACCACCTCTTCATACGATTCCGGCTCGAGATACCGGAAGGCCCAGTCCTCCAGTTCCGCCCGGATCTTCCCCATTCCCAGGCGGTGCGCGATGGGCGCGTAGATTTCCAGCGTCTCCCGCGCGATGCGCCGCCGCCGGTCGTCCTCCAGCCAGCTCAGCGTGCGCACGTTGTGCAGCCGGTCGGCCAGCTTCACCAGGATCACCCGGATGTCGTTGACCATGGCCAGCAGCATCTTGCGGAAGCTTTCGGCCTGGCGCTCCTCGGCGGAGTAGAAATCGAACTTGGCGAGCTTGGTGACGCCGTCCACGCACGCCGCGACTTCCTCGCCGAAGGCCCTGCGAACCTGGTCGACGGTGACGCTGGTGTCCTCGACCACGTCGTGCAGCAGACCGGTCTGGATGGCGATCAAATCCATGCGCATGTCGGCGAGGATATGCGCCACCGCCAGCGGGTGGGCGATGTAGGGATCGCCGGAATCGCGCTTCTGACCCTGGTGGAACTCGCACGCGAAGCGGAAGGCGCTTTCGAGCGGCTCCAGGTCGTCGCGCGAGCGGTACTCCCGCACCTTGGCTTCCAGCCCCCGGTAGGATTGTTCCACACTCTCATCGGACGCACTGGAACACGGCGCTGGAGCGGCTTCCGGCATACCGGCAGATTCTGCGGGCACTGCTCTTATTCTAAAGGAAAAGGCGGCCCCTTAGGGCCGCCTTCGCGGTTCCGGAGAGAGTCGCTGGGGGAACTGGCGCTACTTGGTTTCTTCGGTGGTGATGCCGCCGGCGGGTTTCCGCTCGGCCTTGGCTTTCTTGGCGGCCAGGGCCTTCTGGATCCAGTTGTCGGCGATTTCGATTTCCTTCTTGTACTCCTCGGCCGTATCCATCAGGTCGGCGCGTTCGCGGGTCAGAAGGTTCACGTACGCCATGGCGTCATCGTACTCGGGGTCGAGCTGAAGGGCCTTCTCCAGATTCTTCAGACCCTCGTTGATCATGGGCAGGAACTCGGCCTTGAGCTTTTCCTTGACCTTCTTATCCTTGATCGGGCCGGGGTCTTCGGGCTTCATGCCCAACTCCGCGCGCGCCTTGCCGTACTCGGGATACCACCGCGACCAGGTGATGAAGCCGAGCGAGTAGTACGCCTCCTTGTTGTTCGGCTCCACGGAGATCAGGCGCTCGTTCCACTGCCGGGCCTGTTCCCACTCCTTCTGGTTGAGATACAGGTTGGCGATGTACCCGATGGCCACGGCGTTCTTGGGATCCTGTTCCAGAACCTTCATGAACTCGTCCATGGCGGCCTTGGCCATCTGGACGTTATCCGGGGACTCCGCGCCCGGGATGTACTGGTTCATGTAGGCGATGGCCAGGTACAGGCGCCCGGTGGAGAAGGTCGGGTCCAGTTCCACCGCAATCTTGAAGTGTTCCACGGCCTGCGGGTACTGGGCGTTCTTGAACGCCTGCACGCCCTTGTTGAGATGGTCGCGCGCCTTCAGTTTCTGGCAGCTCGTTGCCAGGAGCGCCATGGCGGCGATCGCCGCCACGACGGCCACTTTCTTTATCGCTGTCACTGTCCGGCCTCCACCTTGGCGGTCATCAGACCGACCTTGTCGATGCCGGCGCCGTGCGCGACGTCAATGGCCCTGGCGACATCGCGGAACTCCAGGTCCGGATCGCCCTTGACGAACACGACGCGCTCGGCGCGGGTCTTGAAAATCTCTTCCAGGCGCGGACCCAGCCGGTTCTCGTCGGTCGCCTCCTGGTTGATCATCATCGACTTGTCCTTGTTGATGACGATCACGACCGTACGGGTATCCGCCGCCGTCTGCTTGACATTGGGCGGCGCCGGTTGCGGAATCAGCGCCTCGAGGCCCTTCGGCGTGAGCGGCGTAATCACCATGAAGATGATGATCAGCACCAGCAGCACGTCGATCATGGGCGTCATGTTGATGTCAGCTTTCGGACCTTCATTCGATCCGCCGACTGCCATTGACATAATATTGCTCCCTTTCTGTGTAGCCTAAGAATCCTGTTTCCTACTGGCCGGCCGGAGCCGCGCTCTGCGACGACTTCGTCTGGATCTGGTCGGTCAGCAGACCGATCTGGTCCACGCCGGAGGCGCGCAGGTTGTCCACCACCTCGACCACCTTCTCATAGCGGGCGCGGGAATCGGACTTGACAAACACGGTCTTGTCCAGCCGGTTCGCCAGCATGTCCTTCACCTTGGGCGGCAACTGGTCCGCCGGCAACTGCGTCGTGTTGAGGTAAGTCTTGCCGTCCTTTGTCACCGCCACGACCACGGCGTCGCTCTTGTCCGCGGCCTGCATCGGAATGGGATTTCTGGCTTTCCACAGATCGACGCTAACGCCCTTCGACAACATCGGCGTAACCACCATGAAGATGATCAGCAGCACCAGCATCACATCCACCATGGGCGTCACGTTGATGTCCGCCACGGGAGGGGGGGTTTTCGGTCCCTTCTTCTCGCCCTTCTCCATTTCGTTTCTCCTGGAGCCTGCGCATTGCAGGGCGCCGCCGCCATGCGGCCGCGGCGCCCTCATTCAACTCGCCGGATCCTTTCTTTTCTATCCGGTTGAACTACTTGCGGGCGCCGGCGCCGCGCTGCGACCGCTTCAGGAAGTAGTCGATCAGCTCGGAGCTCGAATTGCCCATTTCCACGTCGAACGCCTCGATCTTGTTGTTGAAGTAGTTGAACATCCACACCGCGGGGATAGCCACGAACAAGCCGATAGCGGTGGTCACCAGGGCCTCGGAAATACCGCCGGCCACGGCGCCCAGACCGGACTCTTGCAGACCCGCCACCACGACCTTTGCCAGATGGCTCTTCTTGTAGCGGTCCGCAATCTTAATGGCTTCGTCCAGCTTGCCTTCACGCAGCGCGCCCGCCACCGCCGGCGCGAACTGCCGCGACTGCTTCCGGGCGGCGTTGTAGGCCATCAGGCGGTCGATCATAACGCCGATGGACCACGCCGACATGACAAACAGGCCGATGACGACCGCCTTGGCCAGCGGCCCCATCTGGGCCCACATGGAGCGGACGTCCCAACCGACGGCGCCTCCCTCCTGCAACAAGAAGAACGCCCAAACTTGCAATTGCAAAAGCATTGTTATTTTCTCTCCTGCGAGTTGAATTGAACTTCCCGTGGAACCCGGCTTGCCCGGCCTCCACAAGCGTCTTTCCTACTGGCTCAACGTGAAATTCACGTCGATCTGCGTTACTACTTCCACCGGCTCTCCGTTGAGGAGCGTCGGGGCGTAGACCCATTGTTTCACGGCTTCCATCGCCGCGGGCACCAGCAGCGGATGGCCGCTGACCGCCTGCAAATTCATGATCGCGCCGTCTTTGCCGATGATCGCATTCAGCTTCACCACGCCCTGAATGCGCGCCTGCTTGGCCAACGGCGGGTAGATGGGCTTGGGCTGGCGCACCAGCTTGGCCTGCTGCACGTTGCCGCCGACCCGGATGCGCTGCACCTGCACGGGTTTCGGCTCTTCCTTCTTCACCGGAGGCGGAGGCGGAGGCGGAGCCGCAGTCGGAACCGAGCCGATGATGCCGCCGATCACGCCGCCCATCTGGCCGCCCGGAACGCCGCCCGGAACGCCGCCCACCACGCCGACGGCGCCGGCCGAAGCCAAAGGCAGTTCTTCTTCCTTAATGACAGCGATTTCTTTCGGCACCGCCTTGGGAGCCATCAGGCGCCCCGCGTCAAACTGGCGCGGAATCACCTTGACCACCTTCACCGGCGCCGCCGCCGCAGGCGGCGGGGGAGGCGGCGGAGGCGGCGGCGGCGCCACCAGCAACCCCAGCAACTGAGTCTTCGGCAGGGTGTCGGTGTAGATCAGCGGGATGAGGATCGCCACCCCGATCATGATGACCTGGCCGATGAACGAAACTACCACCGTCCACGGCCTGTTGGTCTTACCTACGTTCTCTAGCAACGACTGCTCAAACATAACGGTTCCTTTCCTGAATCTCGCCGCCGCGGTCCGCTCCCCCGGGCCGGGCGCCGTGCACGACTACCTAACCGCCTTCGTTTTCCTCCCGCCGGCCGGCTGCGGCTTTACCGCCGCCGGCGCCGGCGCCGGCGCCACCCGCCCCTGCCGCTTGTCCGCCCAGTTGCGCCAGAACAGCACGATCGGGCTGGCAATGAACACGGACGAGTACGTGCCGATGATAATCCCGACCACCAGTGCGAAGGAGAAAGTGTGCAGCACCGGCCCGCCAAACAGGTACAGAGCGATCACGGTCAGGAACGTCAGCCCCGATGTCATAACAGTCCGGCTCAGGGTCTGGTTGATACTCTTGTTCATCAGCGATTCCAGCGGCTCGCGCCGCAGAATCTTCAGGTTCTCCCGGATACGGTCGAAAATCACGATCGTATCGTTCATCGAGTAGCCTACCAGAGTCAGCAGCGCCGCGATCACAGTCAGGCTGATTTCCTTGTTGAACAGCGAGAACAGCCCCAGCGTGATGACCGTGTCGTGAAACACCGCGATCACCGCGCCCACACCGTAGATCCACTCGAAGCGAAAGGCTATATATACCAGCATTCCGGCCAGCGCGTAAAGGGTCGCGAGAATGGCTTTCCGGCGCAGCTCGGCGCCCACCTTCGGGCCCACCATCTCGACCTGTCGCACGGAAAACGGAGCCAGGTAGCATTCCTGCTTGAGAACGCTGATCATACCAGAATTTATCCCCGGTACGGCCGCAAGCTGGTCGAAACTGGTTACCAACCCGGATCGCGGCGGCGTGTTGCGGAAATCCACCACGTCCGCCACCAGTTTCCGCAAGTCCGGGTCGGAAAGCTGCACGCCCGCCCGTTGCAGCGGATCGCGCAACCGGTCCACCAGAGCCTGCTGACTGGCATTGTTGAAATCCAGGCGCGAGGTGCCAGGCTGTCCAAACGTGGCCTCCAGGGTATCCTGCATGGCCCGGCGGTTGGCGTTGAGTTGCTTCTCCTCCTGCAATTCCGTCCCGATCACCACCAGGTTCCGGTCGGTGATGTCACCCAGTTCGTAAACGCTGACTTCGCCCGGGATTCGCCGGGAAACCGCCTTGCGGATCTGGTCCACCGGAGGCTGGCCCGCCCATTTCACCGTCATCAGGGCGCCGCCCTTGAAGTCGATCCCGTATTTCAGACCGCCCTTGGCCGCCCAGCTTCCGACGCTTATCACCAACAGCAGCAGCGAGATGGCGATCACAACCCACTTCTTGCCGAGAAAATCGAAATTCGTCGCTTTGAATAATTCCATCGAATTCAGCCGTAGCGATGCCTATTGCGATTCGACACCGCAGATTGGAATTTTGTTCCCGCCCACTAGATGCTCAGCTCCGCCATCTGCCGCCGCCGCGAAAGCTCGTAATCGAAGATCACCTTCGAGACGAACACCGCCGTAAACACGTTGGCTATCAGGCCAAGCGTCAGGGTAACCGCAAAACCGCGTACCGGGCCTTCGCCAAACAGGAACAGGAAGGCGCAGGACACGATGGTTGTCACGTGCGTGTCCACGATGGTCCACCATGCCTTGGAGAAGCCCGCGTCCACCGCCGAGGGAATCGACTTGCCGGTCTTCAACTCCTCCCGGATGCGCTCGAAAATCAGCACGTTGCTGTCCACCGCCATGCCTATGGTCAGAATGATGCCCGCGATGCCCGGCAAGGTGAGCACCGCCTTGAAGTACGAAAGCGCCGCCATCAGAATGACGGTGTTCAGTATCAGGGCCAGCACGGCGTTCGCCCCGGACTTCTTGTAATACACCAGCATCACCAGGATCACCGCCGCCAGGCCCGAGAGCCCGGCCACGATCCCCTGGTGAATGGAGTCGGCGCCGAGCGAGGGGCCGATGGTGCGCTCCTCCAGGAACATGATGCCGGCCGGCAGCGCGCCCGCCCTGAGCACCAGCGCCAGGTCGGAGGCTTCCTGCTCATTGCCGATGTTAGTGATGCGCCCGCTGTCCTCGATGCGCGACTGGATGGTCGCCACGCTGCGGATCTGGTTGTCCAGCACCACCGCCAGCCGGTTGCCGATATTGGCCTCGGTGAAGCGGGCGAAGCGCCGCCCGCCGTCCTGGCTCAACGTGAAATCGGTCTCCCACTTGCGGAACTCGTCCTGCCCCGGCCGGGCGTTGCGCACATCGGTGCCGCGCACCACCGGGATGCGGTTCAGCAGGTACCAGTTCTCACCCTGCTCGGTGGAGGCCCGCGGCGCCATCTTGACCGGCCTCGTGTTGAGGGGCAGCACGCCGCCATGCTGGGCCATGGCCGCCTCGCGGCTGGCATAAGGGCCATCCTTCACCTCGCAGATCTCGAGCTGCGCGGTGGTCTGCATGATCTCCTTCACGCGCGCCGGATCGTCCACCCCGGGAAGCTGCACCAGGATCTGGTAGTCCTCGCCCGCGCGCCCGTACTGCTGCACACTCGGTTCGGTCAGTCCCAGCTCGTTGATGCGCGTGCCGATAGTCTGCACCGAGCGCGTCACCGTGTCCCGCTTCAGCGTGATCAGGTAGGAGGGCTTCAGGGTCATCCGGTAATCGGTTGAGTTGGCCGGCGTCAGCACCCAGGCGTCGAAGCGGTCCCCCACCGTGCCGCGGAACTCGCTGGTCTTATTGGCCGGAACTCCCTTGATCTCGATCTGGATATTGTCGGCGTCCTCGATGCGCGTGGGGTCGTTGCGGTCGATCGAGGCGTAGTCGATGCCGGCCTTGCGCAGCTCATCCTTGAGCCGCTCGATGGTCTGATCGGCTTCCGCCTTCACCGCGTCCTGAACCTGAACCTGGAGCACCAGGTGGCTGCCGCCTTTCAGATCCAGCCCGAGCCGGATGTTCTTGGCGATATTGTTCCGCAGGTCCGCCAGGGACTTGGGAAACCCGATAACGCCGTACACGCACAGCAGCAGGGTCGCAACAATCACGATCGTGCGCCCCGTCAGTTTTCTTTGCATGGAAGATGAACCTGTTTCAGTGTTACTTCTTGGGTTCGGCCTGGGCCGGAACCACGGACGATATCGCGCTCCGCGCCATCTGGAGCTTCACGTTATCCGGCTTGACCCGAAGGATCAGAGTATCATCATCGCCGATGGAAATGATGGTCCCCACAATGCCGCCGCTGGTGACCACCACGGTCCCGTTCTGAAGCCCTTGCAGCATCTTCTGGTGCTGTTTGCGTTGCCGCTGCATGGGCAGGATCAACAGGAAATAGAAGATCGCGAAGATGAGAAGGAGAGGGACGAAGCCCAGGAGGGAATTTGGGGAGGACGCCGCTTGAATGATCAGATTTGCAACCACGTTCGGGGGTCAGTCGGCATCGGCAGGCGCCGAGCGAACAGCTTTCAAGTATTCGGGGAATGCACCCAATACTATAGCGTGCCTGATCTCACGCATGATGTCAAGGTAGCGCCGGATGTTGTGGCGGGTGGCCAGGACGGAGTAAAGCATCTCCCCGGCCAGGAACAGGTGCCGCAGGTATGCCCGGGAGTAGTTCCGGCAGGTGTAGCAGCCGCAGGCTTCGTCCACCGGCCCGGGGTCGTCCCGGTAGCGCGCCTGCTTGATCACCACCCGTCCGGTCCGGGTGAAAAGGCAGCCGTTGCGGGCATTGCGCGAGGGCAGCACGCAATCCATCATGTCGATGCCGCGGGCCACGTATTCGGCCAGTTCCTCCGGCATCCCCACCCCCATGGCGTACCGCGGCCGGCTGCGGGGCAGCAGGTCCGCGCCAGCCTCCACCATTTCCAGGCTGAGCGGGCGCGGCTCCCCCACCGACAGCCCGCCCACCGCGTAGCCGTCCGCCTCCAGTTGTGCCAGCTCGGTGGCGCAGCGCCGCCGCAGGTCCGCGTAGACCGAGCCCTGTACGATGGGAAAAAGAGCGTGCGCCCCTGTCTCTTCCTCCATCCGGCGGCGGAAATGCCGCATGGCGCTGCCGGCCCAGCGCACCGTGCGTTCCATCGACTCCCGCGCGTACTCGTGGCTCACCGGATAGGGCGGGCACTCGTCGAGCGCCATCAGGATGTCGCTGCCGAACGCCAGTTGCGCGTCCACGGTGGATTCCGGCGTGAACTTGTGCAAGTCCCCGTTCAGATGCGACTGAAACGCGACGCCTTCCTCGGTGATCTTCCGGAGCCCGCTGAGGCTGAAGACCTGAAACCCGCCGGAATCGGTAAGGATAGCGTGCGGCCACGACATGAAACGGTGCAGCCCGCCCATCCCGCGGATCACCTCCGCCCCCGGCCGCAGGTAGAGATGATACGTGTTGGCCAGGATGATACGCGCCCCCAGTTCCTCGCCGAGGTCCCGCTGCGTCAGACCTTTGACCGTGGCCTGCGTCCCCACCGGCATGAACACCGGCGTTTCGATCACGCCGTGGGGGGTGTGCAGCAGCCCCGCGCGCGCACGGGTCGCCGGACACTCGGCTACCGTCTCGAACGTTATGCGGGGCACTCATCCGAGAGTAACTTAAGCGCGCGGTTCCGCACCAGACCTGAGCGCTTCCGGAAGCCGGCCGGAAAGCCGGCGCCGCTCTGCTAAACTGGAATTGACCTCCCCAAAAACAAAAGCTCATGAAATTCGGAGTGATCGTCTTCCCCGGCAGCAATTGCGACCACGACGCCTGGTACGCGATCGGCCACAACCTGGGACAGCCTTCCGAGTACATCTGGCACGACTCCGCCACCCTGGGCGGCGTGGACGCCGTGGTGCTCCCCGGCGGCTTTTCCTACGGCGATTACCTGCGCTGCGGCGCAATTGCCAAGTTTTCGCCCGTGATGCGCGCCGTGCGCAGGTTCGCTCAGGAAGGCGGCCTGGTGCTCGGCATCTGCAACGGCTTCCAGATCCTGGTGGAGACCGGACTGCTGCCCGGCGCGCTGATCCGTAACCGCGGCCTCAAGTTCATCTGCCGCGAAGTCGCCCTGCGCACCGAAACCACGAATTCTCCCTTCACCTCGGCTGCCCGCCAGGGTCAGGTCCTGCGCATGCCCATCGCCCACGGCGAGGGTTGCTACGTTGCCGACCAGCGCACCCTCGACGAACTCGAAGCCGAGGACCGCGTGGTTTTCCGCTACGTGGACAACCCCAACGGGTCGCTCGGCGACATCGCCGGCATCCTCAACCGCGAGCGCAACGTGCTCGGCATGATGCCGCACCCGGAGCGCGCCACCGAGCCCCTGATGGGCTCCTCCGACGGGCTCGCGATCTTCCGGTCCATGGCCGCCACTCTCGCACGCGTATGACCATTACTCCCGAACTGGTCGAGCAGCACCAGCTTACCCCCTCCGAATACGACAAGATCGTCTCCATCCTGGGCGGGCGCCCGCCTTCCTATACCGAGCTCGGCATCTTCAGCGTGATGTGGAGCGAGCACTGCTCCTACAAGAGCTCGCGCCTGCA
>JBHGBM010000060.1:0-34648 GCA_041946965.1 Bryobacteraceae bacterium
AACGGATGGCGGCGACCCGGACCGAATTTGTGGTCTTTCAGAAAGCGGCATAAAATGCGAGTCCTACCGAATTCCTGCGGAGAGCCCGGTTTCGGTTTACGCGCCGGGCTCGATCAGGTGCACGACCGCGTAGCACAAAGCCGCGATGACGGCCGAAGCGGGAATGGTAAGAATCCACGCCCACACGATGTTCGTCGCGATGCCCCACCGCACGGCCTTCAGGCGGTGAATGCTGCCGACTCCGGCGATGGAACCCGCGATGACGTGCGTGGTCGAAACCGGCAGGCCGAGCTTGGTCGAGAACAGAATCGACATGGCCGCGGCGGTCTCGGCGCAGAAGCCGCTGCGGGGCTTGAGCCGCGTGAGCCGCCCGCCCATGGTGTGGACGATGCGCCAACCTCCGCTCAGGGTTCCCAGCCCGATGGCCGCGTGCGCCGCCAGGATCACCCAGGTGGGCACGTGGAAGGTGGAAAGGTATCCCGAGGTCACCAGCACGCCGGTGATGATCCCCATGGTCTTCTGGGCGTCGTTGGTGCCGTGCGCGAAACTGTACATGGCCGCCGAAATCAACTGGAGCTTGCGGAAGTAGAAGTCCATCTTTGAGGGGCTGGAATTCTGAAAGACCCAGTAGACCAGAATCATCAGCGCGTAGGCCAGAATCAGCCCGATGATGGGCGCCAGCACGATGAACACCAGCGTCTTGGGCCACGCACCCAGCACCAGCGCGTCGAAACTGCGCGTGACGCCGTGGAGATAGGCCGATTTCGCCATGGCGGCGCCCGCGTAGCCGCCGATCAGCGCGTGCGAGGAGCTGGTGGGCAGACCCAGCCACCACGTGATCAGGTCCCAAACGATAGCTCCGAGCAGCCCCGCCAGAATCACATAAGGCGTGGCCAGGCTCAGGTCGACGAAGCCCTTTCCCACCGTGCTAGCCACCCCGGTGCCGAAGGTGAACGCCGAGACGAAGTTGAAGAACGCCGCCCACAGCACCGCCTGAAACGGCGTCAGGACCCGGGTGGCGACGATCGTGGCGATGGAATTGGCCGCGTCGTGAAAGCCGTTGATGTAGTCGAACAGGAGCGCGATGCCGATAATCAGCACCGTCAGGTAGAGAACATCCATAGGCTAGCTGTTCTTGACTACCACGTTCTGGAGCACGTCCGCCACGTCCTCGCAGCGGTCGGTGGTGTCTTCCAGCAGCTCGTAAACCTCTTTGAGCTTCATGAGAAGGATGGGGTCTTTCTCTTTATCGAACAGGTCGGCGACAGCGGCCCGTACCAGGCGGTCGGCTTCGTTCTCCAGACGGTTGATCTCGATGCAGTGGACCATCACCGCGTCGCCCTTCTCCAGCGCGGCGAACGCCTTGCCGAGCGCCGTGGCGCCGGACTGGATGATCCCCGCAAAGTTGATGACCACGTCCGGGATGGGCACCAGCCGGTAGGCGACCATGCGATGCACGGCGTCCTCGATGCAGTCCATCACGTCGTCGAGCTTGGAGGAAAGCGCGTGAATGTCCTCCGGGTCGATGGGCGTGATGAAGGTCGAATTCAGGCGCGTGAAGATCTCGTGGATGACTTCGTCCGCTTTGTGTTCGAGGTGGCTGATTTCCGTGGCGACGATCGCCAGCCGGGAATTTCCCGAACGGACGCCCTCGAGCAGCAGGTTGGCGGCCTCGGAGATGAGCGTGACCTGCTGGACGAACAGGCCGTAAAACTTCTCCTCGCGCGGTAGCAGTCTCATAAATTGTACGTGTTACTGGGAGAAACTCAATTTAAGCACCCGGCGGGGCCGCGGTCAATGGATAATCGGAAAGCGCGCCGGGGGCGTTTCCTTGTCGAAGTATCGCGGATCGAGCAGCCGGTGCGGTTCGATGTTCCCCATGGCGGAAAGCATGTTCTCCTTCAAGTGCGGAAATTCGCGCTCGAACTGCTCGAACATGCCGCGGAGGGCGCGCCGCACCGTGCCGGTTTTCTGCGAACAGCCGCAGGGAATCACCGGGATGCCGTGCTGTTCGGCCCAGGCGCGCGTGATCTCTTCGCTCACGTACGCCAGCGGACGTATGAGCCGGAACTGCCGGTCGCGAGAATGGGTCACCGGCGGCAGCGCCGTGAGCCTGCCGGTGAACATCACGTTGCGCAGCAGGGCTTCGCAGAAATCGTCCGCCGTGTGGCCCAGCGCGATCACGTTGGCTCCCAGGCCGTTGGCTACTTCGTAGACCGCGCGCCGCCGGTACCGGCTGCAAAGGTCACAGCCGTGGCCGGGCTGTTCCTCCGCCAGGCGCAGCGAGGGCGCGTCGCGATAGTAGGTCCACGCCACGCCGCGCTGTTTCAGGTACTCGGCCAGGGGCTCGATGGGCCGGAGAAACTTCCCCTGTTCCACGGTGAAAGCGCACACGCTGAATTCCACCGGCGCCCGCTTGGAAAGCAGCAGAAGCGCGTCCAGCAGGGTGGCGGAATCCTTGCCGCCGGAGAGCGCCACGGCCACGCGGTCGCCTTCCCGGATCATCTGGAAACGGTGGATGGCTTCGCCTACTTTGCGGAGGAGCTTGTGTTCGAGGACCACTTAACTCAATTATACTGGGCCTGAACACCGTGACCCCCGCACGTTCCGCGGCCTTCCGCATCCTGCTCGCCGTCGAGCGCGGCGGCTACGCCTCCGATCTGCTGGATGCGGCCGGGCTGGAGCCGCGCGACGCCGGGCTCGCCTCCGAAATCGTCTTCGGCGTGTTGCGCCGCCGGGCGCAGTTGGACTTCCTCATCGAGCATTACTCGGGGCGGAAAGCCAAGCTCGATCCGCCGGTGCGCGCGGCGCTGCGCATGGGCGTTTACCAGATGCGCTACCTGGACCGCGTGCCCTCCCACGCCGCGGTGAGCCAGAGCGTGGAACTGGTGAAGCGCGCGAAGAAGACCTCCGCGGCGGGATTCGTGAACGCGGTGCTGCGCAAGGTGGACCGGGAGCCGGTGCGCTGGCCGGACCGCGCCACTGAGCTTTCCCACCCGGCGTGGCTGCTCGAGCGTTGGGACGCGCAGTACGGCCGGGAAACCGCGGACGCCATCGCGCGCGCCAACCTGCGCCAGCCGGAAACGTATATCCGGGTGCCGCGCGGCTCGCCGCCGCCGCGCGGCGCGAAACAGGAAGGGCCGCCAGGTTGCTACCGCGTTCCCGCGGGTGAGACCGGAGGCTTCCGCATTCAGGACATCGGTTCGCAGAGCATCCCGCCGCTGCTCAAGCTCAAGCACGGCCAGACGCTTCTGGACCTCTGCGCGGCGCCGGGAGGCAAAACGAAGCAGGCGCTCGAATCCGGAGTGCGCGCCATCGCCTGCGACGTGCATCCGCGCCGCATCGCCATGCTGCGCGGCGCCGGCGCGGACCTCGTGGTGCTCGACGGCACGCGCCCTCTGCCCTTCGGCCGCCGGTTCGAGCGCATCCTCCTGGACGCACCCTGCTCCGGCACCGGCACATTGGCGCGCAATCCGGAAATCAAGTGGAAACTGAAACCGGAAGACCTGCCCAAGCTTCAGAAAGTACAGAGGTCGCTGCTGACGCAGGCGCGCGCCGCGCTGGCGCCCGGAGGACTGATGGTTTATTCCACCTGCTCGCTCGAGCACGAAGAAAACGAGGACGTGATCGCCTCGCTTGACCCGGCCGAAGTACGCCGGATCTTGCGCCGCATCCCGGGACGCGACGCCGGCGATGGCTTTTTCGCCGCTGTGATAGAATCGGGTATAGCCCGCAAATGATTGAAATCGTTCCCTCAATCCTTGCGGCCGATTTTGCGAGGTTGGCCGAGGAAATCGCCCGCGTGGAAGCGGGAGGAGCGCGCATGCTCCATCTCGATGTAATGGACGGGCATTTCGTCCCCAACCTGACTATCGGCCCGCCTCTGGTGGCGTCGCTCCGCAAGGCCACCCGCCTCACCTTGGACGTTCACCTGATGATCACCGACCCGGACAAGTACGCCCCGGTGTTCATCGAAGCGGGCGCCGATTGCGTATCCGTTCACCAGGAGACCTGCCCGCACCTGGATGGCACGCTGCGCACCATCCGCAGCCTGGGCGCCCGCCCTGGCGTGGTGCTCAATCCCGCGACGCCGGTAGGGACGCTCGAAGACGTGATCGAATTGGCGGATTACGTGCTTGTTATGAGTGTCAATCCGGGTTTCGGAGGGCAGCAGTTCATTCCCCGCTCGCTCGAGAAGGTTCGCCGCCTGGATCAGATGCGGCGGGACTTGCGTCTGGATTTCGCCATCGAGATCGACGGGGGAATCAACAAGGAGAACCTCGCCGAGGTGGTGAGGGCGGGGTGTGACTGGATCGTCACAGGTTCTTCGGTTTTTCACACTCCGGACGCCGCGGCCACTGTCGCGGAAATGGGCCGGATCGCCGCCGGCGCGATGGCGGTAAGGGTTTAGGATGAGCCACGGATGGGAATTTAAGGGCAGTTTATGATGCGACACTCGTTTCATTTTTTCCTGGCGCTGGTTGTGGCCGTGGGGCTGTTCTCGGCGTGCGGGCGCAAGAAATACGAAAACCCCATCACCAAGGACACCCAGCAGCCGGACAAGATCCTGTTCGATAAGGCCATCAACGACCTCGAGAAGAGCCGTTATGAAATCGCGCGGCTCACCCTCCAGACGTTGATCAACACTTACGACACCAGCGAATACATGGCGAAGGCTAAGTTGGCGATCGCCGATAGCTGGTACCGCGAGGGCGGCTCCCACGCCCTGGCGCAGGCCGAGGCGGAGTACAAGGACTTCATCCTGTTTTACCCCACTATGGAGGAAGCCGCCGAAGCACAGGAGAAGGTCTGCTCGATCCACTACAAGCAGATGGAGAAGCCGGACCGCGACACCATGCACGCGCTGCGGGCCGAAGACGAGTGCCGCCAATTGCTGGTGCAGTTCCCCAACAGCAGGTTCGCGCCTTCGGCGCAGCAGATGCTGCGCAACATTCAGGAGGTGCTGGCCGAGCACGAGTTCCGCACCGGCTCCTTCTATCACACCAAGGGCAGCTATCCCGCCGCGGCCAACCGCCTTCAGGCCATGGTGGACCAGTATCCGCTCTATAGCGGCGCGGATGAGGCGCTGTGGCAGCTTGCCGATTCCTACACCCGGATGGGCGACCGGTTCGAGGACCGGGCCGCCGGGGCGCTGGCGCGCATTGTGCGCGATTACCCGCTGAGCAGCTACGTGGAGGGCGCCAAGGAGCGCCTGGTGGCGATGAACCGGCCCGTGCCGGAGCCCGACCCGGTGGCCTACGCGCGCCAGAAATACGAACTGGAGAACCGCGATAACCCCGGGGTGATGAGCCACGTGTGGGGCATTTTCCGCAAGAGTCCGGACACCCGCATGGCGGCGAAATCCGGCTCTCCGGCGATGACGTCGCTGCGGCCCACGTTGCCGCTGAGCATTCCGGCGGCGCCCGGCGCCGCCGGTTCGCCCACGGGCTCCGTCACCGGCACCACGGACGTTTCGGTCTCCACGGTTTCCGATTCCACCGCGCTCGACAACAACCCCGATGCGCGCCGGAATCCGCCCAAGCCGGGTGAAGGCGAGGCCGCCGCGCCCGCGGAAGGCACGCAAGCCCCCGCGGCCGCCGCGCAGGAGCCGCTGCCGACCAACCACCCCTACCCCGTCAAGAAACAGCAGAAAAAGGAAAAGACGCCTCCCAAGACGAAGGGCCAGAAGACCGTCAAGAAATGAGCCGCATCCTGCTCGCCGACGACAGCCCGCACGCGCAGCGGATGGGCGAGCGTATCCTTACCGACGAGGGATACGAAGTCGTGACCGTCAGCAGCGGCGATTCGGCGCTGGTGCGGCTCGAGGATGTGGACCCCGACCTGGTGGTGTCGGATATCGCGATGCCCGGGCGCACGGGCTACGAAGTCTGCCAGTACGTGAAGTTGAGCCCCCGCCACCGGCACACGCGCGTGATCCTCACCGCCGGCGTGCAGGACCAGGTGGACGACGCGGAAGTGAAGCGCGCGGGCGCCGACCACCTGCTACGCAAACCGTTCGAAGCCACCGAACTGCTCGCCGCGGTGAAACCGCTGGTGGAGGCCGCCGTTTCCGAGCGCGGCGACGCCGCACCGCGCCCGCAGACCGCCAAAAAGCCCGCCGGCGCGCCGCCTCTGGTCGCCCTCATCGATCCCGCGCAGGTACGATCGGCCGTGACGGTGGCGCTCGACGCCTCGATGGAGAAACTGGTGGACGAAATCACCGAAAAAGTGTTGCTAGCGCTTGGTTCCAAACACGATGCCAGACAATAGCTTTGATATCGTCTCGAAGATCGAACTGCCCGAAGTTCACAACGCCATCCAGCAATCGCTCAAGGAGATTCACACACGCTTCGACCTGAAGGACTCGAAATCCAATATCGAGCTGAACGAAAAGGAGCGCAAACTCACCCTCGCCAGCAAGGACGAGTTCAAGCTCAAGGCCGTGATCGAAATCCTGGAGGGCAAACTGGTCAAGCGGCGGGTGCCGCTGAAGGGCCTGACCTACGGCCCCGTTATCGCCGCCGCCGGCAGCACCGTGCGGCAGGAGATCGCGCTTCAGCAGGGCATTCCCATCGAGAAGGCGCGCGAGATCGTGCGCAAGATCAAGGACAGCAAGCTCAAGGTGCAGGCCTCGATTCAAGGCGACTTCGTGCGCGTGAGCGGCCGCGACCGCGACACCCTGCAAGCCGTGATCAAGCTGCTGCGCGACTCCGATTTCGGAATCGACATGCAGTTCACCAATTACCGCACCCTCTGATGCCGCGCCGCGTGCAGTCGCTCCTGCTCGAGGGGCCGGCCGGGAAGTTGGAGGCCCGCCTGGATCTTCCGGACGAGCCGCCCGGGGAGGCCGCATTGGTCTGTCATCCGCACCCGCTGTATGGCGGGACCATGCACAACAAGGTTGTTCATCGGCTGGCGCGCGGGCTGGCCCGCTCCGGCTCGGTGGTGCTCCGGTTCAATTTCCGCGGCGTGGGCCGAAGCGAGGGCAAGCACGCCCACGGCGCGGGCGAACTCGAAGATGCGCGCGCGGCCCTGTCCTGGCTCCGGGCGCAGCATCCCGGTCTGCCCTTCGCGCTGGCGGGCTTTTCCTTCGGCTCGCGGGTAGTCTCCCAGCTCGGCTGCGAACTCGACCGGCGGCCCTCGCGCGTCGTGCTGGCCGGTTTTCCCACCCGCATGGGAGACTTGTCCTACCTGGAACGCTGCGCGGCGCCCAAGTACTTCCTCCAGAGCACGCACGATCACTTCGGGCCGAGAGACGAGCTGGAAACGCTGTTTGAACGGTTTGCGGAGCCGAAGAAGCTAATCTGGGTGGAAGCCGACGATCATTTCTTCGCCGGGTCGCTTGAGGTACTAGAACATCTAGTACTTACACTGCCACGTTGATACGGCCCTGCCGCGCGCGCCGGTGCGCACGCATTCCGATCAATTCGGCAACCTTGCCGAGGAGGGAGGAAACGTCTTCAGTATCTATGGAAACCTGCCTCAGGTGCGTCTCGCCGCCCTGCGCGGCAACCGCATCGTGGTACGAAGTTACCAGCGCGGTGGCGGGCCGGTAGGCCTTCACCCGCGCGTAAGCGAGCACCTTGTGCCCGGCCTCGGGCGTGCTCGTTTCGAGGCCGCTCAGGACCAGTTCGTAGTGGTTTTCATCGAGCTTCGAGTACGCCTCGGCCGCTGAAGCGGCCACATCCACAGAATAGCCGCCGGCTCGCAAAAGCGTTTGAAGAGCCAAACGGGGCGCTAACTGACCGTGGACCAGGAGCACTCGAGCGAGTTCAAGGTCTCCGGACGATCGTGACGACCGGATCGCGGGAGCCAACATGCTGTTCTCAATTTAACCGAAAACGGCAAAATTTAAGCCACTAAATTTCAGAGACAAGGTAACGTTCTCTACTCCACGGGGTTGCGACATATCCGCCAGTGTACGTTTCACCCCCGGGGGCGGTGCTCCGCCGAAAGTACGGCGAAGCGGTACACTCTGAATATGGGATCTGCCAGACCGGGCCGGCCTCCTGCTGTTGGCGAACGCGCTCCCGCGTTTCGACTGTCGAACCTAAGCGGCGGCGAGACCTCTCTGGTGGAGACCCTGCCGGCCGGGCCGGTATTGCTGGCGTTCTTTAAGATCTCCTGCCCGGTATGCCAGTTGACGCTGCCGTTCCTGGAGCGCATCCACCAGGAGTCCGCGGCGCCGCGGCTGGCCATCTACGGAATCTCCCAGGACGGCCCGGACTGGACGCGCGATTTCATGAAGCGTTTCGGAATCACCTTCCCGGTCCTGCTCGACCCGGAAAAGGGCGGCTATCCGGCCAGCAATGCGTACGGGCTGACCACCGTGCCCACGCTGTTTCTGGTGGAGCGGGACGGCACGGTTTCGTGGTTCCTGGAAGGCTTCAACAAGGCGGAGATAGGCGCCCTGGCCCGCAAGGCCGGCGTGAACCCCTACCGTCCGGGCGAGTACGTCCCGGAGTGGAAGGCGGGTTGAGGGTCCCGCAACTACTGACTCCCGGCGGGAGCGAGACAAATGACCAACAGGCTGGAAGACGTATTAGGCGCGGGCGGCGCCATAGTCAAGGGCATGGCGGTGACGCTGCGGGCGATGTTCTCGCCGGCGATCACGGAGAACTATCCGGATGAGCCGCCGCCGCTGGAGGATCGCTACCGCGGCGCGCACGTATTGAGACGCGACGCCGACGGCATGGAGAAGTGCGTCGCCTGTTTCCTGTGCGCGGCGGCCTGCCCCTCCAATTGCATCTACATCGAAGCGGCCGAAAATACCGGGCCCGTGCGCATCAGCGCCGGGGACCGTTATGCCCGCGTGTACAACATAGACTACAACCGCTGCATCTTCTGCGGCTATTGCGTGGAAGCCTGCCCTACCGACGCGATTACCCACGGCCACGGCTTCGAGCTGGCTGGATACAACACCGCGGCACTGGTCATGCGTAAGGAGCAGATGCTGGAGCGCGCCGGCAGTGAAACCGGATTTGACATTCCCGGTTTGACAATCGCACGATGAAATTAACGGACACACCAGGGACATGTTTCGAGCGATTCGGGAACAGATCGATACGGTCTTCCGCGAAGATCCCGCCGCCAAGAGCACGATCGAGATCCTCCTCTGTTATCCCGGCGTGCACGCCATTCTGTTTCACCGACTGGCCCACAAACTGTGGAAGGCGCGCGTGCCGCTGCTGCCGAGGCTGATCTCGCAGATCAGCCGCTTTCTCACCGGCATCGAGATTCATCCGGGCGCCACGATCGGGCGGCGCTTCTTCATCGACCACGGCATGGGCGTGGTGATCGGCGAGACGGCGGAAATCGGCGACGACGTGCTGCTCTACCAGGGCGTCACGTTGGGCGGCACCGGCAACGAGAAAGGCAAGCGTCACCCCACGCTGGGCAACCGCGTGGTGGTCGGCACCGGCGCCAAGGTGCTGGGCAGCATCCGGGTGGGCAACAACGTCAAGATCGGCGCGGGGTCCGTGGTGGTGCGGCCCGTGCCGGACAATTGCACCGTGGTCGGCATCCCGGGCCGGGTGGTGCGCTCGCGCGGGGAAAGCGGAGTGCTCGAACACGGCAAGCTGCCGGACCCCGAAGGGCAGGCCATTGAGGACCTCTCCCGCCGCGTGGACGAGCTCGAGCAGATGGTGCGGCAGCTCGCCTCCGAACGCACTCTGCGGTAGCGCTTACTTTTGCAGGAAGAAGTGACCCACAAACATGGAGTCGATGCCGGAGGAATAGAAGCTTCTCACGGCGTCGCGCGGCGTGCAGACCAGCGGTTCACCAAACAGGTTGAACGACGTGTTGTATAGCACGGGCAGGCCGGAGGCCTTGCCCGCCGCGTGCAGCAGGTTCCAGTAGAGCGGGTTGTCCTCACGCGAGACCAGGTGCACGCGCACCAGGTCGCCCGCCAGGATGGCGGCCTCGAACTGCTTGCGATATGCCGGCCGCACGCGGCCCACGGTCGCCAGGAAGCGCGCGTTCGGCCCGGTTTCGAAATACTGGGAGGCCAGCTCGGCGGGCACGGACGCGGCGAACTTGCGGAACGGTTCGCGGTGCTTGATGTAGGTATTCAGGTTCTCCGTCGAGTACGGGTCGAGCGGCGAAGCCAAAATGCTGCGGTTGCCGAGCGCGCGCGGGCCGAACTCCATGCGGCCATGCATCCAGGCGACGATCCTGTTGTCGGAAAGCTGTTCGACCGCGCGCTCGATCAGCTCGCCGTCGGTCAGCAGATAGCGGAAGCGCAGCTTGCAGTTCTCGAGCACCTGCTTGATCTCTTCGGCGGTGAAGCTAGGGCCGAGGCAGAGATTCCCCAGGCTCGCCTGCCGGGGGTTGCCATCCACCTGGTGCCAGGCGTAAAGCGCCGCGCCCACCGCGTTGCCGGCGTTGCCGGCGGCCGGCTGCACAAACACGTTCTTGAAGGCGGAGCAGCGCTCGAGCGCGGAGACCAGCAGCGCATTGAGCCCGAGCCCGCCGGCGAAGCACAGGTTCGTGCCCCGGCCGGCCATGCGTATCACGGTATCTTCCGTGGCTTTCTGGATGCCGGCGGCCACGTCCGCGCGCATGGCGTCCGGAATCGGCGAGCCGTCCGGAAGGCCGAGGCGCTCGAAGAACTTGGCGCTGAAGCCGCCGTTCTTGTGCCGCTCGGCGTCGAAGAAGGAGCGGTCCACACGCGGCCAGCCGTCCTGCGCCCAAGGCACGATCTCGAGGAACAGGCCGTGGAAGCGGTCCGTGCCGGCGGCGGAGAGCCACTGGACTTTGTGCTCGTCGCGGCGCGCGGCCAGGCCCAGGAGTTCCGTCACACGCCCGTACAACTCGCCGAGCGAATCCGGGAAGTGGCTTTCCTTTTCGAGAGTGATCTGATTTCCCGCGGCGTGCCAGCGCGCGCCGCAGCGGAAATCTCCCGCGCGGTCGAGCGTGAGCACGGTGGCTTCCTCGAAGGGCGAAGCATAATAGGCCGAGCAGGCGTGCGCCGTGTGGTGCTCCACCAGCACGATGCGCGCCGCCGGAAACATGGCGCGCAGGCGCAGATGCGTCTCGGGCCCGGAGGGAACCGGGCGGACGATGGCCACTGAGTCCACGTCGCCGGGCGTGGCGCCCGCCAGGCGCAGACAGGCGGAGATGGATTCCTCAGGCAGCAACCCGCGCGCGCCGTGCCGGTTGAGCTTGGCCTCCTCGATGGCCGCCGCCAGTTGCCCGTCTTTGAGCAGCGCGGTGGCGGCGTCGCCCTGCACGCCTCCGATACCGAGAACGATCATTTGCCGCCGGTCCTCTTTTCAATTTTGGCCCAGGTGTCCCGCAGCGCCACGGTGCGGTTGAAAACCGGCTTTTCCGCGGTGGAGTCCGGGTCCACACAGAAGTATCCCAGGCGCTCGAACTGGTAGCGGCCGCCCGCGGGCGCGCCGCGCAGTCCGGGCTCCAACTTGCAGCCGGAGAGCACTTCGAGCGAATTCGGATTCAAAAAGTCGGTAAAGATTTTGCCGGGCACGTCCTCGGCCGGATTCTCCACGGCGAACAGGTTGTCGTAGACCCGCACCTCGGCGTCGATGGCGTGCGCGGCGGAGACCCAGTGGATGGTGGATTTCACCTTGCGCCCGTCCGGCGCGTTGCCGCCGCGCGTGGCCGGGTCATAGGTGCAGCGCAGTTCCACCACTTCGCCGGCGGCGTTCTTGATTACGCCGGTGCACTTGATGAAGTAGCCGTAGCGCAGCCGCACCTCGCGCCCGGGCGCCAAGCGGTAGTACTGTTTGGGCGGGTCTTCGCGGAAATCTTCCTGCTCGATGTACAGCACGCGCGAGAACGGAACCTGCCGCGTGCCGGCGGAGGGGTCTTCGGGATTGTTGACCGCGTCCATCTGCTCCACCCGGCCCTCGGGGTAGTTTTCGATGACCACGCGGAGCGGCTTGAGCACGGCCATGACGCGGGCGGCGCGCCGGTTCAGGTCCTCGCGGACGAAGTGCTCAAGCAGCGAAAGCTCCACAATCGAGTTCGCCTTGCTCACCCCGATGCGCTCGCAGAAGGCGCGCACGGCCTCGGGCGTGTAACCGCGGCGCCGTATGCCGGAGATGGTGGGCATGCGCGGATCGTCCCAGCCGCGCACATGGCCGTTCTGGACCAGGGTCAGCAGCTTGCGCTTGCTCAGCAGGGTGTAGGTCATGTTGAGCCGCGCGAACTCGATCTGCTGCGGATGGTAGATGCCCAGCGCCTCCACGAACCAGTCGTAGAGCGGCCGGTGGTCTTCAAACTCCAGGGTGCAGATGGAGTGCGTGATGCGCTCTATGGAATCGCATTGCCCGTGCGCCCAGTCGTACATCGGGTAGATGCACCACTTATCGCCGGTGCGGTGATGTTCGGCGTGCAGGATGCGGTACATGACCGGATCCCGCAGGTTGAGGTTCGGCGAAGCCATGTCGATCTTGGCGCGCAGGGTGCGGGAGCCGTCGGGGAACTCGCCCGCGCGCATACGCTCGAACAGGTCGAGGTTCTCTTCCACGGTGCGGTTGCGGTAGGGGCTGGGAATGCCGGGCTCGGTCAGTGTGCCGCGGTAGCCGCGGACCTGCTCCGGCGTCAGGTCGCACACGTAAGCCTTGCCCGCCTTAATGAGCTGCACCGCCCACTCGTAGAGCTGGCCGAAGTAATCGGAGGCATAGAAAAGGCGGTCTTCAAAATCGCCGCCCAGCCAGCGCACGTCCTCGATGATGGACTCGACGTATTCGGTCTCTTCCTTGCTGGGGTTGGTGTCGTCGAAGCGCAGGTTGCACTTGCCGTTGAACTCGGCCGCGAGGCCGAAATTCAGCGTGATGGACTTGGCGTGGCCGATGTGCAGGTAGCCGTTCGGCTCCGGCGGGAAGCGCGTGTGCACGCGGCCGCCGAAACGGTTAGTCTCCATGTCCTCGAGGACGATATCGCGTACGAAATTGGTGGCCGTGGGGGCCTTTGCTTCGGGTGTGGACATGGCTGCCTCTCTTCTACTGCAATTTCGCGATCGCCTGCCCGATGCGTTCCAGGCAGGTTTCGCGGCCCAGGACCGCCAGGGTTTCGAACAGCGGAGGCGCGTTCTTGCGGCCGCAGACGGCCACGCGGACCGGCTGGAACATCTGGCCGGCCTTGATGCCGAGGTCCTTGGAAGCGGCGCGCAGAGCGGCCTCGATCCCTTCGTGAGTGAACTCCGCCGCCGCCAGCACCTCGCGCGCGCGAAGCAGCGACGCCCTCGCCATGGCGGCGTCGCCCTTCTGCGGGATCAGCTCCGCGGGGTCGTAAGGCGCAAGTTGTTCCACGAAGAAAAAGTCCGCCACCGTAGCCGCTTCGCTCAGCAGCCGGATGCGCTCCTGGATAAGCGGCGTGACGGCGAGCACCTTGGCGGCGCCGGCCGCGGGCAGAAACGGCGCCAGCATCCGGGCCAGTTCCGGCGCCGCGAGCGAGCGGATGTGCACCGAGTTCAGCCACACGGCCTTGGGATCGAAAGGATCCTGCTCGGTAAAGTTCACCACCGCGTTGGACTTGTTGATGCCCTCGAAGGAGAACGCATCCACCAGTTCCTGGCGCGTCATCTGCTCGCGGTCGTCCTTGGGCGACCAGCCCAGCAGGCAGAGGAAATTCACAAAGGCGTGTGGGAGGAAGCCCGCGTCGCGGTAGGTAGTCACGCTGACTACGGGGCCGTGGCGGCGCTTGGAGAGCTTGGTGCCGTCGGGGGCGACCAAGAGAGGCAGGTGTGCGAACACCGGCGGCTCCACGCCCAGCGCGCGGAAGATGAGCACGTGCTTGAAAGTGTTGGTGAGATGGTCCTGTCCCCGGATGATGTGGCTGATACGCAGGCCGGCGTCATCGGCGCACGAAGCCAGGTGATACGTGGGCATGCCGTCGCTGCGCAGCAGGGCGAAGTCTTCGATATCGGCGGTGGATTTCGACTGCGCGCCGTAGACGCCGTCGGCGAACGTGATGTCCCGGACCGGGTCGCGCGGCACGCGATAGCGCAGCGCGAACGGCTCACCCGCTGCGGCGCGGCGGTCGCTTTCCTCGCGCGACAACTCGCGCATCCCGGAATTGCACAACCAGGCGCCGCCCGCGCGGGCTTTCTCTTCTTCCGATTGCGCCGGAGTGAAGTCCCGGTAGGCGAGTCCCTTCTCGAAGATGGCCTCGGCCGCCTTGCGGTGCAGCGCGAGGCGCTCGGATTGGCGGTATTGCTCGTCCCAGCCCAGTTCCAGCCAGCGCAGCCCCTCGAAGATGGAATTGAGCGAGGCTTCGGTGTTGCGCTCCACATCGGTGTCGTCGATGCGCAGGATCATGGCGCCTTCGTGCCGCCGCGCGTAGAGCCAGTTAAAAATGAACGTGCGGGCGCTTCCGATGTGCAGAAATCCAGTGGGAGAAGGAGCGAAGCGAACTCGAACCATGGGAAGTTCCAGTATAGCGCTACCGCCCGGAGGACCCGAAACCGCCCGCGCCGCGTTGTGTTTCGCTCAGTTCGGATTCGTCCCACTCGATGCGCTCGTAGCGCGCGATGATCATCTGGGCGATGCGGTCGCCGGCGTGGACGCGGTAGGGTTCGCGGCCGAGATTGAGCAGGATGATGCGGATTTCGCCGCGATAGCCCGGGTCGATGGTAGCGGGGCTGTTGGGCAGCGTGATGGCGTGCTTGAGGGCGAGTCCGCTGCGCGGCCGGATCTGGGCTTCGTAGCCGGGGGGCACTTCGATAGCAAGCCCGGTGGGCACCAGGCGCGGGATGCCCGGTTCGAGCACGGCGTCCTCGGCGGCCGAGAGGTCCATGGCGGCGTCTTCCTCCGGACCGTGGGCGTAGCGTGGCAGTTCGGCTTGGGGCCGGAGCCGCTGGATTTTGATTCGCATCCGGGTTAATCCGTTATCATAGCGTCTTGACCCGCAACAAACGCGTTTTCACGCTCGGACCCCTGCCGCCGGAGAAATGCGCCTACGCGCTGGCGCGGTACAGCCGCTCGCCCGATTCCATCCGGGAGTCGGTGGAATGGGTGCGGCGGCACGATTCCACGCGGTTCTTCGAAAGCTTCTATTTTCAGTACGGGCACGCCTCCATTGCGGACCTGGGGCACACGGTGGTGTGCTTCGAGGGGCTTTCGGAACTGGCGGCCACGGAAATCGAGGAGGAGCCGCTGTGGGACGGGCAGGCGCGGTCTTCGCGCTACCAGGACTTCTCGCGCGCGGGGTTCGTCATCCCGCCGGAGCTCGGCGGCTCGGCCGTGTACCAGGAAGCCGGGCGCGAACTGCTGGAGGCGTACGCGCAGGTGAACGCGCGCGTGGGGGCCCTGCTTGCCGGGCGGCTTCCCCGCCCCGCGGACATGAAGCCGGACGCCTATGAGCGCAGCATCGCGGCGCGGGCGTTCGACGTGGCGCGGTACCTGCTGTTCTGGGGCGTGCCGACGAGCGTGGGACAGGTGGCCAGCATCCGCACGCTGGAGAAGCAGATCCGCCGGCTGAAGGCGTCGGAATACGGGGAACTGCGCGAGCTCGGCCAGGAGTTGGCGGAGGCGTGTGCGGCCATGCCCGACTACTCGTGGTTCGCGGAAGCGGAGCCGCTGGCGCCCACGCTGGCGCGGCACGCCGGGGCCGACGAGCACGCGCGACGCTCCCGCGCGGACCTGGCGCGATGGGCGGCGCAGAACCTGCCGCCCCGCGCGGCGGCGACGCCGCCGCCGCGCGTCGATCTGCTGCGGCCCGCGGACCCCGCCGCCGATGCCGCCGCCACGCTGCTCTATCCCGTGACCGATCGCCCCTTCCGCGAGCTCTACGAGATCGCGCGCGGCTGGAGCGCGGCGATGCGGGCGGAGGTGTTCGACACGGCGCTGGCCTCGCGCGGCAGCCGCGACGAGATCCTGGCGGGATTCCGAGGCGCGCCGTACAGCTACGACCTCGCCATCGACATCGGCGCCTACCGCGATCTGCACCGCCACCGCCGCTGCTACAAGTTCCGCCAGGCGTATACGGACGCGCTCGGCTATGAGACGCCCGCGCTGGTGGACCAAGCCGGCGCCGGCGACATTTATCGCGCCGCCCTCGATGAGGCGCGCGAGGCCCGCCGCGCCCTGCCCGCACCGGCTTGCGATTATCTGCTGCCCTTCGCCGCGCGCTCGCGTTTCCTTTTCAAGATGGACTTCGCCGAGGCCGAGTACATCGTGAGGCTGCGCAGCGGCGTGAAGGGCCACTTCAGCTACCGCCAGGTGGCCTGGGAGATGAAGGAGAAGATGGAGCAGGTGGAGCCGGAACTGGCGCGGCTGATGCAGGCGACGCCGCCCTGGGTGGAAGATCCGCTGAAGAGGTAGGCGACACTGCACCTCAGCCGCCGCTGATTGTACTTCCTGCCGGCTGGAAGCCCTCCGCCTGAAAGGCGGAGGGATTAGACCCGGTCTGGCGCGGCTTCCGGCAGGAAACGGCTCGCCAACGTCCGGGACCGCTTAGAAGCTCACCCGCAAAGCGAACTGCATGGTCCTCGGGTCGTAGGCGCCTGTGAACTGTCCGAAGCGCGAGTTTACCTGGCTGCCGGAGGCGTCAAAACGCGCGCCGGTATCCAACGCCGAGAACTGCGTGTGGTTGAAGAAATTATAGAGTTCCCAGCGGAACTGAAGACGCATGCGCTCGTGAATCCGGAAATTCTTGAACACGGCAACATCCCAGTTGTTGATGCCCGGACCGCGGATCACGGTCTTGGCGGCGTTGCCGACGGTGCCGACCAAGGGTAACTGGAAGACCTCGGTCCGGAAATTGCGGCTGAAGGTCCGCTCGCTCTTCGGCAGCACCGGGTTGCCGGTTACCACCACGCGCGCGCCCTGGGAAGCCGAGCCGGTGATATCGGTGGCGGTCACGGTGGAAAAACCGACCCCCAGCGGCGCGCCGCTGATGAAGCTGGTGATGCCGGACAACTGCCACCCGTTCAGCGCCTGTCTCCCCACCGGGTTGTTCGTGTTCACGCCGGGCACGTCCCAGATGTAATTGACGTTCAGCACATGGGTGCGATCGAAGTTGGCAAGACCGTAGTTCCAAACCCGCACCGGGACAAGCGCGCTGACCGAGTCCGAATCCGCGTCGTTGAAGTCCAGGGCCTTGGACCACGTCCACGCCAGCCCGAACTGCAAGCCGGCGATGAAGCGGCGCTTGGCCTGGACCTGGAGGGAATGATAGCTGGAACTGCTCGCCCCTTCCATGATGGCCGCTTCGTTGAATCCGATGTAGCGGCGCAGGAAAGCGGAAGGCAACGGGCCGCTACGCAGCGTCCGGTCGGCGTTGTTCGGATCGAAATTCGCCCCCAGGGGAATCGGATTCACATCGCGCCGCCATAACAGGTGGCGTCCCAGCGACCCGCCGTACCCCACGTCGAGGACCGTTCCGAAGCCGATGTCCCGCTGCACGGACAAGCTGAAGTTCATCACCGTAGGCAGGTACCCCTGCACGTCCGCGCCCACCACGTTGCTGGGGAACACCAGGCCGGAGGACGACAGCAGCGCCTTCATCTCGCCGAAACTCACCACGGGCGACTCGAGCAGCGGCGGCTGGCCGGTGATGGGCCCCGCGAATCCCTCCGTGAAGAAGCGGTTGTAGAACATGCCGAAGCCGCCCCGTATGGCTGTCTTCCCGTTGCCGAATACATCGTACGCAAAGCCGATACGCGGCCCCCACTGAATGCCGCGCTGGTTCACCAGGGCGCGCGGATAGCCGCCCTCGCCGCCCCGCACCATGCCGTTATACGGGTTGCCCACCCCCGGCGCGATCGCGCCGATCTGCGCCACCGTGTACTCCTGCCCGGTAACCGGGTGGACGCCGATGCGCTGCCCTCGCGCGTTCAGGCCGGGACGGATCAGTTGCGGAGCCCGCGCCGGATCGTAGCGGGACGGGACAAACCCGGCGAGAAAATTGTCTTCCTCGACGATCGGCAACGTATAGTGCATGCGCAGGCCCAGTTCCACGGTCAGCCTCCGCTTCGCCTTCCAACTGTCTTGCAGGAACCACTCATAGCCGCCCGTGCGCTGCTTCATCCAGGCCGCGCCGCTGGTTTCCGTGTAAGAGTTGAAAACGCCAAGGGCCGCGTTCGCGTACGCGTAATTCGTGTCCAGCGGGTTGTTCACGTTGCGGCCGAAATCGAAGGACCCGTTGAAGGGGACCGCCTTCTTCTGGTGCCGGAAGAACGTCTCGATGTAGAGGCCCGCTTTGAAAGTGTGACTGCCCCGGGTGATCGTGAGGTTGTCCGACCAGTTGAAAAGGCGGTACCGGTTGTATAGGGGGAAACGGCCTTCGAAGGTCAGTTGGCCCGCATTCGGCACGCCGCCGAAGGTGGCGTTCGGAATCACCTTCAGCGGATTCGCCGAGGGGCTGAACTGACCGATGGTGTACCCCACGGTCTCGCGGAGGTTCCGCCGCAATTCCTCCTCTTCGTACGAATTCTCGGCGGGCTGCGTCAAAAAGCCGAAACTGAATTCGTTGATCACCGCCGGCGAGATGATCCGGGTATACCGCGCCGTCAAACTCTTGGAATGGCTCCACCAGGTCCTCTTCATCTGCGGCCAGTTGGCCGTCTGTGCGGCGCCCGAGTACGCCGTCTGGTCCTCGTTCCACGCCGAAAAGCCGCCCGAGAGGAAATTGTTCGAACTGAGATTGTAGTCCAGCTTCAGGGTGGAGGTCCGCTTGGGCATGTCGTTCTCTGAGACAAACGTGTAATTGTACTGCCCGCGGGAAATATCGCGATTGGGAAAGTTCGGATCGTGAAAGACCTTCAGCAACACCTGGCCGTTGCGGTCGATCCGGCTGGCCGGGATGATGTTGCCCGGGAACAGGACGTTGTTGTTGTAAGGATCCTTGATGGTGATCAGCCGGTTGTTCACGTCCAGCGACTGGGAGAAGTTGCCCTCCTTTTCGAGCGGCGTGGGCATGGTCCGCTGGCCGGTCACGAAGTTCTTGGTGGGCCAGAACTCCTGGTGCCAGAAGAAGAACAGTTTCTCCCTTTTCGTATTGAACTTGCCGGGAATAAGAACAGGACCCCCTACGTTGTAAGTCCAGGTATTGAAGCGGTAACGCGGTTTCTTGATCCCGTTCAGGTTATCAAAAAAGTTATTGGCATTGAACTGTTCGTGCCGCTTGAAATAAGAGCCCAGGCCGTGAAAGTCCCTGGTGCCGCTCTTCGTCACGATCTGAATATTGGAGCCCGCCATGCGCCCGTACTCGGCGGTGTAGTTGCTGATCAGAATCTTCACTTCGCTGACGGCCTCCTGGCTGACCACCAGCTTCATCTGGTATCCGTTGCCCATGTCGGTGGCAGGCACGCCGTCCACGGCAATGTTGTTGAAGGTCTGCCGGTTTCCCATGACGCTGAAGTTCGAGGTGTTGGCCAGGTCGTCCGCCGTATTGCGCACCACCACGCCCGGCAGCAGGGCCACCAGGTCTTTCACGTTGCGCCCGCGAATCAGCAGGCTGTCCACCTGGGCGCTGGTAATCACGTCGGCCCGCTCCGCGCTCTGGGTCTGCACGATGGCGCCCCCCTGCGCCGTAACCGAGACGGTCTCGGTGAGGGCGCCGACCTCCAGGCGGATGGGCTCCAGGGGGAGGCGCTCGCCGGTGGCGAGAATGATGTCGCGCCGCTCGTATTTCTTGAAACCGCTCCCACTGATGGTGAGGGTGTAGTTGCCGGCGTCCAGCCCGCTGAACAGGAAATCGCCCCCTTCGTTGGTCTGCATGGTGCGTGCTCTGGCGGTGGCACTCTGCGTGAGGGTGACCTCAGCATTGGGAACGCTCAATCCGGAGGGGTCTTCCACCGAGCCGGCGATCGAGCCGGTGACGATCTGGCTCCATCCGGGAATGGAGAAAAGCAGGACGAAAGCGAACCTGACACTGCCCATAAAGCACTCCCGCGGCGGAAAAATCCGCCTTTTCAGTGGTTGATTCTATATCCGCCGGGCGGTGAACTGCAATGCCGGTTATTCGCCCATCACTTTCACAATCACACGCTTCGGGCGCTGCCCGTCGAACTCCGCGTAGTAGATCTGCTGCCAGGGGCCGAAGTCCAGGCGCCCCTTGGTCACGGGCACAATCACCTGGTGGTGCACCAGCAGGCTCTTCAGGTGGGAGTCGCCGTTGGTTTCCCCCGTGCGGTGGTGGCGGTAATCGCGGCGAAACGGGGCCAGCTTTTCCAGCCACTCGTCGATATCCGCAATCAAACCGTCCTCGGCGTCGTTTACGTATACGCCGGCGGTGATGTGCATGGCCGAAACCAGGATCATGCCCTCCTGGATGCCGCTCTTGCGCAGCGCCGCCTCCACCTGCGGGGTGATATTGAGGTACTCGCGGTGGCCTTCCGTCTGAAATGTCAGGTGTTCGGTGTGGAATCGCATGGCCCGATCATATTACGATTTGAACGTGGGCACCCGGCGCGTGCTGATCGTGGATGACGAACCGCAACTGGCGGACATCCTGCGGCTGTTCCTGGACCACCTGGGCTACGAGGCCTCCGTCTCCGGTTCCGCGGACGGCGCATGGCTCGAAGTCGAGGCCGATCCGGCGGCCCATGACCTGGTGGTCATCGATATGAGTCTGCCGGGCATGAGGGGCGACGAGCTCGCGCGCCGCGTCCTGGAACGGGCGCCCCGCACGCGCGTCATCATAACCAGTGGCTACCCCACCGACGTGCGCGCGCTCGAAGCCATGGCGCCGGGCCGCGTCGCCTTTCTTCACAAGCCGTTCACGCCGGAAATGCTGGAGGCGGCGCTGCGCAGGCTCGCCGAACCGCCCGCCGGCAGCGTAGTATAAAGAAAGAAGCCGCACTGAGAGGCAGTATGAAAATTTCCCTCGGAAGCTGGGCATTTTCCTTCGGCCCCTTCGCCGCAGACCCGATCCCTTTCGATCGCACGGTGAGAAGGCTTTCCGAGGCCGGCTATGACGGCATCGAGCTGTGCGGCTTCCCTCCGCATCTCACGCTCGATGAATACCCTACGCGCGAATCGCGGCGCGAGGTGGTCCGGCGCCTGGAGGACCACCGCCTGGGCGTTTCCGGCTACTCGGCCGATTTCACCGCGGTAAATCCCGTCATTGAGGAAAACCGCTCACGCTACCTGGACCTCTTCCGGCGGCAGGTGGAAATGTGCGCCGACCTGGGCAGCCCGGCGCTGCGCGTGGATTCCGGCGCCGCTCCCGGCTCCATACGCAATCGCGATTACGCCGCCGCCATGGATCGGCTCGCCTCGGTCTGGCGGGAAGGCGCGGAAATCGCCGCCGAGGCCGGCGTCCGGGTGGTTTGGGAGTTTGAACCCGGCTTCGTCTTCAACAAGCCCTCCGAAGCCGCCGCCCTGCACGAGAAGGTGGGCCATGCGAACTTCACTATCCTGTTCGATACCTCGCACGCCTACATGTCGGCGGTGGTGGGGGCGCGGCAACACGGCGCCCGCGAGACGCTCCCCGGCGGCGTTCCCCAGCTCCTCCGGATGCTACAGGGGCGCATCGGCGCCGTCCACATCATCGACTCCGACGGCACGCTGTATCACGACGAAACCAGCCGCCACGTCCCGTTCGGCCGCGGCCTGATCGATTTCCGCGCCATCGCGCCGCAGCTTGCCTCCATCCCCGGCCTGGACTGGTGGTGCGTGGACATGTGCTTCTGCCCGGAATCCTGGAACCTGGTGGAGCGCAGCCTGGAATTCGTGAGGGATCTGCTGGCGCAGGCAGCGGCAGCGCGCTAACGCGGGTTGTTACAATCGTACGCGATCATGTCTTTGGTAGTCGTCGGTTCCGTGGCGTACGACGGCGTGGAAACGCCCCGCGGCAAGGTTGAGCGCATGCTCGGCGGCGCCGCCACTTACATCTCTCTGGCCGCCAGCTACTTCGCCCCGGTGCGGATCGTGGCCGTGGTGGGCGACGATTTCGCCCGCGAGGATTACGACCTGCTGGCCGGCCGCGGCGTGGATCTGGAGGGGCTCGAACGCGTCCCCGGAAAGTGCTTCTTCTGGGCCGGCGTCTATTCGGCCGACATGAACGATCGCACCACGCTGCGCACCGACCTGAACGTCTTCGCCGGCTTCGATCCCAAGATCCCGCCCGCCTATGCGTCTTCGCCGTACCTGTTTCTGGGCAACATCCAGCCGGCGCTCCAGCGCTCCGTGCGGGGCCAGATGAGCAACCTCGCGCTCACCGGCGGCGACACCATGAACTTCTGGATCAAAGATTACCGCGCGGAGCTGCTGGAAACCATACGGGAGTGGGATTTCCTGTTGATTAACGACGGCGAGGCGCGCATGTTAAGCGGCGAGTACAACCTGCGCCGCGCCGCCGCCGCCATCCACCGGATGGGGCCGGGCACGCTGATCATCAAGCGCGGCGAATACGGCGCCATCCTGTTCCGCCAGGGCTGCCACTTCATCGCTCCGGGTTACCTGTTGGAAGAGGTCTTCGACCCGACCGGCGCCGGCGACAGCTTCGCGGGCGGCTTCATCGGCTACCTGGCCGGCCGCGGCATCGACCCGCGCCGCGGCGAAGTGGATTTCGCCGAATTGCGCCGCGCCGTGATTTACGGCTCCGTCATGGGCAGCTTCTGCTGCGAGAAATTCGGCGTGGACCGTTTCCGGACCCTCACGCGCGCCGAGATCGATGCCCGCTACAAAGAATTTGAAGCCTGCACGCGCTTCTAAGCTAGCGCCGCTGGCGGTTTTCGCCGCCCTCGCCGCGCTGAGCGCCGCCGCCGTGTGGTTCTTCCACAGCCGCGGGCAGTTGCTCTACTACGGCGACGCCGAAGCGCATCTCAACATCGCCCGGCGCATCTTCGACTCCCGCACTCCCGGCTACGACCAGATCGGCACCGTGTGGCTGCCCCTGCCTCACCTCATGATGCTGCCGCTGGTGCGCGACGACGCCATGTGGCGGTCGGGACTCGCCGGCAGCATCCCCACGGCCGCGTGTTTCGTGCTGGCGGGGCTGTTCCTGTATCTCGCCGCGCGGCGCGCGTTCCGTGATTCGCTCGCGGCGCTGGTTGCGGTGGCGGCGTTCGCCCTCAACCCCAACCTGCTCTACCTTCAATCGGTCCCCATGACCGAACCGGTGTCGCTCGCCGCCCTCATGGGTCTGCTGTATTTCACCGTGCGGGGATCGGCGGTGGGCGCGGGCATCTGCGCGCTGGCGGGCGCCCTCACGCGGTACGAGCATTGGTTCCTGCTGCCCTTCGTGGCGGCGTATTTCCTGCTCACCTCGCCGCGGCGGGTGCGCTCGGCGGTGGTATTCTGCGCCATCGCCGGCCTGGGACCGCTCTACTGGCTGGCCCACAACGCCTACGTCTACAGCGACCCGCTCTACTTCTACCACGGCCCTTATTCCGCCCGGGCCATACAGGGCGCCGCGGGATATCCGGGGCGTGACGACTGGCCCAAGGCGTTTCTCTATTTCCGCACCGCCGCCCGGCTGTGCGCGGGCTTCGGGCTGTACTGGGCCGGCGTGGCCGGCCTGGCCGCGGCCCTGGCCCGCCGCGCGTGGTGGCCCCTGCTGCTGCTGGCGCTGCCGGCGGGCTTCTATGTCCTGAGCGTGCATTCCTCGGGAACGCCCATTTTCGTGCCCGAACTCTGGCCCCACAGCTACTACAACAGCCGCTACGGGCTGGCGGCCCTGCCGCTGCTGGCGCTCGGCGCCGCGGCGCTGGCTGCGGTGGCGCCGGGCAGGTATCGTGGGCGGGTGGCCGCTGCCGTGGTGCTGGCGGCGCTGGTCCCCTGGCTCATCCACCCGCGCCAGGAGGCGTGGATCACATGGAAGGAATCCCAGGTGAATTCCGCGGCCCGCCGCAACTGGACGCGGCAGGCCGCCGCGTACCTCGGCCCGCTCTACCGGCGCGGCGACGGAATCTATACGCAGTTCGGGGACTTGACCGGCATCTGGCGGCTTGCCGGCATCCCTCTCCGGGAGACGTTCACACCGGATAACGGCCTCGAATGGGAGGCCTCATTTCGCCGCCCGGACCTATTCCTGCACGAGGAATGGACGGTGGCCATCGCCGGAGATCCGGCCCAGACCGTCCTGACCAGGGCCAAAAGGCCGTATCCGAATTACCCCGACTACGACCTGGTGATGTCGATTATCGTGAAGGGAGCGCCGGTGATCGAGATCTACCGGCGCCGCGGCTCCTATCGTGAGAGTATCCATCCCGTTTACTAAGGCGCACGGCGCCAAGAACGATTTCTTGCTGACTTGGGAGGACGACGCGCCCCCCGGGAACCGCTCCGAACTGGCGCGCGCCATTTGCGACCGCCATACCGGCGTGGGCGCGGACGGCTGGCTGCTGGTCACTCGCGGCGGCGCCATCACGCTCTACAATTCCGACGGCAGCATGGCCGAGATCTCAGGAAACGGCACGCGCTGCGCGGCGGCATTCCTGGTCCGCGCCGGCCTGGCGACGGACACGGTGACCATCCTCACCGGCGCCGGCCCGAAAGAGTTGCGCCTGCTCGAGCGCGCCGGCCTCGCCTTCACCTTCGAGATGAACATGGGCGCCGCCGAGGTGCGGGATGCGCACTATGCGTTGCATTCGCGCGATGTCGTGCTGGTGTGGGTGGGCAACCCCCAGTGCGCCGTTCCGGTGGAGAATTTCGATTTCGACTGGCGCACGCTGGGCGCGCGCATCGAATCGGACCCGCGGTTTCCCAACCGCACCAACGTCTCGTTCCTGCGCCCGCTCGACCGCCATACCCTGGAAGTGCGTTTCTGGGAGCGGGGTGCGGGGGAGACCATGAGTTCCGGCACCGGCTCCACCGGCGCGGCGGCCGCCGCCATAGCCCGCCGGATGGTGACGAGCCCCGTCCGGGTCCTCACGCCCGCCGGACCCCTGGATATACGCCGGCAAGGGGACGATTTCTTCCTGGTGGGGCCCTCCCAGATCGTCGCCGACGGATTTTTCCTGATGGAGTGAAACTTAACCCGGTTGACAAGCGTCCAAACGCGCGGGAACCTGGAATTTGCATGGAGGTGGTATGAAACGCGCTTTGCTGCTGGTGTCGGTGTTCGCGTTGGCGAGCGCTGCCGCGCTCGCCCAGCAGGTGATCTCGGCCAAATCCGGCCTGATCCACTACACCGAAGGCCGCGTGTTCGTGGGCGATCAGGCCATCGAATCGAAGGCCGGCGTTTTCCCCGAAATCAAGGAAAACGCCACGCTGCGAACCCAGTTGGGCCGCGCCGAAGTGCTGCTCACGCCGGGCGTGTTTCTGCGCCTCGGCGAGAACAGCGCGGTACGCATGATCTCCAACCGGCTCATCGATACCCGCCTGGAACTGATGTCCGGGGCGGCGGTGATTGAAGCCGACGAAATCGCCAAGGATACCGGCGTAACCGTGGTATTGAAAGACGCCGCCATCCAACTGGCCAAAAAAGGCCTGTACCGGTTTGACGGCAATCCGGCCGCGCTGCGGGTGATCGACGGCGAAGCCCAGGTGGAAACCGCCGCCGGCCGCATCGAGGTCAGGGACGGGCGCATGCTTGCGATCGACGGCCAAATGGCCGTCACCAGGTTCGACAAGGAGTCCACCGACGCGCTCGACCGCTGGAGCCGCCGCCGCGGCGAGTACGTGGCCATGGCCAATGTCTCCGCCGCGAACTCCATCCGCAGGTCCGGCAATAGCTGGCTTTCGAGCGGCTGGGCGTGGAATCCCTACTTCGGCATGTACACCTTCATCCCCCTGCGCGGCGACTTCCTGAGCCCGTACGGGTATCGGTTCTGGAGCCCCGCCGCGGTGATCAGCCTCTACCGCCCGCGCATCATGGACGCCAATCCCTGGGCCAGCGCCGGCGGCGGCGGGATGGGCTACCCCACCTTCTCCCGCACCTCTTCCGGCTATTCCGGCGCGGTGGCTGCGGCGCCTTCGGTTTCCGCGCCCGCCAGCCATGCGCCCACTACCAGCGCTCCCGCAGCAGCTTCCGCGCCCATTTCGCGCGGCTCCGGCAGCGCTGGAGGCAGCCACAAATAGCGAAATAAAGACGAAAATCCTGTTGACATGGCCGCCTGTATTCCTGCTAAAGTAGTGTACAGGCGAATAGAAAGCGAAATAGGCGGCTATGTCTGCGCTTACCGGATTCCCTCTCCAGTGGCGGGAACGTCCCGCTCCCGAAGTTGTCCCTTCCGGCGTACCCCAGCTTGACTTGCCGCGCGGCTGCCTGACCGAAATCTGCGGCCCCGCTTCGAGCGGGCGCACTGGCCTGCTGCTTTCTCTCATGGCGCAGGCCACCGCGCGGGAGGAAGTCTGCGCGCTGGTGGACGCCTCGGGCGCGTTCGACCCGCATTCGGCCGCCGCCGCGGGCGTGGAGCTGGCGCGCGTGCTGTGGGTGCGCTGCGGAGGCGACGCGGAGAAGGCCCTCAAAGCCACCGACCTGCTGGTGCAGGGCGGCGGTTTCGGGCTGGTCGCCATGGACTTGGGCGACATCCCGCCGCGCACCGCCGGCCGCATTTCCCTGACCTCCTGGTTCCGGCTGCGCCGCGCGGTGGAGGACACCCCCACGGTTCTGTTGGCGGTGGAGCGGGAGCCGCACGCGAAAACCTGCGCTTCCGTGGTGCTCGCGCTGCGCCGCAAGCGCGTCGAGTGGCGCGGACGCCTGTTGCGCGGTTGGGAAATCGCGGTCGAGCGGCGCAAGCCCGCGCGTTCGGAAATCGGCTATGTTTGCCAGCATCCATGCCGTTGAAGACGCCGCGGCTCTGCTTGCCTGCGCGCGGGCCTTCTCGCCGCTGGTGGAGCGGACCGCGCCGGACACCGTGACGCTGGATGTCGCGGGCCTCGAGCGCATCTACGGACTCCCGCAGGAGCTCGCCGCCGCCATGGCGCGGCGCGCCGCCGAAGCCGGATTGCACGCAAGCATCGCCATCGCGAGCAATCCCGACGCGGCCATCTGCGCGGCGCGCGCCTTCCCGGGGATCCACGTCATCCCGTTCGGCGAAGAGGGCAAGTATCTTGGCGGGCTGCCGGTGGCGGCGCTTTCCGCGGAAATGACCGCCACGCTCGAACGCTGGGGCATACGCCGCTTCCGCGACCTGGCCGCGCTGCCCGAAAACGGCATTGCCGCGCGCCTGGGCGCAGAAGGGGTGCGGCTGCGCAAGCTGGCGCGCGGCGAGTTTCTGCGGCCGCTCGTGCCCTTGGAAGACCCGCCCGGGTTTGAGGAGGATCTGGAGCCGGAATATCCTGTAGACCTGCTGGAGCCGCTGGCCTTTCTGCTGGCGCGGATGCTGAACATGCTGTGCACGCGGCTGGCGTCGCACGGGCTGGCGTTGACCGAATTGCGTTTGCGCCTGGCATTGGAAAACGGCGGCGCGCACGAGCGGGTGCTGCGTCTGCCCGTGCCCATGCTGGACGCCCGCGCGTTCCTCAAGCTGCTGCAACTGGATTTGAGCGCGCATCCGCCTGCCGCGCCGGTGGCGCGGCTGCATCTTGCCGCCGGGCCCGCCAGGCCGCGCGCCGCGCAGAACGGGCTGTTCGTTCCCGCCGCTCCGGAGCCGCAGAAACTCGAGATCACGCTGGCGCGCCTCGCCGCCCTCGTCGGCGAGGAGAACGTGGGCTCGGCCGGGCTGCCGGACACGCACCGTCCGGGGGCGTTCCACATGCGGCGCTTCCATGTCTCCACCGCTACGGCCGCTCCCATGCCACCGCAGGTCGCCCTGCGGATCTTCCGCCCGCCGCGCGCCGCCGAAGTGGAGGTGCGAGCCGGACGCCCCGCGCGCGTCTCCGCCGGCGCTATCCGGGGCAACGTGACGACCTGCGGGGGTCCGTGGCGCACCTCGGGCGACTGGTGGAGGGCCGACGCCTGGGGCCGCGACGAGTGGGACGTGGCCCTGCACGACGGCGCGCTCTACCGCCTCTACCGCGAGCACGCCACGGGCAGGTGGTTCCTCGAGGGAACCTATGACTGAGGTGTGATGCCCAACTACATTGAGCTTCACGCTAACTCCGCCTTCAGCTTCCTCCGCGGCGCCGCAGTGCCGGAGGAGCTGATCGCCGCCTGCGCGCGCCTTGGCATGCCCGCCATGGCGATTACCGATTGCGACGGCCTCTACGGCGCGCCCCGCTTCCACCTGGCCGCGAAGAAGGCCGGCATCCGTGCCCATATCGGCGCTCAGCTTGCCTTCGAAGGCCGCAGCCTCGTCCTGCTTTGCGAAAACCGCGCCGGATACCAGAACCTCTGCCGCCTCATCACGCGCGTGAAACTGCGCTCCAGGAAAGGCGAGGGCGAGGCCACCCTCGCGGAACTCGAGGAACACGCCCCCGGCCTCATCTGCCTCACCCGCGAGCCCGACGACCGCCTGCCGCGCGTCTTCCCCAGCCTCTACGTCGAGCTGCAACGCCACCTCGACCGCGCCGGGGAGGCCCGCAACCAACAACTCGTCGATTGGGCGCGCGCCCGGGGCCTGCCGCTCGTGGCCACCAACGGAGTGGCCTACGCCGAGCCCCGCCAGCGGGAAGTGCTGGACGTGCTCACCGCCGTGCGCCACAAGACCACGCTGGCGGAAGCCGGCCGCCTGCTCCAGCTGAACGCCGAGCGTTTCGTGAAATCGCCCGCCGAAATGGCGCGCCTGTTCGCGGACCTGCCGGAAGCGCTCGCAGCCACGCGCGAAATCTCCGAGCGTCTCGAGTTCACCCTCGCCGGTCTCGGCTACGAGTTTCCGCGTTACCCTTGCCCCGACATGACCGCGCTGTTGCGCGAGCTCACCCTGCAAGGCGCGCGCGGCCGCTACCGTCCCTTCCACGAGCGCGCACGCCGGCAGATCGAACACGAGCTGGCCGTCATCCAAAAGCTCAAGCTCGAAGGGTACTTCCTCATCGTCTGGGACATCGTGCGCTTCTGCCGCGAAAACGGCATCCTGGCGCAGGGGCGCGGCTCGGCGGCCAATAGCGCGGTGTGTTACTCGCTCGGCATCACGGCGGTGGACCCGGTCGGCATGGACCTGCTTTTCGAGCGCTTCCTCTCCGAGGAGCGCGGCGAGTGGCCCGACATCGACATCGACCTGCCTTCGGGCGACCTGCGCGAGCGCGTCATCCAGTACGTCTACCGCCGCTACGGCGAGCGCGGTGCGGCCATGACCGCCAACGTGATCACCTACCGCGGCCGCTCCGCCGCACGCGAGGTGGGCAAGGCGCTGGGCTTCGAAATCACCTCTCTCGAGCGCCTCTCCGGCCTGGTGCACTCTTGGGAGTGGCGCGACCCGAAAGACACCCCTGAGCGCAATTTCACCGACGCCGGCCTCGAACTTGCCAACCCGCGCATCCGCAAATTCCTCGAACTGTACCAGGCCGTGCAAGACCTGCCGCGCCACCTCGGGCAGCACTCGGGCGGCATGGTCATTTGCCAGGGGCGGCTCGATTCGGTGGCGCCGCTCGAGCCCGCCACCATGCCCGGCCGCGTGGTGGTGCAGTGGGACAAGGAAGACTGCGCCGGCATGGGCATCATCAAGGTGGACCTGCTCGGGCTGGGAATGCTGGCGGTGATCGACGAAACCATGCGGCGCATCAAGGAAAACTACGGCGAGGAGGTGGACCTCGCTCACCTTCCGCCGGACGATCCCGCCGTTTACAGCGCCTTGCAGAAGGCCGACACCATCGGCATGTTCCAGGTGGAGAGCCGCGCGCAGATGTCCTGCCTGCCGCGTATGCGTCCCGAGCGTTTCTACGACATCGTGGTGCAGGTGGCCATCATCCGCCCCGGCCCCATCGTGGGCAAAATGGTGCATCCGTACCTTCAGCGGCGGCAGGGGCGCGAGCCGGTGGACTGCATGCACCCGGCGCTCGAACCCGTGCTGCGACGCACCCTCGGGGTGCCGCTGTTCCAGGAGCAATTGCTGCGCATAGCGATGATCGTGGCGGGGTTCAGCGGCGGCGAGGCCGAGGAACTGCGCCGCGCCCTCGGCTTCAAGCGCTCGGCGCAGCGCATGCGCGACCTCGAGGGCCGCCTGCGCGCGGGCATGGAGCGCAACGGCCTGCGCGGCCAGGCGCAGGATGCCATCATCCAGGCCATCTCTTCGTTCGCGCTGTACGGGTTTCCGGAATCGCACGCCGCCAGCTTCGCCCTCATCGCCTACGCCAGCGCCTATCTGAAATGCCACTATCTCGCGGCCTTCACCTGCGCCATGCTGAACAACCAGCCCATGGGTTTCTACCATCCCTCGGTGCTGGTGAAGGACGCGCAACGCCACGGTTTGCGCGTGCTGCCGGTGGACGTGACGCGCTCGGAGTGGGACTGCTCGATCGAGCCAGATCGATCGCTGCGGCTGGGCCTGCGCTACGTGCGCGGGCTGCGCCAGGAAGCGGGCGAAGCCATCGTGCGCGCGCGGCCGTTCTCCGGCATCGAGGACCTGGCGCGGCGCGTGCCGGAATTGCGCAAGGACGAGATGGACATGCTGGCCGCGGTGGGTGCGCTCAACCCGCTGAAGAACCTGCACCGGCGCGAAGCGCTCTGGCAGGCGGGACGCGCGGAGCGCGCCGCCGGGCCGCTGCTCGATATGCTCGAAGACCCGGAACCCTCGCCGCTCGCGCCCATGAACGCCGAAGAGCGGCTGGCGGCCGATTTCCACGGCACCGGCGTCACCGTGGGTAAACATCCCATGGCATATCGCCGCGAAGAGATGCGAGCGCGCGGAGTCACACCCGCCGCCGCGCTGGCCGGCATGCGCCACGGGCAGGCGGTGCGGGTGGCGGGCTCCGTGATCGTGCGGCAGCGTCCGGGGACCGCCAAAGGCTTCGTCTTCCTCAGCATGGAGGACGAAACCGGGGTCCTCAACGTCATCGTCACGCCCGCGCTGTTCGAGCGCTACCGCCTGCTGCTGGTGGGCGAGCCTTTCCTGTTCGTGGAAGGCACGTTACAAAACGTGGATAACGTAGTCTCGGTGAAAGCCGCGCGGCTGGAGCCGCTCCTCGCCGGCGCCGCCGCGCCCTCGCACGATTTCCATTAGACCGAAGTTCCACCCGTTTGCCATAGATGACAGACCGGCGCAAATTGGGGACCCGCCGCCACGGGTGGTTCGGTTCGGCAGAGGTGTGCGGATCGCGTTTTTGCGCTCTCCGAAGACTCCCTCACGGCCGCAGCCCGGCAACGCGTTTCAAATCCACAACATAAACCCGATTCCGGGTGCGGATCAAAACATCAACCGCAGCGAAAGCTGGATGATTCTCGGTTTCATCGTGCTCGTATAGGCGCCGAAGTTCGGATCCGTCTGGACGCCGTTCCTGTCGAATCTCGCGGTGGCGTTTTGCCCGGCGAACTGCGTGTGATTGAACGCGTTGAACATTTCCGTGCGGAACTGGACGTAGCGCCTCTCGGAGAACAACGGAAACCGCTTGCTGATGGCCAGGTCCCAGTTGTTGATGCCAGGGCCGTACAGAATCCCCACGCCGGCATTTCCGAACTCGCGCTGCGGCGTACGCCGGAACGCGTCGGTGTTGAATGTCCGGTTGAACGTCTTCTGGCTTTTCTCCAGCTTGGGGTTGCCCACCACCGTGATGCGGGCGCCGTCGCTGGACCCGGTAATCTCCTGTCCGTCCACGGTGGTGAACCCGGGCGTGAACGGATTGCCGCTCATGAAGGACGTGATGCCGCTGATCTGCCAATTATCCAGCACCCACTTGAGCGGCCGTACTCCTGTGCGCGCGCCGATGCCCGGCAGGTCGTAAATGTAGTTGAACACCAGCGTATGCGGCTGATCGAAGTTCGCCGGTCCGTAGTTCCAGGAACGGTCCGAGAAGTACGACGTCAGCCCGCCGTTATCGCCGCTGGAAACCGTGAGCGTCTTCGACCAGGTGTACGCCACTCCGAACTGCACGCCCTTCGCGAAGCGGCGCGCGGCGGAGACTTGCAAGGAGTGATAGTTCGACGTTCCCGTGAACTCCCGCTGGTTGATGTTGCCGTATCCGCTGTAAGGACGGAAGAAGTTGTCCTGAAGCGGAACGCCGGATTGCGTGGGGTCCATGTTCTTCGGATCGAAGCGGGCGAACATCGGAATGGCGTTGATGTTGCGCTGCACCGAGAGGTGGCGCGCCAGGCTGCCCACGTAGGCCACATCGAAGGTAGTGGTCCGCAACTGGTGCTGGATCGAAAAGCTGTAGTTCATCACGCTCGGCAGCGGGTGATGGCCCCAGAGTCCCGTCACGGCCGAGGGACCCACCACTCCTTGGTTTTGGGCATAGGTGTCGAGCGTCCCGTAGTACAGCGTCGGGGTGAACGCGGCCGGAGGATTCGCGGCGCTGCTATAGATGGTGTTGCCGGTTACCTTGTCCTTGAAGACACCGAAACCGCCGCGAATGGCCGTCTTGCCGTTCCCGAACACGTCGTAGGCGAAGCCGAATCGCGGCGCCCACCCGAGCCAGGGGCTCGAGTACAGGCTCTTGGGAATGCCGTCACCCGCGACCCGCGAACCGTTCGAGTAATCTCCCGAGTTGGGAACGAACAGTCCGATCAAAGGGAAGGGCGCCAGTGCGCCGGTCCTTGGATCTTTCGCGACCCGCCGGTTGGAAGCGTCCCGCGCGGGCATGTAAAGCGCCGGGGCCTTGGAAGCGTCGTAAAGACTTGGAATGAAGGTCGCCAACGCGCCGCCCCGGTCCTTTGTGGGGGGCATGTGATAGAGGCGCAACCCGAGGTCGAGAGTCAGTTTCCTGGATACCCGCCAGTTATCCTGAACGTACCATTCCACGTCCCAGAACACGTAATTGCCCTGGGGCTGCCTGGTCGCTTCGGAATACGACTGGAAATTGCCGATCAGGGCGTTTGCATATCCGTGGCCCGTATCAATGGGATTGTTGGTGTCCCGCGCAAAGCTGAAAGCGCCGCGGATGTTCGAGCTGGCCGACTGTATCTTGTTGTTCCATTCCACATAAACGCCGGCTTTGAGGCTGTGATTCCGCCAGACCTTGCTCAGGTTTTCCGTCACCGTGTAACCGGGGTCGGGCAACTGGTCCGGCAAGCGGGGCTCCAGCGTCGTATTGGCGGTGTTCACCGGAGTGCCGCCGAAGGTGAGCGCGGGAATGTACATGGAAGAAGCCCGCTCGTCCTTGAACCACTGCGCCGGGTTGCCCATCAGCGACCGGTCCAACACGCTGGGGTTGGTCGCGTAGGTGATCACGTTGTTGAAGCTCCTGGTGAAGGTCACTTCGTTGACCAGGGTGGGGGAGAAGACGTTGGTGGCGTGAATCGCCTGAGCGCGGGCGGGACGGTCCCACATCACCGGGGAGAGCAGATAGTTCAGGCTGCCCGCAGGCCACCCACCCGAACCGGTTTGAAGCAGCAGGCGGTTGGCGTCCTCCAGCAGGCGGTAGAACACCTGGAACGACGGCGTGATGTTGTAATCCACGCGAACCACCTCCTGGCGCCGCGGCCACCCGCCGCTCGGCACGGTGCGGTAGTTGCGCCGGTACAAATTGGCCGGATCGGGGTCCGTGTAGTTGGGCAATGGCAGGAAATTCAGCATCGCCTGGCCGAGCTTGTTGATCCGGTCTTTGGGAATCACGTTGCCGGGGAAAACCTGGCCGGTGGTGGGGTCCTTGACCGGAATGAGCGCGCCATTCACGTCGAAGCTCCGGGAGAAGTCGCCGTTTCTCTCCAGTTGCGTAGGGGTGTTGATGAACTGCGGCGCCCAGTTATTGCGCGAGCCGACCAGCTCCTGCGAAAAGAAGAAGAACAGCTTGTCCCTGTTCCGGTTGAAATTGAGCTTGGGAAGCAGCACCGGACCGCCGATGGAGTATCCCGTGATGCGATACCGGTAGGGCGCCTTCTTGGTGCCCGTGCGATTGTTGAAGAAGTCGTTGGCGTTCAGGCTTTCATGCCGGTAGAAGTCGTAAGCGGAGCCGCTAAAATTCTTTGAGCCGGATTTGGTGACGATGGTAATCAGGCCGCCGGCGTTGCGTCCGTACTCGGCCTGATAGTTGCTCGCCATGATCTTGACTTCGGCGATGGCGTCCATGTTGGGCTCGTCGGGCACGCCGTTGTTGCCCGCATCCATGCTGGGCATGCCGTCCACCATCATCAGCACCGAGGTCTCACGGCTGCCGTTGATGTGGATGCCGCCCAGCGCGTTGCGCGCCATGGCCTCCCGGCCGCCCGAATTCGTATCCACCACGCCGGGAACCGTGATGAGGTAGGACGCGAAGTCGCGGCCCTTCACCGCGATATCGTTCACCTGCTGGCCGGTCACAAGGCCCGACCGTTCGCCGCTCGAAACCTGGACCGGCGTGCCTTGCGCCTCCACCGTGACGCTCTCCACCAGGCCGCCGACTTCGAGCGCGATCCGTCCGAGGCTGCGGACCTCGCCGGCGGTCAAGACGATATCGCGGATCACCACGGTCTTGAATCCGCCGGCCTGAATGGTCACGTCGTACCTGCCTGGCGCGACGTTGGGGACCACGAAACTGCCGTCCTGCTCGGTGGAGAACGTGCGCGTGGTCCCCTTGGCCTGATCGGCGAGGACGCCCTTCGCTCCCGCGACACTGCCGCCGCTGGGATCTACCACCGAACCGTTTACCGTGGTGTAGATGTTCTGACTGTAAGCAAACGAGGCTGCAAGGATCAAGCAGCCGGTCATCTTCAGGACGTTCATGTTGTACACCTCCGCAGGTTGGTCTTAGGCGCTTTCGTAGAGACGGGTCAGAACGAACTCGCGGTGCCCGAGCACCTCGGCGCTGGTCAGGCGGCCATTGGCCGTCCGGAAAATGAGATC
>JBHGBM010000061.1:0-49189 GCA_041946965.1 Bryobacteraceae bacterium
CCGCCCCAGCCCGAACCGGACAATTCACGTGCTAATCGGACCGGACAAATCACATGCTAACGACACGTAACCAAAGGCAACAGCCGGCCGCAACGTTCGTTAACTGCCGCCGCTTACCCAAGGTGAATCTTGTCGCAGGCCGCACGAAGGGCTACTGTTAGTGCCGTCGCAGCTAAATGGGGTGTGTCATGGAATTAGCCAATCCAGAAGTAATGTCCGCGTTGCGGAATGTGGAAGTAGCAAGGACCCGGCGGGCCCCCCGCGCATCGCGAAGCCGCCGTTGCCAGTGCGGTAACTGCCGGCTGTGTCTGGAGAACGCACGCTGGGAGCGAATCTTCGCGGAGAAGTTCGTCGATCCGAACTACTACGGCCACCTGGTATTGCGATCGGCGTCGCCGTTGACGTCCTTCTGACAGAAACGCCGCCGGTACAATCCGGCGCCGCGGGTGCAGGCGCACGCCGGGCCGTTACCGGGTGAAACGCGTGCCCGGCGGATCTGTGCCCGCGCCGAGGCGCCCCGCGCGTTTATGCTGCGCGGATGTCGCGAATCACCGAGGTCGTAATCCTGCGAAACCTGGAGGGCCCGAATTCGAGGCGCATGCCGCGGCCGATGTATCCGGTCTTGAGGATCGAACCGCCCCAAGTGGAACCGTGAATCGTGACCAGAATGGGCTGGGGGCAGAACACCGGGTGGCCGGAGATGAACGCGCGGTCGAGACCTTCGTATTGGAGCGTGTACGCGCGGTTCTGGGTTTCGATCTCGAGCACGGCGCCCGGCTGCACGTCGCACAGGTGCACGCCGCCTTCGATCTCCGACCGCATGATATTGCGATTCACGGCATCGCTCAGGTACGGGTTTGGCTCGAACAGCCGCGGGATCGCCGGTGCGCTGGTCATGGCTCTCGCTACTCTGATGCTACCCCAAGGGATTCTGTTTGGGAATGGCGGTTACGTCCTGTTTGCGTCGGCGGCGGCCCTCAGAATCCAGCGAAGGCGCCGCTGACGGCACCCTCGATGACCCGGGGTTGCCTGACGTAACGGGAAAGTACGGTACGGCACGCTTAGGAGTTGACAGGAATCGCGACGCGCAGAAACGCGGCATAGGATGGGGGTATGCCTCGACAGGATTTCGATCGCGATTTTTACGAGGCCGCATTGCGCGGTTACGAACAGACTAAGAACGAGATAGAAGGCAAAATCGCGGAGCTTCGCAATCTGCTGAACGGCGGACGCCGGGGGCCTCAGGCCGCCGCGCAGCCGCAAAACAGACTTAGCCCCGAAGGCCGGCGGAGGATAGCCGAGGCGCAGAAGCGGCGGTGGGCCAAAGTCCGGCGCATCCAGACCGCCCGGCGCGGCACAGCCTGACATGATCGATTCCGTTCTCAACCTGCTGTTCCGCTGCGCACATCGCCGGCTCACGCGGCCGGTTACCCCCGTCAGCAGGGCGGGAGCGCCGCAGGGCGGAACTTACGTCGTGTGCCTCGATTGCGGCAAGCAGTTTGCCTATGACCTGAAAACCATGCGCATCGAGCGCCACGTCAGGCAATCCGCCGAACACGGCATTCTTCCCCCGGACATGCCCAAACGGCGCAGCCGCATGCGGTACGCCCTGTGGGCCGGCGTGCCAGCCGCGCTGTTGCTCGGAGCCGCGCTGCGAAAGCCGCGCGCGGAAGCCCCTCCCGTAAAGAAGGACGCAAAGCCAGGGCCCGCTGCACGCTGAGCTTCACACCGTAGAGCGGAGTCGGGCCTTCAACCTGCCGCCGGCTTTCGAGCCGGCGCACAGAAGCGGGGCGGCGCGATCATGGCCGCCCCGCCGGAGGGTTCGGCGGCTGCGTCAACCTCTCGTAATACCGGGGAAAACGCCCCAGCATCATGCCGTAGAGCACATGACCCACGAACATGGGGCGGTCGTGGGTGTAGAGCGGCACCAGGGGATCCACGTGCTCCCACAGCCAGCCCCACCACAGGTAGTACCACCCCAGAGCGGCCAATATCGCCACCAGAAACACACGCAGGTGATTGGAGCTGCGATAGGCCAGCCGCCCGTACGCGGCGCCCAGCAATCCGTAGCCGATGACGTACAACGCAAGTCCCGAAAGCGTGGCAAACGTGAAGCCCGCCCGCACGGCGTCGTCTCCGTAGAACACCGAGGCGATCACGTTCTCCGGCCCCCAGAAGCCCCGCCGGTACCAGGCCGACGCCAGCCCGGCGAAGGCCAGCAGCACCAGCACCCCGAGCACGCCCGCATGGAATCCGGCCAGCGCGCCGTAGAACCCCGCCGAGGGCTTCGGCGCAGTTTCGGAATCCATACGTCCAGCCTAGCGTGAGCCCGCAGTAAAATCAAAACACCGTGAGCCAGCGTCGTGTGGTTGTCACCGGAATTGGTGCGGTCAGTCCGAATGGAGTCGGCCGCGAAGCGTTTTGGGGCGCAACTCTGCGCTGCCAAAGCGGCGTGGACCTGATCCGTCAGTTCGATCCGGCGCCGTTCCCCGTGCGCATCGCCGGGGAGGTGGACGGCTTCGACGAAGCCGCGTTCGTGCCCCCCAAGCAGCGGCCCCATGTGGGCCGCGTCACGCCGCTGGCGCTCGCGGCGGCCTCCGAGGCGCTGGCCGACGCGCGGATCGAGCCCGCTCGCCTTACGCGCGACGAGTTGCGCGAAATCGGCGTCGTGGTGGGCTCCGGCGGGGCCAGCCAGTCGTTCACCGAAGAACAATACCGGCTCTACTACTCCGGTCGCGAGAGATTGTGCAGCGTCTACACCATCCCAACCTCCACGCCCGGCACCCTGGCGAGCGAAGTTTCCATGCGCTTCGGCCTGCGCGGCCTCAGCCATTTGATCTCCACCGGCTGCACATCCTCGAGCGACGCCGCCGGCTACGCGTTCCGCACGATCCGGGCGGGCGTGCTCGATACAGTGCTCACCGGAGGCGTGGACGCGCCGATCGCACCGCTGATCCTGCGCGCTTTTATCGCCATGCGCATTATGACCGCAAGCTGGAACAGCCAGCCGGCCCGCGGCTCGCGCCCCTTCTCGCGCGACCGCGACGGCTTCGTCCTGGCGGAGGGCGCCTGGTTCTTCGTCTTCGAATCCCTGGAGCGGGCCCTGGCGCGCGGCGCGCACATCTACGGCGAAGTCGCCGGCTACGGATCCACCTGCGACGCCTACCATCGCGTGCGCCTGGAAGAATGCGGCGAGGAACCCGCGCGCGCCATGCGGCTGGCGATGCGCGAGGCCGGCATCGGCCCCGCCGACGTGCAGTACCTGCAATACCACGGCACTTCCACGGAACTGAACGACCGCATCGAGACGCGCGCGGTCAGACTGGCCTTCGACGGCCACGCCCCGCGCCTCGCCGGCTCCTCGCTGAAAAGCCTGATCGGCCACCCGCAGGGGGCTTGCGGAGCCGCGGCCATGGCCGCCACCCTTCTCGCCATGCGGGACGGCATGATCCACCCCACCATCAACCTGGACGCACCCGACCCCGAATGCGACCTCGACTATACGCCCCACCAGCCCCGCCCGCTCGCCATCGAGCATGCCCTGGTAAACTGCATCGCCTTCGGCAGCAAGAATTCCTCTCTGATACTGCGTAAAATCTAATTTACGTCTATGTCACGACCGCTCAGGATAGGTCTGCCCGCGCTGGCGCTGGCCGCGCTCGCCGCCGCCGTCTGGTTCTGCCCGCCAGCGCGTCTGCTGGCCATCAAGGCCGCCGGCCGCGGTCCGCATTGCCCGCTCGAAAACGCCTTGCGCGCCTCCCGGAACCTGAAGACTCAGATCCGCTACAAGGACGAGATCCTCGCCGCCAGCCGCCTGGTGGAAAAAGCCCCGGGCTTCCACCTCTGGCAGACCCCGATGGGCCGCTGGTGGATCCCCGAAGGCGATGACTGGATGCTGCCCTATAACCTTGCCGAGCAGAAACGGAACATCTACGGTACGGGGCCGCTGGCCGTGCGCGCGGGCGACGTGGTGCTGGACTGCGGCGCCAATATCGGCGTGTACACCCGCCTGGCGCTCGACCTGGGCGCCGGAACGGTGGTGGCCATCGAGCCCGCCCCGGAGAACGTGGAAGCGCTGCGCCGTAATTTTCCGGACGATATCGCGGCAGGCCGCGTGGTCATCGTGCCCAAGGGCGTATGGGACAAGGACGACGTACTTACGCTGAAAGTGGATCCCAACAACACCGCCGCCGACACGTTCGTGATGCAGCTCAAAGACGCCGGCGGGCAGGTGCGGGTGCCGCTGACCACCATCGACAAACTCGCCGCCGATCTGAAACTGCCGCGCGTCGATTACATCAAGATGGACATCGAAGGGGCCGAGCAGCGCGCCCTGGCGGGCGCGCGCGAAACCATCGCGCGCTACCATCCCCGGCTGGCGCTCTCCGCCTACCACATGCCGGACGATCCGGAAAAGATTCCCGCGTTGGTGCGCCGGGCCTGGCCCGGCTACCGCCAGCAGTGCGGCCCCTGCACCGAAGCCGGCTTCCGCGTGCGCCCGGACGTAATCAACTTCTACTAAGTAGACGGGACGGGGCGGGCAATCCTGCCCAATGCCACCTACTGAACCTCGCAGAATATAAAAAGAAACGCCCGCATGGTTGCGTTTCAGGATCATCTTGCATTGGACAATTCTCCGCAGCGCCTCCGGGATTCCCCGCAGTATAATGGCAGAATCACGTTTATGGGTACTCGCATCATCGCTCTCGCTATCCTTCTGCTGCCCGCCGGCGCGTGGGCGCAACAGTTCCGCGGCTCGATCACCGGACGGGTGATGGACTCGCAGCAGGCCGTCATTGCCGGCGTCAAGATCACCGCTACCGGCAGTGAGACGCAGGCCAGATCGGAAACCGTTTCCAGTTCCACCGGCCAGTACACGCTGCCGTTCCTTCAGCCGGGCGACTACAAGATTGAAGCCGCCATCGCCGGCTTCAAGCACTACGTGCGCGAGGGCGTGCACGTGAGCGCCAACGACCAGATCGGCCTGGACATCACCATGGAAGTCGGGCAGGTTTCCGAGTCGGTCACCGTCACCGCCGAAGCGCCCATGCTGACCACCACCACGGCCTCCACCGGCCAGGTAATCAGCTCCACGTTCATCGAAGCCTTCCCGCTGAACGGCCGCTCGCCGCTTTCTCTCGCGCAGATCGCTTTCGGCGTCGTGCCTACCTCCGACCCGCTCTTCCAGCGGCCTTTCGATAACGGCCGCATCTCCGAGTTCAGCATGGGCGGCGCTCCCTCGGGGTCGAACGAGCTGCTGCTCGACGGCGCTCCCGATACGACCACGAACCGCCGCGCGGCCTTCAGCCCTCCCGTGGATACGGTGGACGAAGTGAAGGTCGAAACCTTCCAGGTGGATGCCGCCTACGGCAATACCGGCGGCGGGACCGTGAACATTGTCAGCCGCGGCGGCACGAATGAGTTGCACGGCACGGCGTACGACTTCAACCAGGTCTCGAAAACGGCGGCCACGGACTTCTTCGTGAACCGCGCGGGCCAGAAGAAAACCAACCTAGTCTACAACCAGTTCGGTTTCACCGCGGGCGCGCCGTTGTGGCTGCCCCGAGTGATCGACGGCCGCAACCGCGTGTTCTGGTACATGGCCTACGAGGGCATCAAACACGTGAACCCGGAGCCGGTGACAACCACCGTACCCACCGCGGCGGAGCGCGAAGGCGACTTTTCGGCATTGCTGGCGCTCGGCTCCACCTACCAGATCTATGATCCGCTCACCGGGTCAAGGGAAGGCAGCCGCATCCGCCGGCAGCCGCTGGCGGGCAACATCGTGCCTCGGGGCCGCCTGAGCGCCATCGCGCAGAAATACCTGCCGTATTATCCGCTGCCCAACCAGACCGGGCGCAGCGACGGCCGCGACAATTACCTGGCGAACTCCACCCGGCGCGAAAAGTTCAACAGCGAGGTGGGCCGCCTGGATTTCAACATCAGCGAGAACCACAAGTTCTTCTTCAACATTCGCCATAACGAGCGCTTACAGGACCGCGGCAATATTTTCAAAAACATCGCGGCGGGCAACTTCCTGAACCGGATCAACTGGGGCGCCATGGTGGACGACGTTTACACCTTCGGCCCCACCACGGTGCTCAACACGCGCTTCAACTGGATGCGCTACAGCGACGGCGGCTACCGGCCCAGCCTCGGTTTCGACATGACCGCGCTGGGCTTCCCGGCTTCGCTCGCCTCGGCCGCATCGCAAGCCGTCATGCCGCAGGTCAGCATCGGCGGCTTCAATTCCCTGGGAACCACCGGCACCTCCATGACGCCGTTCGATCAGTTTCAGCTCTTCAGCAGCCTGAACAAGATCGTGCAGTCGCACAGCGTGAAGTTCGGCGCCGATGTGCGCATGCAGCGCGAGAACGCGGCCAACTACGGCAGTTCCAGCGGCAGCTATTCGTTCTCGACGAACTGGACGCGCGGCCCGCTCGATAACGACACCGCCGCGCCGCTCGGGCAGGATATGGCCGCCTTCCTGCTCGGCATGCCCACCGGCGGGCAGTTCGACGTGGGCTCGTTCCGTTCCAACCAGGCGGCCTACACGGCCTTCTTCGTGCAGGACGACTGGAAGGCCGGCCGCACGCTCACGCTCAACCTGGGGCTGCGGTATGAGAAGGAATTCGCCACCACGGAACGCTACAACCGCCAGGTGGCCGGCTTCGACGCCTCCGCGGCGAACAGCGTCACCGCGAAAGCCAAGGCGGCTTACGCGGCGAGCCCGCTTCCCGAATTGCCGGCGGCGCAGTTCAATCCCGCCGGCGGCGTGACCTTCGCCAGCGCCTCAAAGCGCGCTCCCAACAGCACCAGCTCGCGGCTCATCAGCCCGCGCGTGGGCTTCGCCTGGGCGCCTGCGGGCCTGGGCGCGAAGACCTCCATCCGCGGCGGCTTCGGCGTGTTCTACTTTACCGACGGCCTGCGCGCCTCCACCCAGCCCGGCTACTTCCAGACCACGCAGCTTGTGGCCACGCTGGACAGCTACCTCACCCCGGCGGCCACGCTCGCCAACCCTTTCCCCTCCGGGATCCTTCAGCCGGTCGGAAATGCGCTCGGCGTCGACACGTTCCTCGGCCAGAGCGTGAACTTCGTCAACCCCACGCTGCGGAACCCCTATTCGCTGCGCTGGAACCTGACGGTGCAGCGCGAACTGGCGCGCAACCTGGTGATGGAGATCGGCTACATGGGGAACCACGCCGTGCGGCTGACCGGCAATCGCGGCCTGAACTACGTGCCCGCCCAGTTCCAGAGCACCCGGCCCACGCGCGACCAGGCGGTGATCGACCGGCTCACCGCCAACGTAACCAATCCATTTCGAGGTCTGCTGCCCGGCACGTCGCTCAACGGCAGCACCGTGGCGCTCAACCAGTTGTTGCGGCAGTTTCCGCAATTCAGCGGCGATAACGGCGTGCGGCTGGATGCCGACAACTTCGGCGCGTCCTACTTCCACACCCTGCAAGTCCGCATGGAGAAGCGCCTCTCGGGCGGATTCGCCTGGATGGCCAACTACCAGTACTCGCGGCTGATAGAGAAACGCAGCTACCTGAACCCGACCGACCTGGCGCCGGAGAAGCGCGTGGCTTCCGAAGACCGTCCCCATCGTCTCGTGCTCAGCACGGTGTACCAACTGCCGTTCGGCAAGAGCGCGGGGCCGCTCGTCCGGCGCGTCATCGGCGGGTGGTCGCTTTCGGGCGCCTACACCTTCGCTTCCGGCGAACCGCTTTCGTGGGGCAACGTGATCTATTACGGCGGCGCGCTGAATTATAACCCGCGCGGCGTGGATGGAGCCTTCGACACCTCGCGCTTCAACACCGACAGCCGCCAGCAGCTCGGACAGAACATACGGCTGTTCCCGACCCGCTTCAACAACCTGCGGCAGAACGGGCCGAACAACATCGACCTTTCCATCCTGAAGGACACGGCCATCAAGGAGCGCGTCAAGCTGCAATTCCGCACCGAGTTCTTCAATGCGCTGAATCACGTGCAATTCGGCATGCCGAATGTTTCGCCCACCAGCTCGAGCTTCGGCAGGATCACGAGCCAGTACAACCTGCCGCGCACGGTCCAGATGGCGCTGAAGCTGGTGTGGTAAGCCCTACCGCGGCTCGCGGCTGAGCCGCCGGAAATATTCCGCCACCGCGTCGGCGTAGCCCGGCGGCGGGGGTTCGGAGGAAGCGCCCCGCACCGTGCTGCCGTTGTCAAGCTGACGCCGGAGTTCCACTTCCAGGCCGGCAACCTGCGAGGTCAGCCGCTCCAGCAACTGCGGGTTGCCCGGGAAGCGCTTGGGGTCGAGCCGCTGCATCTCGCGGATGAGCGCGTCCACGTTGCGCGCCAGTTCAGGACTGGCCGCGAGCGCCTGCCTGAGCCGCGCCAGGACACGCGCGCCCTCGCGGATGGTGCGCTCCAGGTCCACACCGCCCGGCGGCGGTTGCCGGTCGCCGCGGTTCATCGCGCCGTAATCGTCGCGGCGCTCGCTTCCCGCGGCGCGGCCAAGCTGCTCGCGCAGCCGCTCGGTCGCGGCCAGCGCGCGTTCCATGGCGCCGCCCTGCTGCGGCTGTGGTTGCCCGCCGCCGAGGGAGCGCTGGGCTTCACGAAGCTGCTGCCGCAGATTCTCGAGCGCCTGCGTGGTGAGCGCCTCACGCATGGCGGCGTAAGTCCCCAGCCCGCGCCGTAGGGCTTCCGCGCTCCACTTCATGCGGGTGGGCAGTTCCTCCTGCTGTAAGTTGCCGAGAGCCTGCCGCAGCTTTGAGGCCGCCTCGCGCTCGGCCGACGCCATGCCCCGCGCCGCGCGCTGCATGTCGTCCTCCATGCGCTGCGCCTCTTCGGCCATCTGGTCTTTTTCGCGCGCCAGCGGATCGGCGGGCCGGCGCTCGCTCAGCGATTGCCGCAGGCGGTTGTTGAAATCGCGCTGCCGCGCGGCCATTTCATCGGCGCGGCGCACCAGGTTGTCCATCTCGCGCCCGGCGCTCGCGCGCTGCATGCCGCCCACCGCCTCCTGCGCCTGCCGCAAACGGCCCGCCGCGCCCTGCGCATTCGATTGCCGCATGTCCCGCATGGCCTGCTCCACCTGGTTGATGGCGCGGTCGAGCTGCCCGCCCTGCTGCATCTGTTCCATCTGGCGGCGCAACTGCTCCGCCTCGCGCCGCAGCATCTCCTGCTGCCAGCGCTGTTCCGCCATCTGGCGCGGGTTGTTGCGCTGGCGGTCGGCGATCTCCTGCTGCCGCCGCGCCAGCCGCTCCAGTTTCGCCATGGCCTCGTCGATCTCCCGCTGCCGCTGTTCGGAGGCCGATTGCTGGCCGGTCTCGTACTGGTTCTTCTCGGTGTCCAGCTCCAGGTCGAAGAGGCCTTCCAGGTCGCGCCCCTGATTGCCGCGCCCGCCGCCGCCTCCGCCGCCGCGCTGGCCGAACGCCACCTGAATGTTGCGGAAAGTGGCCTCCGCGCGCAGCAGGTGCTGCAAGGCTTTCTGCTCGGGCGGGAGCGCGCTGCGCCAATCGCGCGCGCCCAGTTTTTCCGACGCCGGGCCCATGGCCTCGATGGCCTTGTCCATGTCCTCGACGAAGCTCTTGAACGAGTCCGAGGCGCCCGCCAGTTCGCGGCTGCGCATGCGGTTCACCAGGGACCGCGCCTGGTCGCGCAGCTTCGATTGCACCCCGGAGAGAAACTTCGCGTTCTCCGCCGCGGCGCCGGAAGGATCGCGTACCTGGTTCCACGTGGCCGCGATGATCTCCTTCTGCCGTTGGGAGATCTGCCGGTCCTCCTCGCCCTGCTGCCCGCCGCCCTGCCGGCCGCCGGACTGCTGCGATTGCGTGTACTCGCGCTCGAACGGCTGTGCCTCGATGAAGAACATATCGGTGCGGGCGGTGGCGCGGGCGTCCCGCGCGGTGGCGTAAATGCTGACGATATCGCCGGGCGAGAGCTTGAAATCCTCGAGCGCGATGAGCGTCGTGCCGCGCGCCTCGCGCTCCCCCGCCCTCGGCAGCAGCGGCATAACCTTCTCCGGCGCGGCGTTCACGGAATAGTGCAGCGCCAGCTCGCGCAGCCCGAAATCGTCCTTGCCTTCCACAGTCACCGTGACTTCCTCGATGGGACTGGTGCGCGCATCGCGCCCCGGCCGCGCGATGCGCACCGAGGGCGGCCGGTCCTGCTGCGCCTCGATGAAGTAATCCTCGCTCAGCCGCACGTCGGCCGTCGCCACGTGATAGCTGCCGTCCTTTTCAATCGGCACGCGGGCCGCGCCGTTCCGCAGCGGAAACCTGCGGCCGTCGTCGAGCAGCAACTCGCCCGCGGCAAGCGGCTTATCGGTTTCCACCTGCACCTCGGCCACCGTGCCTTCGATGGCGCGCAGGTCGCCGCCGGGGTCTTCCACCGCCGGCGGCGCGCCGGTCCAGGCGGGATAGCGATAGGTCACACGTATGCGCTTGACCGAGGGCAGGTCCGCCACCGTGAGCCGGTACTGCTTCGAGCGCACCCCGGACGCCTCCACGTAATAGTCCAGCGAATCCGGCAGGCCCGCGAAGAGGAACTCGTAGTCCTGGCCCTGCGCGCCGGGACGCATCTCCGCCTCTTCCCATTTCGAGGCGCCCGAGAAGCGTGCCAGCACCCGCACCCGCTGGGCCTGAAAGCCCACCAGGTGCGCGGTCACCTGCTGATCAGCGCGCTTGCGCACGGTGCGGTCGCCGGGGGTGACCACGATGTCGTAATACGGCCGCGCACCGCCCTTGGGGACGCCGCCCCACAGCAGCGAGGCGCCGTAGCCGAAGAAGCCGGGCCCGAACAGGGCGAGCCACGCGACCCCGGCGGCGCACGCCGCCGCCGCACCCGCGTAAGCCGCCACCCGCGGGACGCTGGCGAGTTCCTCCGGCGCCGCCCGCTCGCTCAGCCGCAGGCTGTCCGCCGCCAGCAGCGGCAGGAACGGGTCGGGCTCGTCCCCACACTCCGCGATGGTGATGAGGCGCTGCTCGAATTCCGGATGGCGGCGTTCGATGGCGTGCGCGGTCTGCTTGCGCCCGAGCCGCAGCAGCGGCGCCGCAATGCCGAACGCCAACGCCAGCGCCACCGCCAGGAACAGGAGCAGGCGGGCCGCCAGCACGCCCGGCGCGACGAATGCGAAAGCGTTGGCCAGCAGCACCCCGGCCATCGTACCCGCCAGCGCCGCCGCCGCCACCACCGCGGCGCCGCGCGCCAGCGCCAGCGCGCGCAGCCGCGCCTCCACACGGGACAGGTAATCGTGCAGCAACTCGAGCGCTCTCATGCCGCCTCCCTCCTCGCCTTCTCGCCCGCCAGGTGGCGGTTCCCCACCAGCGATTCCGCCAGCGCCACCGCCGCCGCGGCCAGCGCCAGATACCACCACAATTCCACGCGTGCCGGCCCGGCGGTTCCTCCGCGGCCCGGCGCTGCGCCGCCGGTTCCACGCCACAGCGCCAGGGTTTCGGCCGGCATCGGTTCCAAATCGGATTCGCGCCGGTCGGGATTTACCGCCGCCAGCTCGCGTTTCATATCGTAAAACCCGGATTTCACCAAGTGAATTCCTTCGGCGCGCGACGCCTCCGCGAGCGAAAGCACGCGGTTGCCCGAAGGGTCCAGCACCTCCACGCCCGGGCGCAGCGGCAGGAACGCATCCACCGTGTAGGCCGCGCGATCCTGGCCGCCGCCGGCCAGCCGCTGGACGGTTTCGGTCACGAAGGGCACGAAGCCGGCGTGCAGCGGGAAATCGTTGGCCGCGCCGTCGAAGGTGGAGGCGAACGTGACCCGGTTGCGCGCCGTGATCAGCAACGGCGCGCCGTCGGGCAGCGTGGCGCTCACCTGCCCTCCGGCGGGATCCACACGGGCGGCGGTCTCGAAACGCACCTGCGCGCCGTAGCACTCCGCCGTGCCGGCCGCCGTGCCGGTGATGGCCGCGCCGGTGAGCGGCGCGCGCCGGCGCGCGACAGCCGCCCGCCCCAGCGCGATGAGCACGCCGCCGCGGTACCGCTCGAGCGCCGCCTCGAAGGCCGGCGGCAACCCGCCCACGTCGGAAAGCACCACGAAGGCGTACCGCGCCGGGTCTATGCCGTTGACGCTGGTGACAGGTTCCACCCGGAAGCCCCCGGGGGCGCCCGCTTCAAGCGCCGCGCGGAAGTAGAGCAGGGCGCGGCCGCCGGGCGTCTCCTGCACGAACAGCACGGGGCGCGGCTCGCCGCGTTCCACGGCGAACAGATAATGGTCGTCATCGGGGAACGCGTCCGCATCGATGCGGACTTCGCAGCGGCTGGGGCCGAAGGGCGCATCCACCGGCGGAAATTCGACGGCGGCGCGGCCGGTTTGCGGCACCGCAACCTCGCGCGCGGCTACTTCGCGGCCGTTCACCACCAGCGCGGCGCGTCGCGAAGCCGCCGGCGCGCCGTAGCCCGCGACCACGGCTTCCACCCGCAGCTTGCCGTCTCCGTAAACATGGCTGGGGGCCTTCACGCTCTCGACCGCGTAGTTCGGCGCCGCGCGGCCGGCGATGTGCGGCGTCAGGGTGGCGCCCTCGGGGAGCGCGAGGTCGCCGAAGTTGGCCGGCAGCGAGGATCTCTGCATGTCCGAAAACACGTGCAACTCGACCGGTTCCCGCATGGCGCGCACGGCGCGGGCCAGAGCCGCGAACGACCCGCGGGCGTCGGTGGGCGCGATGGCGCGGATGGCCGCGCGCACGGCGTCGCGGTCCGTGGTGGGTTCCGTCATGGCTAGCACCCCGGAGGCGAACGCCAGGACCTGCGCGCGCGCCGCGCCCGCGGCCACCCGCTCGGCCTCGGCCTTGGCCTGTGCCAGCCGCCCGCCCTGCCGCATGCTGAAAGAGTTGTCCACGGCCGCCACGACCAGCTTTTGTCCGGCGGCCGCCGCCGTGGAGCGGGTGAAGTACGGCCGCGCGAACGCCAGCGCCAGCAGCGCGAGCAGCGCCATGCGCAGCGAGAACAGCAGCAGGTACAGGAGCCGCCGGTGCTTCACCGAACTCTGGGTGCGGCGCTCGAAGAACATCAGGGAGGCGAAGGGCTGCGGGGTGGTGCGATGTTTCTTCAGCAGGTGCAGCCACACGGGCAGGCCGAGGGCCGCCAGCCCGGCGAGGAACCAGGGAGTCAGCAGGCCCATCAGAACCTCCCCTGGCGCACCGCGAGGTACTCGCGCAATGCGTCGTCGAGCGGCCGCGCGGTGTTCATCAGGAAGTAGTCCAGCCCGGCGCCGCGGGCTTTTTCCCGGAGCGTCTCGACGTGCTCTTTGATCCTGCCGCGGTATTCGTGGCGTGCGTATTCGGGAGAAACTTCCAGGCTGGCGCCGTCTTCCATATCCACCAACAGCACGGGTTCGCGGAAGCGCGGCTCGATCTCTCCGGGGTCGAGCACGTGGAACAGCACCACCTCGTTGCCGTACATCCGCAGGGGCTCGAAAATGCGCACCACTTCGGCGGGGCTGGCGTAGAAATCGGACAATACCGCCACCAGCCCGCGCCGGTGGAGAAAGTTGCGGAAGTGCGCGTAGGGTTTTGAGAAATCCGTGCGCGCCGAGGGCCTGGCCTGATCGATGGCGTGCAGCAGGCGGTACAACTGCCCCTGCCGGGTGGAGGGCGCCACGTAGTTCTCCACCTCGTCGCCAAAGACGATGAGCCCGGCGGCGTCGCGCTGAATGTGCGCCAGGTAACAGAGCGAGGCGGCGGCGAAGCGCGCGTAGTCCAGCTTATTCACGGGGCGCCCGCCGTAACCCATGGAAGCGCTGGCATCCAGCAGCAGGACGAGCTGCGTGTTGGTCTCGCCGCGGTAGCGCTTCAGGTAACAGCGCTCGGTGCGCGCGAACACGTTCCAGTCCACGTGGCGCAGGTCGTCGCCTTCCGAGTAGGCGCGGTATTCGGCGAACTCCTGGCTGAAACCGAAATCCGGCGAACGGTGCATGCCCGCGACAAAGCCGTCCACCACGGTCTTCGCCACCAGGTCGAGCCCGGAAATGGCGGCGAGCACGGACGGGTCCAGGTATCTTTGCAGCAGGCCGTTCACGGTTTACTCCCGCGGCGCCGGTACCGCTCCGAGCAGCCGGCGCAGCAATTCGTCCGACTTCAGGCGGTCGGATTCGGCGTGGAAGTTGAGCAGCATGCGGTGGCGCAGGACGGGGATGAACAGCGCCCGCAGGTCTTCGTAGGAGACGTGGTAGCGGCCCCGCATGAGAGCGCGCGCCTTGGCGGCCAGCACGAGGAACTGCGCCGCGCGCACGCTGGCGCCGTAGTTGACGTACTTGCGTATGAAGTCGGGGGCGCCCTCCTCCACCGGGCGCGTGGCGCGCACCAGCGTGATCGCATGCCGCGACACGCTTTCCCCGATGGGCACCATGCGCACCAGTTGCTGGAAATCCAGGATCTCGGCGGCATTGGTCACCGCGTCCGCCTGCGCCACGTGCGTCGTGGTGGTCAGGTCCACGACCTCCAGCTCCTGCTCCGCGGTGAGGTAATCGAGCACGGTGTTGAACAGAAAGCGGTCGAGTTGCGCCTCCGGCAGCGGGTAGGTGCCCTCCAGCTCGATGGGGTTCTGGGTAGCCAGCACGAAGAACGGCGAGGGCAGCCGGTAGAGGTTGCCGCGCACGGTGCAGGAGAGCTCCTGCATGGCCTCGAGCAGCGCGGATTGCGTCTTGGGCGGCGTGCGGTTGATCTCGTCGGCCAGCAGCACATTGGCGAAGATGGGGCCGCGCACGAAGGTCCAGGTGCGGTGGCCGGTAGCGGGGTCCTCCTCGATAATGTCGGTTCCGGTGATGTCGGAGGGCATCAGGTCCGGGGTGAACTGGATGCGTTTGAACACCAGCCCGAGCGTCTGCGAAATGGTGCGCACCAGCAGAGTCTTGGCCGTGCCGGGCAGGCCGGTGATGAGGCAATGGCCGCCCACGAACAGCGCGATCATGACCTGTTCCAGGACCTCGTCCTGGCCGACGATCACGCGCTTGACCTGCTCGACGATGCCGGCCTGCACGGTCCGGAACCGCTCGATGCGGTCCTTGAGAACATCCGGCTCCAATTGCGGTCTGACCAAAGTAGACATGGTTATCGGGAGATCTCCAGTAGCATTTTCTGTGCCGGGCGGTATCCCGGCGCCGCTTCGAGCGCGGCCAGCAATTCATCCTGGGCTTCGGCGGAGCGGCCGGCGGCGCGCAGCGCGCGGGCGAGGGCGAAATGCGCCGCGGCGGGATCCAGCGGCCCGCCGGCCAGCACGGCGCGGAATTCGCGCGCGGCGGCTTCGGGCTTATTCCGCGCCAGCAGCAGCTCGCCCAGGCGGCCGTGGGCCTCGGCATCCATGGGGGTGATGTAGTTCAAGCGTTCGAGCGCGGCGGCGGCCTCGGCGGGACGTCCGGCGTCCTCGAGCAGGGCGGCGAGCTTCTTCAGCGCATCCGGGGTGCGGCCGCCGGTGCGCGCGTAGGCTTCCAGTTCGCGGATCGCGGCGGCCTTGTCGCCCTTGGCGGCGTACGCCGCGGCAAGCAGCTCGTAGGGGCTCGCGGCGTCCACGTAATCGGGATAGAGATCGCGCGCGGCGGCGGCCTCGCGAATGGTCTCATCGTGCCGGTTCTCGCGCGAGAACGCCACAGCCGCTTTCATATGCCTGGTCCAGGCTTCAAAACCCGCCACGGTTTTGCGCGTCTCCCCGTCCAGCGCGGCCAGGAAACGCCGGTCGAAGTCCTCGGGCTTGAGGCCGAGCTCCTTTTCGATCACCTCCGGCGTGCCCGCGCCCGCGGCGAAGCGGTGCATCATGGCGATCAGGCGGGCGTAGCCCCACTCGCGGTTGATGTAGTCGCAGATGCGCCCCGCCTGGAAGTACGAGACCGCCACCTGCGCGGGATACGCGGGCCGTACGAAGCCGCGATCGAGCTGGGCCACGGGCAGCAGTTTCTTATCGCGCAGGGCGGCGATCACGTCCGGAGTCATGCGGTCGCCCCAATCGGGCGAGGCGGCGGTCTCCTCGTGCACCGCCATGCCTTCGGTGAACCAGCGCGGCACGCGATGGTTGGCCGCCTCCAGCACGTACACGTGGCTCAGCTCGTGCCACAGCGTGCTGGCCCAGTGAAAACTGCCCGGCTTGCGGCCCGAGGGGCTGTCCATCGCCACCACATAGCCGAACGTCACGCCCAGCGCGCCGAGCCCCGGCATGCCGAGGGTGCGCACCGCGAAGTCCTCGTGATCGGGATAGACCTCCACCTGCACCGGGCGCTTCAACTTGAAGCCGTACTTCTTTTCGTAGACGGCGATGGCGCGCTGCAACTCCGGCTCGATGTAAGGACGCAGCAGCGCGGCTTCTTTCTTGTGAAGCCGCACCACCGTCTGGGGCGTGCGGAAGGTTTCATAGTTCTTGTAGCTGTCCATCAGCCGCAAGGTGTTGACGGTGGCAGGGTCGCGGTGGTTGTTGAAGTAGCAGGCCTCGAGGTTCTTGCGGGCCTCTTCCTCCAGGCCCAGGCGCATGAGGTTCACGCCGAGTTGCGCGCGCGCGGTCCATAGGCGCGGATCGAGTTCCACGGCCTTGCGATAGAGCGCGATGCCCTCTTCGTAGCGCCGGTTGAAGACGAAGAAACGGCCGCCGATTTCGTACGCCTTGCCGTATTTGGGATTGCGCGCAAGGATGCGTCCGATCCACGGCTGCCCGTCCCTGCCCGCCAGCCACTCCATGGTGGCGCGCACGGCCAGGGCATCGAGCGCGCCGGCCGAGACCGCGAGGGCTTTGTCCGCCTCCGCCGCGGCACGCTTCTCATCGCCGTCTTCGAGCGCCAGTTGCGCCAGCAACTCGCGCGCCTCGATCAGCTTGGGGTCCGCCGCCAGCGCCTGTTCGGCGTACTTCACCGCGCGGCTCTCAAAGCCTTCGGCGGCCACCAGGGCGAGGCCGAGCAGGGCGCCGGGATGTTCGGGTTTCACCTCCAGCGCCTCCTCGAACAGCGCCGCGGCGTCGGCGGGCTGGAAGCGCGCCAGGAAAAGGCGGCCCCAGCGGACTTTGTAATCGGGATTGCCGGGATTGGCGGCGGTGAGCGCGCGAAACTCGTCGTTGGCTTCCTGGTGGCGGCCCTGGCGCCACAGCGACTCGGCGCGTTCCAGGCTCTGGCCCCAGAGGCCGGAGGCAGCCAGCGCGCAGATGACCAGCCGCTTCACTTCTCCAGCGCCTCCTCGGCGCGCGCCAGCTCCAGCAGCAGCGCCGTGAGCCGCTGCTTGTACTCGGCGGCGGGCATGGCGGCCTTCTGTAGCTTCAGACGGTCGATCTGCTGCTCGATCTGTTCTTTCTTCGCGAAGATCTGCTGACGCGCCGGATCGTGCGCGAGCGCGGCGGCCCGTCCCATGCGCACCAGCGCGAGCGGCGCGCCCTCCATCACCGGATGCTCGGTGGCCAACCGCTTTTCGGTTTCATAGAATGCCGCGGTCTTGCGCTGCGCGTAGCGGAAGGCCTCCTGGGAGCTGATGACTTCGTTCTTGTCGGTGTCCGCGGCGGGGTCGCGCAGCGCCTCGGCCCAATAGCGCGCGAAGACGGTGGCGTTCTTCTCGGTGCCGGATTTGGTGGCGGTCACGATGGCGCGCTCGGGCTTGCGCAGGGCCGCCAGCGACCCGCCGCTGGCGCTGGTCATGTTGACCACGAGCTGCCGCGCCGGGATGCGGTCGAGCAGGCGCGCCAGTTCGCCCGCGCTGATGTCCGGCCCCGGGATGTTGAACTTGTACTCCTCGCCGTCGAAGGCGCCATGGCCCACCAGCATGAGGACGAAGACGTCCTCGGACCGCGCCTCGCGCGCGATCTTCTCGAGCGCCTGCCGGACCTGCTCGCGTTGGGGAGCGATCAGAGTCTCGACGCGCGCATCCGGTCCGGAGCCGCGTACGGCGCGGTCGATCTCGCGCCCCCACATGGCGAAACGCTGCTCGTATTCGGGCTCGCCGCCGAGTCCGGTGAGGGTGAGGTAGAAGGTGGCGGCGTGGGCGGAGCCGGCGGCGAGGAGGAGGAGAGCCAGGGTGGTGCAAACTCTCATACCGCCCCCCAACGCCGGCGCAGCACCCATTCAGCGCCGCGCAGCATGAGCGCGAGCAGAAACACCGCCGGCATGTCCCACAGGTCCCGAATCTCGCGGCTGGTGATGCCCGCTTCCGAATAGGCGATCTCCCGCGCCAGTTGCGCCGCGCGCGGCGCTGCGTAGTAGCGCCCGCCGGTGGACGCCGCCAGATGCTCGAGCAACTCGCGATTGCGCGTCATGTGAAAATTCTCGGCCACGCCGTCCTCGCGGCGGAAGGCGATGACGTCGCGGCCGGCTTCCTCGGCGCCGCGCCGCGCCACGGCTTCGGCCACGTAGGAACCGGGCTGCGGCGCGCTCCACTCGGCCCCGTAGACGCCCGGCTCGCCCGCCAGCGGCCGCAACTCCACCGTCGCCGCCGCGCCGTCCGGACCGGTGATGCGCGCCTCGACCGCGGCGTCGGTAAGAGGCCGGAAATCCTTGCTCCGCACCTCGGCGCGCAGCGGCACGGCGGCTTCGTCTTCCAGCACGGCGCGCGGGGTGGAGAGCGCCAGGCGGCCGGGCGTATCCGCCGCCAGGTAGCGCAGCATCTGCCGCCAGAAAGTCTCGTGCGCGCGGCTGGTGTGGTCTTCGAGCATTTTCCAGCGCCAGGTTCCCGCGGTGGCGAGCACCGCCGCGCGTCCCCGGCCGTAGTTCTGAATGGCCAGCAGCGGCCTGCCGCCGGTCAGCATGAGCACCGAGGCGCCCGGCTTGGCCTCGCCGGCTTCGCTGTAATTGGCGAGCTGCGGCATCTTGCGCCAGCGTTCCAGGTTGCGCTCCGGATCTTCTTCCAGGCGGCAGAGCAGGCTGGCGCGTCCGGCGGCGGTGAGTTCCTGTCCCGCCATCTCGCGATGAAACGTGGCGCGCGCCGCGGGCAGCGCCACGGGCAGCATTTCCCCGGCGGGCGAGTTTGCCCAGCCGCCTTCGGCCAGAGAGAACCGCCCGCCCAGAAACAACACGCCCGCGCCGCGCCGCCCGGCGAACTCCTTGATGAGTTCCTGCTGCGCCGGCGTGAAGTAGCCCGCCTCCACGCTGCCGATGATCAGCCCCTGGTAGGCGAACAACTCCTCGGGCGTGGCCGGAAAGCCCTGCTCAAGCTCGTGCGGCCCGGAGAGGTTCTGGCGGTAGATCTTGTTCTGCGTGGTGCGCAGCATGGTGACGAGGTCGAGCGAGTGGTCGTCTTCCACGGCGCGGCGGATGAACTTGAATTCCCAGCGCGGCTCGCCCTCGATGTAAAGAACGCGCGGCTTCACCGTGCTGACGTTCATCACGCGGGTGAGCGTGTTGTTGCCCGCATTCTCCTCGCCGGGGAGGGATTCCACCGAGATGTTGAGGGTTTTGGGGCCGGCCGCGCCTGAATCCACCGGCACGTTCTCGGTCTGGGGGACGCCCTCGCGCCCCAGCACGACTTCACGCGAAGCGAGCAGCCGCGCGCCGTCGCGCACGGCCAGCCGTACACGCCGGCCGGAGTAGCCGGATTGGCGCAACGTGACTTCCGCGTTGAAACGCGATTCGGGAAGGGTCCGCGCGGGCACGGAGGCGGAGGACAGTTCCAGGTCGCGCGCGGGGCGCTCGGGCCCGAAGGCCACCGCGTGCACCGGGACGCGGCGCTCGCGCAGCCGCGCCAGGGTCTCGCGCCCGATGCCGCCCGCCGTGTCGGCGCCGTCGCTCAGCAGGACCATGGCGCCGAGCGGCAGCGTGGAGTTCTGGTCCATGACCTCATCGAGCGCTTGCGCGATGTGGGTGGCTGGCAGCGCGGCCGCCAGTTCGCGCTCGGAAGCGATGCGCGCCAAGTCCCCGCCGAAGCGGTACATGCGCACCTGGAAGCGGCCGTGCAGATCGCGCATCAGGCCGCCGGCGAGCGCCGCGCGTAACTCGGCGGCGTTCTGCGCCATGCTGCGCGAATCGTCCACCAGCACCGCCACCACGTTCTGTTGCGGCCGGAGCGTGGCCACGCTGATGGCGGGCCGCCAGAGGATCAGCAGGAGGAGCGCGGCGAGCGCCGTCTCGAGCGTCCAGATGGCCCACGAACGTGCGCCGTCCATGCGCCCGCGGTGGCGGCGCACATGCCACCACAGCAGGGCCGCCGCCGCGGCGATGGCCGCCGCCAGCGCCCATCCGGGCCAGGCGCCGGCGAGCACGAACCGCCCCTTCTGAAACGCCGCCCACGGGTATTTGAAAAGCAGTTCCACCATGTTGCGCTCGCCGGCGCCTAGTGCGTCATGGCGTAAATGACGTAATTGATGCCCACCCGGTAAGCCTGCGACGCGTATTTTTCGGGGTAGCGGGGCGAATCGGCCCACTCCCATGCGTCGCCGTTGTCCTGGTTGTAGCAGATCGCCGCCATCAGCCGGCCCTTGTCGTCATAGATGCCGCGCCAACGCGGCTCGACGCCGTCTCTTTCGTACGTCCGGCCCGAGTAGAAGAACTGAATGCCGGGCACCTGCACGCGCTCGTCGAGGTCGTACAAGACGTGGAAGATCTGGTCCTTGCTGTCGATGTCCACCACCGGCCGCTCCGGAAAGACGCGGCTCATGGAGGCCATGAAGACGTCCCACTCGTAGCTGCCGTGGAAATCGTCGGTCATAAGAAAGCCGCCGCGCAGCAGGTATTCGCGCAGGCGCTTGCACTGGGAATCGGTCAGGTTCCAGTGGCCGACTTCGACGGCGTACACCCAGGGCCAGTTGTAAATTTCGTCGGAATCGAGGTCGACCACCTGCTCCACCGAGCGGGTGTGCAGGCGGGTGAGGCGGCGGACACCCTGCACGAACTGGCGGTCCGCCTTGGGATAGTCGGTGGTCCAACTGCCTCGACCGTAACCCCATCCCCACTGTCCGGAGGGATAGCGGAGGCGGGCGAAAGCCCATTCTGTCTTTTCGTTAGCGTCAGGCGGGAGAGGCGCATCCTCGTAATCTGAGAAGCGCCGGTATCTCCCCTGAAAGGCGAATAAGGAGAGGACGGCCAACCCGGAGACCACCGCGAATCGGAGACGCATGCAACCCTCTTATTGCAGTCAGCATAGCATGCGCGGCGCGGGCCGGGCGTGGTACTGCCGGCGGCGGGTAGCCGTACCCGTACCCGTCAGGTACGACCGTGACTTTCCGGAAACGCCGCGAGCCGCGAGAATGAGAACTCGGACATGACTGCGACAATGGAACCCCGCTTGCCCCTGATCCGCGGCGACCGGCGGAAGCACCGCCGCTACGGCCTTACCCTGGAGCTGCGCTACAAGTCCCTGAAAGGCCGGCGCGTGATCGAGATGGGGTACGGCACCACCTGCGACTTGAGCGTGGGCGGGTTGGCCTTCTTCTCCGATCAGGCGCTGCCGCAGGGCGCGGCCGTGGAGATCTGGATGGACTGGCCCGTTCTGCTGCACGACCAGCATCCTTTACAGCTGGTAGTGTTCGGGCGGGTGGTGCGCAGCACCAGCGCGATCACGGCAATCCGCATGACGCGCCACGAGTTCCGTACCGCGGGGACACAGCACTTCCGCCAGTGCCAAACTTGGGAACTGACGGCGCACGCGGACATGTAAACCGGCGGTTTACTTTTTTGCCGCGCCGGTTTCGTTCTTGGAAGGAGCTTCCGCCTTGGCCTTGTTTTCGGCCTTGCTCTCCGAGCCGTTCTTTGACTCCGAGCCATGGCCGTTAGCGGGCGAAGCGCCGTTCTTGCGCGCGTAATCAGTGACGTACCAGCCGGTTCCCTTGAATTGCAGGGCGGGGGGCGACAGCAGCCTCTCCACCTTGCCGCCGCAAACCGAATGCGCGGTCAGCGGCTCGTCGGAGAACTTCTGAATGACCTCGAACACATCACCACAAGTCTCACAACGGTACTCGTAAAGCGGCATTTTTCCGTGGACCTTCCTAACCTGAGTCCTATTTTATCAGATTTCTTGATATTTTCAAACGAGCGGCGCGGCAGGCTAACCTTTCGTCTGCGAAATCGTCTTTCTGAGTAGCATGTGGATTCGAACCTGTCTGGCAGCGGCGCTGCTATTGGTTGCCATTGGCAAGGCGGGGGACTGTTTGCGTTGTGCCGAAAGGATTCGTTTCCAGACCCTGGCTCAAACCGAAACCACGCTGGTAGACCGCCTGATTCTCAGCCTGATCGTGGCCCGGCCATCTCAACCCGCCGAATAGAAACGGGGGACGCGCAGCCAGCGGCCGCGCGTCCCCCACGTCACAGCCGGAGTCCGACCTTGCCTACTTCTTCTTGGCTCCCTTTTTGCTCACGGGCTTGCGTACCGGAGCGGGCGCTTCGGTCTGAAGGCCGGTAAGCTTGGCCTTTTCCACCTCGAAGGTGACCATGAAGGGGTCCTTGGTGAAGGTCTTGGGCACGCCCTGGAATTCGACTTCGGTGCCGACCTTGGGCTTGCCGGTGAGGGGCGCATCGAGTTTCAGGGTGGCTTCGGGAGTCCGGGCGTCGGCCAGGGCGATGACGAGTTCCTTGGACCGCACGGCCGGCTTGGCCTCCACGATGGTGCCCTTCAGGGCCGGCAGCTCGGCATCCTTCATATTGGACTCGAAGTACTGCTCGCCGTTGGCGCCCGCCAGTTCCTTCTTGACGCTCATCCACAGCGCGAGCTGCGGGTTGGTCTTCTTGAACTCCTCTTCCTTCTCGGCGGCGATCTCGGCGCCGGTTTTGATGGCGAAGCCGGCCGGCGGCAGGGGGCTGGCCTTGGCCTGTTCCTTCAGTTGCGCCAGGCCTTCGTCGCTGCCGTGGAACTGGGTGTAGGTCTTGGTGAGATAGGCGTCGAGTTTCTTGCGGGTGTCGTCGGGCAGCCCGCCGTTTTGCGTATCCAGCACCACCGCGCGCGCGAACTCGAACAAGGCGGCCGCCTGCTTATCCGGCTTGCGGGTCGCCAGCAGCGCCGAACCCATCCAGTAGGAAACCTCGCCCTGGTTGGGGTTGGACTGCAACGACTTGGTGAACCCCTGCTCGGCGGCCTCGTAGTTCTTGCGCTGCCAGCCCACCCAGCCGAGGGTCTTGTTCGCCGCGGTATCCAGGTCCTTCTTGGCCTTGGTCCAGTCTTCCGGCTTGGTGCCGGCCGGCATTTCAGCCGCGAGCAGGCCGTTGGCCGCCTTCTCCGCCGTGTCCAGCACGTCGGCGGGCGCGTTGGCGGGGAACGCCACAGGCGTCAGGTTGTTGATGTAGAACATCGCCGTGATGTTCTTGGGATCGCTGGCCAGCAGTTCCTTGCCCGCGTCGATCGCCTCCTGGAACTTGCCCAGTTGCGCGTAGGTCTGGATGAGGTAGACTTGGCGGTCGTCCTTGAAGTCCGAGGTGGGGTACTTCTGTTTCCAGGTGGTGAGGAGTTCCAGCTTCTTGTTCGCGTCGGTCGCCTTCAGGACGTTGTTGAACAGGTCGTACTCGGCCTGGTCCTTGACCTGTTTCTGCTTCTGGCCTTGGGCCGCAGGCTGAGCCGCCTGGGGGGCGCCCGCCAGGGACATGGCCCCAAGTCCGGCAACCAACACAATCCCCTTCAGGGTTCTAATGAGATGCACTTGCCGCCTCCTGCTGATTTCTCCGCTTTGAATTTGTTCGAAGCTCCGGGCTTCCGTTCTTGATGTTCACCATTCGGCAACATTCCCCGGTTGAGCACCAGGGTACTTGCGGAGTATAGCCGAACCACTCTTGTGGCGCAACTATACTGACGCTGGCCGCGAGAATTAAGTTCCTGGTCGCCAACTGCGCGGCAACGCCGGGTCGCGCTACCGCCGATCATAACAGATCGGCCCGTATACTACGTATACTAGTGGAATTGTAGTACGGACCGCGGGGCCTGTTCAGCATGCGCTATCTCGATCTGGCCGTTATTCTCGTGTACCTCGCCGGCATCACCTGGTTCGGAGCCCGTTTCCGCCACCAGCAGCACAGCCTCAGGGATTACTTCCTGGGAGGCCGCGCCGCGCCCTGGTGGGCCATCGCGCTCTCCATTGTCTCGGCCGAGACCAGCACCCTCACCATCATCGGCACTCCCGCGCTCTCCTTCGCCGGCAACATGGGCTTCCTGCAAATCGTATTCGGATACCTGCTGGCGCGCGTGGTGATTTCCGTGTTGCTGCTGCCCCACTACTTCCGGGGCGAGATGTTCACCGCCTATGAGCTGATGCGGCGGCGTTTCGGCGAGAGAGTCCGCAAGCTGACGGCCGCCATATTCCTGGTGGCCCGGTCGCTGGCCGAAGGCGTGCGGGTGTTCGCCATCTCGATCGTGATCTCGGTGATTCTCGGAACCGGCGAGATCTCCTCCATTGTCCTGATCGTGTGCCTCACCCTTTTCTATACGTTCGAGGGCGGCATGAGCGCGGTGATCTGGACGGACGTGGTCCAGATGACCCTGTACGTGGTGGGTGCGGCAGTCAGCTTCTTCGTCATTCTGGGCCAGATCCCGGGAGGGTGGGAGCATGTGGCGGAGGCGGCGGGCGCGGCCGGCAAGTTCCAGCTTTTCGATTTCCGGTTGTTGTTCTCCGAACCCTACACGATCTGGGCGGGGCTGCTGGGCGGCTGTTTCCTGACCACCGCCAGCCACGGCACCGACCAGTTGATGGTGCAGCGCCTGCTCAGCGCCCGCAATGAGCGCCAGAGCCGGGCGGCGCTCGTGGCGAGCTGGGCGGTGATCTTCGTGCAGTTCACGCTTTTCCTGCTGATCGGCATCCTGTTGTTCGTCTACTACCGCGACACCGGGGCCGCGCCGCCCGCGCAGGCGGACCGCATCTACCCCGCGTTCATCTGGAGCTACCTGCCGCCTGGCCTGGCGGGCTTGGCGATGGCGGCCATCCTGGCGGCCGCCATGGCCAACCTGAGCGCTGCGTTGAACTCGCTGGCCTCGACCACCGTGGTGGATTTTTACCGCTCCGTGCGGGGCGGCGCGGGCGAGGCAGGTTCGCTGCGCGTGGCCCGGCTGGCCACGCTGGCATGGGGCGGCGTGCTGCTGGCCATCGGCATCCTGGCCCGGAAGTGGGGCTCGGTGCTGGAGGCGGGGTTGACCATCGCCTCTATTCCGCTGGGAGCGCTGCTGGGCGTCTTCCTGCTTGGGGTGTTGACCACCAGGGTTCGGCAGAACGCGGCCGTGGCCGGGGTGGTGGCGGGGCTGGCCGCCATCACCTACGTGCGCTTCCTGACTCCGATCGCCTGGAGTTGGTACGTATTCATCGGCGCGGTGGCGACGTTCGGCGTGGGTTGGCTGGCTTCGCTGTTCGAGTCCGGGCCGCCCGAGTCCAGCGCGGTCGCGGTGCGGCGCGGCGGGCTCCCTTACCTGCCATCCGAGCATGCCGCGGCGGACCCGGAGGAACCGGCGTGACGCAACAGTTTGAACTCAGGCGCGATCTCGGCCTGTGGAGCGCGGCCGCCATCGTGGTGGGCACGGTGATCGGCAGCGGCATCTTCCTGGTGCCGCGCGCCATGGTGCTGAGAGTGGGCGCGCCGGAGATGGTCTTCGCGGTCTGGATTTTCGGCGGGCTGCTTTCGCTGGCCGGGGCGCTCACCTACGCGGAACTGGCCGCGGCCCTGCCGGAAGCCGGCGGCGAGTACGTCTACCTGCGCGAGGCCTACGGGCCGCTATGGAGTTTCCTGTACGGGTGGACGCAGATGTGGGTGGCCAAGAGCGGGTCGGTGGCCACGCTGGCCACCGCTTTCTTCTATTACCTGACGAATTTTTTTCCGGGTCTGGACGGGGTTTTCTACACCGTGCCGCTGCCGCTGGGCGCGGGCGGCGCGCCGCTCGATCTGCGCTACGGCCAACTGCTCGCCATGGCGCTCATCCTGTTGCTGGCGGCGGTGAATTACTTCGGCGTCAAGGTGGGTGGCGAGGTGCAGGTCACGGTTACGGTCGTCAAAGTCGGGCTGATCGTTTTCATCGTGCTGGCGGGCCTGGGGTGGGGATCGCGCCATGCTCCGCCCGCCGCGGCCGCCGCGCCGCTCAGCTTCGCGGGCTTCTTTGCCGCGCTGGTGGCGGCGTTGTGGGCCTACGACGGCTGGAACAACGTCAGCATGGTGGCGAGTGAAGTGCGCCGCCCGGAGCGCAACCTTCCGCTGGCCCTGATCTGGGGCACGGCCGGAGTGATTGCGATCTATCTGGCGGCAAATGCCGCCTATTTTTATGTGCTTTCCGGGCCCGAGGTGGGCGCGAGCCAGCGGGTAGCGGCGGACATGATGCGCAAGGTGCTGGGCGGGGCGGGCGCGGACGCGGTTTCGGTGGCCGCCATGATCAGCATCTTCGCGGCGCTCAACGGCTCGATTCTCTCCGGCTCGCGCGTGCCCTACGCGATGGCGCGCGACGGGTACTTCTTCGGGGGGGTGGCGCGCGTCCATCCCCAGCACCGGACTCCCTCGGTATCGATTCTGGCTTTGAGCGGCTGGAGCGCGCTTCTGGTGCTCTCGGGCCGCTACGAGCAGTTGTTCACCTACGTCATTTTCGCGAGCTGGATTCTGTACGGCATGACTGCGGCGGCGGTGGTGGTGCTGCGCCGCAAGCGCCCGGATTTGGCGCGCCCCTATCGCACCTGGGGCTACCCTCTCGTACCGGTACTTTTCGTACTCGTGGCCGCCATTTTGGTACTCGCCACGCTGCTCGATTCTCCGCGAGAATCCATAATGGGATTAGGCCTGATCGCGTTCGGATTACCCTTTTATTTTCATTGGAAACGGCGGCGGGCCGAAGGCGCGGGATAGGGCGCCTCGAACGGAAATCCTCCAAAGTGGAAAGTAATCTGTTCCGTTTTCGGAACACTACCCTTGAAATTCGGGTCAACTTGCGGTACAAAATCAAATGTACAAAGCGCGGTTTTGGTGCCGCTGTTCCGTTTCTGGAACACAGCCGCTCTCGCCGGCTGGACGACATGGGGTGCTTATGGACGTCGCCAAGATTCTCATCGAATTAAAGCAAGAACGGGAGCAAATTGAACAGGCGATTTTGAGCCTGGAGTTGCTGGCCCGGGGCCGCGGGCGCAAGCGCGGCCGGCCGCCGGCCTGGATGTCCCAACTCAGCGCCACGGCGCCCAAGCGCCGCGGCCGTCCGCCGGGGAGCAAGAACAAGACGCAAACCGCGGGCGGTTCGGCGGGCACGGCGGCATCGGCGCCCGCGCCCAAGAGCATGGCCGTAGCCTGAGGGCTGCGCGCGAGCCCGAGGGTTACGCCCGGCGCATATCGTCGCGCGGCGGCGTGAACACGTCGATCAGCACGACTTTCTGGGTCAGCACCTGAATCCCGTGCGGGACATTGGACGGCAGGGAATACACGCCGCCCGGTCCCAGTTCCTTGACCTGGTCCCCGATAAACGCGCGGATGCGCCCCTCGACCACGAACGCCATCTGATCGTGCGCGTGGTAGTGCATGGCGGGCCGGGCGGCATCCGGTTTTTCGCGCGTGAACTCGATCGTCACCATGGTGAGGCGATCGCTGAAGTAAATTTTCCGGCGCATTCCGGGCTGCACCTGTTCCCAGGGCACATCCGCGGAATCGAGCACGGCGGGGGGGACCTGTATGGGCTCCGGCGTGGTGTAATCGCGGGGCAAGCGGCGGTTATCGGTCTGGGCGCCGGGCAGCGGACGGCGCTGGGCCGCCGCACTGGAGGAAACCAGCGCGGCGCAGGCTGCCAGAAACTGGCGGGTGGTCATAGAACGCTTATTCTGACACCACGGCACGGCGGCGCGCCATGGGATGCGGGCGGGGTTTCCCGTTCATGCCCGAATATTCCCCATACGACCTGAAAATTGCGCCATTGAACCCGCCATCGTGGTGATTTTGCAGGCACTTGCCTACAATCCGAGCATGGCCGCACCTTTTCAGGTAATCCAGCCCGATTGTACCTATACGGGCTCCCCGATCTCCCCGATCAAGTCGGGGTTGCCGAAGACCACGCAGTCGCTCTGCCCGGAGTGCACCAAGCTGATCTCCGCGCGAATCTTCGAGGAAAACGGGCGCGTGGTGATGGAGAAGACCTGCGACGAGCACGGCGCCTTCCGGGACATCGTCTACTCGGACGCGAAGCTCTACCTGAAGATGGAGCAATGGCAGTTCGGCGACGGCCAGGGTTTGCACAATCCCGCCATCACCAACGCCACGGTGTGTCCGGACGATTGCGGGCTGTGCAACCTGCACACCAGCCACACGGGGCTGGCCAATGTGGATCTGACCAACCGGTGCAACCTGACCTGTCCGGTGTGCTTCGCCAACGCCAACGTGCAGGGCTACCTGTATGAGCCCAGCTACGAGCAGATCCGCGGTATGCTGCAAGCGCTGCGCGAGGAGAAGCCGGTTTCGGGCCGCATCGTGCAGTTCTCCGGCGGCGAGCCCACCATCCACCCGCGCTTCTTCGACATTCTGAAGCTGGCCAAGGAGATGGGCTTTTCGCACCTTCAGATCGCCACCAACGGACTGACGTTCACCGACCTGGAGTTCGCCGAGAAGGCCAAGGAAGCCGGGCTGCACACGCTCTACCTGCAATTCGACGGCGTGACGGACGACGTTTACCGCCGCACCCGCGGGCAGGCGCTGGCCGAGATCAAATTCAAGGTCATCGAGAACGTAAAGAAGGCCGGGCTGAAGATCGTCTTCGTGCCGACCATCGTGAAGGGCGTCAACGACCACGAGATCGGCGACATCCTGCGGGTGGCGCTGGAGAACATCGAGTGCCTGAGCGGCATCAGCTTCCAGCCGGTGGCCTTCACCGGGCGCATCGCGCGCAAGGAACTGGAGCAGAAGCGCTTCACGCTTTCCGATTTCGCCAAGGCGATGCAGGACCAGACCGGCATCTGCGACATGTACGAGGACTGGTTCCCACTCTCCTGCGTGACGCCGTTCTCCAAGCTGCTGAGCGCCCTGCGGGGCGAGTTGACCACGCACCTGAGCTGCCATCCGCACTGCTCGGTGGGCACCTACCTGTTCGTAGACAAGAACAAGAAGGCCACGCCGGTGACGCGCTTCATCGACGTGGGCGAAATGCTGAAGGAGATGGACGTGCTGGCGCGCAAGGCGGCGCCGAAGAAGATCAAGTTCTTCTCCAAGCTGGAAGCCTGGAACGCGCTGCGCAAGCACTTCCACGAGGACAAGGCGCCCGAGGGCCTGACCTTCAACCTGTTCCTGCAAACCCTCCAGGGCATGACGGACAAGCGCTACGGCCGCGGCGAATCCGAAAAGCAGGGCTTCACTTACAAGACCCTGATGGTGGCCGGCATGCACTTCATGGATTCGTACAACTACGACGTGGAGCGCGTGAAGCGGTGCGTGATTCACTACTCGGCGCCGAACGGCCACATCTACCCGTTCTGCACTTACAACTCCGGCCCGTGCTTCCGCGAGCGGATCGAGAAGCAGTTCTCGACGCCGCTCGAGCGGCCCAGGCAGGTGAAAGTCACGGTGGCGGTGGGCAAGAACGGGAAGAACGGCTGCGGGTCCTGCGGTTCGGTGCCCGCGGACGAGCCGGAGCTGGTGGGCAGCGGCGACTGAGGCGGTTTCGCCTGCCGGCCGCCCCACAGATCAGTTGAACTTCGGGTACTTCCGGATTACCTTCAGCGCGTCTTCAAATACAAACGCCGGCGGATCGCCCGGGTACGCTTTCGGCCGGGTGGTGATGTGGGACCAGAAGATGTAGTTCAGGTGCATGCGGTCGCGGCCGTATAGAAAGATCTGCTCCATGGGGACGTACCCCTCGGGGTGGATCGGCTTTTCTCCCCTTTTGAAGGGGCCCTTGGTGCGATTGGAAACGTCGTCCTTGTGGTGGGAGTAGGAATCGGACTGCGCCGAGCAGAACAGCTTCAGCCTGCCCTGGAAGCGGTCGTAGATGCGGTTGCTTTGGATCAGGGCGGTGCGGTAGGGGAGAATGTCGGGACCGCCCATCACCACGCGGTAGGGAACCACGGCTTCGGCGATCTCATAGCGGTACTCGTCCTTGCCCGGGAAGAAGTTCTGGTACCAGAAGATCTGCGAGCGCGGGAACGCCTGGCTCGATCCGATCAGCATGCGCTTGAGCGAATCGCGGTAGAGCTCGGCGTTGTAGCCGGACGCCGCGAGCGCCTCGCGCGCCAGCGACGGCGCCGATTCCTGATACGCCAGTCCTTCGAAGTTGGGATGCGCGTCGAACTGCTTCGCCAGCGCGCGGCAGAGCGCGATCTCGCGCCCGATCAGCTCCGGGTCCCACTTCTTGGGCGAGATTCCGCCGACTTCGTTCACCACTCCGTGCGGCCGCATATACCGGGGCAGCGGATTGGGGGAGTTCGGCGAAAAGGTCTTGTCGGTGAAGAAGACCACGAGCTGTTTGCCGCGCCCGGCCAGGAACGCCAGGTCCTGGCGCACGGCGGAGAAATCGTAGGCGTCCTTTTCCGGCTCGAGATCCGCCCACCGGTAGCGTATATTGACGCCGCGGATGGCGGGCTCGTCAAGACACTCTAGCGCTTTGAGGGCATTGCCGCCCTCCACCGCCACGTAGTGCCCGGGGTGGTACTTCACTCCTTTTCCGTCGGCTGCCGTTAGAATCGCGCATGCCGCCAATCCCGCCATCAACCCGCGCATGACTACTCAGGATACCGCGGCCCAGCGGCGGGCAGGCACCATGCGGCCCGAATCGAGATACCGCTCGACGCGCGCAAGACACTCCGCCGTCGGGAGCGTTTCGGAGTCGAGCAGCAGGCCTTCTCCCCAATAGCGGTACTCGCGCACCAGGCGCGCGGTGTTTTCGCTCGTGAGGTCGAGCCGCACCGGGTCCGGGCCGCGCGCGGCCAGGCGCGCGAGCGCGGTTTCGACTCCCACGGCGCACTCGATGAGGTAAATACGATCCGCGATGGCGGCGATGTCCTCGCGGTCCTCGCGGTGGCCGTAAGGCGCGTCGAGCACGGCGTTGCCGAGCATTTCCGCGGCCCAGGCCATGGCGCGGTAAGCCGCGGCGCGGTCTTCGCGGGTATGGGCGGCGTTCGGGAGGATGCGGCGGCGGACCCCATCCATTTCCAGGTGAGGCCAGAGGCGGCGGCGGGCGATTTCCGCGGCGAGCGTGCTTTTTCCGGAGCACGGCGGGCCTGCGAAGACGATGAGCGGCAACTTTCATTGTACGGCGCAATCGTGCTAAGTTTTTCGGTTAAGACCACCGGAATCAATTCAATAAACAGGAGACAAACATGCCCCTAGTGTCGATGAGGCAGGTCCTCGACGAGGCTGCCAAAGGCGGTTATGGTGTTGGCGCGTTCAACGTCAACAACATGGAGCAGATTCAGGCCATTATGGAAGCGGCGCGCGAGACCAAGTCGCCGGTCATCGTGCAGGCCAGCCGCGGCGCGCGCAAATATTCCAACGATCGCTTCCTCTATCACCTGATGATTGCGGCCACCGAGGTCTATCCCGAGATCCCGACCGTGCTGCACCTGGACCATGGCAACAGCGTGGCCACCTGTAAATCCGCCATCGAGATGGGCTTCACCAGCGTGATGATGGACGGCTCCCTGATGGAAGACGGCAAGACGCCTTCCAGCTTCGAGTACAACGTGAAGGTCACGCGCGAAGTGGTGGAGATGGCGCATGCCAGGGGCGTGACGGTGGAAGGCGAAATCGGCTGCCTGGGCGGCATCGAAGACGGCCACGGCGCGGGTCTGGACGGACTTTCGCACCTCACCGACCCGGGGCAGGCGGCGGAGTTCGTGGAAGCCACCGGCGTGGACGCGCTGGCCATCGCCATCGGCACCAGCCACGGCGCCTACAAGTTCAGCAAGAAGCCGACCGGCGAGACGCTCAAGATGGACCGCCTGATCGAGATCCACAAGCGGCTGCCGAACGTCCACCTCGTGATGCACGGCTCCTCGAGCGTTCCCAAGGAGCTTCAGGACATCGTCAACCAGTACGGCGGGCAGTTGAAGCCCACCTGGGGCGTGCCGGTGGAAGAGATCCAGCTCGGCATCCGCAATGGCGTGCGCAAGATCAACGTGGACACGGACAACCGTCTGGCCATCACCGGCGCCATCCGCAAGGTGTTCGCCGAGAAGCCGCAGGAATTCGATCCGCGCAGCTATCTGACGCCGGCGCGCGAAGCCATGAAGCAGGTGGTGATGGCGCGCATGATCGCTTTCGGCCAGGCCGGCCACTCGGCCGACTACATCCCCATCTCCATGGACGAGATGGCCAAGCGCTACAAGGCGTAAACCCTCCTCGAAGAACGCGCCGCCGGCCCCTCCCGGCCGGTGGCCGTTCGCACGGTTCGCAGCGCGCTCCCGTGCCATACTTGGCAGTAGGAGCGCGTATGAATCTGTCCGAAGGCAAGTTGAAGCATATGCGTGCGCTCGCCACCGAGGGCGGCATCATCGCCGCCGCGGCCATGGACCAGCGCGGCAGCCTCCAGAAATCGCTCGCTTCCGCCCGCGGCGTGGACAAGAAGCAGATCACGCCGGAGATGATGAGCGAGTTCAAGACCGCCGTCACACGGGTGCTGACTCCGTATGCTTCGGCCATTCTGCTGGATCCCGAATTCGGTCTGGACGCAGCCAGGGCGCGCGCACGGACCTGCGGGCTGCTGCTGGCTTACGAACTGAGCGGGTACGACAACACACAACCGGGGCGGCTTCCCGACCTGCTGCCCCACGTGTCCGTGCGGCGCATCGCCGAGTGGGGCGCCAACGCCGTCAAGATCCTGATTTACTACACGCCGTTTGAAGACGCCGCCATCAACGACGTGAAGCACGCCTTCGTCGAGCGCATCGGAGCGGAGTGCATGCATTACGACATCCCGTTCTTCCTGGAATTCGTAGGCTACGATCCGCATGACGGCGACGAGAAGGGCTACGAGTACGCCAGGATCAAGCCCGAAGTTGTGCGCCGCAGCATGGAGGAGTTCTCCAAGCCGCACTACCACGTGGACGTCCTGAAGGTGGAAATCCCCATCAACGCCGAGTACGTCGAGGGCAGCGCGGTATTCAAGGGACAGGCGGCGTATTCGCGCGCCGAGGCGCTGGACCATTTCCGCCGCGCCGCCGCGGCGGCGAAGAAGCCGTACATCTACCTGAGCGCGGGTGTGAGCAACGCGCAGTTCGTGGAGTCGCTGCACATGGCCGCCGAGGCCAAGGTGGATTTCTCCGGGGTGCTCTGCGGGCGCGCCACGTGGAAGGAAGGCATACCGGTTTACGGCAAGCAGGGTGTAAAGGCCCTGGAAGACTGGCTTGCCAAAGACGGCGTGCGCAATATCAAGGCGGTGAACGAAGCCACTCGCGGCGCCACGCCGTGGTACCAGAAACTGGGCCTGGCGGCTCCGGCGGCCTGATCACGCGCCGAGGTCCCAGCGGCGGAAGTAGAGCGCCTGGCGCACAATAGGCAGCGTGCGCTTCTCGAGTGCGCGCATCTCGGCTTCGCTCAGCGGCGTGAAACGCGCGGCGAAGGCCACGTTTTGTTCCAGTTGCGCCACCGTGTCCACACCGATGATGGTGGTGGAAACCGGCAGGCTTAAGTTGTAGCCCAAGGCCTCCTGAATGGTGAGCGTGCCGGGCAGTTTGGTGCGCAGGCGCTCGGGCTGCTGCTCCGGCGGCGGCGGAGTCCAGGTGGAGAGCACGCGCCCACGCGTGGCCACCTTCATCCCGATCACGCCCATCTTCTTTTCGAGCGCGGCGGGCAGCAGGTGCTCGATGAAACTCAGATAATGCCGGTCCGCGGCGTTGACGGCCATCAGGATGGTATCGAAGGGGAAGCGGCGAATGGCTTCCAGCAGCACGTTGGGTTCGTAATGGCCGGTGACGCCGAGAAACTGCGCCATACCCTCGGCGCGCGCTTTTTCCAGGGCCTTGACGGCGCCGGCGGGGGAGAAGATCTGCTCCAACTGCTCCTTGGTTTGCAGGTTGTGGATCTGCCACAGGTTCAGGTGATCGGTCTGCATGTTGGAGAGGGTGCGGTCGAGCAGCCGCATGGAACCGTCGTAGGTGCGGTCGGCGGTCTTGCTGGTGACCCAGGTCTCTTTGCGGCGCGTCTTGATGACGCGCCCGATGTTCTTCTCGCTGACGCCGTTGCCATATCCCGCGGCCGAATCGATGTAGTTGATGCCGAGGTCGATGGCGCGGTTCAGGATGGCCTCGGATTCAGCCTCCTTGCCGGCAATCTCCAGGGTGGCCTGCCCGCCGAGGCTCAGGATGCCCACGCGGTAGCCGGTGCGGCCCAGGTTGTGAGTGGGCATCGCATTGTGTGTGCGCGGGTTGAACGGCATGGGGTGCTTTGCGGCGGCCGGTACAGGCGTGGCGGCCGCTACACCCGCGCCCAGAAACGTGCGTCGGTCCATGTCCTACAGAGTATCGCACCGGGGTGCGCGACGCAGAAGTGGAGAATCGCCTCAACAAGGCTTGCGCCGGTACACCTGGCATTCATTCTATCCGCGTTCCTCGGCGTTCCCCGGCGGCCCATGATGGTTGCGCCGCGTGAAGTGCCGGATTCCGCGGCTCCTGGCGAGTTTCGGCGGATCCGGGTAGATCGCCACCTTCATGTCGCGCGCCCGCGCACGGGGTGAAGATGCGGTTGCGGTTGCCGGGCCGAATACCCGCCTGTTAAACTAGGTTTGTTCCCACGGTGGGTGTAGCTCAGCTGGTAGAGCGCTGGATTGTGGTTCCAGTGGTCGTGGGTTCAGCGCGCGCTGTTGCAGGTCGAAGAAGCCCAACCGCATACCACAATACATCCACGTGGTCCCCGGACGGCAAATGGATCGCCTGCCGCCTGATGGATGCCGGAATCATGAAACTGGTCAAGAGCCGGCTTGGCTCGAGCGAACCGCCCGTGATCCTGTCTTGACAGGGAATGGCCAGGCCGCACCTTCCTGGTCGCCGGCCCGGCGCATGTCTGGTCCCGCGATGGTTCGGCCGTTTACACGATTGCGGCTTCCGAACAGTACTTCGCCCTGGCGCGGGACGGAAAGAGTTTCGTCTCATCGGTACGGCGCCAGCGGACTGACCTCTGGCTCCTGGGAGGCTTCGACAAGCGCAAAGGCTGATTGCGCTGAAGCGAACTGATATATTATTTGCGGAAAGGCGGGTCCCCGAATGACCCTCACACGCCACCTTCCTCTGTTTGCCGCGCTCCTGCTGAACCTGATACCGTGCCTGGCGCAATCGCCCCAGGCGACTGTGGCCGGCACGGTTACCGACCCGCAGGGCGCCGTAATCGCGGGCGCGGAAGTGACCGCGACCAACACGCAGACCGGGGTGCGCACGCCCACGCGCAGCAATGACTCCGGCTACTTCGCGCTGCGCTTTCTTCCCATCGGCGAATACCAGGTGAGCGTCGAGCGCGAGGGTTTCCGGCGTTACGAGCAGAAGGGCATCGTGCTGACCACCGGCCAGTCTCTCGAACTGAACGTGCGCCTGGAAGTGGGCGCGGTGACCGAGAGCGTCAGCGTATCCGCCCGCGCCACCATTCTGCAAACCATGAACTCGGACATGACCCAGCTTGTGGAATCGAAGACCATCGAGGACATGCCGCTGGGCGACCGCCGTTCGATGAACATGATCAACATGGTGGGCGCGGCGGTGTTTGTCAGCTACGACAGCGGGGCCAAGCCGAATTTCTCGCTGGCGGGCGGGCGCACACAGAGCCAGATGCTCTGGATCGACGGGGGCACGGTGCAGAACACGCGCCTCGGCATCGGACAGATGGACATCGATCCACCCATCGAGGTGTTGCAGGAGGTCAAGATCATCTCCAACGGCTATGCCGCCGAGTACGGCGCCTCGGCCGGGGGCGTGGTGGTCTCGGCCACCAAATCCGGGACCAACCAGTTCCGCGGCAGCCTGTTCGAGTATCTGCGCAACCAGAAACTGGATGCCGCCAATTTCTTCGCGCCCGTATCCGGCAAGGAGAAGCTTAAAGCGCCGCTGCGCTACAACGTGTTCGGCGGAACCGTGGGAGGGCCCGTCCGCCTCAACCGCACCTTCTTCTTTTTCGGATACGAAGGGGCGCGGCGGCGCGACGGCTACACCAGCACCCTGACGGTGCCCACGGAGATCCAGCGCGCCGGCGACTTCTCGCAGACCACCGACGCGCGGGGTGTGCTGATTCCGATTTACGACCCGGCCACCACGCGGCAGGAGGGCGGGCGCAACGTGCGCACCCAGTTCCCCGGCAACCGCATTCCGGCAAACCGGCTCGACCCCGTGGCGCTGAAGATCGTCCCGCTCTTTCCCTTGCCCAACAAGCCGCCGGCGAGCGCGGCGGGAGCGAGCAACTTCAGCGCCAACGGAGCCAATGCCTACACGCGCAACAACTTCACCGTCAAGATCGACCACAACCTGGGAGACAAGGACAAGTTCACCGGCCGCTACATGTACAACAGCGACAACAGCGTGAACCGGGGCGTGTATCCGGAGCCGGCCGTGAACCCGAACAACACCAACGACTATCACCAGCAGATCTGGTTCGGCTCCTGGACGCGCATTGTCAGCCCCACCGTGGTCAACGAGGCGCGCTTCGCGTGGGACGTGCGTTACGCCGACACCTACTCGCCGAGCATGGGGCAAGGATGGCCGGCGAAACTCGGCCTGAAGGGAGTGGACGACCTCGCCTTCCCCACCATCGGCACGGCCGGCTTCGCCAACCTCGGCAGCGGCACGCACCGGCGGTATTCGACGCCGTTTGAAGGCCAGCAGTGGGTGGACAACATCTCCTGGGTGCGGGGCAAGCATTCGATGAAGTTCGGGGCCGAGGCGCGGCGTTCGCACATCATCGACCAGCTTCGCAACCAGGTCTCGGGCAATTTCCAGTTCAACACGCTGCCCACGGGCCAGCCCGGGGTTAGCGCCAGCGGCAACGGCCTGGCGAGCCTGCTGTTGGGATTCCCCACCTCTTTTTCTTCCAACGACACGCCGGCGCTCGAGCGTTCAAGCTGGTATCTGGCCGCATTCGCGCAGGACGATTGGGCCGTCTCCCGGTCGCTGACCCTGAACGTGGGGGTGCGCTGGGAAACCGACACGCCCATCGTGGACGCCGACAACCGCATGAACGGCTTCGACATGGAACAGATCAACCCGGTGTCGAAGACCCCCGGGGTGGTGAAGTTCGCGGGGCTGGAGGGCTGGCGCACGAAGCCCTATGACACCGATTGGAACAACTTCGGGCCGCGCTTCGGTTTCGCGTGGAAGGCGTTCGGCCGCGAATCCACGGTGGTGCGCGGCGGCTACGGGATCTTCTTCGGCCATCCGTTCGATCACGGCGCGCCGACCTCGGCGTCGCTCGGTTTCGCCGTGACGGCGGCGTTGAACTCGCCCGATAACGGGATCACCGCGCCCTTTTATCTGCGAAACGGCGTGCCCGTTTCGGGCAAACCGGCCACCCTCAACGATTCCTTCGGCGCGGTGGCCGTGGGACAGCCCACCACCACCGCGGTGACGTTTTTCGAGACCAAGCGCGGCACCAGCTACTCGCAGCAGTTCAATTTCGGAATCCAGCAGGAGCTGACCGCCGGCATGGCTCTGGATATCTCCTACCTGGGAAACCTGACGCGCAAGCTGCCGGGTCCGAACCTGCCGATCAACCAGATCCGCCCGGAGCGCATGGGCCCCGCCGCCACGCAGCGCGACCGGCCTTTCCCGCAGTTCTCCAACGTGAGCATTGTGTTTCCTACCATGGGCGTATCGAGCTACCATGCCGGGGTGGTGCGCCTGGAGCGGCGGTTCTCCGCGGGTTTCAATTTGCTCTCGACTTACACTTGGGCGAAGTTCCTGAACAACACGGACGATGGCGGAAGCACGGTTGGCAACGAGGGCAACACCTACTCCAACTATTACGACCGGCGCGCCGATTGGGGGCCTTCGGAGAACGACGTCCGCCACCGGTTCACCATCAGTTCGGTGTATGAGGTCCCGTTCGGCAAGGGGCGGCGGTTCCTTCAGCAGAACCCGCTGCGCTACGTGGCGGGCGGCTGGGCGCTGGGAACGGTCGCGGTGATCCAGTCCGGCGCGCCGCTCACGGCCACCACCCAGACCAACACGACCAACGCCTTTTCGGCGGGCGCCCTGCGTGCCGACGTGCTGCGCAGTCCCAACCTGCCGCGCGGCGAGCGCACCATCTCCCGCTGGTTTGACACCTCGGCCTTCCAGCAGCCGGCCCCTTACCGCTTCGGCAACCAGGCGGTCGGGCTGGTCAGGGCGGACGGCAGGAACACGTTCAATTTTTCGATTCTGAGAAACTTCGCCATTGGGGAATCGCGCAAGGCGCAGTTTCGCGCGGAGTTGTTCAATGCGTTCAACCACGTGAAGTTCGGCAACCCCGGGATGGCGCTCGGCGGCGCGGGCTTTGGCGTGATCTCCACGGCCGTCGCGGGCCGCCAGGTTCAACTGGGACTGCGGTTCAGCTTCTGATGCCGGGCCTGTCGCGCAGAAACCTGGTGAGGAGCGCGCTGGCGGCGCCCGCCGTGGCCGGCGCCGGGCGCCGGCCCAACATCGTGGTCCTCGTGGCCGACGACCTGAGCCGCGGCACGCTCGGCTGCTACGGCGATCCGGTGGTGAGAACGCCGCGGATCGACCGGCTGGCGGCGGAGGGCATGCGTTTCGAGCGCGCTTACGTGACATCGCCGCAGTGCAGTCCCAGCCGCTCGAGCGTGTTCACCGGGCGCGCGCCTCACGCCACCGGCATGTCACGCCTGCACGCGCCGCTGAGGAGCGATGTGCCGGACGTGGTGGCGCGCCTGGAAGCGCGCGGCTACTTCTGCGGGGCGTACCGCAAGCATCACATGGGCGAGGAATTCGCGCGCCGCCTCGACTTCTACGGCTCCGCGCAGGAGAAGTTCGAGACCTTCTTCGACCGCGCCCCGCAAGGCCGGCCGTTCTTCCTGTGGATGGGGTTCACCGATCCGCACCGCCCCTACCGCAGAGGCATCATAGAGAACCCGCACGATCCGGCGCGGATGCGGATTCCAGAGTTTCTCCCCGATACCCCGGTGGTCCGTGAAGACCTCGCCCTGCACTACGACGCCATTACGCGGCTCGACAGCGATTGCGGCCGGGTGCTCGATATTCTGGAAAAGCGCGGCCTGGCGGAGAATACCCTGGTGGCGTTCTTCGGCGACAACGGCATGCCGTTCCCGCGCGCCAAGGCTTCGCTCTACCAGCCGGGTGTGAACGTCCCGCTGCTGGTGAGATGGCCCGGGCGAGTGAAACCGGGCAGCGTGAGCCGCGAGCTGGTCTCGACGGTGGATCTGCCGGCCACCTGGCTGGAGGCGGCGGGCGCCGAAAGCATCCCGCGCGCCGAAGGGCGCAGCATTGCGAAGCTGCTCGAGGGCGCCCCGCACGAACCCCGGCGCTACGTCTTCACCGAGCGCAACTGGCACGACACCTGGGATCCGGCGCGCGGCGTGGTCTCGGATCGCTATGCGCTGATCGCGAACTTCCGGCCGGAGGCGTCTTACCGTGGAACCCTCGATCACATCTGGGCTCCCTGGAGCCGCGGCGGAGGGCCGTGCTGGGACGAGATTGTCAAGGAGCGCAAAGCGGGCCGCCTGAATCCGGCGCTCGAGCGCCTGTTCGCCAAACCGCGGCCTCTTTACGAGCTGTACGATCTGGAGAGCGATCCCGGCGAATTCCGCAACCTGGCCGAAGATCAGGGGGCGGGTTCCGTGCTGCGCGAGCTCCAGAAGGCGTTGAGCGCCTGGATGGAAGATACCAACGACTTTCTGCCGCCGGTGTCGCGCAACTTCTTGAGCAACGCCGGCGAAGCCACGGGTCTCGATAAGCTGCTGAACGGTTACTTACCTTGAATTAGGAGAAGAAAAGGAGCTTTCGCTATGTCACATTCTCTTTCGCGGCGGGAATTCGCGTTGTTGGCGGGCGCCGCTTCCCTGCCGCTTCCCGCTGCTTCCGCCTCGAGTTCCAAGCCTTGGGACGGTCCGGCCGAAGTGAAGAAAGTCTACACGGGCGCGAATCCCAAGCAGACGTGGCCTTACCCGAACCTCGATTTCGCCAAGGAGATCGCGGGCATCGACGCGCAGCTTGCGCGGCTCGAGAGTCAGCATCCCGACTGCATCAGGTTCACGGGAAGCGTTATGCTGCCCGGTGAAGGCGATCTGGACGCGGCCGTGAAGCCGCTCCAGGGGGCCGACGCCCTGCTGGTCATCGACCTTACCGCCAACACGCGGCCGCACGAGGATGCGTTGGCGAAGCTCGATATCCCCATGGTGGCCTTCACCCGGCCCCTGACCGGGTGGGCCTTCATGGGCTTTTCCAGGTTCATCCAGCAAGGCAAACGCGCCGACATGGTGGCCTCGAGCGACTACGGGGACCTGGAGCCGTTGCTGCCGCTGCTCAAGACCATCCACCACATGAAGCACAGCAAGGTTCTTCTGGTGCGGCAGGGCGAAGCCGCCGGCGATCTGGCGGCCGGCTTCACGAAGCAGTTCGGCACGCAAATCGAGCTGACGCCCTACAAGGTGCTGAAGGCGGCCTACGACGCGGTGAGCGCCGCGGAAGTCGAGCGCGAGGCCGAGGCGTACGCCCGCGGCGCGCTCAAGGTGGTGGAGCCCTCCCGCAAAGACATTCAGGACGCCACGCGCTTCTACCTGGCCGTGCTGAAGGTTCTGGAGCAGGAGAAGGCCAACGCCATGACCATCGACTGTCTGGGCGGCTTCCGGCGAGGCGATCTTCCCGCCTACCCCTGCGTGGCGTGGTCGCGCCTGAACGACGCCGGCTACTACGGGGTCTGTGAGGCGGACCTTCAGTCCACCATGACCCAGATGCTCATCACCTCCTTCAGCGGCCGGCCGGGTTTCGTTTCCGATCCCACCTTCGACACCAGCCGCAACGAGGTGATCCACGCGCATTGCGTGGCCGCCACCCGCATGATGGGCCTGGGCGGCAAGGCTTCGCCCTACATCCTCCGCACCCACATGGAAGACGAGAAGGGCGTTTCGGTGCAGGTGCGCATGCCCGAGCGGGAGCCGATCACGCTGGCCGGCTTCCGCGGGCCGAAGACTCTGCTCCTCTCCACCGGCGAGGCCACGGTGAACATCGACGGGCCGCGCGGCTGCCGCACCAAGATCGTCACCAAGGTGGCGGACGCGTGCAAGATGGCCGAAGGCTACACCGGCGGCCTGCACCGGGTCATGTTCTATGGCGATCACACGGCGCCGCTCAAACACCTCGCGCGCCTGACCGGCATCGAGATCGTCAAGGAGATCTAGGCTTCGGCCCGCGCAGGGGAGCGCCGGGCGGAAGCCCGGCGGCAGCATGGCAATGCCGCCCCGCAGGGCCCACGGCCTCTCATGACACGTGAAAACTCCGGCATGCCGTGCGACCATGGTGCCCATGCCCAGTATTCCTCACATTGAGAAGCACTTTCAGGCTTCCGAGGTGGTTCGGGATGTGGTCATCGGCATGGCGGACGGCCTCACGGTTCCCTTCGCGCTCGCCGCCGGGTTGTCCGGAACCATTTCGAACACCGGAATCGTGGTGGTCGCCGGCCTGGCGGAAATCGCTGCGGGCTCCATCGCCATGGGGCTGGGCGGCTACCTCGCGGGAAAGACCGATACGGACCACTACCGCTCCGAGCTTGCCCGGGAGTACCGCGAGACCGAGGAACTCCCGGAGGAGGAGGCCGAAGAGGTGGCGCGCGTGTTCCGGCGCTATGGCCTTGGCGAACAGCACGTCGCGCCGGTCGTCGAGGCGATTCGCTCGGACCGCCACCGCTGGGTCGATTTCATGATGCGTTTCGAACTCGGCCTGGATGAGCCCGATCCCAAGCGCGCCCGGCAGAGCGCCGCGACCATCGCGGTGTCCTACATCGCCGGCGGCCTGGTGCCGCTCGCGCCGTACATGATCCTGGCGTCGGCGCGTTCCGCGCTCCTCGCCTCCGTGCTGATCACGCTCGCAGCGCTGTTCGTCTTCGGTTTCTTCAAGGGCCGCTTTACGGGCGTGCGTCCGCTGCGCGGCGGCTTGCAGACGGCGGCCGTGGGAGGGTTGGCCTCCGCCGCCGCCTACGGCATCGCCCGCCTGATCGCCTAAGAGATGAAGTCTTCCGGGTTATTGGTGAACTGCTGAGGAGAACCGAAACGATACCTCCGGCGCCACGGCCGGCTTTCGATCTGAGCGCTCCTGACCGCATCGACGAGCGCCTCAGGAACGACGTTCTCCGGCGTACGATTCGCGGCACGGAGCCGCCGGCGCCGGTGCGCAGTATTGTCGGGCGGTAGTATAATCTTCCACAGTCAAATCTCCGGTCTATCGCGAGGTGAGTTATGAGGTTAGCTGCTTTGCTGTTGCTCGCGGGCATGGCGTTCGGCCAGACCACGGGCACCCTCGACGGCCATATCACCGACCCGGCCGGCGCCGCCGTGCCCGGGGTGAACATCACCGCCAAGAACGTGGAGACCGGCGTCGAGCGCGCCGGAACAACCAACGAAGCCGGTTACTTTCAGATGCCGTTCATGCCACTCGGCAGGTACGACGTTACGGCGGAGGCCAAGGGCTTCGCCACCATGGTAGCCAGGAACCTCGTGATCACACTGAACAAGGCGACCACGGTCACTCTGACGCTGAAGGTCTCAACGCTTCAGGAGTCGGTCACGGTGACGGATGTCGCGCCGCTGATCGATACGGCCAGCGGCCAGATCCGGCGCTCCATCGATGAAACCCTGGCCGGCAACCTGCCAACGGCGGGGCGCAGCTTTCTGGGATTCGTGGGCCTGTTCCCCGGCTTCCAGACCAACCCCACTTCGGGCCAGAACAACCCCACGCTTTCCAGCGGCAGTTCCGTGTCGTTCAACGGCACCGGCACGCGCGGCACCACGTTTCTCACCGACGGCGTCTCCAACGACGACGGCAATGAGAACCAGCATCGCCAGCCGGTCAACATCAGCACGATAAAGGAGATGCAGATCCTCACCGATAACTTCGCTCCCGAATTCGGGCGCGGCTTCGGCGCCGTAGTGCTGGTGCAAACCAAGAGCGGCTCGAACGCGATGCACGGCGAGGCCTATTGGTACTTGCAGAATTCCGCTCTGAACGCGCGGAGCTTCTTCTCCAACGCCGCCGGAATGCGTTTCGACCAGACCAAGAACCAGTGGGTGCCGAACGTGGCCAAGGCCACCAGCCAGAGCCATCGCGCGGGCGGGACGCTGGGCGGCGCCGTGATCAAGGACCGCCTGTTCTACTTCGGGTCGCTCGAGCGTTTCTGGGAACCGGGCACGCTGAGCAGCACCAGTTACGTGCTGCCGCCGGAATGGCGCACGCCGCAGGTGGATCCTTCCGCGCCGGACGCCGCCGCGCGCCGCGCCTGGGTGCAGAGCGTCATCGACCGTTTCCCGAAAGACGTAACGCCCAACAACGCGCCGGTCAGCCCCTACGCTTACACCGCGCCCATGCCGCGCTCCAGCCATACCCACGACTACAGCGGCCGCACGGACTGGCGGGTCAACGACAACAACCTGGTCTACGGCCGCTATCAATTCAGCAACTTCTTCTTCGGCCGGCAGAAGGAGATCGTGAAGGGCGAGAACGTGAAGCAGGACCACCGCTTCCAGAGCGTGGGCCTGACCCATACGCACGTGTTCAACCCCAGCACCACGGGCGAATTCCGCTTCGGCTACGGCCGCCGCCGCATGTGGGTGGATTTCCTGGAGCCCGGCGATTACCCGCCCATCATCCGCTGGACGTTCACCGGCTTCTCCCCGATTATCGGCAACGCCAGCGCCTATCCGATCAAGCGCTACCAGAACGATTTCCAGTACGTGTACAACCTGGCTGCGCAACTGGGCTCGCGGCACACCTTCAAAGCCGGCGCGGACTTACGGCGCATCCAGCTCAACGACTGGGCCGAGAATTATAACCGCGGCTTCTGGACCTTCGGCTCGCAGGCGCCCTATGACGGCATGCAGAACTTCCTGCGCGGCGTGGTCACCTCCTTTACGAAGGGCTACGGTCCGGCCTACGTCGGCCTGCGCATGACGGAGCTGAATTTCTACGCGCAGGACGAGCTCCGCGTCACTTCGAGCCTGGTCTTCAATATCGGCGTGCGCTTCGAGCGCGTGGGTGCGCCGGGCGAGGTCAACAAACTGTACGACGCCGGCTACGGCAGCGACACCTACGTGGAGCCGCGCTTCGGCTTCGCGTGGTCGCCCAAGTTCGACAACGCGTTTCTGAGCGCGCTGACCGGAGGCCCCGGGAACACGTCAGTGCGCGGCGGCTTCGGCACATTCCACGGCCGGATCTACCAGTCGATCTTCAGCCAGATCGGCGCCAGCACGCGGTTCAACCCGCCGCGCGCCGCCACGCTCGGCTGGAGCAATCCGGGCATGTCCGTGGTGGACCCGACGGGCGGCTATGTCTTCACACCCGGGCCGCCCACCGCGCAGGTCAGCCTGGCCAACGTGGATCCAAACCTGCACATGCCGTACACGGAGCAGTGGAACTTCACCCTCGAGCGGAATCTGAAGTGGAACGCCGCGCTCCAGGTTTCCTACATCGGCAACCGCGGCATCGGGCTGCTTTTCTATAACTGGCGCAACCGGCCGCAGTTCCCGTGGCGATCGACCCAGCCGGACACTTACAAGGGCGCGGCCATCTTCCCCGGCGTGCTCTTCGATAAGATCGACCCGAACCTGTTCAACGCCAGTCCGGCGCCGGGTTATATCTCGCTCCAGCAGGGCCGCGCCGACGCGCGCCGTCCGGACGGCCGCTACGGGCTCATCCTGGAGACCTCCAACCAGGCGTGGTCCTACTACAACGCCCTTCAGGTGCAGTACACGCAGCGGATGAAGGCGGGCCTCGCCATGCAGTTCGGCTACACGTGGTCGAAGAACCTGGACACGGGTTCGGAAGCCACCAGCGTGGGCACCGGCGACATCAACGCGGCGGTCAGCGAAACGCAGGGCATGCGCAGCCTGCGCGGGCCCAGCCGGCTGAGCCAGCCGCAGCGCGCCACCATCAGCTACGTCTACCAGTTGCCGCTGTTCCGCGATCAGAAGGGCCCGGCCAACATGAACCGCTACCTGGCGGGAGCCATCGGGCGCACACTGGGCGGCTGGGAGATCTCCGGCGTCACGACCTTCGGCGCCGGCAACCCCTTCACCGTGCTCATGGGTTACGACCTCAACGGCGACGGAATCGGCGGCGACCGGCCTTTCATCGTGGATACCAGCCTGCTGGGACGCTCGGTGGACAACGGCCGCGTGAATCCGGCCACGGGCCGCAAGTTCAGCCAGGACCAGTTGCCCGTGACGGCGTTCTATCCCAGCGCGGAGGTCGCGGCCGCGCGCCAATGGCCATGGTTCCCGGGCACCGGGATGGTGGCCAGCCTGGGCCGCAACACGTTCTGGACCCACGGGCAGAACCACTTCGATTTCGCCGTGATCAAGAACGTGCGGGTGGCGGGCGAGCGCCACACCATCCAGTTCCGCGCGGAGATGTTCAACCTGTTCAACCGGGTGCAGTTCGATATGCCGGCTTACGTCTCGGTGGTGGATACGGGCGTATCCGGCTGGCGGCTGCAACCGCGCTTCGGCGAAATCACCGCTCAAAGGAACGCGGCGCGGTACATGCAGATGTCGCTGCGGTATATGTTCTAAGGCTGCGGCGGGGCGGGCGGTTCGGCGGGCGGCGGAGGGGGCGGTTTGCACCCGGCCAGCGCGATGGAAAACGCGGCGAGCGGGCTCCATCGCTCCGCCTGTTTGCGCTCCACCCGGAAGGAACGCGTGGGGGCGTCCGCGCGGATCCGCCAATCGTCATTGGCCGCGGCGCGCTTCAGCCGCATGGGCTTCTCGTTGGTTTCGCGCAGCATCCAGGTCTCGCCGCCGTTGGGGGTTTCAAACAGCTCGTAGCGCGCCACGTCGCCGCCCTGTCCGCGGTCAATAATCAGGCTGCCGTTGGCGCGCGAGCTAAACCAGAATTGCAGAATGCTCCCCGGCCGCGACTCGCCGAATACCGGACGCCGCCTCCAGGTTTTTCCGCCGTCGCCGGTCACCAGGAAAAAAGGATCCTGCGGCAGCGGCTGGAGCACCTGGCCGGAAGCCCATCCGTTTTCAAAATCCACGAACTGGATGTGATCGAGGCCGCACCCGCGCAGGCGCTCGAACGGTTCGCGCCAGGTGCGCCCGGAATCGTCGCTGGCCAGCAGGATGGAGTACAGCGTGGCCGAGGCCGAATGGATGTTGCCGGCGGCGAAGATCTTGTTTCCCACCGACTCGACGGCCGTCAGTTCCAGGTAGACGGGACAGGGATCCTCGTCCGAGCACGTCAGCCCGCCCCATTGGATGTCGTCCAGGGTGCACTGGAAGGGGATCCGCAGCGGCTGCCCGGTGTATTCGAGCGCCGGCGGGGGCGCGGCTTCCTGGGCGGCGAGCGCCATGGCCAGCCCCGCGGTGAGAACGGCAAGCCTCATCAGCGAAATTGTACCGCCGAAAAAAAATTTTGCCGGACCGTAACGTACCGCGAAACCCCGTCGCCTACTGATTAAATCCCCGTTACGACAAGCGGGCGCGCTCACCCCTATCACCCAAACGCAGCGCCCGCTTTTTTTATGCCTCGTTGATCCCCTCGAACAGCACGGTGCTGAGGTAGCGCTCGGCGGCATCGGGCAGAATCACCACAATGGTCTTGCCCCGGAACTCGCCGCTGCGCGCCAGCCGGTCGGCCACGGCCACTGCGGCGCCGCAGGAAATCCCGGAGAGGATGCCCTCCTCGCGCGCCAGGCGGCGCGCCATCTCGATGGATTCCTCGTTGGTGACCTGCTCGACGCGGTCCACCAGCGAAAGGTCGAGCGTATCGGGAATGAACCCGGCCCCGATCCCCTGGATCTTGTGCGGTCCCGGACGCAGCGGCTCGCCGGCGCGCTGCTGGGTGATCACCGGACTCGCCGTGGGCTCGACCGCCACCGAGGTGATGGCCTTCCCCTTCACCTGCTTGATGTAGCGGCTGATGCCGGTGATGGTGCCGCCGGTGCCGACGCCGGAAACCAGCACGTCAATGCCGCCCTCGGTATCCTCCCAGATTTCCGGCCCGGTGGTCTGGAAGTGGATCTCCGGATTCGCCGGGTTCTTGAACTGGTTGGGCATGAAGTAGCGGCTCGTATCGGAACCGGCCAATTCTTCCGCCCGCGCGATGGCCCCGGCCATGCCCTTGGGACCTTCCGTCAGAATGAGGTTGGCGCCTAATGCTTGCAACACCCTGCGGCGTTCCAGCGACATGGTTTCCGGCATGGTGAGGGTGATCGGATAGCCGCGCGCCGCGGCCACGAACGCCAGCGCGATCCCCGTGTTGCCGCTGGTAGGCTCCACAATCTCCATGCCTGATTTCAGGACGCCCCGCTTTTCGGCGTCCCAGATCATGGACGCGCCGATGCGGCACTTCACCGAGTAAGCGGGGTTGCGCCCCTCGATTTTGGCCGCCACGGCGGCGTCCGCTCCCCTCGTGATGCGGTTGAGGCGCACCAGCGGAGTGCGCCCTATAGACAGCGAATTGTCTCGGTAAATCACTCTATATCTCCCAGTTCGGAACGAAGCGCGAGGTGCGCTCCAGCCAGGCGCGCTCCAGGTCGGCGAAAGTGGTCTGATCCACGATCTCCCCAATGGCCCGGTCCACACGCTCCCAGAGTTCGCTCAGGGGATTTTCCGGTTTACGCCTTCCGCGCCGGCCCTGTCCCTCGACGTACCGCAGCACGTCGCCCACCGTGATGGTCTCCGCCGAACGCGCCAGCAGGTAGCCGCCTTCGGCGCCGCGGCGCGATTCCACGAAGCCGCCCTGCTTCAGACCCGCAAGAATCAGTTCCAGAAACTTCTGCGGGATTTTCTGCCGCCTGGCGATGTCGGCGATTTTGACCGGCTCGCCTGAGTGGCGCGAGGCGAGGTCGTAAATCGCCCGGAGCGAGTACTCGGCCTTCACGGAGAGGTTCAAAGCGGATAATCTCCTGTACCTGACTAGAGAATAGGAGATTCCAGCGCGCACGTCAAGGGAAGGCGGGGTTGGCTGGGAGGAAATTCGGGAGGGAACTGGATTGCCGCGTAGGGTTTTTGGAGCGCTACGCGGCTCCAGACACAACGAGGGAAGCGGATCAGCCCTGCTTCTTCTCTTCGGCGGCCTTCTTCTGGCCCTTCTTGCCGCCCTTCTTCTTTTTCTTCTGCTCGGTCTTCTGGTCCTGAGCCGGCGGGTCCTGGGCGAACAGCATGCCGGTGCCGAGGAGCAGGCCGAGTCCGATCATCACGCTCATCAACTTCTTCATTTGGCGTTTCTCCTTTGGGATGTGACGAACCGTTATCGTCTGAGACAATCATAGCGGCGGCAATATGAATTCGGTCTTAAACCGTAATTAAAATCACTTCATCATGGCGGCGGCCAAGAGTGCGGTCACGCCGTGGATAGTGCGTTGTAAGCCGCTTTGTTTCATTATGTTGCGATCTGGAGTGAGGCGGCGCCCGGAACTCCGTCTGGTAATCTTCCAGACGTGAGGAAGCGCGACTTGGCCGCGCGGCTGGCGCGGCAGCAGGGGCTTTCCAGCGCGGAGGCGGCCGACCACCTGGACCGGGTGGTCGCGGACATTCTGTCACGCCTGCGAAGGGGGCGGACGGTGCCGCTGCCGGGCCTCGGGAAGCTGATGCCGGGGCGGAACGGCGTGGCCTTCGAGCCGGAGGGCGGCGATGGACGTTGAGTATGCTTCCACGGCGGAGGTGGCGCGCGTGGTCCGGCAGTGCCTGGCGGAGGGCAAGAGCGTGCAGATCGACGGTCTGGGTACCTTCGAGCCTTCGCCGGGAGGGGTGGTGCGCTTCCTGCCCCGCACGGCGCCGGCGGTGTTCATCGCCTACGTACAGGAGGATGCCGAAGCGGCCGCGCGCCTGTACGACGAACTGGAGGGCGCCGGTTTCGCGCCGTGGATGGACCGCAGAAAGCTGCTGCCGGGCCAGAACTGGCCGCGTTCGATCGAAGCCGCGATTGCGCGCTCGGACTACGCGGTAGCCTGTTTCTCGCGGCGTTCGGCGGCCAAGCGGGGCGGCTTTCAGGCCGAGATCCGCTACGCGCTCGACTGCGCCCGCCGCGTCCCGCTCGATGATATCTTTCTGATCCCGGTGCGGCTGGAGGACTGCCGGGTGCCGCACTCGATCCGCAGCGAAATCCAATACCTGGACCTTTTCCCGGACTGGGACAAAGGCGTGCGGCAGCTCATCCGCGTGCTGCGCCGCCGCGCGCGGCCGGGGATGCTACGATGAGGGGAGAGTCGGGGCGTAGCGCAGCCTGGTAGCGCACCTGCCTTGGGCGCAGGGGGTCGGCAGTTC
>JBHGBM010000062.1:0-33924 GCA_041946965.1 Bryobacteraceae bacterium
GTGCACGCCATCATGGGACCCAACGGCTCGGGCAAGAGCACGCTGGCGCAGGTGCTCGCCGGCCGCGACCTCTACACCGTGACCGAAGGCGAAGTGCTGTTCGACGGCAAGAACCTGCTCGAGATGCCGCCCGAAGACCGCGCGCGCGAGGGCGTCTTCCTGGCCTTCCAGTACCCCGTGGAGATTCCCGGCGTCAGCAACCTGTACTTCCTCAAGGCCGCGCTCAACACGGTGCGCAAGCACAAGGGCCTGGAGGAGTACGACGCCATGGACTTCCTCAACCTGGTCAACGACAAGATGAAGCTCATGGAGATGGACCAGGCGCTGCTCAACCGTCCGGTGAACGCCGGTTTTTCCGGCGGCGAAAAGAAGCGCAACGAGATTTTCCAGATGGCCGTGCTCGAGCCGCGCCTCGCCATCCTCGATGAGACCGACTCGGGCCTGGACATCGACGCGCTGCGCATCGTGGCCGCCGGCGTCAACGCGCTGCGCGCGCCGGACCGCTCCATGCTGGTGGTGACCCACTACCAGCGGCTGCTCAACTACATCGTTCCGGACGTGGTGCACGTGCTGGCCGAGGGCCGCATCCTGCGCTCCGGCGACAAGAACCTCGCGCTGGAACTCGAAGAGACCGGCTACGCGGAGACCGTGGAGCGCGCATGACCTCCACCGCGGAACAGAACCGTTACCTGGCGGCCTGGGAGGAACTGTCCGCCGATGTGCCGGCCTGGCTGGCGGCGCTGCGGCACCGCGCCATGCGGCGTTTCTCCGATCTGGGCTTCCCCACCACGCACGACGAGGAGTGGCGGTTCACCAATGTCGCGCCAGTCGCGCGCACCCAGTGGCAGCCCTCGGCGCGCACCGTTGCCGAAAAGCTGTTCGCGGTTCCCGGCGCGGCCGCGCTGGGGTTCGTCAACGGCCGGCTGGCCTCGGCGGACCCCGCGCCTGAAGGCACGCGCCTCTCGAGCCTGGCCGACGCCATGCGGGCCGAGCCCGAGCTGCTGGAGCGGCACCTGGGCGCTTACGCCGATTTCGAACACCACGCCTTCGCCGCGCTGAACACCGCCTTCGCGAGCGAGGGCGCTTTTGTGCTGGTGGGCAGGAACCGCGTGGTCCAGACCCCCATTCACATCGTCTGGGCGGCGGCGGGGCCGGGCATCACCCAGCCGCGCACGCTGGTGCTGGCGGGCGCCAACAGCCAGGTAACCGTGATCGAGACTTACATCGGCGCGGACGGCGAGTACTTCACCAACGCCGTCACGGAAATCTGCGCGGGCGAGAACGCCCTCGTCGAGCACTACAAGCTTCAGCTCGAAGGCCCCCGCGCGTTTCACGTGGGCGTGACGCAGGCGCAGGTGGGCCGCGCGGCAAATTACAGCGCGCACTCGATTGCGCTCGGCGGCGCGCTGGCGCGCAACGATTCCAACGCCGTGCTCGGCGAAGGCAGCCAGGCCACGCTGAACGGGCTGTACCTTGCCGGCGGCACCCAGCACATCGACAACCACACCGCCATCGATCACGCCAGCCCGCATGCCGCCAGCCGCCAGCTCTATAAAGGCATTCTCGACGGCCGCGCCACCGCGGTCTTCAACGGCAAGATCTACGTGCGTCCCGACGCGCAGAAAACCGACGCCAAACAGACCAACAAGAATCTGGTGCTGAGCGAGGACGCGGTCATCCATACCAAGCCCGAGCTGCAAATCTGGGCCGACGACGTGCGCTGCACGCACGGCGCCACCATCGGGCAGCTCGATGCCGAATCGGTCTTCTATTTGCGCTCGCGCGGGATCGGAGCCGGACAGGCGCGCCAGATTCTCACCGAGGCGTTCGCCCGCGACATTTTGGATTACGTGCGCGTGGAAAGCCTGCGCGAGCTCCTGGAAAAGGTCCTTACGGAGAAACTACATGAGCACCGCGAGTAGGGTGCCGCAAGTATTCGACGTGGAGAAGGTCCGGGAAGACTTCCCCATTCTGAGCCAGGAGGTGCACGGCAAGCCGCTCGTGTACCTGGATAACGCGGCTACCAGCCAAAAGCCCCGGACGGTGGTGGACGCCATCATCCGCTTCTACACCGAGGATTGCGCCAACATCCATCGCGGGGTGCACGAGCTCAGCGAGCGCTCCACCCAGGCGTACGAGGAAGCCCGCGTGAAGATGCAGCGCTTCCTGAACGCGCGTGAAACCCGCGAGATCATCTTCGTGCGCGGCACCACCGAGGGCATCAACCTGGTGGCGGAAAGCTTCGGCGGCACGCGCGTAAGGGCGGGCGACGAGGTGCTCATCTCCGCCCTCGAGCACCACTCCAACATCGTCCCCTGGCAGATTCTGTGCGAGCGTGTGGGGGCGCGGCTGCGCGTGATCCCCATGAACGACGCGGGCGAGCTGATTCTGGAGGAGTACGCCCGGCTGCTCTCTCCGCGCACGCGCATCCTCGCCCTGACCCACGTCTCCAACGCGCTGGGCACCATCAATCCCGTGCGGCAGATGATCGCGATGGCGCGCCGCCAGGGTGTCACGGTGCTGCTCGACGGCGCGCAGGCCGCCCCGCACCTCAAAGTGGATGTGCAGGATCTCGATTGCGACTTCTACGCCCTCAGCGGCCACAAGATCTTCGGGCCCACCGGCGTGGGTGTGCTCTACGGCAAGCGCGAGCTGCTCGAGTCCATGCCGCCTTACCAGGGCGGCGGCGACATGATCCGCACCGTGACCTTCGAACGGACTACCTACGCGGACCTGCCGCACAAGTTCGAGGCGGGCACGCCGAACATCGCCGCCACCATTGGGCTCGGCGCCGCCGTGGATTACCTCGAGCAGGTCGGGATGGAAAACATCGCCGCGCACGAGCACGACCTGCTGGTGCACGGCACGGAGCTGCTCTCCCAGATCGGCGGGCTGCGCCTGATCGGCACGGCGAGGGAAAAGGCCGGCGTGCTCTCCTTCGTTCTCGAGGGCATTCACCCGCACGACGTGGGCACCATTCTCGACCACGAAGGCATCGCGGTGCGCACCGGCCACCATTGCGCCCAGCCGGTGATGGACCGCTTCGGGGTCCCGGCCACCACGCGCGCTTCGCTCTCCTTCTACAACACCCTGGAAGAGCTGGACGCGCTCGCCGCGGGCATCAGAAAAGTACAGGAGATTTTCCGCTGATGGTCAACGACCTCTATCAGGAAATCATCCTCGACCACAGCAAGCGGCCGCGGAATTTCCATATCCTGCCGGACGCCACCCAGAAGGCCGAAGGCTACAACCCGCTGTGCGGGGACAAGATCCGGCTGTACCTCAAGGTGAAGGACGGCATCGTCGAGGATGCCAGCTTCGAGGGCGCCGGCTGCGCCATCTCCACCGCCTCGGCGTCGCTCATGACCGAGAGCCTGAAAGGCAAGACCGAGGAACAGGCCAGGAAGCTGCTGGATAACTTCCACGACCTCCTCACCACCGACAGCCCCGTGACCAAGGAACTCGGCAAGCTCGCCGTGTTCTGCGGCGTGCGCGACTACCCGGCGCGCGTGAAGTGCGCCACGCTGTGCTGGCACACCCTGAAATCGGCGCTCGAAGGCGACGGCGAGCGGGCCTCAACGGAATAGCCCATGCTGAAAGACGACATCATCGCGGCGCTCAAGACAGTCTACGATCCGGAAATCCCCGTCAACATCTACGACCTGGGGCTGATCTACGGCCTGACGCTCGACGAGGAGACCGGTAAAGCCGCCGTCCGCATGACCCTCACCGCCCCCGGCTGCCCCGTGGCCGGCATCCTGCCCGGACAGGTGGAAACCGCGGTCCGCTCCGTCCAGGGCGTGAGGGATGCCTCCGTCGAGCTGGTGTTCGATCCGCCCTGGTCCATGGAGCGCATGTCGCCTGCCGCGAGGCTCGCGCTCGGCCTGAACGATTACTTCCCGCTGCCCAAATGAAGCTGAGCTCCCACGAAGAATACGGCCTGCGATGCCTCCTGCGCATCGGCTTCGCGCCCGCCGGCCAGCCGGTCACCATCCCGGAGATCAGCGAGGCCGAGGGCATGTCCAGCGCCTATGCCGCCAAGCTGCTCCGCATGCTGCGCCGGGGCGGTTTCATCAAGAGCGCGCGCGGGAAGGAAGGCGGCTACATGCTGGCGCGTCCGGCCGGCGAGATCGTCATCCGCGACGTCATGGAGCAGCTCGGCGGGCGCTTCTTCGAGCCCGGCTTCTGCTCCCAGCACTCCGGCCAGATGGCGGTCTGCGCCAATACCGTGGATTGTTCGGTGCGCTCGCTCTGGCGCGCGCTTCAGGTTGCGGTGGATTCCGTGCTCAGCAAGGCCACCCTCCAGGACCTGATGCGCAACGAAAACGAAATGGCCGCGTGGGTGGATTCGCTGCCCAAGCCGGCCGCCCTGCGCATCATCCAGTAACGATCTTCCGCCAGCCCTTGCCGCACTGCACGATCAGCTCCCCGGCGCCGTTCCGCCACACCAGGTCCTTCACGCGCTCGCCGTTGATCTCCACCGCGCCCGCCTTGATCTTGCGCACCGCGTCGCTCACCGATTCCGCCAGGCCCGTTTTCGCGAGCAGCTTGTCCACCCGGATGCCGTCGGCTTTCTTCACGCCTTCGGGCAGCGGCACGGTCTGAATCCCCGCGGGAATCTCGCGCCGCCGCACCACGCGAGTGAACTCCGCGGCGGCGTTCCCGGCATCCGCGGCGGAGTGGAAGTCCGTGACGATGCCGCGGGCCAGCGCCATCTTCAGTTCCATGGGGTGCAGTCCGCCGGACTGCACGCCCTGCCGCATGCGCCCGATCTCCTCCAGGCCGGTATCGGTGAGCAGCTCGTAGTAGCGGAACATCAGATCGTCGCTGATCTGCATCACCTTCCGGAACATGACCTCGGGCGCCTCCGTGATGCCGATGTAGTTGCCCAACGACTTGGACATCTTGTTGATGCCGTCCACGCCTTCCAGAATCGGCGTGGTGGCGATGATCTGCGGCGGCTGGCCGAAATCGCGCTGGATCTCGCGGCCCACCAGCAGGTTGAACTTCTGGTCCGTGCCGCCCAATTCGACGTCGGCGTGCAGAAACACGGAGTCGTACGCCTGCGCCAGCGGATAGAGGAATTCGTGCACCGAGATGGCGACGCCTTCCTTGTAGCGCTTGGCGAAATCGTCCCGCTCGAGCATGCGGGCCACGGTGTAGCGCGCCGCCAGCCGTACAATTTCGGCGAAGGTCAGCGGCGTAAGCCACTCGCTGTTGAAACGGATCTCGGTCTTTTCGCGGTCCAGGATCTTGAACACCTGCGCCTTGTAAGTTTCGGCGTTGGCCATGATCTGGTCGAGCGAGAGCGGCGGCCGCGTCACGTTGCGCCCGGAAGGATCCCCGATCATCGCCGTAGCCGCGCCGATCACGAAAATCACGTGATGCCCCAGGTCCTGGAAGTGCCGCATCTTGCGGATCAGCACCGTGTGGCCCAGGTGCAGGTCGGGCGAGGTGGGATCGAAGCCGACCTTGACGCGCAGCGGGCGCCCGAGAGCGAGCCGCTCCCGCAGGTCCTCTTCGCGGATGATCTCGAAAGTTCCCTTCTTCAGGTATGCGATCTGTTCGTCTATGGTCACGCGTCAATCAAGCACCGCGCCGGCCCGCGCCAGCGCCTGCTCCAACTCCTCTTTGCCGAAATCCGTGGAAATAAACAATTCCTGCCGCGCGCCGGCCGAAAAGGCGATGGCCTTCCAGCCGTTCTGCGTGGGCACCGTCACCCGCACTTTGATCTTGCCCCTGGCGTCGCGGACGGGACGGATCACGCCGGGGATCACCGAGCGCACACGCGGTTCGGAGGCCAGCAGCGTTTCCAGCAGCTCGCGGACGCCGTCGATGATGCTGTGCTCGACCTTGAGCCGGTCCTGGGCGGTGCGCAAACGCATTTCTTCCAGTCTAGCAGGATGCCGAAAAATTCAATTTTTGACTGGCTCAATCCACCTCGTCCACGCCGCGCTCGTGCACCGAATCGGGCGCATCGGTGCGCGGCATCCACCGCGCCAAATCCTTTTTTACGCCCTCGAATTCGGCGCGGGAGGCCAGGTTGGTCCACTCCAGCGGATCCTTGCGCCGGTCGTACAGTTCCTCCCCCCCGTCGCTGTAACGGATATACCGCCAGTCCTCCGAACGCACCGAATGGTTCCCCCTCAGGTACGTCGTCACCGCCGGACGGTCCCACCGGGCGCCCGGGTCGCGCAGCAGCGGCATCAGGCTGGTTCCTTCCAGCTCCTTGCGCCCCGGCAGGCCGAACACGTCGATAAGGGTCGGGTAGATGTCCAGCAGGTTCACGGGCCGGGCACAGCGTCCCCCTGCCTTGGTGAGGCCGGGCGAGGTGACCATGAAGACGTTGTGCGTGGCCTCCTCCCACAGCGCGAACTTGCGCCAGTGCAGCTTCTGCCCCAGGTGCCAGCCGTGATCGCTCCACAAGACCACCGTGGTGTTTTTCGCGTGCGGCCCGGCATCCAGCGCGTCGATGACGCGGCCCACGCAGGCGTCCGCGAAGCTGATGCACGCCAGGTACGAACGCACCGCCTGCCGCCACTGCCCGTACTTGATGACCTTGGCGTGGTCTCCGTTGGCTTTAGCGAACTTGCGGCCCATCGCCGGCACGTCATCCAGGTCGTCTTCCTTGACGTTGGGCAGCGTGACCTTGTCGAGCGGGTACATGTCGAAGTATTTCGGCGGCACGTACCAGGGCAGGTGCGGGCGGAAGATCCCGCAGGCCAGAAAGAACGGCCGGTCCTGCTTCTTCTGCAATTCGGCGGTGGCCCAGTCCGCCACCTGGCTGTCGCCCATCCTGCTGTCCGGTACGTTCACCGGACCCCAATCGAAGTGCGCCCCGCCGGGGATTCCGCTCAGCGGGATGCCCGGCGGCAGCGGATCGGGCGGCTTGTTCTGCACTTGCGAAGGGTAGTAGGATTGCCAGCTCGCCGCGTCCGGATAAGCGCCATGGTAGATCTTCCCGCCGCCCGTCACGCGATAGCCCGCCGCCATGAAATGCTGCGGCAGTGTGACCGCCTTGGCCAGCGCCGGCGATTTGCGGAAGGGCTGCTGGTTATCGTAGATGCCCGAGGTGGACGGCCGTATCCCGGTCATCAGCGCCGCCCGCGACGGATTGCACAACGGCGCCGCGCAATGCGCGTTGCTGAAGAGCACCCCGCGCGCCGCCAGCCGGTCGAGGTTGGGCGTCTTCACGTCGGGATGGCCGCCCAGACAGCCGATCCAGTTATTCAGATCGTCAATGGCGATGAACAGCAGGTTGTGGCGCTCCGGGGCTTTCCCCCGGAGCACGAACGGCGCGGCGGCCGTGGTGAGAAACGTGCGGCGATTGATCATAGCAACTCCTGCAAACGGGCGGCCTCGCGCGGCATCCGCTCCGCCAGGTTGCGGTTTTCGAGCGGGTCCGCCTCCAAATCGAAAAGCTGTGGCTGCGGCTCTTTGCCGCGCACCAGTTTATAGCGGCCGTCCCACGCCACCCGCCAGTCGTTGAGGCCGGAGCGCAGGTACTCGCGGTGCTTGCGGGCCCGGCCTTCCAGTACCGGGCGCAGCGAGCGGCTGTCCATGTCCTTGGGCACGGCCAGGCCGGCCGCATCCAGGAAGGTCGCCGCCAGGTCCAGGGTGCTCACCAGGGCGTCGCTCACCGCGCTCTTCACACCCGGGCCGGCCACGATCAGCGGCACGCCGATCGATGGCTGCCACGGGACGGACTTCCCCCAGGCGTTGTGGTCGCCGAGCATCTCGCCATGGTCGCTCGAAAAGGCGATCAGGGTGTTCTCCAGTTCGCCCCGCTTCCGGAGTTCCTCCACGTAGATGCCCACCCAGCGGTCGATGTTTTCGATCATCGCCGCGTAGTTCTGCCGGATGGCGACGTGCTTTTCCGGCGGAAACTCGGTGTTCCCGTTGGGCTGCGGGAAATCGCGCCCGCGGCAGCGCGCTTCCATCGACCGGGTGATGTCCATCGGCTCGTGCGGCCCGGTGAAGTTGACCGTCAGGTGCCAGGGCTTCCCCTTGGGCGCGGCCCGCAGCAGGTCGATGCCGTTCTGCGCCAGCCAGTTGTCGCAATAGGCCTCATCCGGCAGCGGCGTGGGAAACGTCGAGGCGTAGTTCTTGCGGCTCCTGAAATCCGCCACGTGCGCGGCCGCCAGCCCGCGCTTGTGCAGGTAGGCCATGTACGGGTCTTTCGGCGCGGCGGCGCCGCTGCGGACGGCGTCGCGCTTCCCGGCGTTGTCGATGCCGTCGGAAAAGCCCCATTCCTTCAGCAGCCGCTTGCCGTCGAGCCCCCAATCCTCGGTGGCCTTGTGCAGATCCACCTTGCCGCAGACCGTCACGTGATAGCCGGAGTCGCGCAGCATCCCGTAGTAGGTGGGTTGATCCAGAGGATAGTCGAAGCGGTTGCTGGCGACGCGCGCGCGGCCGTAATCGCGGCCGGAGGCCAGACAGGCGCGCGCCGGCGCGCACAGCGGCGAGGGCGTCACCACCCGCGTGAAGCGCGTGCCGCGCCGCGCCAGCGCGTCGGTGTTCGGCGTTCGCACCGGCACCCGGGAATGGATCCCCAGCCAATCGAAACGAAGCTGGTCCGGAAACAGCAGCAGGATGTTCGGCCGCCGCCGGCCCGCGGCTGGGACAAGGGCCGCGCCGGCAAGAAGCTCGCGTCGGGTAAGCATTGTGAGTATTGTAACCGCCGTGGGTGGGGCGTTTGTACAGCGCCATCCCAGGTAGAATACGGTTTGCCTATCGAAGACTGGGACGCGCGCTACCGCGCGGGCAAACTGGACCCGCAGCCGGCGCCGCTGCTGATCGAAGCCGTCGATCTTCTTCCGCCCGGCCGGGCGCTCGATGTCGCCTGCGGCCCCGGCCGCCACGCCCTGCACCTGGCGCGCGCCGGATGGCGGGTCACGGCGGTCGACGGCTCGCGCGTGGCCATCGCGGCGCTCCAGCAGCGCGCCGCGCGCGAACGCCTGGCCATCCAAGCCGTGGTCGCCGATCTCGAGCGTGGCGAGTTCGTCATCGAGCCCGAACGCTACGACCTGGTCTGCGACTTCTTCTACCTCCAGCGCGACCTCTTCCCCGCCATGCTCGCCGGGCTCCGCCCGGGCGGCGTCTTCGCCGGCGTGATCCACATGCACACGCCGGGTTTCACCCCGCGGCATCCCGAATTCCTGGTCTCCAGCGGCGAACTGCGCGAATTCTTCCGGGGCTGGAAGATCCTGTATTACTCCGAACGCCCGCCCGAGGGCGGCCATCGCCGGGCTACCGCACAGATCCTGGCACGCCGGGCCTGATTTGGTTTATAACAAGTCTCATGAAAAACGTTGCGGGAATTGCCGCGGGCCTGGCGCTGTTCCTGTACGGCTGCTCGCCGGCCGGGGAAGAACCGAAGAAGCCGGCCGCGCAGGCGCTGCCCGAAAAAGCGCCCGAGTTGTACCGCGTCCAATTCGAAACCAGCAAGGGCGCCTTCGTGGTGGAAGTGAACCGCGCGTGGGCGCCGCATGGAGCGGACCATTTCTACGACCTCGTGAAGACTGGCTACTACGATGGCAACCGCTTCTACCGCGTGGTGCGCAATTTCGTGGCCCAGTGGGGCATCAGCGGCGATCCCCAGCAGGCGCGCCTGTGGTCCCAGACCCCGATCCCCGACGACCCGGTGAGAGCCAGCAATAACAAGGGCGCCATTTCCTACGCGAAGACCGGACCGAGCACCCGAACCACCCAGGTATTTATCAATTTGAAAGACAACAGCGCCGTCCTCGACAAGACCGGCTTCGCACCGTTCGGCAAGGTGGTCTCCGGCATGGAGGTGGTGGAGAGTTTGTATTCTTACGGCGAACTGGCGCCCCGCGGCGGCGGACCCGATCCCAAACTGATGGAGCAGCAGGGTAATGCCTATCTCGAAACCAGATTTCCGCGGCTTGATTTTGTAAAAAAAGCGACTGTAATTGCGGCGCCTTAGGATATAATACCGGCAGAACGACGCAAACCCGACCATGCGCCGCTTGCTTATTTGCCTCCTGATCGCCGGGCTCTTCCAGCCGATCGGATCCGGGGCATCGAAACCGAAAACCAGGACTACGCGGAAGCCCGTAGCATCCTCCTCGAAGAAGAAGCCTGCCGCCAAGCGGAAGCGGTCCCGCGCCTCGGCCAAGCCGCTGCCGCCTGTGGACCCGACGCTGGGCGACAATGTGGACGGCGACGATCTTAACATCCGCCGCGCCGCCGTCGAAGCGCTGGGCGGCTACAACGGCAGCGTGGTTGTGGTGGACCCGCGCACGGGCCGCGTACTAACTATCGTTAACCAGAAGTTAGCCTACACCAGCGGCTTCACCCCGTGCTCCACCATCAAGCTGGTCACCGCGCTGGCGGCGCTGAGCGAGGGGATTATCGAGCGCGATACCCCTATACGCCTTAGCCGCCGCACCACCCTGAACCTGACCAGCGCCATCGCCCACTCGAATAACCCGTATTTCGCCAAGCTCGGCGTGCAACTCGGCTTTGATCGGGTTACACGCTACGCGCGCGCCTTCGGGCTTGGGGAGAAGGCGGGGCTGGAGATTGAGGGCGAGCAGCCCGGCATTGTTCCCCGGGAACCCCCTAAGTACGGGGGAGTCGGCATGATGACCAGCTTCGGCGAGGGATTTCAGATGACCCCGCTGGAGCTTGCCTCGTTGCTTTCCGCGATCTCAAACGGCGGAACGCTTTACTACCTGCAATATCCGCGGTCCCAACAGGACGTGGATGAGTTCATGCCCCGTGTGAAGCGCAAGCTGGAAATCGCCTCATGGATCCCCGACCTCAAAGTAGGTATGCGCGCGGCAGTCGATTCCGGCACGGCCCGGCGCGCCAACTACGACCCGGCCGAACCCGTGCTTGGCAAGACCGGCACATGCACCGACTTCCGCGCCTCCACCCACATGGGCTGGTTCGGCTCCTTCAACGACGTGGGCCACAACCAGCTCGTGGTCGTGGTCGTGCTCACGGGCAACCACTCCGTGAACGGACCCGTGGCTGCGGGAGTCGCGGGGAATGTTTACCGCAGCCTCTCACAGAAGAACTACTTCGCATCGGTGTTCTCCACGCAATCCTGCTGCGCCCAGTAACTCAGCTCTCGAACACGCCCGTGGACCGGTTCTTGCGCACCCGTCCCGCGGGAAAGTACCTGCCGTTCATGGCGATATATACGCCCGGCGGGAGGATCTGCGCAAACGCCAGCGCGCTACCCAGGTTGAAAAGTCCGTCGGAGCTTCCGAACTTGTAAGGCACCATGGCGCCGGTGAGCACGATGGTCTTGCCCAGGGCGGCCGCGGCGAGCGCATCGGCCGTTTCCGTCATGGTATCGGTGCCGTGAGTGATGACGATGCGGGCTTCCGGAGCGGTGCGGCACTGCTCGACGATCAGCGCGCGGTCGGCGTCCGTCATCTCCAGGCTGTCGATCAGCATCAGGGTGCGGATCTCTAATTCCAGGGCGCAACGGCCGAGTTTCAGCATCTCGGGAAGGTGCGAATCCTTGAAGTAAAGCCGGCCGGCCAGCTCGTCGTATTCCTTGTCGAAGGTGCCGCCGGTGACGAACACGCGGATACGGTTTTCGGCCATTTCACGCCTTCCAGATGAGGAACAGCGCGCCGGCCAGGAACCCGGCCAACGCCTGGTATTCCTCGTTCTTCATGTAGAGCGAAAAACGGAAGCGCCCGGTGGATCCCGCGCCCCGCAGCCTCGGCGCCAAAGCCGGAACGCGCGCCGCATAGCCGGCGTACTCGGGAAACAACTTGCGCAAGTGCTGTTCCTCCAGTTCGATCACCGGCAGATAGATCAGTCCGAACACGCCCGCGAACAGGATGCCCAATCCCATGCTGCGCGCCGCCACCGCGAAACCCGCCGCCACCAGCAGCGTGCCGAGGTAGAGCGGGTTGCGCGTGTGCCCGTAAGGACCGCTGGTGGCGAGCTGCTGGTTCTTGGCCAGGTGCCCCGCCGCCCACGCCCGCAGCGCCAGCCCCAGCCCGGCCAGCGGCAGGCCCAACATCAGGGAAAACGCGTCCGGCCGCGAGAACCAGGCGAAAGCAGCCGCCAGCAGGAACCCGAAGGGCACCCGCAGGCGCGCCACGGCGTCGGCATAGGCTTTTGGGAAATGCGGCATCAGCTTGCGTTGCCCGCCAAATGAGGCCGCGGCTCCAGCCTGGCCTTCAGCGCCTGGAGCACCTCGGCGGGTGTGACGGCGCGCATGCTCTTATCGATCTCCGCGCCGCGTTTGTACGTCGTGACCGCACACGGGCCGCGAAGCACGGTCATGCTGTCGCCATACGGCCCGTTGCGCGCCGGGTCGGTGGGGCCGAAGATGGCCACGCCCGGCTTGCCCAATGCCGCGGCGAGGTGCAGCGGGCCGCTATCGCCGCCCACGAACGCGGCCGCCCTCCGCGTGGCGTGGATCAGCCCGCGCACGCTCGAGAAGTGCCGGAAAACATCGGGGGAACCCGGCAGCATGTCCAGAGCCGACGGCGGACCGTCCACCACCAGCCGCATGCCGGTTTCGCGCGGCAGCAGCGCGGCGAGCTCCCGGTAATGTTCGATCGGCCATTGCTTGGACCGCCATCCCGCCAGCGGGCAGGCCAGCACGAATGGGCCCTCCGGCAGCGGGCTTTCCGGCGTGCCCTGGGGCAGCGGAAACACCCTCACCGTGCTGCCCGCGCCCGCCGCCGCCGCCAGATCCAGGTTGCGGTCCACCACGTGTACGGAGCGGCTTTCCACGCGGTTGGAATAGAACAGGGCGGCGGGCCTTTCCCGCACCCGGGCGTAGCCGAAAATATGGTCCGCGCGCCCGGCCGAGGCCACTAGCGCCGACTTGATCAGCCCCTGGAAATCCACCGCAAAATCGTAGCGGCACTCTCGCAGCCCGCGCCAGCTTTCCAGAAGCGCCCGCGGCCCGTTGCGGCGGATCACCGCCACCCGGTCCACAAACGGGTTCCCTTCCAGCAGCGGCGCCCACTTCTCCTCGATGGCCCAGGTGAGGTGGCATCCCGGAAAGCCGTGCTTCAGCGAGGCTACCGCCGGCAGCGTATGGATGACGTCACCCATCGCTCCCAGCCGGACTACGAGAATTCGCGCTCCCGCGCTAACTTGTGTGCCGCTGCCGAACATGCGCAATCAGTTCGTCCGACTGCCTGGCGTGCTCGGCCTCCAGCCGGACGATGGCAGCCGGTTCGAGTTCCTCCAGCAGGCGTTGGGTGGCGGGACCCGGCTCTTCCGCGATTACCACGTAGTCTACCACGCGCAGCGCGGCCACCATTTCCGCTCTCGCGCGCGCCGCCAGCACCGGGGCGGGGGGATCGAACAGCACCACCACCAGCCCGGTGTCCCTGCGCGCGCGCTCGAGTTGCCGCACGTGTTCCGCCGCCAGCACGTCGAAATAACCCGTGACCACGGCGGCGCCTCTGGCACACGCAACCACACGCTCGAGCGGAATGATTTTTTCCCGGGTGTCCACTACGCTTCTTCCCGCAGGAGTTGGAGGGCGGCTTCCGTCACATGCTCCACTGTAACCGATGTCATACAGCGGTGGTCGATCGGGCACTCCCGAAGCAGGCACGGGCTGCACGCTACCAGTCGCCGCACCACCCGCGCGCGGCGGCCCGCCGGCCCGGTGGCGGTGTGGTCCGTGGCCCCGAAGACGGCCACCGTGGGCACGCCCAACGCGGCAGCCACGTGCATCGGACCGGAGTCGTTGGTGAGAAATACACGGCAGCCCGCCGCCAGCCGGATGAATTCCCCCAGCGTCGTTTCCCCCGCGTAATTGCGCACCGGCGCGGCGATGCGCGCGGCGATTTCCTCGCACAACGCGCGCTCACTGGAGGAACCGAACAAGGCGACGCTCGCCTCCAACTCCCCCGCCAGCCGGTCCGCCGCTTCGGCGAACCGCTCCGGAAGCCAGCGCTTCGCCCCTCCGTACGCCGCGCCGGGACTGACCCCGACAACCGCGCGGGCCGGCGCCGCATCCGCCGCCATGCGGATGTACTCGACCGGCGGCAGCGTTTCGATCAGTCCCCCGCGCCGCAACAGCTCCAGGTAGTAGAAACGCTCGTGCCGCGGGATCTCTCCGGGAGCCGGGGGCCTCACCGCGCGCGTCAGCAGGAAGCCCCGGCAATCCCGCCGGTAGCCGATCCGCGTGGGCACTCCCGCCATCCACATGATCAGCGCGGAGTCGAAGGAGTTGGGCAGCAGGACGGCGCAGTCGAACCCGCCCCTGCGTACACGGGCCGCAATTTCGCGCCGGCCGCCCTGGTACCGGAGTACCTCGCCAATGCCGGGCTGCCGGCCGTATACGTCCGCCACCCAGGGTTTGGCGAGCACCGCGAGGTGCGCGCGCGGAAACCGCTCCCCAAGCGCCGCCAGCGCGGGCAGGCTCATCACCGCGTCACCCAGCCAGTTGGGCGCCCGCACCACGATCCGTGAAAATCCGTCCGGCAAGTTCTCAGGTTAGCAACTGGCGCTGGTACACTGTAAGGTCGGGTCTATGTTGTCGATCGTTATCCCGGTTCACAACGAAGAACCGTCGATCCTGCCGCTCTACGACAGGCTCACACGGGTTCTGGAGACGCTCGCCCGTCCCTATGAGATCCTGTTCGTGGACGACGCATCCAACGACCGCAGCTTCGACCTGCTTGCCAACCTGGTGGAAACCGACGCCCGCCTGAAGGTCATCCGGCTGCGCCGCAACTTCGGCCAGACAGCCGCGCTGGCGGCCGGTTTCGACGAAGCCGAGGGCGATGTGATCATCGCCATGGACGGCGATCTTCAGCACGCCCCCGAGGACATTCCCAACCTGCTGGCGAAGATCGACGAGGGGTACGATATCGCCAGCGGCTGGCGCAAGCAGCGCCTGGATAACGCCCTCACCCGCAGGATCCCCTCCCGTATCGCCAATTGGCTCATGGCGAAAGCCTCCGGCGTCGAGTTGCGGGATTTCGGCACCACCTTCAAGGCGTACCGCGCGGAAATCCTCAAGGAAGTGAAACTTTACGGCGAGCTGCACCGCTTCATCCCCGCACTGGCCAGCTTCTATGGAGCGCGCGTGGTGGAAGTGCCCATTCAGAACACGCCGCGCGTTTCCGGCGGCTCGCATTACGGCATCAGCCGCACCTTTCGCGTGCTGTTTGACATTCTGACCATCAAGTTCCTGCTCAAGTATTTCACCCGCCCGATGCACTTCTTCGGGTCGTTGGGCCTGATCTCCGGCGGCGTGGGCGGCGGCATCCTCGCCTACCTGCTGGTGCACAAGCTGATGGGCCGGGAGATCGTCGTGGAGCACGGTCCTCTGATGGTGGCCGGCACCCTCCTGCTCCTCAGCGGTCTCACCATGTTCAGCACCGGCCTGATCGGCGAGATGATGATGCGCACGTACTTCGAGAGCCAGGACCGGCGCATCTACGCCATCCGCGAGATCCTCGCTCAGAAGCGCCATAACGTGGCCGGCGAGACCCGTTAGTTTGCGGCAGCGGACCGGTCCCTCTCTCCCCGCTTTTTCCCGCATGTTACCTTAGGCTCGATGAAGCCCCTCGTCATTCTGCTCGCGGCCGCCGCCGCGCTGGCGGCTCAGCAATACCGCCCGGAGCGCTTCTTCCGCGAGGATTTCAAGGAAACTCCCGCCGCCACTCCCGCCACCCAGGAACACATCGCCAACCCGCGGGTCGTGCTCGGCCTCTACGGCCCCGGCCGCGAAGGCATCAAAAAGAGTCACCACGAAAAACCCGTCGACGACCCTTACTACATCTGGTCCGGCACCGCTAACGGCAACTGGGTGGTCACCCTCAAGCGCAAGGACGCCTATGCCGACCTCACCGGCTTCGCCAAGGTGCGCTGGCGCAGCAAACAGGCCGGCTACCGCGAGGCGCGGCTGGTGCTCAAGCTGGCCAACGGCGCGTGGCTGGTGAGCGACCTCGCCGATGGGCCTTCGCTCGACTGGCGCGAGTGCGAATTCAATATCCAGGACCTGCGCTGGCGCCAGCTCAACATCAAAACCGTGATCGAGGGCAAGTGGGTGGACAAGCCCGACCTCGCCAAAGTGGATGAAATCGGCTGGACCGACCTGATGACCGGCGGCGGCAGCGACGCCTGCACGCGCATCGATTGGGTCGAGGTCTACGCCAGGCCCGTGCCCCGATAAGTGCGCGAAACCGCCATCATCGAGTGGATCCGCCGCGCCGCGCGCCTGCCCCGCGGATCGCGCGTCACCCTCGGCATCGGCGACGATTGCGCCATCTATCGCCCCCGCGCGGGCGAGGAGCTCCTGTTCACCACGGACATGCTGCTGGAAGGCGTGCACTTCCGCCGCCAGACGCACACCCCTTCCGTGGCCGGACGCAAGGCCCTGGCGCGCGCCTTGAGCGACCTCGCCGCCATGGGCGGCGAACCGCGCTTCTGCCTCCTATCGCTGGCCGCAAACGACCCGCGCTGGATCGCGGGTTTCCTCCGCGGTTTCCTGCGCTACGCCCAGCAAGTGCGCACCCCGCTCGCCGGCGGCGACCTGGCGCGCCGCGAACCCCCCGCCTGCGACGTCGTGCTGTGCGGCGCCGTTCCCCCCGGCCGCGCCCTGCGGCGCGACGGCGCGCGTCCCGGCGACGCCATCTATGTCTCCGGCGCGCTGGGCGGCTCCGCCCTGGGACTCGCGACACGCCGCGGCAAGGCGTGGAAGCGACACCGCTACCCCGAGCCGCGGCTCGCCCTGGGACGCTTTCTGCGTGGGCGCGCCACCGCCGCCATGGACTTGAGCGACGGGCTCTCGCTCGACCTCCACCGCCTCTGCCTGGCTTCCGGCGTGGCGGCGCGCATCGTCGAGCCGCCCCGATTTCCCGGCGCCACCCTCGAACAGGCGCTCGACGGGGGCGAGGATTACGAGCTGCTGTTCACCGCGCGCGGGCCCATCCCGCCCCGCTTCCGCGGGCTTCCCCTCACGCCCATCGGAACCATCGAGCGCGGTCCTGCCGGACGCATCTGGCTCAATGGAAAACCGCTCGCGCCCGGCGGCTGGGACCATTTCAGGAGACTGCCCTCATGAGTGTTCAAATCCAGAAAATCGACTACCAAGGCTGGCCTAACAGCTACCGCATCACGAACGGAGAAGTGGAGGCCGTGGTCACCTCCGACATTGGCCCGCGCATCATGCGCTACGGCTTCACCGGCGGCCAAAACCTGTTCAAGGAATTTCCAGCCACCCTGGGCAGGTCCGGCGAGCCGGAATGGGTCATCCGCGGCGGGCATCGCATCTGGATCGCGCCGGAGGACGTCGAGAAGACCTACGCCCCCGACAACGGCCCCGTGCGCATCCAGGTGCGCGGCGGCGTGCTCGAGGCCACCCAGCCCGTGGAGCCCTCCACCGGCCTCGAGAAACGCATCGTGGTGACGATGGACGCCGCCGGCGCCGGCGTCCAGGTGCGGCACTACATCCGCAACACCCGGACCCAACCCATAGAGCTCGCGCCCTGGGCGCTCAGCGTCATGGCCCCGGGCGGCGCCGGCATTCACGGCTTCCCCCCGCGCGGCACGCACCCGGAAATGCTGGCCCCATCCAACCCGCTGGTCATGTGGGCCTTCAGCGACCTGGCCGACCCGCGCTGGACCTTCACCAAAAAGTACCTCATCCTGCGCCAGGACCCCGCCAACCCGGTCCCGCAGAAACTCGGCAGCTTCAACCCCGAGACCTGGGCCGCCTACCTGCTCGGCACGGAACTGTTCGTGAAGCGCTACTCGGCCCTCCCGGGAACCTATCCCGACCTCGGTTGCAGCTTCGAGACTTTCACCAACGCGGATTTCCTGGAGTTGGAAACGCTCGGCCCGCTTCAGACCCTGGCGCAGAATGCCGAGCTCGAGCACATCGAAACCTGGACGCTGCACCGGGACGTGCGCGTCGCCGCCTGGACCGACGAAGAACTCGACCGCGCCGTGCTGCCCCTTACTTCCGCGCGGTGACGGTCACTTCCATGCGCGCGGGCGCCGCCAGCTTGGTCACCCCCACGGTGGTGCGCGCGGGGCGGGGCTCCTTGAAGTAGGTGACGTAGATCGCGTTCATCCGCTGAAATAGCTCGATGTCGGTCAGGTACACCTGAACGCTCACCACGTTGTCGAAATCCATGCCGCCCTCCTTCAGGATGAGACGGATGTTCTCGAAGCACAGCCGCGCTTCAGCCTCGAAATCCTCCGGCACCTTGCCGGTCTTGAGATCCTGGCCGACCAACCCCGATACGTACAGCGTGTCGCCGGTCAAAATGCCCGGACTGTAAGGCCGGCCCTTGGCGAACTCCTTGGGATGAACGGCCTTCTTCGTCGCGCCGGTAGCCGCCAGCGCGAAACTCAGCATCAGAAGCGTCAGTGTGCGCATAAGCCGAGCTTACACCGTTTCGGCGGGCAGGCGCCTTCGCCGCCATCAGCTCTTCGCCGAAGCCCCCACAATCCGCTCCGCCAGGTAATTGACCACCTTGGAGCCGTTGCGCGCCACTTCGTAATACGCCGCCTTCAATAGCTGGTCCTTCCGGTTCAGCAGCGTCTCCCGGATGCTCTGCTGCACCCGCGGGTCGTTCAGCTCGCGCTGTCCGGCCGGCTCCTTCGAGATCAGCTTCAATATCCGGTATCCCTCGCCCGTGTGAATCACCGGCGAAAGCGCCCCTTGCTGGAGCGACACCACCATCTTGCGCAACTCGGGGTTGGCCTTCTCCAGCGCGGATTCCGGAATGAAGCCCATGTCGCCGCCGTTGGCCGCCGTGTTGGGATCCTCGGAATAATTCTGCGCCAGCGCCGCGAAGTCCTCGCCGCGCTTCAGCCGCGCCTGAATGTCCAGGATCTTGGCCTTTGCGTCCGCCTCGTTCTGCGCCTTGCTGTTCTTCAGGTTGCGCACGTTCGGATCCGGAGCCGGCGTCACCACGATCTGCGCCAGGTGCACCTGCGGCTCCGCCAGGTTGAAGCTCGCCTTGTTGGCGGTGTAAAAGTTGGCCACGTCCGCGTCCGTGATGGTGATATGCGACGTGATCTCCTTGTTGATCAGCTTCTGAATGCTCAGCTCCCGCCGGATCTGCGCCTTCAGATCGTCCAGGCTCAGTTTGCGCGACTGGAGCTGCTTGTCAAACTCCTCCTTCGTATACGGCGCCTTCAGCTCGTTGAGCTTGGTCTGCACGTCGGCGTCGCTGGCCATCAGGCCCAGCTTCTCCGCCCTCTGGAGCATGATCTCGCTGTCGATCATGCTGCGCAGCAACTCCAGCTTCTGCATCGTGATCTGGTCCTCGCTGGAGCCTTCCGGCGGCGTTGGGAACTGCGACTGGTATTCCTTGTCCAGTTCCGTGTAAGTGATCGCGCGGTTGTTCACCAGGGCCGCGGTGTTGGCGGGCGGCGACTTCCTGCACGCGGACGCAAGCAGCAGGAGCGAAACACAGGCGAGCGCTGGGCGGGAGTGCATACGAAACCCCATTGTAAGCTGGAAGCACCGCGCCAGGCTCCTGCTAAAATCAACGTTTTCAATCCGTGTAAAAGGAGAGACCCCCGTGAGAGTAGGAATGATCGGCACTGGCGCGATCTCGCACAAACACGCCCAGTCCTATAAGAACATCGGCTTCGAACTGACCGTCTGCACCGACATCAACGAAGAAGCCGGCCGCAAATTCGCCGCGCAGTACGGCGCGGAATTCGTGCCGTCCTACCAGGAAGTCTGCAAGCACCCCAAAGTCGACTTCGTGGACGTGTGCACCTTCCCCGATTTCCGCATGCAACCGCTCGAACTCTGCGCCGAATACAAGAAACACATCCAGGTGCAGAAACCCATTTCCACCAGCGTCGAGACCGCCCGGCAGATGATCGAGACCGCGCGCAAGGCCGGCATCGTGCTCGGCGTCGTCAGCCAGCACCGCTTCGACGATTCCTGCCAGTTCCTGGCGCGCGCCATCCCCGCCGGCCGCCTGGGCAGGATCCTGCAAGCCGACTGCTACGTGAAGTGGTACCGCTCCCCCCAGTATTACTCCCGCCCTATCAAGGGAAGCTGGGCCGTGGAAGGCGGCGGCGCCCTGATCAACCAGGCCATCCACCAGGTGGACATCCTCCGCTGGCTCATCGGACCGGCGCGCGAGGTGTTCGGCATGTGGCAGTTGGGCGCCCTGCACAAGATCGAATCGGAAGACGTGGTGAACGCCATCTTCAAGTGGGCCAACGGCGCCACCGGAGTGCTGCAAGCCTCCACGGCGTTCTGGCCGGGTTACACCGAGCACATCGAAATCCACGGCACCAAGGGAACCTGCATCATTTCGGGCGACAAGATCACTACCTGGGACGTGGAAAACGATTCCGGCGAGCCCGCGCCGGTGGCGCCCCCCACCTACTCCGGCTCCTCGGATCCGATGGCGATTTCCCTCGAACCCTTCGAGCGGCAGTTCACCGATTTCGCCGAAGCCATCCGCACCGGCAGAAAGCCGCTGGTGTCCGGCGAATCGGGCTGCGAAGCGCTCGAGATCGTCGACGCCGTCTACCGCTCCTGCCGTTCGGGCCAGAAAGTTTCGTTGGGCGCCGCGTAAACTTCGATCCACTGGCCGTTGTGCTCCCAGCGCGCGGCCGGTTTCAGCGGCAGCGCGGCCTGGACCTCCGCCGGCGTCATCCCGGGCTCGTAGTTGTAGAAGCGGGCCCGCAGGGCGCCGGCCCAGCTTAGTACGTCCCGGCGCGGCTGCCACGCGGGGTTGAACAGGATCAGCACCGGCCGGCCGTTCCAGTCCTGCGCCCGCAGGGTCTCGCGCCGGAAATCGCGCAACCTTCGCACCGGCAACTTGCGGCGCACGTAGCCAAACTCCGGCCGCGCCAGCGCCGCGCTCAGCGGCCACGCCGTCAACACCGCGCGCCCGGGAAAGCGGGCCTCCACATAGTCCGCCGCGGCTTGGTGCAGCCGCACGAAATCCGTGAACGCCAGGTTGTTCTCCAGCGGAAAAGCATAGGGAGGATTCCAAAAAATACCCGCCGCCAGTCCCGCCGCCAGCGCGAGTTGCGCCGCGTGCCGCGGTCCCTTCCGCCAGAAAGCCATCGCCGCCGCGAAACCCCCGTACAGAATCGGGACCACCGGAAGCAGGTAGCGCTCCAGCGCCGCCCCGCCCGTCACCGTCAGCAGCGCCACGTGCGCGGCCAATACCGTCCACGCGATGCGCCAGGCGCGCGAAGAGAACAGCGCCGTGCGCCGCCATGCCCAGACCAGCGCGGCCGACCCGATCCAGTGAAAGTCCCCCACGAACAGGTACCAGAGCCGGCGGGCCAGCGTGACGGCCAGCCGCACCGGGTGCAGCGGATACAGCAGGTTGTAGTCGGTGAACTCGCGGTTCCCGAACAGGTGCCCGGTGCGCAGTTCGAGCACCGCCAGCCACGCCGCCAGCCCAATGCCGGGCAGCAGGAACCGGAGCGCCTCGCGCCGCCTTCCTTCCCGCCACAGCCAGCCCGCGAACACCAGCGGAACGATGAGCCCCGTCTCCTTCACCAGCACCAGCGCGGTGCATGCCGCGATCGAACCCGCCATGCGCTCCTGCAAGAACAGCAGCAGCGCCACGGTGGTGAGCAGCATGGCCGGCATATCGAGCTGCGCCATCATGGCCTGCGCGAAAAACAGCGGCGAAACGCACAGAAACGCCGCGGCGGCGAAGGCCGGCCGGCCGGGCGCTTCACGGCAAAGCTGAATGGCGAGCAGAAAAGCGAACAACGCCGCGGCGGCCGCCACCGCCAGCATGGCCGCGCGCGTTACCGCGATCCCGTACCCCGCCGCGCTCCACACCAGCGCCAGGTAGGCCATCAGCCCCGGCGGGTGTACGTTGGGCGCCGCGGTCCGGGGCACCCAGGCGCCTTCACGAAACAGGTCCAGCGCGGCGGGTACGAATTGCCCCAGTTCGTCCCAGTAGAACGGCAGCCTGAGGTACGGGGCGTGGCTCGCCGCCAGCCACACCCCGAACACGGCAAGAAACACTCCGTAGGCGGCCGGCCGCACCCGCCGTGCGGCTGGAGGCGTGACGGCCAACGCCGCCCTCTACTTCACCACCACCGTGACGCCGTCCGCGCTCGAGGCGTCGCCCACCCGGACCACCACGGGCTGCGCGCCCGTGCCGGCGGCAAGCGGCACCTCCACGTTCACCTGCATCACGCCCGCCACCATGCCCGGCGCGGCGCCGGCGTATTGCACGTTCGCGGGCACGCCGCCGATAGTGACCGAAACCGGCAGCACCGGCCTGGGCAGCGAGTTCACGTCGCCGGAGGCGAGTTTGCCGTCTTCACCGAACGGAATTGTCTGGCCCTCGCCCGTGACGAACAGCATCAGCACCGAGCCGCGCGCGGCGCCGTTGGCCTGCGAGTTGACGCTGTAGTCCTGGTTCAGCGCGGCGGCGGGCCCGGTCCCGGATGCGTTGGCCGTGAAAATGGCCGGCGCGGAGGTCGCCACCCTCACCGGCTTGCTGTTGGACCGGTTGCCCTGGTAGATCACCTGAACGCTCGCTTCCCGGGCCCCCGCCACCTGGTACGGAACAATCGCGGAAACCTGGTTCGCCACCGCGTAAATCATGGGGCACTCCAGGCCGTTGACCAGCACCCGCACTCCGCCGGCGGTCTTCGCTACGCGGCCGTTGGCATCCAGGCTCAGCCGCGCCAGTTCCGCCGGACCCATGTTTTCGCCGAACAGCGTCATCACCATCCCCGGCGAGATCACGTTCTCGGCATAGCTGGCCGCGTTGGTCACGCGCGTCAGCGTGGGCAGCGGCCCCGCGACATCGAACACCACGTCAATGGTGCGCGAGCTGGCCGGCGTCGCCGTTGAAGCCACTTGAATTGCACCCGTGTAGCGGCCCGCCGCGAGGCCCGCGGGCAGCACCGCAATCGTCAGCGCGGCCGGGGTCGTGCCGCCGGCCGGCGTCACAACCAGCCACGCGGCGCTGCTCGTGGCCGTGAACCCGAGCGCCGCGCCCGTGCTGCTCACCTGCACGCGCTGCGCGGCCGGCGGCGGGCCGTCCGTGCGAAAACTGAAACTGAGCGCCGAAAGATCCACCGTGATCACCGGAGCGGGCCGTACCGTGAGCGACACGTTCACCGTCTGCGGGCTGCCCTGCGCGCCCGCCGAGGTAATCGTGACCGTGCCGTTGTAAGTGCCCGCGCCAAGCCCCGCGGGGGAGACCGACACGTTCAGCGTGGCGGGCGTCGAGCCCGAGGCCGGGGTTGCCGTGATCCAGTTCGTCGAAGCCGTGGCGCTGAACGTGAGCGAGGCGCCGCTGCTGGAAACCTGCACCGTCTTGGCGGCCGGGGCCGCTTCACCCTGGGTGTAGTCGAAGCTCAGGTTGAGCGGGTTGGCGGAAAGCGTTCCCGCAAGGCCGCCGCCCACCGTCAGCGTCACCGGGATATTGACGGTGCCGTTCTGCGTGGTAACGGCAATGTTCCCGCTGTAAGTCCCCGCGGAAAGCGTAGCGGACGCCACCTGCACCGTCAGCGTGGCGGGCGTCGACCCGTACGCCGGCGTCACCTGGAGCCAGCCGCCTCCCGACGTAATCGAGGCCGTGTACGTGCTGGCCACGTCGGTGGAGATTGACACCGTCTGCGCCGCCGGCGTCCCGCCCACGCCGGTCGTGAAGGTCAGCGAGGCCGGGTTCGCCGAGAGCCCCTGCGTGCCGTACACGTTGATGACCACCGGGATCGTGATCGGCGAGTTCGCCGCCGCGCCCGCGCTCGGATTGGTGGCCGTGATCGTCACGCTTCCGGAGTTGATCCCCACCGGCAGTCCCAACACGCTCGGAACGATGGCCAGGTTGGTCCCCGTCACTCCCACCTGCGGCTGCACCTGAAGCCACGTGGTCCCCGTCGTGGCGCTGAAATTGAACGCCGTGGCGGCGCTGCTGGTGCTGATCTGGACCATCTGCGGACCGGGAGCCGTGCTGCCCGCCTGGTAATTCAGCGTGATGTTGCCCGGCCCCGGAATCACCACCGGGGTCGAGGCGATGGCCAGCCTCACCGGAATGTTCATGGTGCCCAGCGACGACGTCACCGTGATGGTCGCGTCGTAATTGCCCGCCGCCATGCCGGTGGCGTTGGTGTTCACCGTCGCCGTGATCTGCCCCGGCGTCAGGCCCACGGTCGGCGATATCGTCAGCCAGTTGTTGCCCGTGGTGATGGTGGCCGAAGCCGTGTAGCTGCTGTTCGTCCCGCCCGCCACCACGATGGTCTGGTACGGCGGCGCCACGCCCCCCTGCTGCATGGAGAAGGTCAGCGAACTGGGTCCGGCCACCGTGCTGCCGTAGCCGCCCGTCCCCACCTGAAACGTGACCGGCACATTGAAGGTGGCCACCGGGCTGCTGCTGCTGATCTGCACGTAGCCCGTGTAAGTCGCCGCGGTGAGGTTGGTCGGATTCACGTAGACGTAAACGCTGGAACCGCTCTGGGTGGCGCTCAACCAGCCTCCCGTGGAGTAAGCGTATACCGTGAAGGCGGTACTGCCGTACACGACGAATGACTGGCCGGCTGGATAGGACGTGCTGCCGGGCAGGTACGTGAACGTCAGCGAATTGGGCGAAGCGCTCACCGTTCCCGTGGCGTTCATGTTAAGGGTGACGTTCACGTAGGCCACGTAGCCGTAAGAATCCCGGATCGTCAGCGTGGCTTGACACACGCTGAGAGCGCACCCGCTCACCACCGGCGTGATCGTGAGGTAGGCCGTGCCCGAAGTAAAGATCCCCGAGAGCGGGCTGATCTGGAGCCAAGCGGGATACGTCTGATCCACCGTGAAACTCATTGCGCCGATATTGCTCTGAAGCGTAAGCTGAGCCCCGGTGGGCGTCTGCTGCCCCGTCACGTAATCGAACACAACGTTCGAGTTGCTCACCCACAGGTAACTCGTTCCGCCCACCGTCAAAGTGACGCTCACAGTAACCGCCGTACCCCCGCTGGGGGTCACGGTGATCGTACCGTTATACGTCCCCGCCGGCAGGTTCGCGGCGTTCGCCGCGACCTGCAACTGCACGGTTCCGTTGGCAACGGTAGTGCCGCTGGCAGGCGTCACGCTCAGCCACATGGTCGGCGACCCTAGCGCCACCGAGGCCGCGGCGGTGAAGTTGACTGCATATCCGCCGCTCGAAACCGACAGTGTCTGAGCAGGCAGCACGCCTCCACCCACCGACGATGCAAACTGCATCGGGACGCTCGGGCTAACCTGGAGTGTCGGCGCGGTCGTCGAGAAAGTCACGCTGATGTCGGCGGTGGAGTTGTCGTCCCCGGTGACCGTGCACTTACCCGTCAGTGTCGTTGGAAACCAACTCAGGACACTTACGTTCAACGCAACCCGCACGCTGGTTTCGGACAGAACTGTGCCCTGGAATGCAGGGTATGTGGCGCCCGCCGGGGAAGTCACGGTGCCAGTGCAGGCGATGCTCTTCGCCTTGGCGCCCGCTATGGTGACTTCTTGATACTGCAAGCCCTGTGCGGACGATAGAGTCACTGCTGACGGGTCAGCGGTAATCGCGGCAAGCACCGGCGCGGCAGCCAGTAACACTGCAACCAAAGTTAAGCAGAAGACGCGAACGGAGATCGTCGGAAGACGCATGGCTATTAAACCTCGGCATCCCGATGGTACTCCAAGCCGTGCGCTATTTCAAGATTTGAAAGAGGTTACTGTAGTCGTCGGTCCACAGCCGCACGCCGCGCTTGCCTTCCACCACGCTCGAATTGGCTTTGATATCCGGCGTCTCGAACAGGTCCTGGCGCGCGCTCACCAGGATCCACGTGGAGCCGAAAACGGCGGCGTCTTCCTCGTCGTCCTCGGTGTCGATCAGGGCGGTGTGCATCCCCAGGGATCCCGCCGCCAGCAGAACCACCGGTTGCAGGTCGAGGTACTTGTTCGAGATGTGCACCGCCACCACGCCGCCCGGCTTGAGCTGGCGGAAGTAAAGCTGAAACGCCTCACGGGTGAGCAGGTGAACGGGGATGGAATCGCCCGAAAAGGCGTCCACGGCCAGCACGTCGTAGTACTGGTAAGGCTCGCGCTCCAGCGAAAGACGGGCATCGCCGAGCACCACCTCCACTTTCGCCATCGAGTCGCCCAGGTACGTAAACTCCCGCTGCGCCAGGTCCCGCACCATGGGGTTGATCTCGTAGAACCGGTAGACGTCGCCCGGCCGGCCGTAGGCGGCCAGCGTCCCCGTGCCCAGCCCGATCACCCCCACCCGCATGGGGCCGCGCGGCTGCGCCTCGCGAATCGCCAACCCCACGCCGGAACCCGCGCTGTAATACGTGGTGGGCTTCCGTCGCAGCGACGCGCTGAGGTATTGCTCGCCGTGATCGATGGTGCCGTGCAGCAGCTTCCTCACCGCACTCTCCTCGCCCGCATCGTTGGAATCGGAGATGCGCAGACTGCCGTAAAAATTCCGCGACATGACGCGATATCCCACAGTCCGCTCGCGAATCTCCATGCCGAGATAGCCGACCAGCCCGCAGACCGCCACCCCGGCGGCGGCCATCGCGACGCGGCGCCAACTGTCCCGGGCTTCGCGCCACAACACGATCCACACCACTACGCCCGTGGCGGCCAGGCCCGCCTCCAGCTCGAAATAGCCGCGGAACACGCGCGGCGCGATCATTCCCACGAAAATGCCGCCCAGCGCGCCTCCCACCGAGATCATCACGAAATAGTGCGTGAGCCAGCGCGGATGCGGTTTCATGCGGGCCAGTTCCCCGTGGCACACCATGCAGCACAGGAACAGGCCGGCGGAGAACAGCGGAATCAACGCCTTGATCCCGGTGTTTTCGAAGTCGCCGCCGAGCGCGTAAGCCATGCCGCCCAGCGCCACCGCGAACAGTTGCAGGAACGGGTTGCGACGGTACCATGCGGCCCGCTCGAACGTCACGATGAAGCTGAGCAGGTAGAGGCTCAGCGGCAGCACCCATAGGAACGGGATGGCGGCCACGTTCTGCGTCAGGTGATTGGTGATGGAGAGCAGCAGGATCGAGGCGCAGGCGGGCAGCCCGATCCAGAGAGCGTAGGTTGCCGCGGTGGGGCGCGGTTCGCCCTTGGCTGCCATCACCGCGGCCGTATCCTTGCCCTGCCGCGAGACCAGCGCCGTCAGCCCGCACAACACCACGAAGCCCGCGTACGCCCACGACCATCCGTACGCCTGCTGATGCGTGGTGAGCGACGGCTCCACCAGCACCGGGTAGCTGAGCAGCGCGAACATCGACCCGGCGTTCGAAAGGGCATACAACCTGTAGGGCGTGACGCCTTCGAAGCGCCGCGCAAACCAGGCCTGTACCAGCGGCCCCGTGGTCGAGAGCAGGAAAAACGGCAGTCCCACCGTGGCCGAAAGCAGCAGCAGGATGCGGAACGTGGGCTCCTCGCTGCCCGCCGGCTTCCATCCCGCGCCCGGCAGAATGGGCAGCGCGGCCAGGCTGGCGAGCAACAGCCCGCAGTGCACCAGCACCTGGGCGCGCGCCTTCAGGTAGCGCACCAGCACGTGTGCATAGAGATAGCCGAGCAGCAGCGCCACCTGGAAAAAAAGCAGACAGGTGGTCCACACCGCGGCCGATCCGCCGAACCAGGGCAAAATGATTCTGGCGATTACGGGTTCGACCTGAAAAAGCAGAAAGGCCGACACCAGGATGGTAAGGGCGTAGAGCAGCATGGAATCGGAAAGCTTAAATGCCATTTTATCGCGCTGAGTTCGCTAAAATCGGAACAGAACCATGCAAAGACCGGGCGGTGTAACCGCCATCTATCCGGGCTCGTTCGACCCCATTACGAACGGTCACCTGGACCTCATCGAACGCGGGTCGAAGCTCTTTGACCGGCTCATCGTTTCCATCCTGCGGAACGAGAACAAGCAGCCGCTCTTCACCGTCGCCGAGCGCGCCGAGATGCTCTCCGAGGTGGTGAAACCCTACTCGAACGTCGAGGTGGATTCCTTCGGCGGCCTGCTGGTGGACCATGCCATGGAGCTCGGAGCCACCGTGATCCTGCGCGGCATCCGCGCCATTTCCGATTACGAGTACGAATTGCAGATGGCCTTGATGAACCGCCGCCTGGGACCCGGCATCGAGACCGTCTTCCTGATGTCGGGCGAAGCTTACTCGTTCATCAGCTCGCGGCTGGTCAAGGAAGTGTTCGGCCTGGGAGGCAACATCGCGGGGCTGGTGCCGCCGGCCGTCGAGGCGCGCCTGCGCAACCGCATGCTGCGGCAGGCCTGAACCATGGAAATCGCCGCACGCATTGCCGCCATCAGCATATCCTCCACCATGAAGGTGGCCGCCGAAGCCGAGCGTCTGCGCGCCTCCGGCGCGGACCTGGTCGATTTCGGCGCGGGCGAGCCCGATTTCCCCACCCCCAGGAACGTTAAGAACGCCGCCATCCGCGCGCTCGAACAGAATTTCACCAGGTACACCGCCGCGGGCGGCGCCAGGGAAACCCGCGAGGCCGTCTGCTTCCGCCACCGGCAGGATTTCGGCACCAACTACACGCCCGAGGAATGCCTGGTGACGGTGGGCGGCAAGCACGCCGTGTTCAACCTCACCCAGGCGCTCGTCAACCCGGGCGACGAGGTCATCATCCCCGTGCCCTTCTGGGTGACCTACCAGGACGTGGTCCACTACGCTGGCGGCAAGTGCGTCTTCGTGGGCACCGACGAGGAAGAGGGCTTCGCGCTCACCGCCGGCATGATCGAACGCCACCTTACCCCTCGCACCCGCATGGTGATCCTCAACTCGCCCTCCAATCCCAGCGGCGCCGTGCTGGACCGCGCGGAGTTCGAGAAGATCTGCTGGCTCACCTCCCGCCGCGGCATTTATCTGCTGGTCGACGAGTGCTACTGCCAGTTCGTCTACGGCCTGGAACCGTTCTCCGCCGCCTCGCTTCCCGGCGCCAGGCAGACCGTGCTGGTAGCGGGCTCGCTCTCGAAAACCTATGCCATGACGGGCTGGCGCGTGGGCTTCGCGCTGGCGCCCGCCCCCATCATCGGGGCGTTGCTTAAGCTCCAGAGCCACTCCACCTCCAACCCCAACTCCATCGCCCAGAAGGCCGCCGTCGAGGCGCTCACCGGGCCGCAGGATGCCGTGCGCGCCATGCTCGCCGAATACCGGCGCCGCCGCGATTTCGTGGTGGAACGCCTGCGCGCCATCCCCGGCGTGCGCTGCAACCAGCCGCACGGAGCGTTCTACGCGTTTCCCAACATCGCCGTGGGGCTCGACGGCAGCGAGACCGCCGCCCAGTTCGCCGAAGCCCTGCTCAGGGAGGCGCTCGTGGCCGTCGTGCCCGGCGAAGCCTTCGGCGTCGGGCGGCACATACGGATCTCCTACGCGACCTCCATGCGGGAGCTCGGCCGCGGACTCGACCGCATCCACCAGTTCATCGTCAACCGTCAATGAAACCCTTCCGGCTCACTCCTTCCCTGCGCGAAAAGATCTGGGGACGCACGGACCTGGCCCCCTGGCACCCCGGCGACGGGCGCAAAGTCGGCGAGATCTGGTTCCTCGCCGAACAGGAGCTGCCCATCCTGGTGAAGCTGCTGTATACCTCCGAGAAACTCTCCGTGCAGGTGCATCCGGACGACGCCGACGGCGAGCAGGGCAAAACCGAGATGTGGTACGTGCTGCGCGCCGAGCCGGGCGCCGCCCTGGGACTGGGCTTCCGCCAACCGCTCACCCGCGAGCGCCTCCGCGAGGCCTCCCTCACCGGAGAGATCGAGCACCTGCTGCGTTGGATCCCGGTGAAGCCGGGTGAAGCCTACTTCGCTCCGGCCCACACCGTGCACGCCATCGGGGCCGGCCTGGTGCTCTGCGAGATCCAGCAGAACGCCGATACCACCTACCGGCTTTACGACTACGGCCGCCCGCGCGACCTCCACCTCGAACGCGCCGTGGAACTCGCCGATCTCGGCCCCCACCCTGGAGCCTCGGTCCCCGACGGCCGCGTGCTCGTCCGCTCGCCGCACTTCGTCACCGAAGAATTTCGCGGCCCGGAAACCTTCGCCGGCGCCGGCCGCCCCGAGTGGCTCGTCGCCGTCGAAGGCCGCGGCACGATCGCCGGAATGCCCTTCTGCCAGGGCGAAGTCTGGCTCATCCCCCCCGCCGCCCCCGAATTCCGAATCGAAGGTGACGCCCGCTGGCTCAGAACATGGAAGCCATGAGCGCCTGACTAAACGGGGGACAGACGGGACATTCCCCCATTTTCCATCGCCGCCGCCCGCGGATCCCCCGTCTCCTGCATCCACGCCCTGAGCGTTGCGTGCAGTCTCCCACGCACCGCGCCCGCCTCCCCAATCACGTTGCGGGTCTCGCCCGGATCCTTCCCCAGGTCGTAGAGCTGCGAGTTGCCGCTCGACGAATAGCAGTACTTCCACTCCAGAGTGCGTATGACCCGCTGGAAATTCTTCGGGCCGCGCTCGCGCTCGCAGAACATCGGACGCGCCAGGTCTTCCCGCCCGTCGATCACGCTCCGCAGGCTGCGCCCGTGCACCCGTTCCGGCGCCGGGAAACCGAGATAGTCCAGGATGGTCGGACGCAGGTCGGCATGCCCTGCCTGGGTGCGCACCACCCTCCCCGCCGGAATGCGCCCGGGCAGGCGCATCAGCAGCGCGATGCGCGTGGTCTCCTCGAACATGGAGGCCGTAATCTTGCCGTACATCATGTGTCCGGCCTGCATGTCGCCGTGATCGGAGACGAAAATGACCAGCGTGTTGCGTTCCAGGTTCAGCCGGCGCAACCCCTCGAGCAGGCGCCCGACGTTCCAGTCCACCATCGAAACCATCCCGTAATACACACCCAGGTATTCGCGCAGGCCTTCCTCGCCGAGCAGTTCGCCCAGCCTGCGCGCGGGGGTCTCGCGGTCGGCTTCCTCCACGAACCCGCGGTTGGCGGGCAGCGGGATGCGCGCCCGCTCGTACATGCTGTAATACGGCTCCGCCACCGCCCAAGGCGCGTGCGGCGCGGGCAGGCTCACCGTCAGGAAGAACGGCTTTCCCGCCAGGGCCCGCATTTGCTCCAGCGCGGCGTCCGTAATCACGTTCTCCGGCGCGGGCCTCTCCGTCCTGCCGATGATCACCGTGCGGTCGCCGAACGCCTCCACCGCCTTCTTCACCGCCGGCGTGGACACCACCTCGCGCCTCCGGCCCTCTTTGTACTCCACGTCGCCGTCTTTCGCATAGGCCGGAATCCGCGCCTTCTCGCCCAGATGCCACTTGCCCCTCTGCGCGCAGGCGTAACCCGCGGCGAAAAGCGTGTTCTCGGTCGACCCTAGCTTCGGGTCCAGCCCGCGCTCCGGGTTCCCGACGTTATACGTAATGCCGTGCGCGTGCGGGTAGATGCCCGTCATGATCGTGGCCCGGCTCGGACTGCAAAACGGCGTGGCGCACACCGCGTTGTCGAATCGCACCCCCTCGCGCGCGATGCGGTCCAGGTTGGGTGTCTTCACCACCGGATGGCCCGCGGCCCCCATCACGGAATGGTGAAACTGGTCCGAAATGATCAGCAGCACGTTGGTGCGTTCGTCCGGCGCGGCGGCGGCGCCCAGCGCCCCTAGAAACTCCCTGCGGTTCAGTTGAAGCATGGCGGAACTCTGAGTGTAACAATGAGTGTCATGAACCGCCGCCAGTTTCTGTCGCTAAGCCTCGCCGCGCCCGCCCTGGCGCAGCGCGGCGAGCCGCAAATCGAGCCGGTGGAAAGCATGGTCCCCGTCGATGCGCCCCTGCTGGCCATCAATCACCTGGGCTTCCTGCCCCAGTCCCGCAAAATCGCCCTGCTGCGCTACGCGGGCGAGGACGCGCCGCCCCAGTTCGTCCTCCGCGATATCGCCGGCGGCGGGTTCCGTCAGACGCGCCCGCTCAAACAGGTCGCCACCGATATCGTCCAGTGCTGGACCGGCGACTTCAGCGACGTCACCCGCCCCGGCATGTACCAGGTCTCGGTGGGCGAAGAGCTCTCCGTGCCGTTTTTCATCCGGCAGGATGTCTGGCGCCGCACGCTGCCCAAGGCCGTCGGCTATTACCGGCAGCAGCGCTGCGGCGTCGAGGTGCCCAACGTCCACCCCGTCTGCCACCTCGACGACGCGCGCCGGCGCGATACCGGAGAGCACATCGACACCACCGGCGGCTGGCACGACGCCGGCGACCTGCGCAAGTGGATGAGCGCCACCCTCCTCAACGGCATCGCGCTGCTGCGCCTCGCCCGCAACCTCGGTGAAAAGTGGGACGCCGCCGGCTCCGGCCTCCGCGCCCTCCACGAGGAGGTCCGCTGGGGCAACCGCTACTTCCTCAAAATGCAGGACCGGGACGGCCTGGTCTGGAACGACACCGCCGGCGGCGTCAACGGCGACAACAGTGACAACCACTGGACCGACAACCAGCCCGGCACGAAGGACGACCGCTACATCAACCCCTCCAAGCCCGGCCTTGTGCAGGCCATGTTCGTCACCCTCCAGGCCATGTCCGCGCGCGACCTCGGCGACCGCGCCTGCCTCCAGGCCGCGCTGCGCTGCTGGAAGGCGTGGAAACCCGCCGGCGATACCCGCACCCTGAGCTGGGCGGCGCTCGCCGCGCTCGAGCTCCACCGCGCCACCGGCGAGGACGCCTACGCGGCCGCCGCCACCCTCCTCGGCGGCCTCCTGCTCGGCCTGCAACAGACCGCCTACGCCGGCAGCCAAAAAGAGATTCGCGGATACTGGCGCGCCTCGGAGACCGATGCCGGCCCCTACGCCAACGCCGTGGATTCTGCGCTGCCCCCGCTCGCGCTCCTCGAGCTTGCCTCGGAGTTCCCCTCGCACCGCGACGCCCGCCGCTGGCGCGATGCCGTCACCATGCACCTGGACAACTACCTGGCGCCGCTCGCCGCCCACTCGCCCTACGACACCATCCCCTACGGCGTCTTCGACGGCGCCCCCACGCCGGAAACCTACCGGCCGCTGGCGGGCGCCCTCACCTACCGCTATTTCATGCCCGTTCGCAAACAGCGCTGGTGGATCGGCAACACCTCGCACCTGCTGTGCTACGCCACGCTGCTGGCCGCCGCCGGCCGGCGCGACCTCGCCTTCCGGCAACTCGAATGGGTGATGGGCGCCAACCCCTTCGCCGCCTGCCTCATGACCGGCGAAGGCATGCGCAACCCTTACCCGCACTCCCGCTTCGTGGGCCTGATTCCCGGCGGCATCATGAACGGCATCGCCGGAAACATGAAGGACGAGCCGGTTCTGGACACCTACAACGGCTTCGACTGGCGGACCACCGAGTACTGGAGCCCCCACAATGCGTGGTACATTTGGGCGGTCTCCACCTTGGAGAGAGGTTGAATCATGCCTACACGCCGCGATTTCCTCGGCCTCTTCGCCGCCGCCGTGAACGTTCGCGATCACGGCGCCGCGGGAGACGGCAACCGCCTTGACACCATGGCCCTTCAGGCTGCCATCGACGCCTGCGCGCGCGCCGGCGGAGGCGCGGTGCTGTTGCCTCCCGGCCGGTATCTTTCCGGCACTCTCTTCCTGAAAAGCCACGTCACCCTGTGGCTCGATCCCGGCGCCACGCTCCTCGGCAGCAAGGACCTGAACCACTATCCCGTCACCGTCCAGAAGCCGCGCTCTTACACCGACAACTACACCGACAAGAGCCTGATCTACGCCGAGGATTGCGAGAACATCGGCATCGCCGGGCGCGGAACGATTGACGGCCAGGGCGCCGCCTTCAAGGGTCCCTACAAGGTGCGGCCCTACATGATCCGCGTCATCAATTGCCGCGACGTGGCCATCGACGGCGTGGCCATCAAAGATTCCCCCATGTGGGTGCAGCACTACCTCGGCTGCGAGGGCGTCGCCATCCGCGGCATCACCGTGCGCAGCCGCGTCAACCGCAACAACGACGGCATCGATATCGACGCCTGCTCGCGCGTGCGCATCTCCGATTGCGACATCTGGTCCGGCGACGACGCCATCGTCCTCAAGAG
>JBHGBM010000063.1:0-53819 GCA_041946965.1 Bryobacteraceae bacterium
GCCCGCAAGGGGCGACAGATTTACAGTCTGTTGCCATTAACCACTCGGCCACCCGTCCACGAATCCGCGAACTTTCAGCATACAAACACACAAACCGTGTCCGCAAGCTCGGGTGTGGTCCCATTATACCGCACCCGCGGCGCTGGTATGCTTCTTGCTATGAGCAATCGCCGCGAATTTCTCGGGACGCTGGCCGCCGCCGGCCTCAGCCGCGCCGCCGCCCCGCTGCGCATGGGACTGATCGGGTGCGGATGGTACGGGATGGTGGACCTGAACGCCGCCATGAAAACCGGCGGTGTGGACGTGATTGCACTTTGCGACGTGGATGCCCGGCACCTGGCTGACGCCGCCGCCGCGGTGGAGAAGGCGCAAGGGACACGCCCGAAGACCTTCGCGCGCTACGAAGAGCTGCTCGCCGAGCCGGGCCTTCAGGCGGTGATCATCGCCACCCCGCCCCACTGGCACGCACTGCCGTTCCTCGCCGCCTGCCGCAAGAAGCTGGACATCTACTGCGAGAAGCCCCTGGCCTACGACATCCGCGAGGGCCGCGCCATGGTGGATGCCGCCCGCGCCGCCGGCAACATCGTGCAGATCGGCTTCCAGCGGCGGCAGGCGGCGGCCATCCGGCAGGCGGCCGAATACATCCGGGCGGGCGGAGCCGGGCGCATCGTGCAGGTGGAAGCCAATATCCACTTCAGCGCCGCCACGCCCGACCCCACGCCGCAACCGCCCCCGGCATCGCTCGACTGGGAAACCTGGTGCGGACCCGCTCCCAGGCTGCCCTACAGTCCGGCGGTGGGCCACAAGAGCTGGCGGCTCGAACAAGCCATCGGCAACGGCCACCTGGTGGACTGGGGCATTCACCTGATGGACGCCGTCCGCTGGACCCTCGGGGAGGCCACGCCGCGAGCGGTCTACGCCTCGGGCGGGCTTTACGTTTTACAAGGCAAGATCACAACCCCCGATACCCTGACGGTGCAGTTCGAGTTCGAGAAGTGCCCCGTGGTGTGGCGGCACCGCATCTGGGGCGCGGGTGAGTACACGCCCGAGGTCAACAACGGCATCCTGTTTTACGGCGAGCGCGAGACGGTCTTCGTAACGGACAACCGCTGGACCGTCATCCCGCGCGGCAAGGGCGAGCGCCGCGTGAGCGACGTGAAGAGCGAAGCCGGCCCGCTGCACATGGCGAATTTCCTGGACGCCGTGCGCGAGCGCAAACCACCCGCTTGCGTGCCCGAAGACGGCTTCCGCTCCACCGCCACCGTGCAGCTTGCCATGATCAGCTACCGCACGCGTTCGCGCGTGGAGTGGGACGCCGCCGGCGAGCGCATTGTAAGCAATCCCGCCGCCGCGGCGCTTCTCAAGCGCGAATACCGGCCGCCGTACAAACACCCGTGGGCTTCGTAGCGATGGGCCCGGACCCCCTGCTGCCGCTACCTCCCGAGGGACCGGTGGCCTCGACTCAAATCACCCCGCAATCACCAGCCGCACATCCATCACGTTGGTGTTGGTCGGCCCGGTGATCACCAGGTCCCCGAGCGCCTTGAAGTAGTTGTACGAATCGTTGCGTGCGAGATACGCCGCGGCGTCCGGCTTGCGCTCCAGCGTGCGCCCGTCAGCAATCGCCCCCGCAGCGTCGGTGGGTCCGTCCGTGCCGTCGGTGCCGCCGCTCATCACCACCACGTTCTCCAGCCCCGCGATGTCAATGGCCGCGGCGAGCACGAATTCCTGGTTGCGCCCGCCCAGCCCGCCGCCGCGCAGCGTCACAGTGGTCTCGCCTCCGGTGATGATGCAGGCGGGCCGTTTCAGCGGCCGGCCCGCGGCGGCAATCTCCCTGGCGATGGCCGCATGCATGCGCGCCACGTCGCGCGTTTCGCCCTCGATGAAGGTGGAGAGCACCAGCGTGTGAAATCCCATCCGGCGCGCCTCCGCCGCCGCGGCATCCACCGCCAGGCGGTTGCTGCCGATGATCCGGTTCTCCACCCGCCGGAACACCGCATCGCCGGCCTTGGGAGTCTCCGGAACGGCCCCCTCGGCCCCGCCCTCCAGCCGTTTTCGTACCGCTCCAGGCACTCGCTCGCGAATCCCGTACTTGTCCAGAATTTCCAGCGCCCGCGCGAAAGTCGAAGCGTCCGGCGCCGTGGGCCCGGAGCCGATCACGTCGAGGTCGTCGCCGATCACATCGGAGAGCAGCAGCGCCAGCACGCGCGCGGGCGAGGCCAGGCGCGCCAGTTGCCCGCCCTTGATGCGCGAGATGTGCTTGCGCACGGCGTTCATCTCGTGAATATCCGCTCCGCAGGCGAGCAGCAGCCTAGTGGTGGCCTGCTTCTGTTCGAGCGTGACGGGATCGGCCGGCAGCGGCATCAGCGCCGAGGCGCCTCCGGAAATCAGGCAGATCACCAGGTCGCGCTCCCCGGCCCGCTCCGCCATTTCCGCGATACGCCGCGCGCCGTCCACGCCGTTCTGGTCGGGCACCGGGTGGCCGCACTCGTTCAGTTCGATGCGGCGCAGATTGGCGACGTGCTCGTACTTCACGTTGATCAGCCCGCCGGCGATGCGCCGCCCGAGCACGCGCTCGGCGGCCCGCGCCATGGACGCTCCGGCCTTCCCCGCCCCGATCACCCAGATGTTCTCGTAGCCGCCGTACTCGCGCTGCTTGAGCGCGCGCGTCACCGCGTCCACCGGGTCCGCCGCGTCCAGCGCGGCTCTGAAGATGGCGGCCGCCTGCCGCCTCAGTTTCGCATTTCTCATTGCAGTGCCGGCAATCGCAGAATCTGTTCCACCACGGCCTCGGGATCGCCCGCGGCAGCATCCACGCGGAAATCGGCACGGGCATAGGACTCCGCACGCTCGCCGTACAACTCGGCGAAACGCGCGGGATCGCGCGCCAGCGGGCGGTGCTCCGCTCCCGCCACCCGCGCCTGCAAGGTTTCGAGCGCGCAATCGAGCCACACCGTGATGCCGTGGTCGCGCAGCAGCGCGCGGTTCTCCGGCCGCGCGAAGGCGCCGCCGCCGAGGGCCACCACCATGGGCATCCCCGTGCACACGGCCCGTACGCGCTCCCGGATCGCCTCGGTCTCCACGCGCCGGAACTCCTCCTCGCCGCGCGCCGCGAAGATTTCGGTGATGGTGGTGCGCTCCCGCGCCTCGATATCGTCATCGACGTCGGCGAACGGCCACCCGAGCCGCTCCGCAAGCAGCCGGCCCACAGTGGTCTTGCCCGATCCCATGAAGCCCACCAGAAAGATGCCGGGGGCACGTTTGAGCCTGTTATCCATGCTCCGCGCGCGCTATGGTAGCACGTGGAACGGCGTCATAATGGGTACATGGCCGCGCTCCTGCCGCTGTTTCCGTTGCAGGCGGTGGTCTTTCCCCGGACTTCCCTGCCGTTGCACATCTTCGAGCCCCGCTACAAGCGGATGGTCGGAGAAGCCGTTCGCGACGCCTCCGAGTTCGGCATCGTGCTCGCCCGCGAGCAAGGCATCGTGAACACCGGGTGCAGCGTGCTGGTCGAGAAAGTACTGAAGCGTTACGGGGACGGCCGCATGGACATCCTCACCCGCGGGGTGCGCCGCTTCGAGGTAGTGTACCTGGACCAGCAGGAGGACTGCCTCCGCGCCGAGGTCAGCTTCTTCGACGACGCCGGCGAAGCCGCGCCGCCCGCCGCGCTACAGGCGGAGGTACTCACCCTCTACAAGGAACTGGTGGAGGTCGCCGGCCCGGGCGACGGCGACCCCAACCTGGAAGATCCACAACTCAGTTTTCAGCTTGCACAATCGCTGACCGACCTCGATTTCCTGATGGTGCTGCTCGGCACGCGATCCGAAGAAGCGCGCCTGCGCGAGCTTCAGCAGTATCTCACGCAGCATCTGCCGCTCCTGCGCCGGACCATGCGCATGCGCACCCTCGCCCCGCACAACGGCTTCGGGGGCAAACCCGGCGGGATGTGATGCCGCGCGCCTGGCCGCATGCGTTCTCCATGTCCGCCCACGCGGCGCTGCTGCTCTGGGTCGCGGCCGGGCAGCCCGGCGCGCCCGGCGAGCGTCCCAAGACGCTGTACGAATCCGAGATCGCCCCGCACCGCGACCGCCTGGTCTGGTACACCTTCCGCGACCGGCTGCCGGAGGTCTCGCCGCTGGAGCGCCGCGGGCCGGCGCGTCCGCCCCGCGTGGAACGCAAAGCCCCGCAGGCGGTAGTCTCACGCCCTCCGGGTGCGCTGCGCGCGCCGCAACTGGTGTGGCGCCCGCTGGTGGAAGTGCAACTGCCGCGCGAGCTGCGCGCGCCCAACCTGATCGCGGTGAGCCCGCCCAAGCGCTTTGCAGCGCCGCAGCCGAAACCGGCGGCGCCCGCGCCGGGACCGCTCATCGCGGAGCCGCCGCGGCTGGCGCCCGCGGCCCGGTTGACCGTGCCCGTCGAGACTGCCGCGACCGCCGCGCCCAAGCCCGTTCCGCGCCCGTTCCAGGCGCCCGCGCCGCGCCGCGACACCCCGCAGCAGCCGGTGCTGGCGGCGCCGGCGCTGGAGGTGGCGGTAAACCTGAACCCCAAGCTGCCCGTCTTCGCCCAGCCCGCCCAACCCGCCGCGCCCACCCGGCGGCAATTCGCCGCGCCCGTGCGCAGCGCGCCGGAGCTCCAGCCGGAGCTGGAACTGCCGTCCGGCGCGCTGACCGCCGCCATCGTGGGACTCAACCCATCGGCCACGCTCGAATCGCCGCTGCCGGAGGCCAGTCGTCCTGCGGCGTTCTCCGCCGGACCCGAACCCGGAAGGGGAAGCGGCAACGGCGAGCCGGTGGAGTCCGCACGCATCTTCGTTCCGGACCTCATGGTGCGGGGCGGCGCCCGCGACGGGCGTCCCACACTGATGGCCCGCGCCGCCCCCACCTCGATCGAGAACCTGCGCGCCGCCGCGCATGCCGCCCCGGCGCGCGCCGCGCCCCCGCCCGCCTCACCCGCGCTGAGGGTGAGCGCCGCGCCCGTGCCGCAACTGGAAGGCCGCACGGTCTACAGCATGGCCGTGCAAACGCCCAACACCACCAGCTATTCGGGCAGTTGGATCATCTGGTTCGCGGAGCGCGCGCCGGCGCCTTCCGCCGCCGCGCTCTACCCGCCCGAACCGTTGCGCAAGGTGGATCCCAAGTACATCGCCGCCGCGGCGGACGAACGCGTGGAGGGCAAAGTACGCCTCGCCGCCGTAATCCGCAGGGACGGCAGCGTGGACGGCATCGTGCTCATCCAGAGCCTCGACGTCCGCCTCGACCGCAGCGCCCAGGAGGCGCTCGCAAAGTGGAACTTCGCGCCCGCGCGGCGCGGCAACGCGGCGATCGAGCTCGACGCCGTGATCGAAATCCCCTTCCGCCTTCAGCCCCGCGCCGCCCGGTGATTCCCGTTATCTTGGAAGTTGGTCCGCCAATACCTCATCATCGACGCCGACGACACGCTCTGGGAAAACAACATCTACTTCGAGGCGGCCTTTGCCGACTTCGTCGCCTTCCTCGATCACTCCAGCCTCAACGCGGACCAGGTCCGCGATGTGCTCGACCAGATCGAACTGGCCAACCTCAAGTCCCACGGATACGGTTCGCTCAATTTCGGCCGCAACCTCACCATCTGCTATCAGCGGCTGGCCGAGCGCCATGTACGCGAGGAGGATCTGCGCACGGTCATGTCCTTCGCCGAGCGCATCCTCGATCAGCCGCTGGAGATCATGCCGGACGTGCCGGAGACGCTCGAGTACCTCTCCATGCGGCACGATCTCACGCTCTTCACCAAGGGCCATTCGGAGGAGCAAAAGCTCAAGATCGACCGGTCCGGTCTGGGCGTCTACTTCGGCCACACCGCCATCGTGAAGGAGAAGGATGCCGCCGCATACCGCCGCCTGGTGGAGGAGCGGCGCATGGATCCCGCCCGCACCTGGATGATCGGCAACAGTCCGAAATCGGACATCAACCCGGCGCTCGAGGCGGGCATCAACGCCGTCTATGTGCCGCATCCCCGCACCTGGGTGCTGGAACGCCAGGAGATCCGCCCCGGCAAAGGGCGCCTGCTGGAAGTTCCCCGGTTCGCGGCGCTTCGCGCGCATTTCTAGATGTGGTATAGATAACTCGTGTCCGAGGCGCGGAAAGGTTGGCCTATCCAGCGGTACAGCCAGCCGTTCCTCATCATTCTGCCGCCGGAAAAGCGCTCGGATGACAAGCTGGCCGATCCCGGCTTTCTCGAGTCGTACCTGGACCAGTGGTCAACCGATTACTGGGGCCGGCGCTGCATCCTTGACATGTTTCGCGCGGTCGCGGGATCGCACGCGCTGCCCGAACGCGTTTCGGACGACTACATGCGGCGCAGGGTCCTGCCGCGCGTGAAAAAGGCCTTCCTCCGCGGCGAACTGCTGCTGATTGAGCTGAAGCGCTGGACCACGCCCGCGGGCGAGCCGGGGTCGAAGCCGCCGGAGTCCAGGGAGCCGCCCCGGGAGGATTCCGGCAAGCCCGCCCCGAAGAGCGACAAGAGCAAGGTCCACTGGATCGAGATCCGGCTCATCAACGAGCAGCAGAAGCCCGTCGCCGCCGAGACCTACCGGCTGACCCTCCCCGGCGGAGAAACCACCGGCGGCACGCTGAACGACGACGGCCTGGCGCGGCACGACAACATCGAAGCGGGCACCTGCAAGGTCTGCTTCCCGAACCTGGACGCCCGCGAGTGGACCGGAGAAGGCGACTGGCGCATCGTACGCCAGCCGCTCACCCACACCGCCGTGCAGGGCGACCACGTGCCGCTGCTCGCCAAGAAGTACGGCTTCGGCGATTATCGCATCATCTGGGACGATCCCAAGAACGCGGACCTGAAAACCCGGCGCAAAAACCCCAACGTGCTGTTTCCGGGCGATGCCGTTTTCATCCCGGAGAAGCGCGAGAAGGAGGTCCCCCGCCCCACCGACCAGCGCCACACGTTCGAAACCACCAAGCGCGGTATCATGCTGCGCATCGTGATAAGGAACATAGACGATGAACCCGTCGGCCAGAAACCCTGCACGCTCCAGGTGCAGGGCGGCGTGTACAAGCTGACCACGGACGCCGAAGGGCTGATCGAGCGCGAGATTCACCGCGACGCGGCGTCCGGCATGCTGAACATCGACGATGTGGAGGACATGGACATCCCGGTGAAGATCGGACACCTGGATCCGGAGGACACGGCTTCGGGCCAGCAGGCGCGGCTCACCAACCTGGGCTACTATTGGGGTCCGGAGGAGGGCGCCTCCGAGCAGGCGTTGAAGTCCGCGATCGAGGAGTTCCAGTGCGATCACGACCTCAAGGTCACCGGCGTGTGCGACGCCGCCACGCAAGCCAAGCTGAAGGAAGTGCACGGGTGCTAAGCCATGGGTGATTTCGAAGACGAGTTGGAAGGTTCCGCATCCGGACCTCACAGCCGCGTGGAACACCTCCTTCGTGCCGGCCCGGCGACTTCCGGCCAGAAGAACACCTTTCGCCCGGCCATCTATCCCATCGCCTGCTGGCGCATCGACGACCTGCGTTTCGAGTTCGACTCTTCCTTCATCCGCCCGCAGGCACGCAAGGAATTCCGCAAACTGAAGGTGCTGCGCCGCGACAACCCCGGTGCGCCGCTCGGGGTCTTCGGTCACGCCGATCCCACGGGCGCGGACGACTACAACAAGCGCCTCAGCGGCCGGCGCGCGCAGGCGGTCTATGCCGCCCTGGTGCGCGACGCCGACCTGTGGGAGGCCATCTACTCCGATCCGTTCCTGGGCGACCAGTGGGGCAACGAGTGCATCAAGACCATGCTCGCGGCGCTCGAATACCCCGACCTGAAGACCTTTCAGCAAGCCAACACCATCACGCCCAACGGCCAGAACAACCGGGCCACTCGCGGCAAGTTGTTTCTCGCCTATATGGATTTCCTGTGCGGCGACTTGAAACTGGAAAAGGGCGACTTTCTGGCGGGCGGCACGGACCCCAAAGGCAAGGGCAAGGGAGATTATCAGGGCTGTTCCGAATTCAATCCCGTGCTGCTTTTTTCCAAGCAGGAAGCCAAGGACCTGGAGAAGGACAAGGCCAAGCGCAATGAGGAGAATGCACCCAACCGCCGCGTCATGATCTTCCTGTTCCGCAAGGGCAGCCGGATAAATCCTGAAAAGTGGCCCTGCCCGCGGGTAAGCGAAGGCATCGCGGGCTGCAAGAAACGGTGGTGGAGCGACGGCGAAACCCGCCGCTCTTTCCAGGCGGAGCGCCGCAAGTACGCCGACACCGAGGATACCTTCGCCTGCCGTTTCTACGACCGCCTGGCGAACGGCTCTCCTTGCGAGGGCGGCAAGGCCATCGCCCTGCCCACGCTGCGCGTCTACCTCAAGCTCGTCTACCTGGACCCGGAAAAGAACGAGCGCGTTTTCCCTCCGCAACTGCCCGTCATCGTGACCGACGCCGCCGGCGAGCGCGTGGAGAAGGTCGGCGCCGAAGGCCTGCTGGCGTTCGATTTCGAGCGCGCGCGCGACTGGTTCACGCTGCGCTGGGTGTTCGCCGACGCCTACATCGCCACCGGCGCGCCGGACTGCAAGAAAGAGCCCAAAGACCGTTACATCTTCGGCGGCGAAGTGCAGCAGGCGCACGAGGACCGCTACTTCTGCTTCCGCCTCCCGAAGGAATGGTCGCTCAAGCAGTCCGACTGGCCAACCATGCCGGCGCTTTACAACCCCAAGCAGTTCCGCTTCGAGGGTCTCTCCGCCTTCAGCGCCCTGCTCGGCTCCGAGGGCGCGCCCGCCAAAATGGTGCTCGACCCGCACTGGCACTTCCTGCGCTTCGAGTTCTTCGACCGCTACTACGGCCACTCCGACCACGGCAACAAGCGCATCTCCACGCCGCCGCTGTTCGCCGAGGGTTTCCGCGTCGCGCCCGCCGCGCGCGGTCCCGTTGACGAGCCCGATACCCGCAGCAACTGGTGGCTCAACGAGGGCAACGCGGAAACGCAGTGCCAGGCGCTGCCCTGGATCGTGCAGCGTACCAAGGATGGCGCCGCCGACGCCAAGCCCGACGCCAAGATCATGCTGCAACTGCGGCACCCGGCCAAGACGTTTGTGAATTCCGTGGACGCCGCCACGCGCAAGATCGAGATCGTGCAGGACGCCAACCGCCTGAAGCCTTCCGCGGACCGCCTGAAACTCTACGACCTTCCGGAGCTGTGGAAGTCAACGAAGTACTACACCCGCCCGGTGAAGAAGTTCTTCGATCAGCTCAGCAACGCGGAGGTGCAGTCGAGCAACGATCCGTCCAAACCGCTGACGTTCTGCCTGGACGACATCGTGCTGACCGATGAGAACCGCCACCAGGTCACGCTGCCGGCCGCCGACCGCGTCGCCATCTTCTTCCACGAGTTCAGCAAGAACGGCCCGGGCAAGCTTTCCAACACCGGAGTCTACGAGTTCGACGACGGCGCCAAGCAGTCCTACTACAGCAAGGTGAACATGCCGCGCCGGTATTACCTCGCCGAATACGCGGATTGGACGCGGTTGGTGATCGCGCAGGGCAACACCTGGGACTGCTTCGACGGGCGCACGCCGGACGAAAGCCCCAACGAAGTGGTGGGCGCGCGCGCCGCCATAAGGTGGTTGGATCACGCGCCCATGCACGCGGCCAACAGCGAAATTTCCACCCGCCCGGCGCGCACGGACCGCGGGTCGTTCTACTCCATCCTTCCTTACTCCTCGCAATTCTACGCGGACACGCGCGTGAAGTTCGACGGCTCCAAGGGGTTCGACATCGGACGCAACGATCAGCTTGTGCTCCGCTGCTGCGGGCGCGACGCGGGTAACGAACTCTTCGTGAATTTCCACTACTTCCGCTATCACTTCACCTGGAACCCGGCGGTGATCGAAGGCACGCACCCGCCCGCCACTTCCAAATACGCGCCGGCCACCGCCGCCAACGAGGGTGATCGCAACGAGTGGGCCGATACCCTGGCCACCGGGGTGGCCGACCGGTGGAACGGCGACGACAGCCACAACGCGCACCGCACCAAGTTCGCCCCGGTTGGCAACGAGATGATCCGGGGCACGGCCGTGTTCTTCGTGCAGCCGGTAGCCGCCGCGGCGCGCGCGCACTACACCATCGACGTGGTCCGCGTGGGCCCCGACGACCGGGTGGCGTGGATGAACGCCGGGCTCGGCACCGGACGGCTCGGCGACAACCAGAACACCAGCAAGGGCGACGGCTGGTTCACCATGGCCCACGAGAGCGGGCATGGCGACGCGCTGCCGGACGAATACAACGAAATCTGGGACAAGTTCTCCTACGAGGTGCCCTCGATTCTCTGCAACCTGCCGGGAGACCCGTTCATTCCCGACGGCGCCGTGCCCGACGGCGCCATGATGAAGAACAACCGGCGCGTCCGCAACCGGCACCTCTGGCATGCCGCCGAGTTTTCCCGCAGCGTTACCGGCGTCAACTTCAAGGTGCAGCACGGCCCTTACACGGAATATCATCTGCCGCCGCACCCGCAATTCCCGCGCCGCACCTACGCCTACTGGCCCATCAACCACGCCATGGACGCAGTTTCCGGCGCGCACGGCAAGTACGATCTCTACCTTTATGCCACAGGCCCCGACCGTTACACTGTAGACCTCCTCTCGAAAGGCCCCTTCGACGGCATCCTGGTGATCGCCGTCCGCATCAAGTGGACGTTCTGGTTCAATAACGAGGCCAACCTGAAATCGCTGGTCGCCAAGCTGTTCCGCGCCGTGTGGGCTTTCTTCAACTGGAAGTGGTACGCCACCGGGAAAGTCCGCACCGGGACGCCGCAGGCGTGGGAATTCAAGAAGTGCCAGATCCTGTTCTCGCCGCGTTTCCTGGTAACCAACAACAACACCGGCAAGGACGGCTACGACGACGTGGAAGACGACCCCGGCACGCACTTCGAGATCGAGGTGGAGCGGTCCGACCCCAACGCGCCGAATTCGCGCTGGGATGACGATTACGAATTGATTCTCGAGTGCAATACCAGCGGTTCCTGGCCGAGCGCCGCCGCGCCGGTTTCATCCGATGTGCAACTGGAGAACGCGTTCCGCAGCAAGTTCTGCGCCATGCTGGGACTGGCCGAGAATCCGGCCGCCGTGAACGAGGCCGCGCTGCTGCCCATCGTGCGGCGCGTGATAACAACCGATGCCGCCGTACACGCACTTTAGCGCGCTCGCGCTGCTGCTCTGCGCGGCGTGCCAGGCGGGACCGAAACGCCCCGGAGGCAAGATCGTGATCGAATACATTGCGCCGCTGGCGGACTCCGTGAAAGTGGAGACGCCCGCCAGCCTCATCCAGACCGCCGCGCTGACGCCGCCCCGCGCCACCGCCCCGGCGGGCGGGACCTGCCCGCACCCGTTCTGCAACGCGTCGCGCAACTCGCGGCTGCCCGCCGCGGCGGGCCTGACTCCCCGCGTGCTCCGCTGGCAGGCGCCGCTGGCAGGGCGCTGGACGCCGCAGTTCGTCACCCAGGACGGCGACCGCGTGCTGGTGCAGGGCGAAGGTTTCTGGCAGCTTTTCGATCTCGCGGCCAAGTCCGTCGCGAGCGGCCGCTACTCCGCCGGGAACCTCTTCATGGACGCACCCCACGGCCTGTTCTACGGCATCGGCCTGGACGGGTACGTCTGCGCGTGGAAACTACAGGACGGCGCCCGATCGTTCGTCTTCCCATCCGCATACGGCGACAGCTACGACAAGACATTTCTGGCGCGAGCGGGCGACCGCTTCATCATCGTGGAGGCCAAGGCCGAGCCGCCGGGCGGCAGTTCCGGAAGCGGCGCCGATTCCGCGGTCGAGGCGCAGGTGCTGGCCGAACCCGTGCGGGTCGATCCGCAAACCGCGCGCCTGCTCTCCGCCCGCGACCTCGGACAATTGCGGATCCCCAGCCGCACCATCGCCGCGGCGCTTTATGGCTCCACCGTGGCTTTCGCCAATCCGGGGCGCATCTGCTACGCCACCACCGACCTCAAACTGCGCGGGTGCCTGGAAGGCGGGTTCGTGCCGCGCGCGCTCAGCGTCGACGAGGGCGGGCGCGTCTACATGCTGCACGGAGACACGCTCTGGGCCGTGGCGCCGGACGGCCGCCGCTTCATCGACTTCCGCCTGCCGCCGGGGTTCGAGTCATCGAGCATGCCTCCCGTGGTCGGTTACAACCACCGCGTCTACCTCGCCGCCCCGGGCGGCGTCGCCGCCGTGGACCTGAGCGGCAAGCAGGTGTGGAGCGCAGCCCTCCCGGTGGCGGGAGCGGCCGTCACACCCGACGACCTCGTGGTGGTCGCAAGCGGCACGACGCTGGCGGCCTTCAATCCGAAGGGCGAGCGGACCGTCCTCTTTACCGCGCCGGCGCCGCTCGCCACACCGCCCGCCATGGCCGCCTCCGGCGACATCCTGGTGGCTACCTCCCAGGGTTTGTTGTGCCTGGGTAAGTGACGCGCGTTTCGGACACGGCCTTTCGGACCTTTGCATCCGGTGCTTCATCCCTGATATCCTTTGTGGTAACCCCAACCATCATCAACAGGAGAAAACAATGGCAGTCAAAGTTGGTATCAACGGGTTTGGCCGTATCGGCCGTAACGTTTTGCGCGCCGGCCTCAACAACCCCAATATCGAGTTTGTGGCCGCCAATGACCTCACGGACACCAAGACCCTGGCGCACCTGCTGAAGTACGACTCGGTGCTCGGGCCCCTGGACATCGAAGTGACGGCCGACGGCGACACGATTAAGTACGGCAATAAGAGCATCAAGATCTTCGCCGAAAAAGAGCCCGCCGCTCTCGACTGGCCGGGCGTGGGCGCCGAAATCGTGGTGGAATCCACGGGCAAGTTTACCGACGCGAAAGACGCCGCCAAGCACCTCCGCGGCAGTGTGAAAAAGGTCATCATCTCCGCGCCCGCGAAGAACGAGGACATCACCATCGTGCTCGGCGTTAACGACAACATGTACGACCCCGCCAAGCACACCATTGTTTCCAATGCGTCCTGCACCACCAACTGCCTGGCGCCCGTCGCCAAGGTGATCAACGACACCTTCGGATTGGTGAAGGGGTCCATGACCACCATCCACAGCTACACCAACGACCAGAAGATCCTCGACTTCCCGCACAAGGACCTCCGCCGCGCCCGCGCCGGCGCCATCAATATGATCCCGACCTCCACCGGCGCCGCCAAGGCCATCGGCCTGGTCATTCCGGAGCTGAAGGGCAAGCTGGACGGCTATTCCATGCGCGTTCCGACCCCCGACGTCTCCGTCGTGGACCTGGTGTGCGTCACCGGAAAGAACACCACCGCCGAGGAGGTCAACGCCGCCCTGAAGGCCGCCGCCGAAGGGCCCATGAAGGGCATCCTGGCCTACACCACCGACCCGGTGGTTTCCTCCGATATGTTGCACAACCCCAACAGCTCGATCGTCGATGCCCTGCTCACCAAGGTGCTCGCCGACAATCTGCTGAAGGTGGTCGCCTGGTACGACAACGAGTGGGGTTACTCCTGCCGCGTGGTGGACCTGGCGCTGTTCATGGCCAAGAAGGGCCTCTAAAGCATTGTTTTCCGCCGGCCCGGTGGTTTTTTTGACCGCCGGGCCGCAACTTTCTTCCCCTTGCATCCGTTTAACTAGAGCCGGTGCTTCGTGCGATCCTCTTCTTCATGCTGCTGTGTCAGGCCACCATGGCTGCGCAGCACAGCGGATTGGTCCGTTCCCTCGATCAGCCGATTCCCGGCGCGACCGTAACCGCCACACAGGGCGGCGCGCATCTCACCGCCGTTACGGACGACGCCGGACAATACGCGTTTGAGCTGACTCCGGGCCTCTGGCGTTTCGAAGTGGAGATCTTCGGCTTCGAAAAGGCCGTGCGCGAACTCGAGATCAAAGACCAGTTCCCCACTACCATTGATTGGATCCTGCAACTGAAAGGCGGCGCGGAAGCGGCGCCCGCGGAAGCCGCTGCCGGCTTTCAGACGCTTGATCTCGCGCAGACCGCCGAACCCGCGCCGGATCCGGTGGTGGAAGCGCACGCTCTGGAGGAGCCCGCCGGCGGAGCCAACGAGGCGTTTCTGGTCTCCGGCAGCCTGAGCAGCGGATTGCAGGACGCCCCGGCCGAACCCGAGGTGAAGCTCAAAAACGAGGCGCCGCGCAAGCGCAAGGGTGAAACCGGCTCCACCGGCCTTGCCGGGTACACGGCATCGGGGCCGCGCGTGGAAGGTTTTGCAGGCGCGCCCGAGGGCCGGGGCGCAAAGGCGCGTGCCGCCGGCAAAGGCGCCGGCGTCAAGCCCGCGCCGAAATCCGCCAGGGGCCGCGGCCGGCGCCGCACCGCCACCAGTTTTGGCAACAAGCGTCCCGACCCCGGCTCCATTCACGGCACCGCGTTTCTGAACCTCCGCAATTCCGCGCTCGATGCGCGGCCCTATTCGCTCAGCGGACAGGATGTCCGCCGCCCTTCGTACGCGCAGATGCGCTTCGGCTTCTCCGCCGGCGGACAATTGCGCATCCCCAAGGTGATCGAGAGCGAGCGCACGTTCTTCTTCTTCAACTACACCGGCGGGCGCAGCCGCAATCCCTACGACAACACCATCACGGTGCCCTCGCCGGCCGAGCGCGGCGGAGATTTTTCGCAGTCCGTCTCCCGCTGGCCGGTCGAGATCTTCGATCCCGCCTCCGGCCTGCCGTTTCCGGGCAACCGCATTCCCGCGGCGCGCTTCAACCCGGCCTCCGCGGGGCTGCTGGAGTACATCCCGGCGCCCAACCTGCCCGGACGGGTGCAGAACTTCCAGTTCGGCGCCTCCATCCGCCAGGACATGAACAACTATGGGGTGCGGCTCAATCAGGGCATCGGGCGCCGCGACCGGCTGAGCTTCAACTTCAATCGCTCGGGCCGCGGAAGCGCGCACGCGCAGCCTTACGGCTTCCTCGACGATTCCGGCGGCGGCGGCTTCACTTCCAGCGCCAGCTACGTGCACAACTTCGGCCCGCGGCGCGTGCTGACCGTCACGTGGAACTTCAGCCGCAACCGCACGGAGCTGGTGCCCTACTTCGCCTACCGGCGCAACGTCGCCGATGAGCTCGGCATCGAGGGGGCTTCGGACGAGCCCGTGAACTGGGGGCCGCCCAATCTTTCCTTCACCAACTTCGGCGGGCTCTCCGACGGCGCCTCCAGCCTGCGGCGGGACCAGACCTCGACGCTGCAAGGTTCCATGCTGTTCGTGCGCAAGGGTCACAACGTCACGGTGGGCGGCGAATTCCGCCGCGCGCAGCTCAACAGCCGCGTCTACCAGGGCGCGCGCGGCTCCTTCAGTTTCAGCGGTCTGATCACCAGCGACTTCGACGCCAAGGGCCAGCCGCTGCCCGGCACGGGCTTCGATTTCGCCGACTTCCTGCTGGGGTTCCCGCAGTCGAGCAACTTGCGATTCGGCAGCGAGAACACTTACTTCCGCAGTTCCATCTACGGTTTCTACGCGCAGGACGACTGGCGCATGCGGCCCGGCTTCACGCTCAACGCCGGCATCCGCTACGAGTACTTCCCGCCCTTCACAGAGAAGCGCGACCGCATCGCCAACCTGGACATCGCGCCCGGCTTCACCGGCGTGGCGGTGGTGACGCCCGGACAGAGCGGCCCCTACAGCGGCGAATTCCCGCGCGGCCTCGTGGATCCGGACAAGAACAACATCTCGCCCCGCATCGGTTTCGCATGGCGGCCCTCGGGCAAAAAAAGTACGCAGGTGCGCGGCGGATACAGCGTCTTCTACAACGGCGCCATTTACAGGGAGTTCCCTTCACGCATGGCGTCGCAGCCGCCGTTTGCCCGCACCGCGCACCTCACCACCAGCAACGCACGGCGCATCACGGTGCAGAACGGGTTCGCCCCGGGGCCCTCCTCCACCATCAACAACACCTTCGCGGTGGACCGCGATTACCAGGTAGGCTACGCGCAGACGTTCAGCCTCTCCGTGCAGCACAGTTTTCCGCATCAGTTGGTCGCGGATGTGGGCTACCTGGGCACCAAGGGCACGCGGCTCGATGTGCAGCGGCTGCCGAATCGCGCGGCGCCCGGCTCGCCGCTCACCGCCGAGCAACGGCGGCAGATCGGCAACGCGGTGGGCTTCACCTTCGATACTTCCTCGGGCAACTCCATCTACCACGCCTTGCAGGTGCGCTTCACGCGGCGGTTTTCGGGCGGCATTGCGGGCAACCTGCTGTACACGTGGTCGAAGTCCATCGATAACGTCTCCACCTACGGCGGCGGCGGCGTGGTAGTCGCCCAGAATGACAAGGACCTGCGCGCCGAGCGCGGCCTTTCCAGCTTCGATGCGCGCCACGCCGTCACGGCGGGCTACACCCTGGCCTCGCCCGTGGGCGACCACGGGCTGCTGCGCGGCGGGGGATGGAAGATGCGCGCCCTCGCCAACTGGACGCTTTCCGGAGCCTTCACGATTTCGAGCGGCACGCCGCTCACCGCGCGCGTGCTGGGCAACCAGGCGAACTCCGGCGGCACGGGCGTGGTGGGCAGCGGCCGCGCGGACGCTTCGGGCGAGCCGGTGGCGGGCGGCCGTTTCTTCAACCTCGCGGCGTTCGCCATTCCGCCCGCGGGCCGCTTCGGCAACGCCGGCCGCAACACCATCCCGGGACCCTCCCGCTTCATCGCCAACGCTTCCTTCGGACGTTCCTTCCGCATGGCGGACACCCGCCGCACCATCGAACTCCGCCTGGAGGCCAACAACTGGCTCAACCACGCCAGCTACGGCGGGCTCAGCACGGTGGTGAACGCGTTGACCTACGGCCTGCCCACCTCCGTGCTTCCCATGCGCAGCATGCAGGCTGTGATGAGGGTACGGTTCTGATGCGCGCATCAAGGCTTCTCGCTCTCGTCGTGATCGCCGCCGCGGCGCAGCAGGAGCCCGCCGTCAAATTCTCCACCTCCACCAACCTGGTGATCGTGAACGTGACCGTGCGCGACCGCCGCACGGGCAGGACCGTGGACGGCCTCTCCCGGAACGACTTCTCCATTTTTGAGGACGGCAAGGCGCAGCGGCTTTCGGTATTTGAAGTTCAGCGCGTGGTGGAGGAAAAGCCTCTTCCCAGGCTGGAACCGCTGCCGAAGCCCGGCCCGCTCGATGCGCCTCCGCCCCCCACCCCGCGCCAGACCGCCATCAACAGCGGCCCGGAAGTGCATCAGCAGTATCGCGACAAGCGGCTGCTGGTATTGTTTTTCGATTTCTCCTCCATGCAGCCGCCGGACGAAATCCGCGCCCAGCAGGCCGCCCTCAAGTTCATCGAGCAGCAGATGACGTCCTCCGACATGGTCTCCATCATGACCTTCTCCTCCGGGGTGAAGGTGGAGCAGGATTTCACCAATGACCGCGAGCTGCTGCGCGAAATCGTCAACGGCTTCCGCATCGGCGAGATGAGCGACCTGGCGGCCGAGGGCGACGACGCCGACCCGGACGCGGGCGAGGACACCGGCGCCGCCTTCGTGGCCGACGAAGCCGAGTTCAACATCTTCAACACCGACCGCAAGCTGGCCGCGCTCGAATCCGCCGCCAAGAAACTGGCCGCGCTGCCGGAGAAGAAGGCGCTGGTCTATTTCTCGAGCGGCGCGGGCAAGACCGGCATCGAGAATCAATCGCAGCTTCGCGCCACCATCAACACGGCGGTGCGCTCGAACGTGGCCTTCTATCCCGTGGACGCGCGCGGCCTGACGGCGGTGGTCCCCGGCGGCGATGCCACCAAGTTCGCCCCCCGCGGGACGGGCATCTTCTCCGGCCACGCCCAGAACCAGGTGCGCGCGCGCATCATGGACCAGCAGGAGACCCTCACCTCGCTCGCCGCCGACACCGGCGGCAAAGCCTTCCTCGACAGCAACGACCTCTCGCTCGGCGTGGTGCAGGCGCAGCGCGACATCCGCAGCTATTACATCCTGGGCTACTACAGCACCAACGAGAAGCAGGACGGCCGCTTCCGCCGCATCCGGGTGCAGCTCGCGAACAATCTGAACGCGCGGCTCGACTACCGCTCCGGCTACTGGGGCAACAAGGTGTTCAACGCCTTCACCGCCGAAGACCGCGAGCGGCAGCTCACCGAGGCGCTCAACCTCGGCAACCCCGTCACGGACCTGCCGCTGGCCATGGAGGTCGATTACTTCCGCATCTCCGAAGGCCGCTACTTCGTTCCGGTCTCCATCAAGATCCCCGGTTCCAAGATCACGCTGTCGCCGAAGGAGACCACCGAGTTCGACTTCATCGGGCAGGTGCAGGACGAGCGCCGCAAGACCGCCGGCAGCGTGCGCGACGGCGTGAAGATCAAGCTCACCGAAACCGACGCGGCCAGCCTCGCCAAACGCAATGTCCAGTACGACACCGGCTTCGTGCTCGCGCCCGGCGCTTACCGGATGAAGTTCGTCGCGCGCGAAAACCACAGCGGCCAGCTCGGCACCTTCGAGACGCGCTTCACCGTCCCCGACCTCGATGCGCAAGACGACGCCCTGCGAGTCAGCTCCGTGGTGTGGAGCAGCCAGCGCGTGCCGCTCACCCAGGCCGTGGGCGCCGCCGACAAGCAGAAGAAGCTGCAAGCCGCCAACCCGCTGGTTTACGAAGGCCAGAAGCTGATCCCCTCCATCACCCGCGTCTTCCGCAAGGACCAGAGCGTTTACGTCTACTGCGAGGTCTACGACCCCGCCGGCGACCCGCCCAGTGTGAGCGCCGCCGTGACGCTGTTCGACTCCCGCCGCAAGGTCTTCGAGTCCGCTCCCGTACGGATCACTCAGCCGCACCCGCAGCGCGAAGGAACTCTGCCCGTGCAGTTCCAACTGCCCCTGGCGAAGCTGTCGCCGGGCCGCTACACCAGCCAGATCAACCTCATCGACGAAACCGGCCGCCGCTTCGCATTTCCCCGCGCAACGCTTGTCGTGTTGCGTTAGGTATCTTTGAAACCTTCCTCAAGGTTGAAGAATCTTAATTCTTGAAAGCTATGAAGTGGTCATGGAAACTCGGTAAATTCGCCGGTGTCGATCTGTACGTCCACATGACGTTTGTCCTGTTCCTGGGCTTCATCGTGCTCACACACCTGATGTCGGGACGGGGGATAGAGACAACTGTCGGGGGCGTCGGCTTCATCCTTGCAATCTTCGCCTCCGTGCTGCTGCATGAGTATGGGCACGCGCTGGCCGCGCGGAAGTACGGCATTCAAACGCGCGATATTACCCTGCTGCCTATAGGCGGCGTGGCGCGGCTGGAGCGCATGCCGGAAGACCCGAAGCAGGAACTCTGGGTGGCGCTCGCGGGACCGGCGGTTAATGTCGCAATCGCCGCGGTCCTGTTCGCATGGCTCACCCTGAGTAATACACTCGAGCCGCTCGGGCGGCTCAGCATCACCGCCGGCTCGTTCGTGGAGCGCATCATGGCGGGAAACATCGTGCTGGTCCTGTTCAACCTGATTCCCGCGTTCCCCATGGACGGCGGCCGCGTGCTGCGCGCGATCCTCGCTTCCCGCATGGACTACACGCGGGCTACGCAGATCGCCGCCGCGCTCGGCCAGGGCTCGGCGTTTGTGCTGGGCTTTGCCGGCCTGTTCTACAACCCTTTCCTCATGTTCGTGGCTTTGTTCGTATGGATCGGCGCCGCCCAGGAATCCGGCATGGTGCAGATGAGGGCCGCTTTCGGCGGCACGCCCGTTGCGAAAGCCATGCTCACGGATTTCCGGACGCTCGGCCCCTACGATACGCTCGGGGACGCCGTGGAACTGATTTTGCGCGGTTCACAACAGGATTTTCCGGTGCTCCAGGGTTCGGCGGTGGTGGGGATTCTAACCCGGGCGGACTTGCTGATCGGCCTGGCACGGCTCGGCGCGTCAGCGCCGGTATCCAGCGTGATGCGGCGCGAATTCGAATCCGCGGATTCCTCGGAAATGCTGGAGTCCGTATTCACGCGCCTTCAGGCCTGCAACTGCCATACCCTGCCAGCGATGCATGATGGCCGCCTCGTCGGACTCGTCACCATGGATAACCTCGGCGAATTCCTGATGATCGAGACGGCGCTGCGCGGCGGCAAGGCGGGGGTGACGGAAAAGCTCCCGGCCGCGGCATAACATGCTCTTCCCCTTCTCGGAATACTGGTGGTTCTATCTGGCTTTTACCGGCCTGGTGCTGGGGCTGCTGGCGCTCGACCTCGGCGTCTTTCACCGAAAAGCTCACGCGGTCGGCTTCCGCGAGGCGGCTGCCTGGACCGTGGTGTGGATCGCGCTGGCGCTGGTGTTCAATTTCCTGTTTTACGGGTACGCGCAGGCGAAGTTTCCCGCCGGTCCCGGCGTCGCGGAGCAGGTGGGGCTCGAGTTCCTCACAGGCTACCTGGTGGAGAAGTCGCTGTCGGTCGACAACATCTTCGTCTTCGTGCTGGTATTCCGGTATTTCTCCATCCCGGCCGCACACCAGCACAGGGTGCTGTTCTTCGGCATCATCGGCGCACTGGTTTTCCGCGCGATTTTCATCGCCATTGGCAGCGTCCTGATGGACTACGCCTGGGTGGTCCTCCTGTTCGGCGTCTTCCTCATCCTCACCGGGCTGAAGATGCTGTTCGTGCCCGGCACGGGAATCCATCCGGAGAAGAACCCCCTGATCCGCCTCTTCCGCAAGTTCGTTCCGGTGACGCCGAACCTGGACGGGCAGCGCTTCTTCGTGCGCATCAACAAGGTGTGGCACGCCACGCCGCTGTTCGTCGCGCTGCTGTTCCTGGAAGCGACCGACATCATCTTCGCGGTGGACTCGGTGCCGGCCATCTTCGCCCTCACCAGCGAGCCCCTCATCGTGTTCACCTCGAACGTCTTCGCCATTCTCGGGCTGCGTGCCATGTACTTCCTGCTGGCCGGAGCGATCGAGAAGTTCTACCTGCTGAAGTACGGCCTGGCGCTGGTGCTGATCTTCGTGGGACTCAAAATGGCGTGGCTCAACCACGCCTTCGGCGGCAAGTTCCCCATCACGGTCTCCCTGGGGATCATCGCGGGACTGGTGGCGCTATCGATCACGGCGTCGCTGCTGTTTCCGAAGGCCGCGCCGGATCAAAGCACCAGCATCGGATGATATAGATTCGGCAGCACCGCTTCGCCGATGGCGACGAGTTCGCCCGAGCGCGATACGGCTTTCACGTACTTGCCCGGCTGCTGCGCGCGGAACGGCGACACCGGGAAGTTCCGCCCGTGGCGGATCTGGTTGATCACCGGCTCGTCCACCACGATGGCGGGAAAATCCGGCAGCAGGTGCGAAGCGGGCACCAGCGCTTCCGCCAGCCGGTCCTGCTCCGCCAGCGCGGCAAGCTGCTCGAGCGTCTTTGCCTGCTCGCGTTGAAACTCGCCCGAACCGGTGCGGCACAAAGCCGCCAGGTGCGCGCCGCAACCCAGCGCCTGCCCGAGATCGTGCGCCACCGAGCGCATGTAGGTGCCTCCGGAGCAATGCGCCCGCAGCCTGGCTTCCCGCCCTTCGAGCCCGAGCAGCTCCAGTTCGTACACGTGAACCCGCACGGGCGCCAGTTCCACGGCGAGGTTCTTCCGCGCCAGCTCATAAGCCCGCACTCCATCCACCTTCTTGGCCGAAACCGGCGGCGGCGTCTGCATGAATTCGCCGCGGAATTTCTCCATGGCGTGAAGCAGGTCCTCGCGCGAGAACTCCGGATCCACCTCGGGCCCCAGCGGCTTTCCCTCGCCGTCGTAGGTATCGGTGGCAAAGCCGAACCGCACCACGGCTTCGTAGATCTTGTCGCTGCGGGTGTAGAACTGCGCCAGGCGCGTGGCGCGGCCGATGACCAGCGGTAGAACGCCGGTGGCCGCGGGGTCCAGCGTGCCAAGGTGGCCGATCTTCCTGGTCTTGGCGATCCGCCGCATCCTGGCCACCACGTCGTGCGAGGTCCACCCCCGCGCCTTATCGACTACGATGACTCCGTCCACCTAGCGATGTCCTTCCAGTTGCCCCAGCACGTCCAGCAGCACCGTTCCCACCACCTCGAAGCTGTGCGCGCTGAGCTTGTCCATGGTGTCTTCGGGCGTGTGCCAGTAGGTCTTGTCGAAATCGATCAGGTCGAGCGCCGGTGCGCCCAGGCGAAGGAACGGCATGTGATCGTCTTCCGTCGCTCCGCCCGTGTCCATGAAATACTTGCCGTACCCGAGCCGGCTGGCCGTGTCCCACACCAGTTTGCGCAGCCACGCCGTCGAGTTGTACTCCTGCATGATGTTGAGGTTCCTGTCGCCGATCATGTCCACGTTGATGATGGCCTTGAACCGCGCCAGCGTGCCGTTGGACATCCACTTCCGCGCCAGGTGGCGGCTGCCGTAGATGCCGTTGGTGTCGCTCCACTCGCCGAAAGCTTCCTCGCCGTCGAACCAGACCAGGTAGATGTCGTCCTTGTGATCGCGGCCCTGGAGCGCCGCGGCCATTTCCAGCAGGAAGCCCGTGGAGGAACCGCCGTCGTCCGCACCCACGAAGCGGATTTCCGGCATGCGCTTGGTGTCGTAGTGCCCCGTAATGGCCACCGCGCGCCCGGACCTTCCCGGGAAGACCGCGATGAGGTTCTTCATCGGCACCGCGCCGATGGGTGTTTGCGCCGTGAAGGCATCCTCTTCGATGCGGCAGCCGCGCAGCTTCAACTCGCCGAGGATCCGGGCCTGCAACGCGCGAATGGCTGCGGAGCCGGGCGGACGCGGGCCCAGCGCCACCGCGCGCCGCGTGTACTCTAAGGCGCGTGCGCCGCTGAATTCGCGCGCTTCGCCTCCACACGCCAGCGCCAGCGCGCCCGCAATCAGGATGGCTTTCTGGCAACGCATATATAGCCGAGTGTGAAGTTGCGGTCCCGGTCGAGGGAATCCAGGCAGGGCAGCACCAGCGCCGGAGGCACGAGCATCACCGCGGCTGGGAGGAACCAGATCCACCGGCGCCCGCCTGCAAAGAATTGTAACCCGTTGAGCATGCGCCGGGCCAGCAGGCGGAAATAGCCGCCCACGGGGCGTATCTCCACCGGCTCCAACCCCGCCTTGCCGAGCAGGTATTCAAGCCCGTGGCGCGTGTAACGGTAGTAATCGTGCGGCGACTGGTGGACCTCCCACTCGTGCGGCGCCGCCAGCAGCAGCCTCCCGCCCGGCGCGAGCGCCCGCGCGATCTCGCCTAGCACGCAGGCGGGTTCCCGCACGTGCTCCAGCGTGACAATGTGAATGGCGGCCTCGAACGCGCCGCCGCGGAAAGGCAGCGCCGCAAGGTCCGCGATGACGTCCAGGCGCGAGTAGTTCCAGCGCGGGTCGCCCACCGCCAGGTCCACCCCCACCGCGCGCTTGAAGTAACGCGCGTATTGGCCTTCTCCGGCGCCTGCGTCCAGCACCCGCGCTTCCGGCGCCAACGAGCTTGCGAAGGCCGCCACCGCTTCCTCGATGGCCGCTTCGAAGTGCAGTACCCAGCGGCGCAAAGGACGCGGAAGCCATTGTGCGGCGGCGCTGTACCTCATACCCGCCGCGCCTCCAGCATCACCGTGGACCCGGCGCGGAATGCCGCCTCGGCCGCCGCGAACGGCAACGCCCCCAGCACCAGCGCGAAGTACACCGCGTCCTTCGCCAGCTTGCCCCATGCGCTTTCCGGCACGCGGCGGATGCGCCGCGCCATCGGGTCTAGCCGCGGGGCCAGGCTGCTGGCCAGTCCGGCGGGGTTGTCGCGGAGCGAAAAGTGTTTCTCACGCAATACGTTAAACCCGCAATCCTCAACCAGCGCTTTCAAATCCGATGCCCGAAAAGTGCCCAGGTGCCGCGGCACGTCAATGCCCGTCCACGCCCGGCCCAGCAGCCGGAACTGCCAGCATGCCGCATTGGGTGCCTGCACCACCAGACGGCCGCCCGGCTTGAGCAGAGCGTGCGCGGCGCGCAGATAGGCGCGCGGATCGCGCAGGTGCTCCACAACGTGAAACATGGTAACGGCCGCGCAGCAGCCCTCGCGCAGCGGCGCGTGTTCGAGCGAGCCGCACACCGCCACCACCCCGTCGCGTTCCGCCGCGATGGCCGCCGCCTCCACCGAAAGGTCCAATCCCACCGCCCGGTAACCGTCCCGCGCCAGCATGCCGAGCAGCAAACCGCCGCCGCAACCCACATCGAGCACCGGCCCGGGCGGGCAATCCCTCAAGGCGCGCTCCACGAAGGCGATGTGATCTCGCAGCACCAGGCGGCGGTACGCCTCTTCGAGCCGCGAAGCCGCGGTGCGGTCCGGAGCAAACCAGTAATTCGCCGGATAATACGCGGGCAATTCCGAGGCGGCGGGCAGTGGGTCGAGTTGCAGCAGCCCACAGCGCGCGCAGGCGGCGATCTGAAAACGCTTCTCCGTGACCCCATACAACCGGTCGCCCGCCGTAAACCGCGGCGCCAGAGCCGCGTGCCCGCACATCAGGCAGCTCACACCAGCTCCTCGATCGGAGCGCGGTAACGCTCGATCAGCGCGCAGATCTCCGCCGCCGAAAGCCGTGCCAGGCGGCGCACCTCCCCGCGCTTGCGCAGGATGCGCGGCAACAGGAGCAGGGCCTCCAGGTCGCCGCGCGCGAGCGCCCCCGCGATCTTCAACCACGGCAGGCCGGCCACTTCGCCCCGGCCGGCGCGCGAGGCCCTCATGCCCGCGGCGATCCTGGCGGCGTAATAGGCGGGGTTCCGCCACAGCAGCCGCCACGGAAACAGCTTTGCCGCCAGCAGCACGCGGTTGCGCTCGATCAGCGCCAGCCGGCGCGCCGAGTGTTTCCCCAGCGTGGAGCCGCGATGGTGCCGCACCACGGCGTCCGGCGCGTACAGGCATTTCCAGCCCGCGATGCGCGCCCGCATGCCCAGTTCGGCGTCATCGCCGTAAGCGAAAAAATCCTCGTCGAAGCCGCCGATTTCATCCAGCATGACCCGCCGGTACATGGCCGCGCAGCCGTCCGGCCACAGAACTTCCTCCATCGAGTCGAAGCGCCCGTCGTCCAGCACGCCGGTGCCGCGGCCGCGATTTTGCCCGTCGGGATAGATGAGGTGCCCGGCCTTGTCGATGCGCCGCGGATCTTCATAGAGCAGGATCTTGGAAGCGGCCATGCCCACCTCCGGCCGTCCCTCGAAGGCGCGCGCCAGCGCGGAGAGCCATCCCGGCTCCGCTTCGGCGTCGTTGTTCAGCAGGGCGATCAAGTCGCCGCGCGCTTCCCGGATCCCCTGATTGTTGGCCGCGCAGAAACCGCGGTTCTCCGCGTTGTGAATCACACGCGCTTTGAATTCGCGCTCGGCGGTATCGGCCGAACCGTCGCTCGAACCGTTGTCCACCACGATAACTTCATGTGCCGCGTCCTGCCGCTCAAGCGAGCGCAGGCACGCACGCAGCAACTCGCGCCGGTTCCAATTTACTACTATGACCGAGATCATCGTGTGGCGGGCCACAAATCGGAAGAGCTCTAACTTAATGTAGTATTATAGCGTTAGGGGTTGTGGGGAACACCGGTATGGAGTCGGTCGGCGAGACGCTGCGGCGCGAGCGGCTGCGGCAGAACCTGGATCTCCAACAGGTGGCGCGGGAGACCAAGATAAACCAGAAGCTCCTGGAAGCCATCGAGTCGGACGACTACGGCAAGCTGCCGGGCGGCGTATTCGCCAAGAGTTTTGTGCGCCAGTACGCACGGCTGTTGGGACTCGACGAAGACGAGCTCGCCGCCGACGTGCAGCGGCATTTCCAACCCGCTGCTCCCGAGCAACCTGGTCCCGCCGCACCGGCGCCCCTCCCCGTGGAACCTCAGATCGAGCTGCCCAATCTGAGCTCCTGGGAAGGAATTGCGCGGCCCCGCAGCAGTTCCTCGCTTCCCGCGTTCGCGATGGTCGTGGTGGTGATGCTGGTCTGCTCGGCGATTTACGCGTGGTGGCAGCGCAGCAAGCAGCCGGCGCCGGCCCAGCTCGCGCAGCAGGAAATGCCCGCCTCTCACGCGGCCTCCCCGCCCCCGGCTCAACAGGCAACAGCGCAACCCGCCGTGCAGACCGCGCAGCCGCCGGCCACGCAGCCCGCCGCGGGCCCCGCCCCGGCCCCGCAGAGCGCGGAACGCCAGATGCCCGAAATCCCCGGCGGCGTCAATGTCAGCTTCACCGCGGCGGAGGAAACCTGGATTTCGGCCCGTGCGGCGGATGGCAAGCTGCTGTACTCGGGCGTCCTGAAGCCCAACGAGCACAAAGATGTCTCCGCGGCGGAAGGCATACGGGTGGTGATCGGCAACGCGGGCGGCGTTACCGCCACGCTGAACGGCAAACCCGTCGAGACCTTCGGGCCCAAGGGCCAAGTGAGGGTGATTCAGTTCTCGCCCGGCGGCGTCCAGATCGTGCCCCGCAAGCCGCCCGCCGTCACCGATCCGGACGCTCTCTGAGCCCGCAAGGCCGCTAACTTCTGGCGTTTTTCAAGCTGAAGCAATTCCCGCCGGCGGCGATTCTTCACGCGCTCATCCACCTTGTGCCAGAACTTGCGGAAGTAACTCAACGCGGAGATCACCGCAAAAAACACCACGCCCCAGATGAGCGCCGTCGCCACCGGACGCAGCCACGGGTTTCTGATAGCCAACGTGAGGCACGTGACGGCGGCCACCTGCGCGATCATCTTGGTCTTGCCCAGGTCGCTGGCCTTGATGGTGTAGCCCTCCGCCGCCGCGATGCTGCGGAGGCCGCTGACGGCAAACTCGCGCGCCACGATCACCACCACCAGCCAGCCGGGCACGGCCTGTACCTCCACCAGAGCAATCAGCGCGGCCGAGATCAGCAGCTTGTCGGCAATCGGGTCCAGCAGCGTGCCGATGGTGGTCACCTGTTTCCAGCGCCGCGCGAGGTGCCCGTCGAGCAGATCCGTGGCCGCGGCCGCCAGGAAGATCGCCACCGCCAGCCAGTCGTTGGTGATCAGGGTGTCACCGACGTGGAAGCTGAAAAGCTGTTCCTGCACCATCACCGCAACCAGGAGCGGGACAAAGAAAATCCGCAGCAGTGTGAGGTAGTTGGGAAGGTTCATCGGCCCTTTCAAAACTATAATCCCCCGTGGGCGCTTCTACAACTGTGGAAAACCGCCGTGCCGCGGGCATCGCCCGGACTGTCCGGGCGCAGATGCCGCACACGGGTGTCCGAAACCGGCGGCAAACTGAACATTTCAGGAAGGTTAATCCATCCTGCTGCGGAATGGTTCAAATCGACGTAAGTAGCTGTTTCTGGGCAACATGGGCCGCTTCGAACCCGCGATTTTCACAGTGTTTTCCACAGGCTTCAGGAAATTGTCCATGCGGAGAGCCGCCGCAGCAGCGACTCGGGCGCCTCCGCCTCCACTTCGCACGCTTCGGCCTCGTAGCGCGTCTCCAGCACCCGTCCGAAGCGGTGCAGCAGATCGAGTTGCGGGCCGCCGCCGGCCGGGAAGCGAAACCGGGCGCGCCCCACCGGGTCAAAAGGCAGTACCTCGTCGATGACGCGCAGCAGCGCCTCCACGCCCTGCCCGGTGAGGGCCGAGATGGGCGCGGCGCGTCCCGGCGCGCGCTCCGGCGTGAGATGCAGTTCCGGCCGGTCGATCTTGTTCAGGACGAAAAGGCAGGGTATTTCCGCGGCGCCGATCTCGTCGAGCACACGGCTCACGTGCTCGGTATGGGCCACGGCGTGCGGCGAGGAAGCGTCTACCACGTGTAGCACCAGGGTAGCCTCAGTGACCTCTTCCAGAGTCGCGCGGAAGGCTTCCACCAGCGTCGTGGGCAGGTTCCGTATGAAGCCGACGGTGTCGCTCAGCAGCACCCTGCGGTTGGAGGGCAGGGTGACGGTGCGCACCGTGGGATCGAGCGTGGCGAACATGCGGCTGTCGGCCAACACCCCCGCGGCGGTGAGGCGGTTGAACAAGGTGGATTTGCCGGCGTTCGTGTAACCCACCAGGGCGAGCGTGGCCAGAGGAACGGCGTTCCGCTGCTTGCGGTGCAGGGCGCGCGCCTCCCGCACCGCTTCCAGGTCCTCGCGTATTTTGCGGATGCGCCGCGCGATGCGGCGGCGGTCGGTTTCAAGCTGCGTTTCACCCGGGCCGCGCGTGCCGATGCCGCCGCCCAGCCGCGACATCTCCCTCCCCCGGCCGGTGAGCCGCGGCAGCAGGTAACTGAGCTGCGCCAGCTCGACCTGAAGGCGTCCCTCGCGGGTCCGCGCGCGCCGGGCGAAGATGTCCAGGATGAGCTGTGTCCGGTCCAGGACCTTCACGCCCAGCGCGCGTTCCAGGTTGCGCAACTGGGTGGGAGTGAGTTCGTGATCGAAAATCACCAGGCCGGCCTCATCGGCCGCGGCCCGGGCCGCCAGACGCTCCACCAGGCCGCTGCCCACCAGCGTGGCGGCTTCCGGCGCCGGCCGGCACTGCACCACCCGGTCTATGACGCTGGCGCCGGCGCTTTCGGCCAGCTCCGCTAGTTCGGTAATGGATTCTTCCGCGGTGTAGGAGAGGAAGCCGCTGTTCTTAGGGCCGCGGACTTTCAGATCGAGGCCCACCAGGACGGCGCGTTCGCGGGCCTCCTGTGGGTTGCGGATCGCTACGCCTCCGGCGCGTCGGCGTGCGCGCCCGCGGCGCTGGTGGGCGCGCTGACAGCGGCTTGCGCGGCAGCCTGGGAGGGGGCGGCGTAGGAGTGCTGCGACTTCAGCGTCACCACCGTGGAGATGGCGTGTTTGAAAATCAACTGCTCCTGGTTATTGGTCTCGAGCACCAGAGAGTACTTGTCGAAGCTCTTGATCCTTCCGGACAGCTTCACGCCGCTCATCAGGTAAATGGTGAGAACGATCTTGTCTTTGCGAGCGTTGTTCAGAAAGCTATCTTGGATGTTTTGCGCCGGTTTTTCCATGTCGGTCCCCTAGCCCTTGCGGGTAAATTACAAAAAAATGGCAATCCGCCTTATTGTACACCGAAATACAGGGGTTCGGCTCGATCGTATGGTACGCGTTTGAGCTGACTCAGACGGCTTCCTGGTAGTCGTCCTCATGCTCGGATGCGTACCCGCGCACCGCGATCTGCTCCTGGCATGCCACGCAGTACTTGGCCCAGGGCACCGCATCCAGCCGCTTGGTGGAAATCGGTTCTTCACACTCGTGACAGAAGCCGTAGCTTCCATGCTCGAGGCGCACCAGCGCATCCTGCACTTCGCGGAGAAGCTTTGCATCGAGCGTGTTGCGGTTGAGAAAGATCCACTCCTCGTGGCTCTGCTGGCTCAGGTCGCCTTCCTCGGAGAGGTGTTCCTGCCGGGATACCGCCTGGGTGACCCTCTGGGCGGACATGCTCCGGCGCAGCTCGTCAGCCTTTTTCTGCAAGGCTTTCTTGTAGTTCCCGTATTTTCTGTTGTTGGCCGCGTTCTTCATACTCGCCTGATCGTGTTGCGAAAAAAGTAGCAACGTCCTATGGAAGACGTGCGGAACCCGGAAAAAGTTCCTGGGAATATTCCGGAGTTCGAGAGGCTGGAAAAAAAGTATAGCTGGCTGCGCCTGTGGAAATCAATCGCGAGAGAGAATTTCCAGCGCGGCCAGGATGGCGGGATCGCGTTCGGCTTCCACCTCGTCGCCCTTTTCCACTCCCAGCGCCTGGTTAAAGATCTCCGCTTTCAGGCGGTTCCGGATCCACTCGCGATCCGTGGACCACTCCCCGACCGGCGGCTGGATGGCGCGCTGGGCAAGATAGACTTTGAAATCGTCGAGCAGCGACGGCGTCACTTCGAAATCGGCGGAGATCTTGTGGCTGGCCAGGTACTCGGTGGCGAAGCTGGTCACAGACCCGCTGGCGTCCAGCACCGCGCGCAGCCGCGTGTAGGGCGCCGGTCGCACCGTGCGGTCCGGGGTAATGCCGCCGCCTCCTTTCACCACGCGGCCGGCCGCGGTACGGTACTCGCGATGCGCCGCGGACGTTTTGCCCGCCAGTTCGAATCTTGCGGCGTCCAGCGGTTTCTGAATCGATCGCCCGCTGGGGGTGTAATACAGCGCCGTGGTGAGCGCCAGGCCCGTGGATTCCGAAAGCGGGTAGACGCTCTCCACCAGTCCCTTGCCGAAGCTGCCCTCGCCCACAATGGTGGCGCGGTCGTGATCCTGAAGCGCTCCGCTTACCACCTCGGACGCGCTTGCGCTCCGCTCGTTAACCAGCACGGCGACGGGGAACTCGTAGGGCCGGGCCGTCTCGGAAACCTTGATGACTCTCTCCGGCGCCGCACGCCCGCGCACCGTCACGATGACAGAACCCGGTTTTAGGAACAGCGCGCAGGTCTGGATGGCCGCGTCGAGCACGCCTCCGGGATTGTCCCGCAGATCCAGCACCAGCGCTTTCAGCTTGCTTCCTCCCATGGCTTCGATCTTCTCGGCGATCTGGCGGCCGGTGTTTTCGTCGAAGCTCGTCACCTTCACGTACGCGATGGCGGGACCGACGAAGAAGCTGCGGGAGACGCTCGGCGACTGCAATTCCTCCGGGGTGAGCACCACGTCGAGCATGCGGGCGTTGCCGGGCCGCTTGATGACCAGCCGCGCCTGCTGTTGCCGGGACTGCCCCAACAGGCCGACAATCTGCTCCATGTCCAGCATGCTGAGCTGATACCCGTTCACCGCCAGGATCTCGTCGCCGGGGCTGATGCCCGCCTTCGCCGAGGGAGTGCCGGCCAGCGTCTGCAATACGATCACGCGCCCCGGCAGGACCGAGACAACCGTACCGAAGCCTTTTTCCATCGAGGTCTGAAGCTTCTTGAGCTGTTCAAACTGCCCGGGGTCGAAAAACACCGAGTGCGGATCGAGTTTCCGCAGCATGCCCGGAATCGCGCCCTGGTAGAAAGCCTGTTCGGGGGGCACGGGATCCGCCGCGTTCCGCTCCACCGCCGCGTACACCTCCAGAAACCGGCGCACCTCGGTTGCGAGGTCATCGGCGGCGAGCGTGGCCGGGATCATCAGGACGAGAGCGAAAAGGCCAGACAACTTTCTTCTATTTTAGCGCGTGTAGCGTGTGGCCTTTCTTTCCGCGTGCCGTTCGAGCGCAAGCTGGATCAACATGTCCACCAGCCCGGCGAACCCCAGCCCGCTGTGCTCCCACATCTTCGGGTACATGCTGATCGAGGTGAAACCCGGGATAGTGTTGATCTCGTTGATAAACAGCCTTCCGGTGGCGTTTTCGTACAGGAAATCCACGCGCGCCATGCCCTCGCACTCCACCGCGCGGTAACACTCCACCGCAAGGCGCCGCAGCTCCTCCGTTGCGGCCGGGTCGAGCCTGGCCGGAACCTCAGTCCGCGCGCGATCCAGCAGGTACTTGTCGTCGTAGTCGTAGAATTCGCGGGAGGGCAGGATCTCGCACGGCAGCGACGCGCGCGGATGGTTGTTGCCGAGCACGGAGCACTCCAGCTCGCGGCCCGCGATGGCGCGCTCCACAATCACCTTGCGGTCGTACTGCGCGGCGAAATCCAGGGCTTCGCGCAGCTCCGCTTCGTTATGCGCCTTGGAAATGCCCACCGACGAACCCAAATTTGCCGGCTTCACAAACACGGGGAACGGGAAACAGCGCGCCGCGGCGGCCGCATCCAGCGCGCCGCGGTATTGCACCACGTAGTCTACAACCGGCAACAGGCGTTGCTGGCAGACACGCTTCATCATCTCCTTGTCCATGGAGACGGCCGACGCCATCACGCCCGCGCCCACGTACGGCAGGTCCGCCAGTTCCAGCAGGCCTTGCACCGTGCCGTCCTCGCCGAACGTCCCGTGCAGCACCGGGAAGACCACGCCGATGTCCGGCTGCGCGCCCGGCTCGGGCAGGATCGGCGCGGGACTCCACTTCCCGTCCTTGCCGATAAAGTACTCCGCAATCTCGTACCTGGCCGGGTCAAGCGCCGCCATGATGGCCTTGGCCGAGCGGATGGAAACTTCGTGCTCGCCGCTGCGCCCGCCGTAAATGACCGCCACTTTGGTCTTCATAGAATCCGTTTTCCGAATGCCGACATGATCAGCTCCACCCCCAGGTCGGCGGTGCGGTTCACCTCGTCGATCACCGGGTTGATCTCCACCAATTCCATGGAAAGCATGTGCCCGGAATCACAGATCAATTCCATTGCCAAATGCGCTTCGCGGTAGGTGGCGCCGCCGCGCACGGGGGTTCCCACGCCCGGCGCGTCCTGCGGGTCCACTACGTCCATGTCGAGGGAGAGGTGGAATCCGGCGGTGCCCGCGCTGACGATGCGCAGCGCCTCCTCCATCACCGCGCTCATCCCGCGCTCGTCGATATCCCGCATGGTGAAAGCCTGCACCCCGGACTCGCGCACATGCGGTTTTTCCAGGGAGTCCACGTCGCGCAGCCCCACCACCGCGACCTTGGACGGATTGACCATCGGGCTGTAGCCTTGAAGGGACGTCAAGGCTTCCGGCCCCATCCCGATGCAGCAGGCCAGCGGCATGCCGTGCACGTTGCCGGTGGGCGAAGTCTCCGGGGTGTTCATGTCCGCGTGGGCGTCGATCCAGAGCAGCCCGATCTCCTTGCGGGCTCTGCGAAAACGGTGCGAAACGCCCGCCACCGTCCCGATCGCCACCGAATGGTCGCCGCCCAGCACCACCGGCGCCTGTTTGGCCGCGAGGGCCCGCTCCACCATGCGCGCCAGCCGCTTGCAGGCCGCCGCGATGTGCGGCACGTAACGCGCGGGCGCGCCCGGTTCCTCGGCCAGGCTCTCGGCCTGCTCCACCGGCACGTTGCCCAGGTCCTTCACCTTGTACCCCAGCGACGCCAGCCGGCCGTTCAGGTTGGCAACCCGCAAGGCGGAAGGGCCCATGTCCACGCCGCGCCGTCCCTGGCCGAGATCGAGCGGCGCTCCGATGATCGCAATGTGGGAGTGGGGCATATCCTTACGGCCGCAGCCGGTAGAGCATGCGCGGGAACGCGATGGTTTCCCTCACGTGCTCCAGGCCGCAGATCCACGCCACGCAGCGCTCGATCCCCATGCCGAAGCCTCCGTGCGGCACCGTGCCGTACTTGCGCAGGTCGATGTACCAGTCGAAGGCTTCCTTCGGCAGCCCGTGCTCCTCGATGCGCTTCAGCAGCAGGTCGGGATCGTGAATGCGTTGCCCGCCGCCGATAATTTCGCCGTAGCCCTCGGGCGCGAGCACGTCCACGCCCAGCGCCACTTCGCTTCGCTCCGGGTCGGGCTGGAAGTAGAACGCCTTCACCGTGGTGGGATAGCGGTCCACCATCAGCGGGCGGTCGAAATCGTCGCTGAGCAGGGTCTCGTCGGCGCCGCCGAAATCGCCGCCCCATTGGATCCCCGAACCCTTGCCTTCGAGGATCTTCACCGCCTGGTCGTAAGACATGCGGGGGAAGGGCGCCTGAACGGCTTCCAGCTTCGAGGCATCGCGCTCCAGCCGCTTCAGCTCCTCGCAGCGCGTGTCGAGCACGCGGCCCACGACGTAGACGATCATCTCCTCGGCCACCCGCTTCACTTCTTCCAGATCGGCGTAGGCCATTTCCGGCTCCACCATCCAGAACTCCGTGAGGTGGCGGCGCGTCTTGGACTTCTCCGCGCGTGCCGCTGGCTGCGCAGCCACAGGTGGCGGCGGTCCATCAGGAAATCGACGCCGTGCTCCTTGGGCGTGATGGGGTACGGGTCCGATTCCGGCACGCGCTGGAGCACCTCGACGGCTTCCAGGTCCATCTCGAAACCGCCGTGGGCGCGCTGCTCGGCGCGGATCTTCCCCGTCGCGATGAGCGAAGATTCCTGGGTCAGGTTGCGCACGGTCTCGAAAACTTCTTCCGGCAGCGCGGACTTCACGCCCACGCACTGCATCAGCCCGGTGCCGTCCCGCAGAATGGGAAACACGATCTTGCCCGAGCGGCGCAGGTTATACAGCCAGCCGGCGATCTGCACGGTTTCGCCCACGTGCCTGCCGGCTTCGGCAATCGAAATTCTGGGTGTCATCTTGGTTATTCTTCGTCGGTCCGGATCTCTTCCAGGCGGTCGAACACTTCACGCACGCGGTCGAGCGGGTTGCTCATGCCGGGCGCCTCGCGCAGCTCCAGCAGCAGCGGGTACTGCTCCGGGCGCGAGCGCAGCAGCTTCATGGTCTTTTTCCAGTCCAGGGTGCCGCCCTCGGCGAAGGGGAACAGGTGCGCGTCGTCCGCGCCGTTGTTGTCGTGTATGTGGGTGGAGCGGATGCGCTCCTTCATGATGTCAAAGGCGGCTTCCACACCCTCGTTCATGTGCGCGTGGCCCACGTCGAAAACGAAGTTCAAGCCGAGGTGGGTCAGCTCCTCGAACAACATCAGGCGCTCGGCCGAGGAGAGCTGGTTGGGGATGTTCTCCAGCAGGATCTCCACGCCGCGCTGGCGCGCGAAGATGGAGAGTTCCTCGAGCGCCGTGAACGCCGCCTCCACCTTGTGCTCGCTGAACTCCTCCTCCCCGACCCCGAGATGTTGAACCAGGTAGCGGAACGGAACCCGTTCGGCGATTTCCAGGGCGCGCTTGATCTCGTCCACCATGGCGACGCGCTTGGGCTTGGAGGTCTCCGTGATGGTGATGACGGCGTGCGGGCCGGAACGGCCCCAGATCTCGTCCGTGTACAGGGGCGCGTGCAGCGCGTGCACCTTCAGCTCGGAGTCGCGGAACCAGTGCGAGAGCTCGATGATCTGCTCGCGGTTGTAGTAGTCGAGGTGCTGCCGCGCGCAGAAGATCTCCACCGCCGGGATGCCCGCGTGCATGATGCGGTCGAGCAGGGCCACCGTGAGGCGGTGGTTGGCGAACAGGTGCGTAGAGAGAGCGTGAGTCATGTTCAGTATCCTTCCGCCGTGCCTTCGGCGCGCGAATCCGCAGCGCCCAGCAGCCACTCGCCGTCGCACAGAATGGCGGCCATCTCGCCCATGGAGGCGACACGCGCGATCTTGTGCCCGCGATTTTCGAGCAGCGCGACCGTGTCCGGCGAGAAGCCGCGCTCCATGCGCAGCTCGTCCGGCAGCCACTGGTGGTGGATGCGCGGGAAGTCGGTGGCTTCCTGGATGTTCATGCCGAAATCGATGACGTTGACCAGGGTTTGCAGCACGGTGTTGATGATGGTGGGGCCGCCGGGCGATCCAATCACCATGTACAGCTTGCCCCCGCGCGTGACGATGGTGGGGGTCATGGAGGAGAGCGGGCGTTTCCCGGGCGCGATGGCATTGGCTTCGCCCTGCACCAGCCCGTAGTAGTTCGGAGAGCCGGGCTTGGCGGCGAAATCGTCCATTTCGTTATTGAGCAGGAAGCCGAGACCGGTTGCGGTAACGCCGCTGCCGTAGCCGCCGTTCAGGGTGTAGGTCACCGCAACCGCGTTTCCTTCGCTGTCCACGATGGAGTAGTGGGTGGTTTCCGTGCTCTCGCGGATTTGCGCGCTGGGCGTGGCGCGCTCGCCGATTCCGGCACGCAGCTTCGCCACGTACGCCTTGTCCAGCAGCTTCGTCACCGGCACGTTGACGAAATCCGGGTCGCCCATGTAGGCGGCGCGGTCGGCGAAGTAACGGCGCATGGCTTCCGCCATAACGTGCAGTGCCGCCGCGGAACCCGCACCGGACTTTTCGTATCCGGAACCTTCCAAAACCCCGAGCATTTGCAGGATCCCGGCGCCGCCGGAGCTGGGCGGGGGCGCGGTCACGATGCCGCAGCCGCGGTAGCCGCCCTCGAGCGGCCGCCGCTCCACGGGCTTGTAGTCCTGAAGGTCCTCCAGGGTGATCAGGCCGCCGTTGCGGCGCATGTCTTCGGCCAGCCGGCGCGCGGTTTCGCCCCGGTAGAAATCCCGCGAACCTTCGCGCGCGATGCGCTTGAGGGTGCGGGCAAGGTCCGGCTGCACCAGCGTCGCGCCGCCGCCCTGGAAGATGCGGCGCGATTCGGAAAAGCGTGCCAGCGTCTTCGAGCCGGCGAGCGATTGCGCCGCGCGGTAAGTGAGCGGGAATCCCCTGGCGGCCAGCTCCACCGCGGGCCGCACCAGTTGCGCCCAGGGACGCCGGCCATACTTGCGATGGGCGTACTCGAGTCCCGCCACCGTCCCCGGCACGCCCGCCGCGCGGTAGCCCACCACGCTGTCCCGCGTAGCCTTGCCCGCCGCGTCCAGGTACATGTTGCGCGTGGCGGCCTTCGGCGCGCGCTCGCGGAAGTCGATGAAGGTGGTGCGCCCGTCGGCAAACCGCGCCAGGAGAAAGCCGCCGCCGCCGATATTGCCTGCCGAGGGATGCGTCACCGCCAGCGCGAAACCCACCGCCACCGCCGCGTCCACGGCGTTGCCCCCGGCCTGGAGCGCGGCCACGCCGGCCCGGGTGGCGTGCGCTTCGCGCGTCACCACCATGGCGCGGCGCGCCCGCACCGGGGCCCGCGTCGCGCCCACAGCGCACACGCCCAGCGCCGCCAGCGCCGCGGCGTAACGCAACAGAGTCATCAATTTCGATTCTATCAACCGGAGGCGGACTTCTTGCCTCTTCTCCACTCGAAGAGCACGATTCCCGCGGCCACCGACACATTCAGGGAGGAGATCGCTCCCGCCATGGGGATGCGCAGCAGCACGTCGCAATGGCGGCGGACCAGCTCGTGCAGGCCGTGCCCTTCGCCGCCGAAGACCAGCGCCGCAGGCGAGGCGTAGTCCACCTGGTCGTAGTCGCGATCGCCGCGCTCGTCCAGGCCGTAGATCCAGAAGCCGCGTTCTTTCAGGGTTTCGAGCGCGCGGTTCACGTTGCCAACCCGCACCACCGGCACGTATTCCAGCGCACCGGCGGCGGTTTTCGCCACGACGTCCGTGAGCCCTACGGCGCGGCGTTCCGGAATGACGACGCCACCCGCGCCGGCGGCGTTCGCCGTGCGCACGATGGCGCCGAGGTTGTGCGGATCCTCCACGCCGTCCAGCACGACCAGCAACGTCGCGCGCTCCGCAACGTCGTCGAGAGCGGCATACTGCCTGGCCGCGCCCAGCGCCACTACGCCCTGGTGCACCGGGGCGCCGGCCAGGCGGTCAAGCCCGCTGCGCGGCTCGAAGCGCACGGGGATGCGGGCCTCGCGCGCCATCTCGATGATCTCCTGCAAGCGCGGCCCGCCCGCGCCCTTCACCACCAGGATGCGCTCGATGGCGCGGCCGGATTTGAGCGCCTCCCGCACGGGATTCACACCGCTGACGATTGCCATAAGGTCTCTCGAGGTCACTTATTCTTCCATACGCTCATCAGATCGCTGTACACCCCGTACGCCGTCTGCTCCACCCCCGGCGCGATGGATACCGTTCCCACCGTCCCCATCAGATCGGTGTCCAGCAGCAGCAGGTTTGAGGTTCCTTTCACGGAGGCCAGAAGGTCGCCCCGGTCCAGCACTTCCGCCCGCACCCGCAGGCTGCCCGTGCGCTTGGCCCGGCTCACCAGCCGCACCGTCTTGCCCTCCCGCGCGAGTTTCCTCACGCGCTCAGGCGTGAGCCGTGTGATGCCTTTCACGTTCACCTGAAGCGGCGTGGCGCCGGCGTCCATCAGCACGTTGGCCAGCGCCGCGGTCTTGGCCGCCGAGTCCCAGCCCTCCAGATCGTAGCTCGCGTCCGCTTCCACGATGCCCATGCTCCGCGCTTCCGCGATCCCGTCTTCCAACGTGCCGCCCTGCTCCATGACCTCGATCACCACCTTGGAAGTGGAGTTCAATACGCCCGTGAAGCCGAGCACCTTCACGCCGGGCAGGCATTCGCGAACCATGTTGAACACGGGCGCGCCGTCCATCACGGTGGATTCGAAGCGGAAGGCGACGCCGCGCGCCGCGGCCAGGTCGCGCAATTCCGCGTAGCGGTGCGCCACCGGGCCCTTGTTGGCGGTGACCACGTGCATGCCGCGCTCGATCGCCGCCCGTATGTGCGAGGCCGCGGGCTCGCCGGTCAACGGGTTCAAACTGGTGAGCTCCACTGCAACCTCGGCCCGCACGGTATCCAGGAACTCCTCGACGGATGCCGCCGGCCCGCCCATCTCGCCGCCGTACGCGGTGCCGTGGCGGGTGTGGATGCCGGCGATGTGGAAGGGACTCTCCACCCGCCCCAGGAGCCGCGCCAGCGCGCGTCCCACGTTGCCGAAGCCGATCAGTGCGATTTTCAAAAGATGCTCATCCGCAGGAATTTGCGCGGGTCGGTGCGGAAATCCCGCACAGCGCCGGCCATCTCGCGCAGCGCCCCGTTCATGCTCTCGTACGCCTGCGCGCTCAGGATCATGGGGCTAAGATTGAACTCGTCAACTGCGCGGATCATGTCCGCGACCCTCCGGTTCCATTCGAGGTACGCCTGGTCGCCCCTCAGCCAGGGATGCCGCCGGGTCTTCTCCAGCGTGCCGCGCACTTCGCGCAGTTGCGCGCGGATGCGCTCGTAGGCGCCCGTATCGCGCAGCAGTCCGCTCTGCTGAAGCTGCGCGAGGCGCTCGTCAAGCTCCCGCACCGGCTTGACAATCCGTTCGTATTCCACGTCGGTGTAGAGCAGGCGTCCGAGCTTCTGCTGGCTGCTCACGGCGCGTCTCACTGCGGACTGCACTTCGTCGAGCCGGCACAGGGTCTGATCGTATATCGCCTCGCCGATCATGAGTTTGCCCACCGGCCCTTCGCCGCGCTCGATGCGGGCAAGCATCTCGTCAACGGCGCGCAGCCGCCTTTCGAACTCCGCCAGGTCGATGCGCTTCATCACGTCCGGGGCGGGCTGGAAGGGAATCTCCCCGCCCGGCTTGACCGGCCGGGCGCCCTGCCCGCGCGTGATGTCGAGGTACATCTCGCCTTGCACGTTCTCGGCGGTGATGGTCGCCACGGAGTCCTGCGGAATCTGGCGGACCAGGTCGTGCTGCACGCGAATGCGCACCTCCACCACGCGGTTGGGATCGGCGGAGCGGGACAGCGCGACGGATTCGATCCGGCCGGCGGGGATGCCGTTCAGCCGCACCGGGGAGCCCGGCCCGACTCCGGCCGCGTCCGGCATGAAAACGCGAAGTTCGTCATATTGCCGGAACAGGCGGCCGCCGGTGAGCAGCGCCAGGAACACACCCAGGATCAGCAGCGCGACGAACGCCGTGATGCCAACCCGGGTTTTCGCCCACTGGATGCGCCTGGCCGAGGGCATAACTACATAGTAGGACAGGCTTCACTCGATGCGGCGCACCACTTCGTACCAGGGCGAATCCGCCAGCGCGAAGCGGCCGTTTTCGACCCGCAGCGGCGCCATGCGGCGGCCCGCGCCGTCCAGCGGATACACGGTCACCGCGGGGGGCAAGGTGATCCACGCCGCCAAGCGCGACATCCACGTGGGCCGCTGGCCGCCGCTCAGATTGCCCGAGGGCTTGTCGCGGAAAGCAGGCTCCGGCTCGAGCGTCCACCAGTCCTTCGTCGCGCCGTAATTGACGATCTGCTGCGGGCGCGGCGGATCCTCGCCGGGCTGGCTGCGCAGCGCGTATCCCGGCGCGCTGAGCAGCATGCGCGATGATTCGGCGAGCGGCTTGCCGTCGAGCGGCGTAAGCAGCGCGGCGACGAAGCCGCCGGCCTCCACCGTCATCAACCCGGCCGCGGTGGGCCCCTCTAGGAAACCGAAGACGCCCGCGGCCTTGCCGGAGCGGATCAGGAACAGGCGCGCGGCGCGGTCATAGAGGAGTTCCCCCGTATCCGATTCGAGCGGTTCCGCCAGCGCCGCCGTGGCGGGCCAGGGGAGCACGCCGCCCTCATAGCGCGAAACCCCCACGCGGTGGATCAGCGCCACCGCGGGATCGTAGCCGAACGCATCGCGCAGGAAGTTGGCCACGCTGCCGCCCGCACGCACACGCGTCGCCCGGAGCGCGGCGGCCGTGCTCACCGGAATGTCCACGTACTCGATGCCCGGCCGCACGGCGCCGGTGCGGAACAGCCACGCCGATTGCCCCAGGTTGGGCCACTTGGTCCAATCGCCGTTGATGTTGAAGCCGTTGGGCACGCCGTCATCCCAGCCGCGCCCGTGCGAGTACGCGAAGTGCACCAGCCCATCCCAATCCTGGAACGCGGCGAAGGCGGCCAGCGTGGGGTCGATCTCCGCTGCGTACCGGTTGGGCCAGGGCTGGTTGTACTCGCTGAGGGTGAAAGGCCGCCAGGATTCGCGGGTCGTGGCCACGTTGAAGAAAGCGGCAAGGCCGCTTCCCAGCGACGATTGATCGCGCATGCGCCAGTCGCGGCTATCCCAGGCGACGTTGGGGAAATTGTAGTGATCGACGTAAAAGTGGTTGTCCTGGTAATCGAGCCCGGCGTGCGTTTCCAGATTGAGCAGTCCGCCGAAGCCCATCTGGGTGCCCGCCACGGGCACGTCCGCCCCCGCCGTTTCGCGCACCGCAGCGGCCATGCGCTCGAGATAAGCGCGGTCGCGGTCCGCCAGGAACAGCAGGTAATCGTTGGTGCGGGCTTCGGTGGAGATCTCGCCCGAACCGGGGAGCGCCACCGTGCCCGCTTCGAGCGTCTCGCCGCCGCCAAGCCCGCGCCGCGCGGTCTGCCGCAGGCTCCAGTTGCGGATGAAATACGTATTCGGCGCCGCGCCCACGTCCAGCGCGAAGCGTCCGATGCCCTCCACGGCGAAGCCCGGTTGAAAGGCGATGGCCACGCGCTGCCACTCCGCGGTCACCGCAATGCCGCGGCTGGCGACGGTGCGCCACGGGCTCACGTCCTGCTTGATGTCCCAGTTCACCGTTCCCGGCCGCTCGCCGCGGATTTCGAAGGCCGCCAGATACGGCTCGCCCGCCGCCAGCGAGAAGCCCACCTGCTTGACGTAGAGCCACGCCCCGCCCTGCGTCACGGTGGTGGTGAGGAGGTTGGGCTCGGCCGTCAGGCTGCCGCGCGCGGGCGCGTGCACTTCGGTGACCCAGCCGGCGGGCTTCAGCAGTTCGGCCCCTTCCCCGCCGCCTCCGCCCCACGCCGCGCGCAGCGCGCCGGTGTCGCGATAGCGCGAGCCGAGGAAGCCATTCCATTGCCGCTTCAGCTCCGCGCCATACTCGGCCGGGGCCGCGGCTTCAAGCTGATTGGATTGCCACGCCTGCACGAGCGAGCTCTCGTTGTTGATCTCAACCATGGCCAGCACGGGATCGCGCTCCAGGCGCAGCGCCGCGAGCACCAGCCGCGCGTAGCGTTCCTGCAACTCCACCATACGCGGGTAGAAAATGTGCAGCGGCTTGCTCTGGGTGGGGAACGCCGCGCCCGCCGGCATCGCGGGTACGCCATCCACGGACGGGCGGAACGTGTAGCCGACCTTGAGATTCAGATTGCAGTAGATGCCCTCGGCCGAAAGCGCGTCGAGGAACCCGCGCAGGCGCTCCACGGCCACCGCGTTCAGCGTGGGATACGGCCCGGTGGTGAGCAGGCTGCCGGCGTTGGCGGGGTTGGAATCGGGCTGCGAATCCATGTGATGCAGGCGCACGAGATTCACACCCAGGCGGCGCAGGCGTCTGGCGATACGGGCGGCGTCGGCGGCCGCTGGGAAGTTCGCGCCAAACGCCAGGTTCACGCCGAAAAAGCGCACACGCGAGCCGTCGGAAACGCGGCGGAAATGGCCGTCCCGCACCACCACGCGGTCGCCGGCTTCGAGCGGGCGGTTCAAGAAACTGAAATCGGGTGCGCCGGCCAGCGCGTCCTGATCCACCGCGAACGGGTAGAACTCTGCCGCGGCCAGCGCGAGCAGGAGAGCGAGCATCTGAAATCAATCATACCCGGGCGCGGAAAGATCGATCTTCGTGATTTCTTCGTCACTGCGGCCGGAGCGATGACCCCGGGCAGCCCGGAGACATCCTGCTACAATAATGGCTTCATGCTGAAGCGCTTCATCCTGTGGGATTTTCCCCGCGCGAGCTGGCAGTATGACGTGATGGTGGGGACCATCATCGCCTTCACCTTCCTGACCCCGCGCGAATGGTTTCGCGATCAGCCGCGTATTCCGCAGGCGAGCAACGTGGCCATGCTCCCGCCCGGGCATGGCGCCGCCGCTTTCTGGATCGACCTGGAGTTGCTCGCCGGCGCCCCGCCACAAACGTGGGAGGACCGCGCGAAGGACATCCTGCGCGCCCGCACGGGCAACAAGCGGCTGGAGATCCTCAAGGTTGAACCGATCTACGATTCCGAAAAAGTGGTTCAGGGTTACATGGCGTTCGCCAAACCGTGACGTATCGTGCCCTTCCGGGAATACGTCCAACGAGTGAGCAGTGAAATGCGTTGTCTACCGGGCATTGTCGTATTATGCGTCACAGCGGCGTGGGCGGCGCCGGGCCAGGCAGGTCTCAGCCAGGCCCTCGCCAGGATCGACCAGGCCGCCGCGGGGTTCCGTTCCATGTCGGCGGAGGTCAGGCGGGTGTATCACACCGCCGTCATCAATGACGATACGATCGATAGCGGAACAATTTACCTGAAGCGGAGCCGTCCGCGCGAGTACAAGGTGCTCGTGGACCTCGCCAAGCCGGACCGGCGCGCCGTGGCGCTGGACGGGCGCAAGGCCGAGCTGTTTTACCCTAACATCAACACAGTACAGGAGTTCGACCTCGGCAAGCAGAAGGGCCTGATCGACCAATTCCTGCTTCTAGGGGTGGGCACCACCTCGAAGGAACTGGAAAGCGGGTACACCATCCGTTATGCGGGCCGCGAGACGATTGCGGGCCAGCCGAGTGAACATCTGGAACTGGTGCCCAAATCGAAACAGGTTCAACAGCATCTGGATAAGTTTGAACTATGGGTTTCCGACGCCACCGGCTACCCTGTTCAGCAGAAATTCCTGCTGCCCGGCGGTGATTACCAGATGGTTACCTATACCAACACGAAAATCAACCCCAATCTCCCCGACTCGGCACTGAAATTGCAACTGCCCAAGGGTGTCAAGCGGGAATTCCCGCAGAAACCTTGATGCAATCCAACTCCACCAAACGTCTCCTGTATCTTGATTGGCTCCGCGGCGTCGCGGCTTTAATCATGTTGCAGGGCCACGTCTTTCATTCTTTCCTCAAGACGGACCTGCGCGAGGGCGGCGCCTACGTGCTCTCGCAGTTTGCAGGCGGCATGCCGCCGGCGGTCTTCCTGTTCCTGACCGGCGTCACCCTCGCCTTCCTGATGCACAGCAGCGAGCGCAAGGATATGGCGCCGATGGCGCGTTGGGGCAAGGCCATGCGCCGCTCCGGTTACCTGTTCGCCGTGGCGTACCTTTTCCGGCTCCAGTTGTGGTTGTTCGGCCTGCCGGACTCCCCCTGGACGGACCTGCTGAAGGTGGACATCCTCAACGCCATGGGGCTGGCCATTCTGGTTCTTTCGGCCCTGGCGTTGCTGCCGGCAGCCGCGCGCGTGCGCGCCGCCGCGCTGGCGGGTGCGGGCATCGCGGCGGTCTCGCCCCTGGTTTCCCAGATCAACTGGAACGGGACGCCCGCCCTGGTTCGGGACTACCTCGCTCCGGACTACAACCACTTCAGCTTCTTCCCCTGGGCCGCTTACGTGGCTTTCGGCGTGTGCGCCGGCACGGTGTTGCGCCTGCTGAAAAGGGAGCACCTGGACCGCGCCATGCAGTGGACGGCGCTGGCCGGCATGGGGATCGTGGTGGCGGCGTATTACTTCTCCACCATTCCCTATTCGCTGTATGCCAAGTCCGAGTTCTGGCTGAACAGCCCCGCGCAGGTGCTGATCAAGCAGGGCGTCATCCTGATGGCCCTGCCGTGCGCCTACCTTTGGACTGAATACGGCGCGGGCGGGAACTGGAGCTGGGTGCGGCAGTTGGGCACCACGTCGCTGCTGGTCTACTGGGTCCACATCGAGCTGGTGTACGGCCGCTGGCTGTGGTTCCTCAAGGAGAGGCTGGACGTGGCGCAGACCGTGCTGGCCGCCATCCTGGTGATCCTGGGCATGATTCTGCTCTCGGTCGCCAGGACCCACCGTGACCGGTGGACCCCGGCGGTGGCCAACTTCTTCCGCTGGACGCCCGGACCGACTCCGGACCGCGTATCGGGCGACTGATCGCCGCTTTCAGCGCCTGGGCGACACACGGCACGTTCCAGCACCGGATCCATCCGCACGAAGGATGCGGGCTTCAATGCCTTCGCCGGTTACAGTGACTCGAATCACCGTGCGCGAGGGGTCTTTGGGTCCGCCGCCGCGCACGATCGGGTAGCGGTGGCGTCCCGCCACCGGATCGGCAACCGCGCTCGAGTGCAAGTGCCCGGAGATCATCAGATCCACATTTGCCTGCTCCAGAGTTGCGCCGAAGTTCCGGTAGCCGTCCGCCATCCCCTGGAACGGAGACGGCGCTGAACCGCTTCCGCCGCTCTGCCTTGCCGCGCCGGAGAACGGCATGTGGCAGACCACGATCCGGTACCGGGCGGACCGGAATGCCGCGCTGGCCACCTCGGCCTTGAGCCACTCTGCCTGCTCGCGCCGGTAGCGGAAGAAGTCCGCCAGGCCGCCGTATTCCGGGTGCTCGTCAATCTTGTCCTCTCCGGTATCCAAAATGGTAAAACGAACGCCGCCGTAATCGAAGCCCCGGTAGTAGCGGCTGTCGGGCAGGTGAAGGTAGGCGGGCAACTGGCGCGCGAACGGCCCGCGCGTTTCGTGGTTGCCGCGCACCCATAGGAAGGGCGCCGAGGATGCAAAACTCGCCGCGGCCGCATCGAGCATCTTCGTCACCTGCGCCTCATTGGCGACGTGGCTGACAATATCCCCGTTCAGCAGCACAAAATCGTAGGGCGCCGCTCCGGCCGCTTTCAGTAGTTCCGGAAAGGTGGCCGGGACATCGTGCATGTCGTTGAAGACCAGAAAGGAGAATTCGCGTTTGCCTGGATCGAGGGCGCGAAACTCCCGGAATTCGCTGCGAACTGTCGCCCCCTGTTCCAGCTTGCCGGGACGCGGGGTGAGGATCTCGCGCGATGCCACACGATAGCGGTACGTAGCGCCGGGTTGAAGGTCCTTCAGGACGACATGGTGCACCCGGCCGGTATCGACAAGGCCGTGGTGGCTGGAGAACGCCGGCTTGAGCTCTCCGCCCGCCAGGCCGTACTCGACCACGCCGGCCGCGGGGCGATCGGTGATCCACGTGACCGCCACCGAAGCGCCCGAATCGATCTGAAGATAGGGTCCGTTGGTGATGGAGAGCGTGTCTGCTCCCAACATCACGCCGGATACGAGAAATGCCGGAATAAGGAATCGCATCTGATCTCCGAGCTTATCGCGCTTCCAGGATCACCCTGCCGCCCTCGAGGGCAAACTCCGCCTCCGCGCCGTTCAATTTTACGGTGCGCACGGAAGGCCCCGCAAACTCCACCCGGCCCGCGCCGGACGTTTGCACCTCCGCGGTAGCGCCATCCGCGCTGAAGTCCACCTGCACCGGCACGGAGTCTTCCACGCTGAGCAGGTCTTCGAGCGAACGGGCTCCGGCGAGCGCGAGGCGGCGCGGGTTGCCGTTCTCACGGCGGACGTAACGCAGAGCGCCGTCGAATTGCAGCCGGTCTTCCCAGCCTTCGCCCGCGATGACCAGGACGCCGTCGCTTTCCCTGAATTGCGTAACCCGCGGGGCTTCGCCGTATGGCTCGGCGAGCGCCACGAAGCGTGCTTCGGTTCCCGCGCGGCGCGCCATGGCGAAGGGCACCGGGACGCGCAGGTCGGGTCCGAGGCCTTCGCCCGCGACCACGGTCGTGCCGGGCGCGCCCAGCATCCACAGCCGCAGGTTGCGCAGCGTGGGATCGAAATCGGCGACGCGCACGCGGCCGGCGCCCGCGTACGTGACCGCCACGTCATCCACGTAAAGTGCGCCTTCCAGCGGCTTGCCGGCCGCTGAAGTGAGTTCCACGCCCACGCTCTTGAGCGGCAGGTCGAATTCGCCGTCGGCATCGCCCAGGTAGTGCGAAGTCCACGTGCGCAGGTCGGGCGTGACGATCTCGCGCCAGCCGGTCCAGTTCACTGTCCCCACGCTGTAGACGAAACGCTCGTCGGTGCTGTCGTACAAGCGCAGCGCGAGCTTGTGGCCGGAACCATCGCCGTAGATCATTATGGAGAGCGTCCCGGGCGTCTCGCGCGGCTGCGGGGAGGGCGCGGCAATGGTGAACAGAAGGTAGCCTTGCGCGGCGCGGAAATCGTAACCCAGACGCGCGGAGGCGGAACCGGACACCGCCTGCTCCCGCGAGACGCGCATGCTGCCCGCCACCGCCGCCGGGCTCGCGTAGATCGAGCCCACGGACGCATCCCAATCGGTCATTTGGAAATCCGCGCGCCACGCTTCGCCGGTCCTCGCGGCGCGCGCGCCCGCGAGGTGCTGGTACCCGTTCGCATTCGGAAAGCCCGAGTACGGCTCCAGCGGCAGGTCCGCGGTTAGCCGGCCGTAGTTGTGATAGACCCAGTCGAAGCGGTGCTCCCGGCCGTCGCCCGCGCGCGCCTCGAAAATGTCAACCGCGTAATCGGCGGTGAGCGCCATGGTGCGCTGGAGCGAGATGTCCCGGTAAGCGGGGCCGGCATCGGCGCGCGCCACGCTGACGGCGGGCAGCGCCGCGAAGCCCAGCAGGCTGCCGGTGGCTTCCGCCTGCGTGCGCTCGTCCACCACCACGGTGTTATGCGCCACCGTGGCCTTGTCCCAGGTGTTGTGGGTGGGCGCGGCATAGGAGACCGTACCGGGGTCCACGGCCATGATGCCGCCGCGCGCGTAGCTCATGAAGCCGAGCTTGTCGTAGTGTCCGTGGCCGCCGCCGTGCGGCCCGAACTTCATGGCGAGGTAGTGGTCGCTCGCAGCCGCGCGCAGGAAGACGAAGCCGGAATCGGAAAACGCCACGCTGCCGGTAGCGGGGATGCCGGCGGCGGCAGGGAACTCGTCAGCGCCCCACAGCAGCGCTTCCCGCCCGCGCGTGCGGGTCCCCAGCACCGCGCCGAAGGCCGGATCGCGGTAGCGCGCCCAGGCAAGCTCGTACAGGCGGTCGTAAGCCGGCAAGCTCACCGCGCCGCTGTCGTTGAAGGGCGGCAGCGCGAGGTTGGGCATGGCCATCATCAGCGGGGCTTCGAACATCTTGCGCAGGTTCGGCTCGGCGTAGAGGTCGATATCCGCGCGCGCCGCCATCTCCGCAAGCTGCACCAGCGGATCGAGCGCGTAAAAATGGTAGCCCCACGCGCCTTCGTACCAGGCGCCGTCCGGCTGCACGCTGGCGCGCATCTGGAAGCGGAAGCCGCTGGGGCCGTCGATGGCGCGCGAGATCAGCCGCTCGTCTTCGAGCGCGAACCCCACGGCGCCCAACGCGGCATTGTGCCAGGATTGCCAGTTGCTCTGCTTCGCATCGTTGCGCTGGATGACGCCGGCGGCGGCGCGCAGCAGATCCTGCTCGATGTGGTCCCGTTCGGCGGGAGTGAGCACGCCGGAATCGGCGATCAGGTCGTAGGCCCAGGCGATGGGAATGAGCCAGCCCGCCTCGTCGAGGGTCTGCGCGGAAACGCGGCCCGCGCTGGTGGCATCCCTGCCCTGGGTGTTCTTGAGCGCGTAGGTGTTGTACACATCCGCATAGGCGAGCAGGATGCGCGCGGCGGCGCGCGCGTGGCTCACCTCGCCCGTGAGGCGGTAGGCGAGCCCGTTATCGCGCGCGGCGGCGGCGTTATCGGAGTGCCGCCACATGTAGATCACCTGGTCGTAGGGCCAGCCCGTGTAGTTGAGGTTGTCGATGGGGCAGCGATTGTCGCCGGGGCCGCGGAACTGGAGCGAGACGCCGTGCACGGGGCAGACGTACCAAAGCGTCCACTGGCCGCCTTCGGGCGGCACGGCCCACTCCTTCAGGCCGTAGCGCGACATCTGCGCCGAGGGCCAGTTCGCCGCGTTCTGCACGATGGCCGCGCGGGCCGCAGCCGCCCAGGGAGCGCGGGCGGCGAGGTCGGCGATGCGCGCGAAATCCTCGGCGGTGGCCAGCAGCCGGGGCGCGGGCCGCGCGGTTAGCGAAACCGCCGCCATCAGGAAAACGGCAATTCGTTTCATGGCAGCGCCAGGAATTTTCTCAGCCGCTCCGCCAGCCCCTCGGCCATCCAGCGGAAGCCGAGGTCGTTAGGATGCGTGCCGTCCACCAGGCCGTCGCCCCGCGCGGGACCGAGCAGATCCGTGCCTTCCACCAGTTGCAGCCGGAGGTCGCCCGCCGCGATGCGCGCGCTGACCACCTTGCGGATATGTGCGCGCATGGCCTCCGCCGCGCCGCCCGAGCCCGTGCTGTAGATCGGCGTGATCGCCACGATGGGAGTATCGGGGTGGCGCGCCCGCAGGGTTTCCATGAACGGCGCGTACACCTTTTCAAGCGATTCGACCACCCTGTTGTTCTGCGCGAAATCGAGCACGAAGCAGGCGGCGTCGATTTCCGCCACCGCCCGCGCCACTTCCGGCTCTCCCTTGCCGTTGCCGGAGAAGCCCAGGTTCACGAAGTCGATGTTGAGAGTGCGTTCCAGAATGGCCTGGTAGCTCATGCCCGCGCGGCTGGCGCAGCCGCCCTGGGTGATGGAAGTGCCGTAGAAGACCACCGGCTTTGGCAGCGCGTACGGACGCGCCTTCTCGACCTTCGCGTCCTTTTCCACTCCCACCGCGATCACCTTCACGGGCTTGTAGAGCGAAAGGTACAGCGTGCATTCGCGCATGCGGCCGGCGGAACCGGCGTTCCAGACCTGTTCGTACACCTTGCCGGGCCTCGCCTCAGCGTCCGCGATGGCGGTGCCCTTGTAGCGGCCGTCGAGGTAGAGATCCACGCCGGTCTGCCCGAAGGCGTGCATGTTGCGCATGTTGGGAGCGGAAGGGTATTCCAGGCGCACGGCCACGGCCGCCGAATCCGTGCGGAAGCGTATGCGGGCGCCGCTGGGCGATTGCGCCAGGTTCCACACCGCGGCAGGGAACGTCTTTTCGAGACGCGAGGGCAGGCGCCAGAATTCGCCGCCGTTTTCGCGGAACCAGGGAAGGCCGGCTACTTCCAGTTCGCCCGGCGCGATCCAGCGCAACTCCGCGGCCTGCGCGCAGACGGCCAGCAGCATGATGAGCGTTCCGAACCGCATAGTCCTAAAATACAATGCATGCTGCCCGTGGTATTCGCCCTTCTGCTCGCACCCCAGTCCGTGCTGGTGGAAGCCGAGGGCTTCGAACAGCACGGCGGCTGGGTGCTGGACCAGCAATTCATGGATCAGATGGGGTCGCCGTTTCTCCTCGCGCACGGACTGGGAGTGCCGGTGGCCGACGCGCAGACCACGGTGCGGCTGCCCGCGCCGGGGTCGTACCGCGTGTGGGTGCGCACGCGGGACTGGGTCGCGCCGCACTCGCCGGGGCGTTTCCAGTTGCTGATCGGCGGCCGGCCGCTGGCGGCCACGTTCGGCGCCGGGGCCGCCGGATGGCACTGGCAGGACGGCGGCACGATCCGCCTCGGCCGCGATGTGCAACTGCGGCTGCACGACCTCACCGGCTTTGACGGCCGCTGCGACGCCATTCTGTTTTCGCGCGATCCGAAGTGGCGGCCGCCCGAAGGCGCGCCGCTGGCGGCGTTTCGCCGGCAGTCGCTCGGGCTGCCGGCGCGCGCGCCGGACGCGGGGGCGTTCGACCTGGTGGTGGTGGGCGGCGGCATGGCGGGAACGGCAACCGCGATTTCGGCCGCGCGGCACGGGCTGCGCGTGGCCCTGGTGCAGGACCGTCCGGTGCTCGGCGGCAACAACAGCTCGGAAGTGCGGGTACACCTGGGGGGCAAGATCAACCTGGAACCGTATCCCGCGCTCGGCGCGGTGGTGGCGGAACTCGATTCCGGGCGGGCAGGCAACGCGCAGCCCGCGGCCAACTACGACGATGAGAAGAAGCTCGCGGTGGTGCGCGCGGAGAGGAACATCCGCCTGTTCCTGAACCAGCGCGGGGTGAAGGTGGAGATGAACGGGGCGCGCATCGCCGCGGTGATCGCCGCGGACGTGCGCACGGGCCGGGAGATGCGCTATACCGCGCCGCTGTTCGCCGATTGTACGGGCGACGGCGCCATCGGCGCGCTCGCCGGGGCCGATTTCCGTGTGGGCCGCGAGAGCCGCGCCGAAACCGGCGAATCGCTCGCGCCCGAAACCGCGGACCGCATGGTGATGGGCGCCTCCATCATGTGGTACGGCGTGGAGACGGACAAGCCCGCGCCCTTCCCCGAATGCCCGTGGGCCGTGCCGTTCGACGAGGCGAATGCGTTGCACGCGCTTCGCGGAGACTGGAACTGGGAAACCGGCCTCAACCGCGACCAGGTGGCGGATGCCGAAGCCATACGCGACTACGGCCTGCGCGCCGCCTTCGGCAACTGGGCGTTTCTGAAGAACCGCAGCACGCAGCGGGCGAAGTACGAGCGCGCGCGGCTGGAGTGGGTGGCCTACGTGGCGGGAAAGCGCGAATCGCGCAGGCTGCTCGGCGACGTGATCCTGCGGGAGCAGGATGTCGTCAACCGCGTGGCGTATCCGGACGCCTCTTTCACCACGACCTGGACCATAGACCTGCACTATCCCGAGCCGAAGAACTCCGCCGCCTATCCCGGACAGGAGTTTCGCACCATTGCCAGGCACGTGAAGATCGAGCCTTACGCCGTGCCCTACCGGTGTCTCTACTCGCGCAACATCGCAAACCTGTTCATGGCCGGGCGGAACATCAGCGTGACGCACGCGGCGCTCGGCACCGTGCGGGTGATGCGCACTACCGGCATGATGGGCGAGGTGGTTGGCATGGCTGCGGCGGTCGCGCGGCGGCACAACACGACCCCGCGCGGAGTCTACCGGGATCACCTGGAGGAACTGAAGGCGCTTCTGCGGCGCGGCGCGGGAAAGTAGCCCACGCTGCGGCGCCACTGCCCTCGGGGCAGGTCGTATACTGTTGGGTTGCCTATGAGAGCCGTCATCCTTGTTTTGCTTGCCGCCGCGCTGTTGCCGGCCCAATCGCCGCCGCGGGTTTCGATCCACGCGCGCTTCTTTCCCGGCCTCGAAACCATGGACGGCAATTGGGCCGCCCTGTTTTACGCCAGCGACGGGAAAGTGTATGCCGGCCTCGCCAACCACGGCGGCTCCGGCCACCTCGTGTACTACGACAGCAAGACGGACCGCATGCACGACGCCGGCAGCCTGAACGACCTTACGGGCGAGGCGCAGTCCGGCCGCGGTCCGCAATCCAAAATCCACGCCAAGTTCGGCGAAGGCAAGGACGGCCGCATCTACTTCGGCACACACGGCGGATACTGGTGGAACTACTCGCGGTACGCCACCAAGGAAGGCTACCCCGGCGCGCACTGGATGGCCTACGATCCGAAGACCGGCCGCACGGAGGATTTCGGTCTCGGCGTTCCCAACCAGGGCGTCAACACCGGCGCCTACGATCCGCTGTTCAACCGCATCTACGGCCTGACCCATCCCCGCGGAGAGTTCGTGTACTACGACGTGGCCGCGCGCAAGGCGGTGAACAAGGGCCGCGTCAACAACTTCGAGTCCGTCTGCCGCACCCTGGGGATCGACCCCGAGGGCTACGTCTACGGCAGCTTCGGCCTGGGGCAGCTATTCCGCTACGATCCCCGCACGGATGCGATCACGGAACTCTCCTGCCGCGTCCCCATTCGGGAGAAGGGCATTTCGCTGGGCCGCGATTACAATAAGTCCGAAACCGCGTGGCGCACCGTGGTGTGGGATGCGGAGACGCGCCGGTTCTACGGCGTGGAGGAGAGCGCCACCATCTTGTTCTCCTTCGATCCGCGCGCGGGCAAGGACGGCGAGATCAAGCGGCTGGGCCAGCTTGCCATCCCCTACTACGCGGAACGCCGGGACGTGCCTTACGCCACCTTGGCCCTGACCCTGGGCCGCGACCGGAAGCTTTACTACGGGGCTTCGGCGCGCGAGTTCGACTACGGCGGAAGCGCGGGCGCGGGAACCGCGCACCTGATCACCTACGACCTGAAGACCGGAAAAACAGAGGACTTGGGCGAGATGATGCTGGAGGACGGCAGCCGCGTGTTCGGCGTCAACGCCGCGGACACCGGCGCCGACGGAGCGATCTATATGATCGGCGCGGTGGAGCACAAGCCGCAGCCGGGCAAACCCGTCCTGGCGGGCGGGCGCATCGGCAAGGACTACTTCCGCCTGGCGCTGCTGATCTACCGGCCGCGGCGGTAAATGGAGAATTCATGAACTCGAAGCACCTTATCCCCCTCATGCTGGCAACTCTTTGCGTGCAGGCGGCCGCACAGCGAGACCCGCGGTATGACGACTCGGTGGTCTCGCAGGTTCGCATCGACCTGCGCGATCTCGGCTATCCGCCCGTGGATGTGATTCCGTCCGATGAGTCCGCCATCCGCGCGCTCACGGTGGCTCCGGATGGCAGGATCTACGGGGCGACCAGCGGGACGCGCGCGCACCTGTTCGTGCTCGACCCGCGGCACGGGTATGTGGTCCCGCTGGGGCGACTGCCCGATAAAGTGGTGCACCACGCGCTCGCCGCCGGCGCGAACGGCGAAGTGTACATCGGCATGGCGCCCGCGGTGGACAACAACGGCGAGGGCTTCGCCAATTACCCCGGAGGGCATCTGCTCAAGTACATCCCCAAGGGCGAGCGCTCCACCATAAGAATGGATGTGGCGTGCCCGGTGGAAGACCTCGGCATTCCTGTCAAGGGCCAGGGGATCTACGCCCTCACCATCGACCCCAAACTCGGCGCGGTGTACGGGCTCACCTACCCCGAGGGCGATTTCTTCAGCTTCCGGAACGGCGTTTTCAAGACCCACGGCCGCGTGGCGAGCGCGAAGATGCCCGGCGAGAAGTTCGAAAACGAAAAGAACATCGGCCGCGCGCTCATCGTGGACAACAACGGCGACGTGTACACCAGCGGTTCCGGCGTGCTGGTGCGCTTCCGCGTGAAGACGCAGGAACTGGAACCGTTGAAAGCCGCCGTCGCCACCGTGCGGGGCCGCGAGGAATACAACCGCGTGGATGCGTGGACGAAGGACGAAGCCGGCAATCTCTACGGCGGCAGCTCCGACGGCTACCTGTTCCGCTTCGACCCGGAGCGCGGGCGCATGGAGAACCTGGGCAAGCCGCTCAACCAGTACCGCATCCGCGGGCTGGTGATGGCGCGCAACGGCAAGCTCTACGGCATCGGCGGCGATACCGACGAGCTGGCGCGCCTGTTCAGCTACGACCCGGCGCGCGGCGTTTACGAAATGCTTGGCATGATCGACGTGAACCGGCGGCCGTACTATTCGTGGCAGGGCTACGTTTTCGATTCCATGGCCGTGGGAAACGACGGCACGGTGTACATGGGCCAGGCCGAACGCAAATCGAAGCTATACCTCTTCTATCCGGAATAGCCCGGCGGCGCGGCCCGCGCCTGCGTGGCGTTCTGGACCGATAACATCCCACCGGATACAATGAGACGCACGCCATGATCCGCATGCGCAACGTGGAGAAGTACTACGAGGCGGGCTACGGCCGCACCTATGTACTGCGCCGCATCGACCTGGATATCGCCGAAGGCGAGTTCCTCACCATCATGGGGCCTTCCGGAGCGGGCAAGTCCACGCTGCTCAGCATTCTCGGCATGCTGGACGGCGCCTGGAGCGGCGAGTTCGACTTTTTCGGCCATGCCGTTCACAAGATGAAGCCCAAGCAGCGCGTAGATCTCAACAAGAAGTACATCGGCTTCGTCTTCCAGAGCTATCACCTCATTGACAGCCTGACGGTCTACGAGAATCTGGAAATCCCGCTCACCTACCGGAACGTGAAGTCCTCCGAGCGCGCCGCCACCGTATGCGATGCGCTGGACCGCTTCCACATCGTGGGCAAGCGCGACCTCTACCCCAACCAGCTTTCCGGCGGGCAGCAGCAGCTCGTGGCGGTGGCGCGCGCGGTGATCGCCAACCCCAAGCTGATCCT
>JBHGBM010000064.1:0-33443 GCA_041946965.1 Bryobacteraceae bacterium
TTCAGGGGTCTTTATTTAGAGGTTAGTCTCGCTTTGGTGGGAGTTGCCTCCCCGGCTTGCTTCCAATATTAGAATATTTTTCTGGCGGGTGCAACAAAAATTTGTATTCTAGGAACCGGAATCTTCAGCCGCTCTGACCTCCACCCCGGCGATTCTCTCTAAAACCTTGATACTGGAGCAGAAATCTTCCTCTCCCAATCCTTCGGAAAGCGCGGTCTGAAACAATTGCTGGGTGACTCCGGTCAGAACCAGGGGCACTCCAAGTTCTTTTCCGGCCTCCAAAGCTAGACCTACATCCTTGTGCATCCATTTTGTGGAAAATGTTGGGGCGAAATTACGACGAAAGACATACGGCGCCTTGAAGGAGATCAGTCCCGAACGCGCCGCGCTGTTCTCCAGGATGTCCAACATGAGGCGCGGTTCCACTCCCGCCTTGGTAGCCAGCACCATACCCTCGTTGAAGGCTTGCAGAATGCTGGAGAGGATCAGGTTCTGCGTCAGCTTGGCGCTCAGGCCCATTCCGGCCGCGCCGCAGTAGTAAAGACGCTTGCCCATGGCCTCGAGCCACGGGCGGACGCGCTCGAACGCCTCGCGTTTCCCGCCGATCATGAACGTCAGGGTGCCTCCTTCGGCGCCAGGCGTCGAGCCTGTGCACGGCGCATCCAAAAAGTCCACGCCCCTGGCGGCTAGGGTCTCGCCGATCTTCCGGCTTACGGCGCGGCTGATGGTGCTGGCATCCACCACCACCGTACCCGGCTGCGCGCCTTCGATGACGCCATCCGGACCCAGGATGGCGCTTTCCGACATGAAACTGTCACCCACGCAAAGGAAGACGCACTCCGCCTGTGCCGCAACTTCGCGCGGCGTGGCGCAGAACGCGCCGTTTTCCTCCTTCGCCAGGCGGCGGGCTTTTTCCGCGGTGTGCGACCAGAGCGCCACCTCGTGGCCGGCGCGTAAGAGGTTGCGGGCCATGGGATAGCCCATCAGCCCGAGGCCCAGGAAACCGAGTCTTGCCATACACCATCGATTGTAGGATCCGGCTGCCGTGTGCGACAATTGCGGCACCGATGAAACCCGCGGTCCTTGTCACCAAGCGCATCTACGCCGAAGCCATCGAGTACCTGAGGCGGCACGCCGAAGTCGAATACTGCGACAGCGACGACGGCATGCCCGCCGAAGAGCTCGCCCGCCGGATTCGCGGCAAGCAGGGCGTGGTCAGCCAGCTTACGGACAAGTTCAGCGCGGAGGTATTGGAAAGTCTGGAGGGCATCCGGGTGATCTCCAACGTCGCGGTCGGCTTCGACAACATCGATGTGCCCGCGGCCACCCGCCGGCTCATTCTGGTGACCAACACGCCGGACGTGCTCACCGATACCACGGCCGACCTGGCCTTTGCCCTGATGCTGGCCGCCGCGCGCCGCGTGGTGGAAGGGCATCGCTACGTGCACTCGGGCAAGTGGACCAAATGGCGCATCGACCTGCTGGTGGGAGAGGACGTGCATCACCGGACGCTGGGCATTTTCGGCATGGGGCGCATCGGACAGGCGGTGGCGCGGCGCGCCTCGGGGTTCTCCATGCGGGTGCTCTACCACGACATGCGCCGCGCGCCGGAACAGGTGGAAAAGGACCTCAACCTAACCTACGTGCCTGCCGGGGAACTGCTGCGCGAAGCGGATTTCGTCAGCCTGCATGTGCCCCTCACGCCGGAAACCCGCCACCTGATCGGCCCGGCCGAACTGCGCATGATGAAGCCCACCGCGGTTCTGGTGAACACCTCGCGCGGGCCGGTGGTGGACGAAGCCGCCGTGGCCGAAGCCCTGCGGGACAGAGTGATCGCCGCCGCCGGTCTGGACGTATTCGAGCGCGAGCCCCATGTGCATCCCCTGCTGCTGGAGCTGGACAACGTGGTGCTGCTGCCGCACCTGGGGAGCGCCTCGCACGAGACCCGGCTGCGCATGTCCATGATGGCGGTGGAAAACGCGGCGGCGGCGCTCGAAGGGCGGCGTCCGCCAAACTTGCTGAATCCGGAAGCCTTTGAAGCCTACCACGGCCGCCCTGCGTCTTGATACACTGAGGGTTCCAATTTCCTCGAGAGGGAAGTGCAGCATGTCTCATAACTCAGATTTGACCCGGCGCGAAGCGGTCAAGATTGCCGGTGCCGCGGGCATCGCGGCCGCTGTTTCTCAGGGTCCGTTTATTCAAAAGGTGAAAGCTGCCAACGACCAGGTCTCTTACGCCATGATCGGCACGGGCGGCCGCGGATCCTATCTGCTGAAACACCTGACCAAAGTCGAAAACGGCCGCTGTGTTGCCGTATGCGACATCGACGACGAGGCGCTCAACAAGGCCCCGCAGGTGATTGGGACCAACCCGCGGAAGTTCAAGGACTACCGCGAGGTGCTGGCGCAAAAGAACATTGACGCGGTGCTCATCGCCGTGCCGCTGTTCGCGCACTTCCCCGTGACGCGGGATGCGCTGCTGGCGGGCAAGCACACTTTCTGCGAGAAGAGCCTGGTCTTCAAACCCGAGGAAGTTCATGCCCTGCGCGCGCTAGCCAACGAGCGGAACAAGCAGGTGCTCCAGGTGGGACTCCAGCGGCGCTACAGCAAGTTCTACCAGACGGTCCGCCAGATGATCGACAAGGGCTTCCTGGGCAAAGTGACCCACGTTCACGCCATGTGGCACCGCAATCCGGGCTGGGCGATGAAACCGGGCGGCAAGGGCAATCCGAAAAACTGGCGCCTGTTCAAGGAGTTTTCCGGCGGGCTTACGGCCGAGCTCGCCTCGCACCAGATCGACGTCGCCGACTGGATGTTCGGAGCCACGCCGGAGTTCGTCATGGGCCTGGGCGGCATCGACTTTTACAACGACGGGCGCGACGTCTTCGATAACATCCAGCTCATCTACAATTACCCCGGCAACCGCAAGCTGATGTACAGCTCCATCACGACGAACGCGCACCTGCCGTATCTGGGCAGCAGCCGTCCGGAGTTCGGCGAGCTGATCATGGGCACCGAGGCGTCGGTCGAGATCACGGTCGGCGACGGGGAAGCCACCATGCCCACGGCCCTCTGGTACAAGGAGAACAAGAAGGTCACCTTCGGCGGGCCCGTTCCGGCGGAAAAGAAAAAGGAAGAAGCCAAGCAGGCCGGCTCCACGTTTGCGCTCGGTTCCGGCCAGCGCGGCCTGCCCCTGCTTATGTCCAAGGACGAAATCACCGGCAAGGAATCCTTCTTCGAGCGCGAAATGAAGTTTGCGCGCCGCTGGCTCTACGCCAAGGGCATCATGATGTCCGACGAAGACCGCAACCCGGTGGACGTTTCGCTCGAGAGCTTCTTCAACGATTGCCGTACCGGAGGCAAGCCCAAAGCCAATCTCGAAATCGGCCTGGCGGACTCGACGGCCGTGATTCTCTCCAACCTCTGCATGACGGAGAACCGGCGGGTGTACTTCAACGAAATCGAGAAAATGGGGAAGAAGGCCTAAGAAAAAGGGGAACGTTCTATCTATCCCCGGGTCACGCGCTCGTAGGTTCGGTAGAAGAAGCTGTCCGTCATTCCCGCAATGTAGTCGCATACCACGCGGTGTACGGGTTCCGTGGCTGCCGCCTGTTCATAGGGCGCCGGCATCCGTCGCGGATCCTCGAGAAGATGCGCGAACAGTTCCGCGATCATGGCGCTCGAGCGCTGCCGCTCCTCGCGCAGCACCTCGGTCGAATACACGCGGGCGTAGAGGAACGCCTTTAACTGGCGGGTGGCATCCGCCGCGGCGGGCGTGAAGGCGGCCAGGCGCGGCTGCGCGCGCACCTCCTCCGCATCCCGCACCCCTTCGGCGCGGCTGACGGTCCCTTCGATCAGGCCGGAGACCAGCGCGTCGATCAGCTCCCGCAAAGATTCGTGGAAGCGCTCGCGTTCCGCCGCGCCGGGGAACTGGGTCTCGGCGGCCTCGAAGAGTTCGGCGTAGAGCGGAACGCCGGCGGCGATGCCGCCAATCGTGATCATGCCCGCCGAATAGGCGTCGTCCAGGTCGGCGGTGTTGTAAGCGATCTCGTCGGCCAGGTCGATGATCTGCGCTTCGAGCGGCGGGCGAAGCCCGGGCAGGTACTCGGAAAATTCCGCGGGACAGTCCGGCTCCAGATCGTGCGAGTGTTTGACGATGCCCTCCCGGACCTCGAACGTCAGGTTCAATCCCGGAAAGCGCGCGTAGCGCTGTTCGAAGCCCTCCACGATACGAAGCGCATGCAGGTTGTGATCGAATCGTTCTCCGAAACGCTGCATCTGGCGGTTCAGCTCTTCCTCGCCGGCGTGCGCGAAAGGCGGATGCCCGATATCGTGCGCCAGGGCCAGCGCTTCGGTGAGGTCCTCATCGAGTTCCAGCACGCGGGCCACCGTGCGGGCGATCTGCCAGACTTCGATGGTGTGGGTGAGGCGGTTGCGGAAGTGGTCCGAAAGCCCCGGAGTAAACACCTGGGTCTTGGCTTCCAGGCGGCGGAAGGCGCGCGCGTGGATCACGCGGTCGCGGTCGCGCTGGAAGGGGTTGCGGTAAGGGTGTTCGGCTTCGGGATAGCGCCTCCCGCGGCTCGCCGCCACGGGGAAGCGCAGGCGTCCGAGCATGCCCCTCTACTGCTGCGCCAGTTCGGAATAAAGCTGGATGGCGACCTGGCTCACGGCGGGCCGCGAAGTACGCAGCGGGTCCAGCAGCTTGCGCGCCTCGGCCGGTTTCGTCAGGGCCAACTGTCGCGCCAGGGCGATGGCGGCCTCTTCTTTCGAAACGAAGATGGTCGGCTTTTCGATCAACCCGCGCAGCAGTTTCTCACCCTCGGCGGCGCGGCCCGTCGCGAAATAGATCCGCGCCAGAGCGAGTTTGGCGAGCGAGGCGTAGCGGTCTTCGCCGGAATCCGCCACCTGCTTGAAACGCTTCTCCGCGTCCTGGATCTTGCCCTGGTCCGCGGCGATGGAGGCGAGGTAGTATTCCGCAATCAGCCCCTCGCCGCTCCCGGAATATTTCGATGCGACCGCGCCGAATTCTTTCTGCGCCGCCTGATCCTTGGCCTGCTGCGTGGGGAACGTGATCATGCCGGAGCCCGGCGGCGGCGCCGCACCGGAAATCGGAGCTTCCTGCACCTGGATGGCCTGCGCCAGCGCCTCGCCGCGGGCGGCCTGCTGATGGCGCCGCCACGACCACAGCGCCAGGATCGCCAGCACCACGGCCAGAGCGATCGCGCCGTAGCGCAACACCTCGCGCCGGTGCTCCTCGAAGAAATCGACGGTGTGTTCGACTTCGAGGGCGAACTTGTCAGTCTTCAGGTCTTTACGGGTGATTCGTGCCACGAAAAATCCTCGGGGATTGAACCCTTATGTTAACACGCCGGTACGCGTCACCGCCCGCGGGGCGTTGGCCAGCATCGGCCCATCCGCGACCGCAGCCGCAGGATGGCCTGCGTCTTCAGTTGCGAGATGCGGCTTTCGTGCACGTGGACGACCTTGGCGATCTCCCGCAGCGTCATCTCCTCCTGGTAGTAAAGCCGTAGAACCAGGCGCTCGACCTCCGGCATATGCCCGATGGCGGCTTCGAGCAGCCGCCTGAGTTCCCGCTGTTCCACCAGGCGCGAGGGGAGTTTTTCCTCGCTGTCCGGCAGCGCCTCCACCATATCGCGCTCCTCCTCGCCCGAGACGTGCCGCAAACGCTCCATGTTCATGCCGCGTACCTCCACCACCCACTCGCGGAACTCGGCAAGCGAGAGGCGCAACTCGGCGGCGGTCTCCTCCTCGGTGGGGGGGCGTTTCAGCCGCTGTTCGGCGGCCGAAACCGCGGATTCGATCTGCTTGGCCCGCTTGCGCTTCTGGCGGGGCGCCCAGTCCATGTCGCGCAAACTGTCCAGAATGGCCCCGCGGATCTTGTACTCGGCGTAGGTTTTCAGCTTGACCTTGTGTTTGGGATCGAAGTGATCGATGGCGGCGATCAGGCCAAGCACGCCGGTCGAGACCAGATCGTCCAGCGCGATATGCTGCGGCAGCCGCTCCTGAATCCGCCGGGCAATCAGCCGCACCTGCGGCAGATGTTCCATGATGAGCTGTTCCCGAGTGGGGTCCTCGGGTTGGCAGGGACAAGTCAGACCTGGCACCTCGCCCCTCCCGCTCTGAGTGTCGCATCCATCATGACCAGACCATCGACACTCGCGGGCAGCCCCGGCATCGGACAATCGCCTGAAACCCGAGTTCCGCATTATCTATCCCGAAACACTGGAAAGCCGCAGTGATATTTGGCACTGTTGAGTACGCAATGCGGGGGCCTCAGGGGGGTGACCTTGGTTTTTCTCTTGTTGGGTGCGGGATCGCCGTCAAATTTGCAGCTTTCCTCGCTGCCCCGCAGCGAAGCCAGCCGCGGCGCCGGGGAGCGCGTGGTGAATCAAATCACGCGGGCGCTGCTGAACCTGGACCGGCGCAAGTAGCTACCCCAACTCCACCGACACTTCGCGTCCCGCCCGAATCCTGACCGCCGGGGCGAACCGTATAGCGGCCATGCCGTCTTCGGCGCGGCACTCCGCCGGAGCCGACGCGCGCAGGATGCGGCAGGCGCCGGCGGCGGGCACGCGCAGCGTGGCCAGTTCCAGTTCGCCGCCCTCCACCTTGAGTGAGACCGCGCCGCCCCGCTGGATATAGGCGCCCCATGCGGCGCCCGTGGCAAAAAGACAAGTGAAATCGCCTGGTGTGGCCGGGTGAAACCGCAGGGCGCGCTCCGGCGCAGAGCAGGCGAAACCCGAGTACGCCGTCAGCAACGACCAACTGGAGAGAGCGCGCGCGTAGTGGTGGCCGCACTCGGATTCGTCCCAGGGGTTGCGCCGCTCGCCGTCATGACGGTCGCGCACGGCCTTGACGATGCGCAGCGCCTCGCGCGTCATGCCCTCGTAGACGAGATGCGCGGCCACCTGATACTCCACGCCGGTCCACACCTCGTCGCAGTAGCCGAAGGGCACGGGGGGCCGGTTGCCGTCGGGCCAGGTGCAGACCACCAGCCCGCGCTCGTCGTTGAGCGCGTAGATGCGCTGTCCGCTGGGAACGCCGCGCAGCTCGTCCTGAAAGTTGTGGCGCATCACCGAACGCAGGGCCTCGCGCACGTGCTCGCGCGGCAGGACGTAGCCGAGGTCGAGCGTGGCGGCGAACCACTGGCCGAGCAGTTGATCGGAGAGGCACCCCTCGCCGAACTGCCAGTGCTGGTTGTCGCCGCTTTTCTGGATGTAGTAGCGGCCGTTCCACAGTGCGGCGTCGAGCGCGCCGCTGCCGCGGCGGAACAATTCCTCGTAGCGCGATGCGCCGGGGTCGCCCAGGTGCGCGGCCATGCGCGCGGCGGCCGCGAGCGCCGCCAGGTAGATGCTTCCCACCATCGTGTTGGGGCCGCGGAAGCGCACGTCGTAGGTGTTGTGCTGCTCGGCTTCCATGATGCCGTCGCGGTCGCGGTCCCACTGGGTCCAGGCGAATTCCAGCGCTTTCTTGGCGTGCGGCCACAGGCGGCGCAGCCACTCGTCGCCGGCGCCCAGGCGCCACTCGCGGTAAAGCTTGAGAATGCATCCCATCTGGCCGTCCGCCGCGGCGACCCTGGTATACGCGCCATCCTGCACCGGAGTGGCGGTACGGAAACTCATCCAACCGTCCTCGCGCAGGTTGTGGAGGAAATCGGTCTCCCGCATGCTGCGTTCGAGCGCCGGAAAGAGATAGGCCGCCGCTTGGGCGTAGTTGTACACGTGGGTGCAGTTCATGGGGCAGCAGCCTTCGTCGTCGCCGCAGCCCTCGAAGCCGAGCGCCACTCCGCCCTCGGACACCGTCATGGTGTTGGTGCGCAGGGTGGAGATCTGGCTGGACACCGCGTCGATCACTTCCGGCGGCAGGGTGGAGCCGTAAAGCGTATCCCGGTAGCGGAGCGAGCGCCCTCGCAGAGAAGGGAGGTTGTCGAGCGTGTGCACGGCGGCTTCCCACGCCGAGGGCCAGCGCGTGCCGTAGTGGTTGCGGTAGACGCGCCGCACCACGGGCTGCTTGGTGTAGTAAGGCTTCTTGCCGGTCCAGTAATCTTCGCCGTTGGGGAAATGCCAGGCGAGCACGAAGGTGACGGCGCGGCTTTCGCCGGGCGCCAGGCGGAAGTGCGCGGCGAGCGAGCAGTAGTCCGTGTTGCCCTCGGGCGAAGGCTCGCCCGCCGAATTCGGGAAGCGGCCCGTGCCGAGGAAATCGCGCCACCATGCCTGCAACTCGTCCCACCACGCGCCATGCGCCCATTGCCCGCGGTAGCTGAGCTCGGCGGCGTCGGTGGCCAGCGCCAGGCTTCCGAAGCGCGGCGAATCCGCGGGGTATTTCTCGGAGGTGAGAAACAGGCCGCGGCCGCGGAATTCCGCGCGGTTCTTCCCGAAGCAGGGGGCGCGGCGGTTCTGGAGCGGGGTGACGCCGTCGTAGCCCGCGGCGTTGAACAGCGAGAAGGCGAGCGCGGCGTCGAGCGTGTCAGCGGCGCGCGAGCGCAGCCGGTAGGTCAGCACGGCAACCGGCAGGCTGGAGGCCTCCATGTCCAGCGGGATCATGGGGTTAAAAGCTTCGAGCACGACCTCGACGGGCCAGCGCGGGTCCTGAAACTCGACCGTAGCGAACGGATAGGCGCCGGTGAACACGGCCTCACGGAAGCGCGGCAGACCGGCGGCGCGCTCTTTACCCAAGCCGTGGCTCGCGCCGAATGGCGGCAGCACCTCGCGCTCGAGCACGCGCACGGCTGCCTGTTTCAACCCGCCTCCGGCGATGCGCAGCGCCGCGAACGTGAACGGCATCAGGCAGCCCTTGGCGGGGCGGTTGAAAATCTCCCAGTCGCGCAGGTTGCCGTAGCCGCCAAGCGAGACCGTGCCGGTGCCGATGCCGCCCAGCGGGAAGGCGATCTCCCGCAGGGCCGCGCCGGTAAAGCGCCGGCCCAGGGGCGCGCCCGCGGCGCCGGCGGCGGCCAGGGCGCGGGCGGCGGCGGACCCCTGGAACAGGCGCCGCCGGCTCATACGCAAAAGATCTGACATGCCAGGGCCGATGGTACCCCAAGCGCGGCGGCAAGTCAAAACAGCAGCGAGGCGGGGCGGGCATTTTTGTCTGCCGCCCACATTCCGGGCGGCTCGGATTGACAACGGCGCGCGGCTTTATTAGGATCAATTGACATATCAGAATGCCTAAGACCCTCGTTCTGGCACTGGCGAGTGCCGTCCTGTGCTGCGGCCAGGAGTCGCGCGGCTCCATCCTCGGCCGCGTGGCCGATTCGAGCGGCGCTGTGGTGTCCGGCGCCCGCGTGCAGGCGGTCGAGACGGCGAGCAACGTAAAGGCCTCCTCCGCCACGAACATGACCGGCAGCTACGAAATCCCCTATCTGCTGCCCGGGACGTACAGCGTTTCGGTCGAGATGGCCGGCTTCAAGACCTCGGTCCGCAGCGGCATCGAGCTGCGCATCAATGACCGCCTCACGCTGGATTTCACGCTGGAGGTGGGCGACGTCTCTCAGTCGGTGGTGGTCACCGGAGAAACGCCGCTGCTCGAAGCCGCCACCGCCTCGGTGTCCATGGTGATGAACGAGCGGCTGGTGCGTTCGCTGCCGGTGAACGGCGGCAACCCGTTCTACCTGGCGCGGCTCTCGCCCGGCATCAACACCACCGGCGGGCCGGCTTCGGGCAACCCCAACGGGCAGGGCTTCGCGACCACCACCCTGATCGTGAACGGCACCCGCAGCGGATCGAGCGAGGTCAGCATGGACGGCTCGCCTAACATGATCGACAACAAGAACGCCTACTCGCCGCCGCAGGACCTGGTGCAGGAATTCAAGATGCACACGGCGAGTTACGACGCGAGCCTGGGCCACTCGACCGGCGCGACCGTCAACCTCACCATGCTCTCCGGCGCCAACGAGCTTCACGGCACGGCGTATTACCTGGATACCCGCGTGGCCGCGACGGGCTGGTTCTCCAACCGCTGGCTGTACGACACCAGCACCGGCCCGGTCACGGATCTGAAACGGCAGCTTGCCAATCCCGGTCTGCTGCGGCAGCGCTGGGGCGCGACGCTGCGCGGTCCGGTGCGGCTGCCCTTCTACCACGGGCGCAACAAGACGTTCTACAGTTTCGGCTACGAGGGACTGAACATCAAAGTGAACGAGAGCTTCACGGGCACGGTGCCGTTGCCGGAACAAAGGATAGGCGATTTTTCCGGGTTGCTGAAGCTCGGCGCGCAGTACCAGATCTACGATCCAGCCACCATTGCGCCGGCGGCGAACGGCCGCTTCAGCCGGCTGCCGCTGGCGGGCAACGTCATTCCCGCCAGCCGCATTCACCCCATCGCGGCGAAGATCGCCACGTTCTGGCCGGCGCCCAACACCCCGGGCACGGCCGACGGGATGCAGAATTTCTTCACCATCCGCGCGCAGGACCGCACGTTCCTGTCGCTCGTCGGCCGGCTCGATCACAACTTTTCCGGGAACCATCGCTTCTTTTTCCGCGTGAACCACAACCAGTACGACGAAAACCTCCAGGAGATGCCGACCATCGCGAGCGGCACCACGCTCGACCGCACGGGTTACGGCGCGGTGCTCGACGACGTTTACGTGTTCAACCCCGAGCTGCTGCTGAACGTGCGCTACGGCATCACTTACCAGAACCCGCGAACCACGCCGTTCAGCCGCGGCTTCGACCTGCTCTCGCTGGGGTTCCCCTCAAGACTGCTCGACGAGATCCGCTCGAAGAACAACCCGGAAGGGCTGGCCTTCCCGCAGGTGGACGTGGACGGCATCACCAGCCTGGGCGAGGGCGGCGGCAACACCCGCAAGTACGCCTACCACAACCTGGCCGCCACGCTCACCAAGATGCGGGGCAATCACAGCGTCCGCGTGGGCGTGGACTTCCGCGTGATGCGCGAGAACGCCTATAACTTCGGCGCCATCGCGCCGCGCCTGGCGTTTTCCAGTTCCTATACGCGCGGGCCGCTGGACAACAGCGCCGCGGCGCCCATGGGGCAGGGGCTGGCCTCCATGTTGTTTGGTGTCCCCACGGGCGGCAACATGGACGTGAACGCTTCCTCGGCCGAGCAATCCACCTTTACCGGCCTGTTCGTTCATGATGACTGGCGCATCACGCCGCGGCTGACCCTGAACGCCGGTGTGCGCTACGAATACGAAGGGGCTGTGACGGAGCGCTACAACCGCTCCATACAAAACTTTGACTTCGGGGTGGCGAGCCCGGTGGAGGCCGCCGTGAGGGCCAATTACGCCAGATCGCCGTTGCCGGAGGTGCCGCTTTCGCAATTTCGCCTCATGGGCGGGCTGACTTTCGCGGGCGTGAACGGCGCCCCGCGCGCGCTGTGGAAGCCGGACAGGAACAACCTTGCGCCGCGCATCGGGCTGGCTTACCGGCTGGACAGTAAGACCGTGCTGCGCGCCGGCTATGGCGTGTTCTTCGAGCAGAACGGCATCGATAGACGCGGCGTGAATCAGGGCGGCTTCAACCAGTCCACGCCGCTCATCGCCAGCCTGGATAACGGGCTGACCTTCGCCGCGACGCTCTCAAACCCGTTCCCGAACGGGTTGCAGATGCCGGTGGGCGCCGCCGGCGGGCTCTATACGTTCCTCGGCCGCGGCGTGAGTTTCTTCAACCAGAACCCGCTGAACCCGTACATGCAGCGGTGGTCCTTCGCGGTGCAGCGGGAGCTGCCCCGGCGCATTCTGGCGCAGGTGAGCTACGTGGGCAACCGCGGGACCAAGATCGGCACGAACGTGCAGCTCGACGCCACGCCGCGCCAGTATCTTTCCACGTCGCCCGTGCGCGACCAGCCTGTGATCGACTACCTGAGCGCGCAGGTCGCCAACCCGTTCGCGGGCGTTCCCGCGTTCGCGGGCACCGGCCTCGCCGCCGTGCGCGTGAGCCGTGCGCAACTGCTGGCGCCTTACCCGCACTTTACGGGCATCACCAGCAGCTTTGCGAACGGATTCTCCTATTACCACTCGCTCCAGTTGCAGAGCGAAAAGCGTTTCTCCTCGGGACTGACGTTCCAGGCCAACTGGACGTGGTCGAAGTTCATGGAGGCCGCCTCGTATTTGAACGATACGGACCTCCGCCCGGAGAAAGTGATCTCGAGCGAAGATTACCCGCACCGCGTCACGGTCAGCGCGCTCTACGAGCTGCCCATCGGCAGGGGCAGACGCGTGTTCGGATCGGCCAGGGGTTTTGTCAACCAAGCGATCGGCGGATGGCAGGTGCAGGGCTTCTATGAAGGCCAGAGCGGGCAGGCGTTGGGCTTCGGCAACTCCATCTTCTACGGAAACCTGCATGACATCCCGCTGCCGAAATCGCAGCGCACCGCCGAGCGCTGGTTCAACGTCAACGCGGGCTTCGAGCGCGACAACCGCAAGCGGCTCCAGAACAACATCCGCACGCTCAACTCGCGCTTCAACGGCGTGCGCGGTGATGGCATCAACTCGTTCGATCTTTCGCTGTTCAAGAATTTCCAGGTCACCGAAAAAGTTCGGGCCGAGTTCCGGGCGGAAGCGTACAACGCCTTCAACCACGTCGGATTCCTCCCGCCCAACACGACCCCGACGAGCACCGCGTTCGGTTCCATCGACAAGCAGAACCAGGGATCGCGCGTGCTGGCGTTCGGCGTTAAGGTGCTTTTTTGATGCGCATACTACTCGCCTTTTTCTGCTTCTGCGCCGCGCTGCCGGCCCAGGAGACGCGCAGCGCCATCTACGGGCGCGTCGTCGATCCTTCCTCGAGCCCCGTCATGGGCGCCTCCGTCACCGTGACCAATGTGGAGACGGGTGTCTCCGCAGTGCTCTCCACGAACGAAACCGGGTACTTCGAGGCCAACCTGCTGCTGCCCGGCGAGTACCGCCTGAGCGCGGAGGCGGCGGGATTCAAGAAGTCCCTCCGCTCGGGGATTACGCTTCCGGCGGGCACGCGCCTGGAGATCGGGTTCACGCTCGAACTGGGCGCGGTGACGGAGAGCGTCTCGGTCACCGCCGAGGCGCCGCTGCTCGATACCAGCGCGGCGTCCTCGGGCTGGGTGCTCGACAACCGCAACGTCATGGCGATGCCCATTCTCAACAACAACGCCACGCTGCTCGCCAAGATCACCCCCGGAGTGTTCACGCCCGGCATTAACCAGTACGGGCAACTGCACGCGGTGGTGACCAGCTCGCAGTACTCGGTGGCCGGGAACGTGGGCGGCAACGAGTGGTCGGTCGACGGCGCGCCCAACAACGGCCGCGACCGTAATGTCGGCTACGTGCCCTACGCGGACACGGTGCAGGAGATGAAGGTGGAGACATCCAACTTCGACGCCTCGGCGGGCCACACCACCGGCGTCTCGGTCGCCATCATGACCAAGGCGGGCACCAACCAGTTTCACGGCACGGCCACGTGGCAGCATTGGCAGACGCGCTGGCAGGGCGCGCCGTTCTTCACCCGGCAGATCTACTACCGCAACATCGCGCAGGCGCGCGCCCGCGGAGACATGGCGCTGGCGGACAAGCTGCGCTCGGAGCCGATGCTGCCCTCGGGCCACTCCAACAATTACGCCGGCACGCTTGGCGGCCCCATTCTAAAGGAGAAGCTGTTCTTCTTTTTCGGCTTCAACGGCTACAAGGAAAAGTTCAGCGAGTCCGGCCTCGCGGTCAACTACACGGTTCCGACCATGGCCAACCGGCAGGGCGATTTTTCGCAGTTGCTGCAAGTGGACCCGGTGCGGTACCAGATCTACGATCCCCTCTCGGTGCGGCCCGACCCGGCGCGGCCCACCCATTACATCCGCGACCCGATCCCGGGCAACGTGCTGCCGCGCGCGCGCATCGTCAACCCGGCCTACAACAAGTACGTCAGCTTCCTGCCGGTTCCGAACAACGATCCGCTCAGCCCGAAGCTGGAGCCCAAGAACAACTACGTGGCCCTGGCCATGCCATCCATCTTCAACTACTCCGCGTACACCAACCGCATCGACTACAACCTTTCGAGCAAGCACCGCTTCTACGGGCGCTGGAGCTGGAACAGCAACTTGGCGGACCGGCTGGACTGGACCTACGAATCGGCGCGCGGGCTGCACACCAGCGGCGCCGTGCGGCAGAACCTGGCGGTCTCGGCCGACTGGGTGTATACGCTCAGCTCGAACACCGTGCTGGACGTGGCGGCCGCGGGCAACGACTACGGGCAGGGCGACTCGCAGCCGGGCGCGCGCAAGTATAAGCCGTCCGACGTGGGGCTCCCCGCGTACATGGACGCCAAAGCGGGCGATAAGCACGTGCTGCCCACCATGTCCGCCGGCGGCTACCAGGCCATCGGGGTGCCCTACGCGGTGCTGGAGCACTACCGCGCCACAACCGCGCGTGCGGACCTCACCCACATCCGCGGCAAACACACGGCGCGCTTCGGACTCGACGTGCGCGACCACTTCCGCACCGGCGGCGGCGACGGCAGCACTTCCGGCGCGTTCAGTTTCAGCAACGCCTACACGCGCCGCAACGATGACACCTTCACCCCGGCGGGCGATCTCGGGCTGAGTTGGGCGGCGTTCATGATGGGCATCCCCAGCGGCATGTCGGTGGACACCAACGACAGCTACATCATGTCGAACCCTTACTACGGCTGGTTCGCGCAGGACCAGTGGCGCGTCACGCCCAAACTCTCCGTCACGCTGGGGCTGCGCATGGAATACGAGATGGGGCGCAGGGAGCGGTTCAACCGCATCATCGGTTGGTTCGACCCGAACCCCAAGCTGCCCATCAGCGACGGTGCGGAGACCGCCTACCGGCGCTCGCCGGTTCCAGAGCTGGGCGGCGCCGGAATCACAGTGCGCGGCGGGTCTGTTTATCCGGGCGTGGGAGGCGCCTCCGAGCGCTCGAACTCGAGCGAGCTGCTCTGGCTCCCGCGCGCCGCGTTTGCGTGGCAGTGGAACTCCCGCACCGTGCTGCGGGGCGGCTACGGCATGTTCTATGACACCAACAACGTCATGATCTATGAGCCGGACCAGTACGGTTTCAGCCGGTCCACCTCTACGCTGATCACCAACGATTTCGGCATGACCTGGCTCGCCGGAAATCCCGGCGCGGGCGTCTCGCCGCTGCTCGATCCGTTCCCCGTGCGCGCCGACGGCACGCGGTTTGACGCGCCCGTGCGCGAGGCCTTCGGGTTGATGGCGCGCGCCGGACGCGGCTTCAGTTACACCGACTACGATGCGAAGCGCGCGCGGCAACAACGATGGCGCCTGGGCGTGCAGCGGCAGATCGGCAACGACTTGCTGGTGGATGCCGCCTATACCGGCAGCTATTCCAGCCGCCTTTCGGTTTCGCGTAAGCTCGACCCGCTTCCGGAGCAGTACTGGGCGAGCGGGCTGGCGCGCAATGACGCCGTCGCGAGCAACCTGAACGCCAACGTCGCCAACCCGTTCCAACTCAAGAACCTGGGCACGCTCGACCCGGCGCTGGCGCAGAACCTGGGGACCATGGGGTTCTTCACCAGCGCCACCATCCGCAAGAACCAGTTGTTACGCGCGTTTCCGCACATGAACGGCGTGACCGCGGCCGGCCTGCCGATGGGAGAAATGCGCACTCACGGGTTGGAGTTGTACACGCAGAAACGCTTTTCGCGCGGCTTCAGCTTGACCGCCGCCTACACCCGCATGTTCGGCGAGGAGAAGAACTGGTTCCCCAACGAGTTCGACACCGTCCCGCTATGGCGCGAGAGCAACAACACCCGTCCGCACCGGTTTACGGGCACGGCCGTGGTCGAGTTGCCCTTCGGCAAAGGCCGCCGCTGGGCGAAAAGCGGATTGCCCATGTGGCTGGCCGGCGGATGGCAGACGGCGCTCACCTATGAATGGCAGCCCGGCCCGCTGCTGGCCTTCGGCAATGTGTTCTACTACGGCGAACTCGCGGATATCGCCAAAGGGACGCGCACGCTGGACCGCTGGTTCAACACGGACGGTTTCGAGCGCAACGCCTCGAAGGGTCCGGCCGCGTTTCACCGCCGCGTGTTTCCCTCGCAGGTTTCCAACGTGCGGCGCGACATGACCAACCAGTGGAACGCCAACCTTCAGCGCGAGTTCCGCTTCAAGGAGCGCGCGCAGTTGCAGTTGCGCTGCGACGCCGTGAACCTGTTCAACCGCTCGCAGTTCGATACGCCGGACATGAGCCCGACCTCCACGAACTTCGGCAGGATCACGCGGCAGACCAACTCCACGAATCGCTTCGTGCAGGTGCAGGCCCGGCTGAGGTGGTAGGACCGAGGGTCAGGTGCCGTCGCCCCGCCGCCTACGTGATGCCCCATTCTTTCAGCCGGTATTGCAGGGTTCGCAGGCTGATGCCGAGCTGTTTCGCCGCCCTCGTGCGGTTTCCGTGATTGGCGCGGAGAGCGTCTTCGATCGCCCGGCGCTCGATATCTTTCCATTGTTGCGGGCGGCCGGAGGGAGCGCCCGGACGGTAGCGCTCCATGGGCAGGTCGCGCGCTTCCACGCGGCCGTCGCACAAAATCGCCACCCGCTCCATGGCGTTTTCCAGTTCGCGCACGTTTCCCGGCCAGGCGTGCAGCGCCAGGGCTTCGGCGGCTTCCGGAGAAAGCTCCAGGGCCGGTTTACGCAGGTTGCGCGCCGCGCGCGCCAGGAAGAATCGCGCCAGCGGCAGGATGTCCGCCGGGCGGTGCCGCAGCGCCGGCAATTCCAGCGGAAACGCGTTCAGCCGGTAGTACAGGTCTTCGCGAAATCCGCCTTCGGAAACCATCTGCCTCAGGTCGCGGTTGGTGGCGGCGATCACCCGCACATCCACCGTGATCTGCCGCGTGCCGCCCACGCGCTCGAAGGTCCTCTCCTGCAACACCCGCAGCAGCTTGGCCTGGAGATTCCCGTCCAACTCTCCGATCTCATCCAGGAACAGCGTGCCCTGGTGGGCGCGCTCGAAGCGGCCCTGGTGCTGCGCGGCGGCGCCGGTGAAGGCGCCTTTCTCGTGGCCGAACAGCTCGCTCTCAATCAACGTAGGCGAAAGCGCCGCGCAGTTCACGGCCACGAACACACGCTTGGCGCGAGGGCTGTTGGCGTGAATGCAGCGCGCCAGCACCTCCTTCCCCGTGCCGCTTTCGCCGGCGATGAGCACGGTGGCGTTGGTCGGAGCCACCTTGCGGGCCATCTCCAGCACCTCCACCATCGACGGGTCCTCCGCGATCAGGCTTTCGCAAGTGAAACGCGCCGTGTCGATCTCCCGCAGCACTTCGCGCTCGCGCTCGGCCTGCGATCGCTCGAGCGCCCTTCGCACCAGGATGCGCAGCTCCTCGGGACTGGAGAGAGGCTTGCCGATGTAGTCCACCGCCCCGAGCTTCATGGCGTCCACCGCGGAGGCCACCGTGCCGAACGCCGTGATCATGATGACCGGAGTCTCCGGCGCGCGTTCGGCAAACCAGCGCAGCACCGCTAGCCCCTCGCCGTCCGGCAGCTTCAGGTCGGAGAGCACCAGCCCGTAGCCCTTCCGGGCGGCCATGGCGAGCGCGTCGCGCACCGTGCCGGCGGTTTCCACGCAGTAGCCTTCGCCGGTGAGGATCGCGTTCAGCAACCGGCGAAATCCGGGGTCGTCATCCACGACCAGGATCGTTTCCATCGTTTTTCTCCAGTCTCGCGTGGGGCAGAAGGATCTCCGCGCGCGCGCCGCCCGCAGCCAGGTTGCGCAAAACCAGGCGTCCGCGCAGCGATTCCACCAGCTTGTGCGCAATCGACAGGCCCAGCCCCGCTCCGGAGGCCTTGGTGGTCTGAAACGGCTCGAAGAGGCGCACGCCCTGCGGGATGCCCGGCCCGTTGTCTTCCACCGCGATCACCGCGCCGGAGCCGTGCGGCGCGAGCGTAAGCCGGATCTGGGGCGAATCGCTGGCTTCCACGGCGTTCTTCACCAGGTTGAGCAGCGCCTGCTTCAACAGGTCCGGATCGCTTTCCAGGGTCCATTCCTCGCCCGTGGCGGCGAACCCGAGCGGACGTCCCGCCGCAAATTGCCGCGCGTGGTTTTCGAGCGAGTTCGCAAGCGGCGCCCACGCCATGCGCCGCGGAGAGGGCGCGGGCGGGCGGCCGTACAGCAGCAGGTCGTTCACCAGCCGCTCCAGGCGGCGGGTCTCATCCAGCGCCGGCTCCAGCATGGCGTTCACATCGGGCCCGGCTTTCTCGGCCGCGAGCTGCACGAAGCCCTTGACGGCGCCTAGCGGATTGCGGATCTCGTGCGCCATCACGGCGGACATTTTTCCCAGTTCCGCCAGCCGCTCCAACTGCGCGCCGCGGCGCACCGCGCGCATGGCGAACAGGGAGAGGCCGGTGAGCGTCAAGCCGGCCACCGACGCCACCACCAGGTTATGACCGGCATGCTGAACCAGGAACGCGGCCGAAGAGGCCGCCAGGTCGATGCGCGCCACCCGCAGGCGCGCGCCGGAGTGGAAGGGCACCCAGGCGCGGAATACGCGCTCGCCGTCCACCCTGGTCTCTTCGGTGCGGAACAGTTGCCGTCCGCTCCAGATGGCTTCCAGCGCCGGATCCCCGGGCGGCGAGGTTTCGCGGTCGAAGACGGCGATCTCGATCAGTCCGGGGGCTTCGGCGTACAGCGAATCCAGGGCGTCGGGCGGGGTCACCTCCAGGCGCGCGGCCACCGCGGCCGCATTGTTGCGCAGGTAGATGGCCTGCATCTCGCCCAGTTCCCGGTAAGTGAGCAGCGAACTGGCCAGCAGTACCACCGGGAGCGCCAGCGCGGCCGGCAGCCACACATAGCGCGAAATGGTCTTCCGGGCCAGCATTCTGCTCTTTATATCTTGGATCCAGTTGGACCCGCCGGGTGACAAAAATTGTGCAACGCTTGCGCAGGTCCGGCCATCAAACCGGAGGCGCCGGAGCGCGCTTGCGCCAGGCGCGCAGGATCCAGCCCACCAGCGCCGCACCGGCGAGCCCCGCCAGCCACGGCGTCGCCACCACCCACGGCGAGGGATCCTTTTCCGGCGTGATCACCACCTTGTCGCCGTACCGCTGGCGGAAGGTTGCCAGGATTTCCCCGTCGGACTTGCCCTCTTCCACCATCTTGCGGATCTCCAGTTTCACTTTCGTGGAAGCGTCGCTTTGGTGGCGCGATACCGGGTCTTTGTAACAGCAGGGAGCGAGCACCGATTTCTCGAGTGTTTCGATACGGGCGCGATGGTCCCCCGCGCAGGCCGCGAGCGCCGCCGCGAACAGCGCCGCTATCCTGAAGCTCATACCTTCATGATAATGGCTGTATGGCGCGGCGAAGATTCTACGTGGAACATGTTCGCGGCGGTGAGGCGGAACTGGCCGGTGACGAGGCGCGGCGCCTCTCCCGCGTCCTGCGGGCCGAAGCAGGGCAGCGCTTTGAAATCTCCGACGGCCGCGCTGCGTACCTGGCCGAGGTGGCATCGGTGAGCAAAGCGCGCGTCGGGTTTCGCGTGCTTGAAGAGTTGCCCGCCCGCGAACCGGCCGCCGCGGTCACGCTGCTTGCTTCCCTGGTGAAGTTCGACCGCTTCGAGTGGGTGATTGAAAAGGCCACCGAGCTGGGCGTTGAGGAAATTGTTCCGGTAGAGGCGGAGCGCAGCGAAAAGGGCCTGCTGGAGGCGGCCCGCAAGCGGGTCGAGCGTTGGCGGCGCATCGCGTTTGAGAGCGGGCAGCAGTCGCGGCGTCTCGGTCCGCCGCGGATTGCGGATCCGCGCCGGCTGGCGGAATGCTTGCACGGCCCCGGCGCCCGGTATTTTCTTGAGGAGGAACCCGGCGCCGCGCCGCTGGCGCGGGCCGCGGAGGCGGGCGGAGAATTCGCTCTCGCGGTAGGCCCCGAGGGCGGGTGGACGGAAACCGAACGGATGCGATTCGGCGCGGCCGGGTGGCAGCCCGTCTCGTTGGGTCCGTTCATCCTGCGCGCGGAGACGGCGGCCATGGCGGCCCTCGCTGTGTTGATGCACACCTGTTGGGACCGGGCCGCCCGCTAGAATAGAAAGTTGGCCTCTAACTTCGTCGGAGCACTCAATCCATTGGATTGGCTGGTGATCGCAGCGGTTTTGGCTGTTCAGCTACTGATCGCCCGCCAGCTTTACCTTTTTCTGGCCCGCCGCTCCAGCCGCGGCGCCGCGCTGACATTCGCGCTGCTTTACGTCGTGGCGCTGCTGCTCGGGATCTCTCTGGGATTCACCCATCTCCGCCTGGTGCGCTACGTGCCACGGCCGGTTTCGGCGATCATGGGCGGCCTCACCCACCTCTGGAGCTATACCTCCTCCGCCGCCTACGTAGTCCACGCGGTCTTTCGGTTCCTTTCGCGGCGGCTGCCCTCGGCCCGTTTCGACCCGGCGCGCCGCCGCCTGCTGAATATCGCCGGCGGCGCGGCCGCGGCGGTCCCGTTCGCGGTGGTGGGCTATGGGGCGCTGGTGGAGCGGACCCGTTTCCGGGTCAAGGAGGTGGACGTGCCCCTGCCGGAGCTGCCCCGGGACCTCGACGGCCTGCGCCTGGTGCAACTGAGCGACATCCACCTCAGCATGTTCCTCAGCGAGCAGGAGTTCGCGCGCGCCATCGACGAAGCCAATCAGCTTCGCGCTCACCTGATGCTGGTCACCGGCGACCTGATCTCGGCGCGCGGCGATCCGCTGGACGCCTGCCTGCGGCAGATCGCGCGGCTGCGCGCCGATGCCGGCATTTTCGGCTGCCTGGGCAACCACGAGGCCTACGCCGCCGCGCAGAACTACGCCACCGGGCAGGGACGCCGCCTGGGGATTCGCTTTCTGCGCCAGGAAGCCGCCGGGCTGCGCTTCGGCTCCGCGGTCCTGAACCTGGCCGGCGTGGACCACCAGCGCATGTCCCCCAGGCATCCGGAAGCCTACCTTCCCCACGCCGAACGGCTGGTTGCGCCGGGCGCGGTGAACGTGCTGCTTTCGCACAACCCGGATGTGATCCCCGTGGCGGCTCAAAAGGGCTTCCACCTGACTCTCAGCGGGCACACCCACGGCGGGCAGGTCACGGTGGAGATCATGGATCAGAGCATCAATCCCGCGCGTTTCATCACGCCTTACGTTTACGGGCTGTTCCAGGAAGGCAACCACGCGGCCTATGTCACGCGCGGCATAGGAACCATCGGCATTCCGGCGCGCATCGGCGCGCCGCCGGAAATCGCCCTTTTGCGGCTGCGGAGGGTCTGACGGCGGAGTGCGATACCTGATCGTCAGTGACATTCACGGCAACTGGGAAGCGCTGGAGGCGGTGCTTTCGGCCACCGCCGGCCGCTTCGACCAGGTATTGTGCTGCGGCGATCTGGTTGGTTACGGCGCGGACCCCAACCGCGTCGCCGAGTGGGCCTGCGGCAACGCCGCGGTGGTGGTGCGGGGCAATCACGACCGCGCCGCCGTTGGTCTGGACGACCTGGAGTGGTTCAATCCTATGGCCAAGAGAGCCGCGCTGTGGACCCAGGCGGAGCTCACCCCGGGCAACGCCGCATACATACGCGCGCTGCCGCAGGGGCCCGTGCGGGTGGCGGATTTTCAACTGGCGCACGGATCGCTGGTGGACGAGGACGAATACCTGGTGGAGGAGGCCGATGCCGCGCAGTCGTTCTATTATGCCGCCGTGCGCGTCTCGTTTTTCGGCCACACCCACGTGCAGGGCGGATTCGTGCTCGGCGAGAGCGGCATCGACTCATTCCGCGGCCCAAGGAAAGTGAAGATCGAAAGCCCGCGGTATTACCTGCTGAATCCCGGTTCGGTGGGGCAGCCGAGGGACGGCGATCCGCGCGCCGCGTACGCTATCTTCGATGCCGGCGAGCAGGTTGTGTCCTATTACCGGCTGGCCTACGACCTGGCGGCGGCGCAGCGCAAGATCCGGGATGCGGGCCTGCCCCCGGTGCTCGCCGACCGGCTGGTCATCGGCAGGTGAACGCGTTGAACCCGAAAGTGCAGGTCATCGACGGCGAACTGGTCCGCAAGGTTCTGGCGGGCGCCCGGCGATCGCCCCGGCGCAGGCTGAACTGCAACTTGCACGCCACTCCCGAAGAGAACCCGAACCGTTTTCTCAATGCCCTGCTGGCGGGCACCTACGTTGCCCCGCACCGCCATCTGGAGCCGCCCAAGCCGGAGCTGTTCCTGGTGCTCGAAGGCCGGGTGGCGGTTTTCGTGTTCGACGATGCGGGCGAGGTGGAGCAGTCTGTCGTGCTCGATGCGGGCATGGGCATCGACATGGCCCCCGGCGTGTGGCACACCATCACGGTTCCCGGCGAGCATGCCGTGGTGCTGGAAGTGAAGCCGGGCTTCTACGACCCCGCCACCGACAAGCAGTTCGCGCCGTGGGCTCCGCGCGAGGGCGAGCCCGGCGCGGGCCGGTACCTCGAGCAGCTTCTTTCGCAAGTCCCCGCTTGAACGGTCCCTGCCGGGCGGAATGATAATCTGGTTATCCATGTGTACAACGGCCGCAAGACGCCGGAAAACGGGATCATCCTGGCGGGCGTGAGCGTAGTGAAGAAGCGGCCCTTCCCGGAGCCGGTGAAGCGGCGGCTGGAACATAGCGCTACTCCACCGTCAGAGGTCCCCGCAGAGTAAACGTCAGCAGAGATTCGGCCGGCAGGTGGACATTTCGCCTGCCCGTGGCCGCCGCCCCCGCGGTGCCCGCCGCCGCGCCCGCCCCGGCGCCGATCAGCGCTCCTTTAGCGCCGCCCGCAATCGCTCCAATGGCCGCTCCCACGCCGCTGCCGCCCCCGATGAGCGCGGCGTTTCGCTTCTTGTGCGAAGCGCTCACACGAGTCACCGAGCTGGTTGCAATCGGGTAGGAGCGCCCGTTGATCTCAATCGAATCCAGGGTCAAACCGAGGTAGGCGCGCCCGCGGAGCCGGCCGGAAGCCTGGGAGGTGGTCACGTGCCCGCCCACCGCAGCCCCCTTCGGCGCGAGAACGTGGCCCCCGCTCATCAGCGGTTCCGCCAGGTGCGCGGTGAAGCGTTTCCCGGCGCGGTCGCGGCTGGTGTCGATCGACTGGCCCAGCCGTACCTTCAGAGATGTGCCACGTGGAACCACGAGGGGGCCTGCCGCGCGCGGTTTGGGCTCCGCCGCTGACGCCGAAAGGGGACGGACTTCGCTGCCGAATGGGGACACGGCCACCACCGGACTCTGTTGGGCCGCCAGCATGGCGGGTACCAGGCATGTTAGCGCTTTGAGCATCACGGCCGCTCTTCTGCACGTGGTTGTCCAGAAGTATAAGTCCGTCCTTTTCAATACGCTCCAGAAGGCGGCTCGGTAAGAATTACAGCCGCCGCGGGCGTCCCGATATAAAATAGAATTATGGACACCCGGCCGTCCTCCTTACGTCCCGGGCTTTACGGCGCAGCCTGACCCCCCTCCTGCGCGGCCTTTCCCGTTAGCCAAACGAGTTGAGAAGGAGTGTGTCATGAAAACCCTGGAAATGGTTCGCCCGGACCTGCCGAATGTATCCGGGCCGCTGCCGGGGCCGCGGGCGCGCGCGATCATCCGGCGCGACGGGCGCAGCGTATCGCCCTCGTATACCCGGTGCTATCCGCTGGTTGCGGCGCGCGGCGAAGGCGCCGTGGTGGAAGACGTGGACGGCAACCGCTTCCTCGATTTCAACGCGGGCATCGCGGTGGTGGCCGCGGGCCACTGTCACCCGCGGGTGGTGGAAGCCATTCAACGGCAGGCGGCGCGGCTCATCCACATGTCAGGGACCGACTTCTACTACGAGGAGCTCGTACTGCTGGCCGAAAAGCTGGCCGCCATCGCCCCCGGCGGCATTCCCCGCCGCGTGGCTTTCGGCAATTCCGGCGCCGAAGCCGTGGAGTGCGCCCTGAAACTGGCGCGCTACCACACCGGGCGCGACAAGTTCATCGCCTTCCTGGGCGCCTTCCACGGACGCACCATGGGGGCGCTCTCGCTCACCGCGCGGAAAGCCGTGCAGCGGCGCGGGTTCGGACCGCTCATGCCCGGCGTGTTCCACACCCCCTACCCTTACTGCTACCGTTGCCCCTTCGGCCGGACGCCGGATACCTGCGCGGTGGAATGCGCCCAGGCCGTCGAGCGGCTGCTGGATACCGTGGCGCCGGCCGAGGAAGTGGCGGCCATCGTCGCCGAGCCGGTCCAGGGCGAAGGCGGGTACATCGTGCCGCCCCGGAAATTCTTCGACGAATTGCAGCGCATCGCCGCCAAGCACGGCATTCTGCTGATCCTGGACGAGGTGCAATCGGGCATGGGCCGCACCGGCAGGATGTGGGCGGCGGAGCACTTCGGCCTGGCGCCCGACATCTTCACCGTGGCCAAGGGCATCGCCAACGGCATGCCCCTGGGCGCGACGGTAGCCCGGGCGGACATCATGACGTGGCCGCCGGGCGCCCACGCCTCCACTTTCGGCGGCAACCCGGTCTCCTGCGCCGCCGCACTGGCCACCATCGAACTGCTCGAAAACGAGCTGGTGGAGAATGCCGCCGTGATGGGCGCGTACCTGATGGACCGCATGCGCGACTGGCCCCGCCGGTTCCGCCGGGTGGGCGAGGTGCGGGGACTGGGGCTGATGATCGGCATCGAGCTGGTGAAAGACCGGCAGAGCCGCGAGCCGGCCCGCGAACTGCGCGACCGCCTCGAGACCGAAGCGTTCCAGCGCGGGCTCCTGGTGCTGGGAGCCGGGGAGAGCACCCTCCGGCTCAGCCCGCCGCTCACCCTCAGCCGCGATCAATGCGATTGCGCGGTGGAGATTCTCGAACAGTGCCTCGAACGTGTAGGATAGGCTGTTAGCCTGTCCTTATGAGAACGCTCGACGTCGGCTGCGGAATCCGCAAGCACCCCGGCGCCATCGGCGTCGACCGCAATCCCGACAGCCACGCCGATGTGCTTTGCGACCTTGACCGCATCCCCTTCCGCGACGGCGCCTTCGACCGCATTATGGCCATCCACGTGGTGGAGCACGCCCCGGATGTGATGCGCGCCATGGAGGAGTTTCACCGCCTGCTGCGGCCCGGCGGCACGCTGCGCATCGCCACGCCTCACTACACCGATTTCAGCTCGTATTGCGATCCGACGCACCGCTGGCACCTCAACACCTTCTCGTTCCGGGTTTTCGGAGAGAACCATGGAGGCTTCGCGTACTACACGCACGCGCGCTTCCGCGAACGATCGGTACGCGTGACGCTGCTGGCCTTCTGGCGCTGGCTGGGGTTCGAATGCCTGGTCAACCGCTTCCCCCGCTTCCGCCGCTTCTGGGAGCACTATCTGTGCTACGTGGTGCGGGGCAAGGCCATGGAGTTCGAGTTCGAAGCCGTGTAGCGCCTACTGCACCACGCCCGCGCCCTGCTGCGGCTCCAGGCGGATTTCGCCGAACGCCGACTCGTACTGCGACACATTCTGCTGAAGCACGTTGAGCAGCGCCTTGGCCTGCTGCGGGCTAAGGTAGACGCCCTGGAAGTTGGTGATGGACACCTGCTCGGGCGCGGTCTGGTTCACCAGTCCGAACAACAAAAGGAAATCCCACAGGTTGACCCGGATTTGCACGCTGTTGGCGTAGTTTTCGCGGTATTCTGGGCCGTTGATCAGGTTGATCTTGGGAGGCTGTGGTTGGTTCATAAGTTACAATCTAGGATATAGCAGCATAGGAGCCCCCGGTGCGTTTAGCGGAGATTTGCGTAAAGCGTCCCGTTTTTGCCTTCATGCTCATCATGTTTCTGGTGGTCATGGGGCTGTTTTCCTTCTTCCGGCTGGGTGTGGATCTGTTTCCCCGAACGGACCCGGCCTCGGTTTATGTGCGCGTTCGCCTGCCCGGCGCCACGCCTGAAGAGGTCACCTCCCAGGTGGTGCTGCCGCTGGAGGAGGCCATCGCCTCGGTCAGCGGCATCGACGAGTTGCGCGCCATGGTCAGCGAGGGCACGGCCAGCATCATTGTGACCTTCGTGCTGGAGCGCGACATCGGCGAAGCCACCGAAGACGTGCGGGAAAAGGTGAGCGGCGCGGTGCGCAACCTGCCGCCCAACGTGCTGCCCCCGGTGGTGCAGAAGGCCGATCCGGATTCCGATTCCATCATCACCATGGTGGTGAGCGGGCAGCGCTCCACGCGCGAACTCACCGAAATCGCCGACAAGCAGATCCGCCGCGCGCTCGAGACCATCGACGGCGTGGCCGCCGTGGACATGTCCGGCGGTACGCTGCGCCAGGTCAACGTATTTCTGGATCTGAATAAGCTCTCCGGCTACAACCTGACGGCGCAGGACGTGGAACGCGCCGTAAAGTCAGAGAACATCGAGGCCCCCGGCGGCCGCATCATCCGCGGACCCGCCGAGCTCGGCGTGCGCACGCTGGGGCGCGTCGAAGCAGTGCCCCAGTTCAACGACATCATCGTGAAGAACGTGGCCGGCGCCCCCATTCGCATTCGCGATATCGGACATGCCGAAGACGGCACCGAGGAGCCCCGCACCTTCGCCTTCTACAAGGGAAAGCCCGCGGTGGTCCTGGAAACGCGGCGCCAGGTCGGGACCAACACGGTGCAGGTGGTGGATTCGATCAAGGCGCGGTTGGAAACGCTGCGGAAGGAACTGCCCGCGGGCGTGAGCATCGAGGTCGTCAAGGACCAGGCCACCTACATCAAAGCCTCCGTCAAGGCGCTTGAAGAGCACCTGGTGCTGGGCAGCCTGTTCGCCTCCATCATCGTCTTCGCTTTCATCCGCAACTGGCGCACGGTGCTGATCAGCTCCATCGCCATCCCCACCTCGATCATCGCCACCTTCACGCTCATCCGGGCCATGGATTTCACGCTCAACTCCATGACCCTGCTGGGGCTCACCCTGGCGGTGGGCATCGTGATCGACGACGCCATCATCGTTCTGGAGAACATCTACCGCTACATCGACGAGAAGAACGTGCCGCCCATGCAGGCGGCGGTGCAGGCCACCAGGGAAATCTCGCTGGCGGTGATCGCCACCACCATTTCGCTGGTGATCATCTTCGTTCCCATCGCGTTCATGACGGGCTACGCGCGGCGCTTCGTGAACCAGTTCGGCTGGACCATGGCGATGTCCATCATGGTCTCGATGCTGGTGGCGTTCACCCTTACCCCCACCCTGAGCGCCCGGCTGCTGAAGAAGAGCAAGAAGGCGCGCCGCACCGAGCACGAAGCGCGCGGCGTCCTCGACCGCGTGTACGTCTGGATGCTGGAGTTCGCGCTACGCCACCGCTTCGCTGTGATCCTGCTGTGCCTGGCGACCTTCGGCTCCACTTTCGTGATCAACAAGTATGTGGGCCGCGACTGGATGCCGCAGGAAGACCAGAGCGAGCTCTCCGTGATGATGGAATTGCCCGAGGGCTCCTCGCTCGAGGCCACCAAGAACTTCACCCTCCAGCTTTCCCGCCGCATCGAAAAAGTCCCTGGGGTGCTCGCCACCGTGCCTGCAAGCTCCAGCCACATGGCCCGCGTGAACATGTCGTTCATGACCGTGCTGTTGAAGCCCACCAGCGAGCGCGGGGACATTAACGAGATGGCCACCGCCATCCGCGGCGTGCTGCGCGATTACCCCTGGGCCAGGCCGCGCGTCAGTTTCCCCAACGCGCTGGGCGGGCGCGATTCGTTCTCGCCCATTCGCGGCATGCTGCTCGGCCCGGATATCAAGGTCATTTCGGAAGTCGCCAAGACCGTCTCCGCCGAGATGATGCGCCACCCGGCGCTGGTGGACGTGAAGGCCAACATCAACCTCAACAACCCCGAATTGCAGGTGCAGATCGACCGCGCGCGCGCCTCCGACCTGGGAGTGCGGGTCTCGGACGTGGCCGGCGCGGTGCGGCTCATGATGTCCGGGGAGGACGAGATTTCCACTTATAAGGAGGGCTCGGAACAGTACCCGGTTACTATACGGCTGCTCCCCGGCCAACGCGACGATCCCGCCTTCCTCAGCCGCCTGCTGGTGCCGTCCTCGCGGCTGGGGTTGATCCGCCTGGATTCGGTGGCGCACCTGGAACGCGGGCTGGGGCCCAGCCGCATCGACCGCTTTGCGCGACAGTTCGCGGTCTCTCTCTACGGCAACGTCGCCCCGGGCCATTCGCTCAACGAGGCCGCCGCGGCCACGCAGGATATCGTGGACAAGGTCGGGTTGCCTCCGGGATACCAGCTACGGTTCTCCGGACAGGTGAAAGTGCTCGAGGAAACCACGACAAACATGGTCATGGCCATCCTGCTGGCCTCCATCTTTATGTACATGGTGCTGGCGGCGCAATTCGAGAGCCTGACGCACCCGTTCATCATCATGCTGACGCTGCCGCTCTCCATCCCCTTCGCGCTGATTTCGCTCACCGCCACGGGGAGATCGCTGAACCTGTTCAGCGCACTGGGTGTGCTGCTGCTGCTCGGGATCGTGAAAAAGAACGGCATCCTTCAGATCGATTACATGAATCATCTGCGGGCCGCCGGACATCCGTTACATGAGGCCATTATCCAGGCTAACCGGATCCGCTTGCGGCCCATCCTGATGACCACGTTTTCCATCGTCGCGGGCCTGATCCCGACCGCCCTCGGCATCGGGGTGGGAGCTTCGCAGCGCTCGGCCATTGCGGTCACCATCATCGGAGGCCAGACGCTCTGCCTGCTGCTCACGCTGCTGGTGGTTCCGGTGGGCTACTCGCTTATGGAGGAAACGCGCGCCTGGGTTACCCGGCGCAAGTCGGTCGAGGCGGCGGCTCCCGCGGCGGGCGATTGAAACTTTTCGTAAATTGGCACAACCCGTACCCCCTGATTTGCGTCGATAGGAGTGAAAGGTTAGACGCAATGAACACCGGGGTGCGAGAGAGGGTAAGGGGGCAGGTTCATTGTCCCATGTGCACGCACGCCGTCATGGCGGATGTGGACATGGCGGGCAAACGGCCGCGGGTGGTGCCGGGCCAGAAGTGCCCCCGTTGCAACGCAAAATTGGACGCCGCCTGGGTGCTGCAAGTACCGGTTGCGGCTTGACTAGTACATCCCACCCTTGAGGGGGCTGGCGTTTTCAGATATCGTATTGGGGGGAATGGGTATGAGACGGAAATTGCAAGGCAAGCCGGATCCGGTCATCCCGGCCGAGATCCTGGAGCATGCAAAGCGGTCGATGTCGTCCGACCAGCTCAAGAAAGTGACGAAGTGCACAGTCTGCGGGTCTGAGACGGCGGACGCTTCCGCCGAACCGCTGTGCTGGGTTTGCCGCCGTCTCAAGATCAGCGCCTGGCGCGATATCGAGCAGCAGATGCCCGCTCAGGAGTGAGCGGTTTCGTACAACCCGGCAGCCCGAATCATATAACGGTCACCCGGCAGCGGATCTCGTCGCGCGGAACCAGCGCCGCGGAATAGGCGATCACTTCCCGTACCGGCGGGCGGCCCTCTCCGTACCCGGTGGCCCCCGGAGGTCCATTCAGTACCAGGGGCGCAAGCTCGCGCGTGAAGCGCTCCACGGCGGCCTTATCCATCCCGCGCACCCCTATGCGCAACTGCACCTCCGGAGGATCCGGGTTGGGCGGCGCCGCCGCGACGCTGATGCGCACGCGGTCCGGCCCGCTGTCCTCCACCCGGATGCTGGTGAAATCGGCAATGCAATCGGGCGTCATGAAGCGGCGGGGATCGCCCAACTCGTAGACGAGCTGCTCCTTCACCACGTGCGAGTTCACGCGCCCGCCCGCCGCGGCGTGTTTGGTCACGGTGAACGTCCCGTCGGGCTCGGCCTCCCCGATGATGTGCCCGGCCACGGCACCCGCGGCGAGCCGGTCGAAATCGTCCGGTTTCCATCCGTAGCAATGGATCATGGGCGCCAGCGCCAGCGCCGGGTCGGCGGCGCGCCCGGCGATTACCACCTGGGCGCCGGCATCCAGCGCCTCGGCCAGCGGAAACGCGCCGGTGCAGGCGTTGGCGCTGAGCACGCGGCTGCGGATCTCGCTGAGCGGCTGGCCGGTGTCGAGGTCGCGCAGCTCGTAGCCCTTTCCGGCGAATTCGCGCCGCCAGCAACCCGATCTCGAGAAAGCGCCCGCCCGGGCCGGCCAGCTCGGCGATGCGCTCCCGCGCGGTGCTGCTTCTCGATCTTCGTCGGCCCTCCGCCCGCCCGCAGCCGCTCCTCCAGCTTCTGGAGTTCCTCCACCAGGCGCCGCATCCGGGCAATGCGCGCATCAGTACTCACGCGATACCATTCTGCCATTCGGAGCCCTGAGTAAGGGGAACCGAATGTGCGTATAATCCCCTGGAGGTGTCCGCATGACCAAAGCCGCGCTCGCGCTGGTTGCAGCGCTTTGCCTCGAGGCCCAGACCGGATGGGAGAATCCGGTGAAACAGACCCTTCGCGAGGGCAAGCCGGTAGTGGGCCTGACCGTGACCATTCCCAGCGCCGACGTGGCGCTCCAGGCCGCGCGCCTGGGCTTCGATTTCATCTGGATCGAGATGGAGCACAGCCCGATCACGCTCGAAACTGCGCGGAACATGGTGCTGGCCACGGCTGGCACCCGCACCGTCCCCATCATCCGCGTGCCCGTGAACGAGCTGTGGACCGCCAAGCGGGCGCTCGATATCGGCGCGCTCGGCGTGATTTTCCCCTTCACCTCGACGCCGGAGCTGGCGCGCCAGGCCGTGGAAGCCTGCAAGTACCCGCCGCTCGGCAGGCGCGGATCGGGTCCGGGCCTGGCCACGCTGCGCTGGCCCGCGCCGGAGGGCTACGGCGATTTCGCGGATAAGAATGCGATGGTCATTATCATCATCGAGCAGAAGCAGGCGGTGGAGAAGATCGACGAAATCCTCTCGGTGCCGGGCATCGACGTGGTGTTCATCGGCCCCAACGACCTCTCGCATTCCTACGGCTTCCGCGGCCGGCAGGAGCCGCCGGTGCTCGCGGCCATCGCCAAGGTGGTGGCCGCGGCGAAGAAGCGCAACATCCCGGTGGGCCGCACGGCGGGGGCGGGAGACCTCGGGAAGTGGATGAAGGAAGGCTTTCAGTTTTTCCAGGCTTCGAGCGATTTGGTGATGCTCGCCGCAGGCGCGCGCGGGGTGCTCGAAGCCGCCGGAAAATCCGCGCCGGACATGAAGGGCCGGCCGTTGTACTAGGAGGGAAGCATGCACCGTGCTCTGATCGCTCTTGCCTGCGCCGCGCTGGCGTACGGGCAGCCGAAGAAGGTGGTGTTCACCGCCTCGGGCACGCAGTCCTCGCCCAATGAGAAGGAAATGGCGGATCTGCGCGCCGCCGCTCCCGGCATCACGCTGGTTCCTTATAACGAGGCGACCGTGATGGGGGATATCGCCGACGCCGACGGCATCATCGGCAACGTCACGCCGGAAATGGTGCGGGCGGCGAAGAAGCTGAAATGGGTGCAGGTGGGCTCGGCGGGCGTGGAGCGCTATCTGTTCCCCGAACTCAAGGACAGCAACATCGTGCTGACCAACTGCAAGATTCTGCAAGGGCCCGAGATCGCCGACCACGCCTTCGCGCTGCTGCTCTCGCTCACCCGCGAGCTGCACCGCATCATCCCCCGGCGCACGGCCGAGGAGTGGCAGCCGCGGGCGTACCGGCCCCTCGAGTTGAGGGGGAAGAACGCGGTGGTGGTCGGGGTGGGCGGCATCGGAACGCAGATCGCCATCCGGGCGGCCGCCTTCGGCATGACCGTTACCGGCGTGGACCTGCGCGAGCTGCCCTACACGCCGTTCCTCACGCGCACCGTGCCGCCGGACCGCTTGGATACCGTGCTGCCTTCGGCCGACGTGCTGTTCCTGGCCGCGCCGGAAACCCTGCTCACGCGCGGCATGATCGGCGCCCGGCAGTTCGCGCTGATGAAGCCCGGCGCGTATTTCATCGCCGTCTCGCGCGGCCGTCTCTATGACGCGGGCGCGCTGGCCGAAGCCATCGCGGGCAAGCGCCTCGCCGGCGCCGGCATCGACGTGATGGACCCCGAGCCCCTGCCCAAGGGCCATCCGCTCTGGAAATTCGAGAACGTCGTCATTACGCCGCACATCGCGGGCCGCTCCGACGGCGAGCACGCCCGCTACCTCGAGCTGTTCGCGGAAAACCTGAAACGGTTCGCCGCCGGCGAGCCGCTGCTTCACGTGGTGGACAAGCAAGCGGGCTATTAGGCCCCCTCAAGACTCCACGCGCAGGTTGAACTGAATGATGCGGCTGAGTCCCCGCTGGCTGGTGACCCGGCCGCAGTTCGTGTTGGGCGGATCGGCGCCGCCGTGGGCTTGGGATCGCTCTTGACGCGGCGATACACTTGGGAAAGCATATGAGCGCTTCTCTGAAACTGAAATTCGAGGTCCAGGCGGTCATCCACAAGCGGCGCTCCGAGGTGTTCGACGCCGTCTACGATCCCGCCAAACTGAGCCGCTATTTCACCACGGCGGGCGCGAGCGCGCCCCTGCGCCGGGGCGAGGAGGTGATCTGGAAGTTCGCCGACTACCCTGGAGACATTCGTGTGCGGGTGCTCAACACCACGCCCGGCGAGCGCATCGCGTTCGAGTGGGACGCGGAGGACGGCCCCTACCGCACGCGGGTCGACATCGGCTTTGAGACGCTCGGCGAGGGCCGCACCCGGGTCTCCATCTCCGAGCGCGGCTGGCACGAAACGCAGGAGGCCCTCGACGCCTCTTACTCGAACTGCCACGGCTGGACCCAGATGCTGTGCTGCCTCAAGGCCTACCTGGAGCACGGCGTCAATCTCCGCGAGGGGTTCTATAGCTGATTGCTGCTATAGTAGTACGCGAAACATCGCTTTTAAGGACCGTGCCATGAGTCAAATTTCACGCCGTTCTTTCTTCCAGGGCGCAACCCTGGCGGCTTCCGCCAGCCGGGTCGTGGGCGCCAACGACCGCATCCGCGTGGGTCTGATCGGCCTGGGCGGCCGCGGCGGCGCGCACCTTCGCGCTTACTCCGGAATTTCAGACTGCCAGATCACCGCGCTCTGCGACATCAACCAGGCCGCCCGGGAGCGCGCCCAGGCGCGTCTCAAGGACGCCAAGGCCAAAGAGTACGTGGACATGCGCGACATGTTCGCCGGCAAGGAAGTGGACGCCGTCTCCATCGCCACGCCGAACCACTGGCATGCGCTCGCCACCATCTGGGCCTGCCAGGCGGGCAAGGATGTCTACTGCGAAAAGCCCGCCAGCTACAACATTCACGAAAGCTGGCGCATGGTGGAAGTGGCCCGCAAGACCGGCCGCATGGTGCAGATCGGCTCCCAGGGCCGCAGCACGCCCCACAAGATCAAGGCCATGCAGCTTCTCAAGGAGGGCGTCATCGGCAAGGTCTACATGGCCAAGGGCCTGTGCTTCAAGGTGCGCAAGTCCATCGGCAAGACCCCTCCGGAGCCGGTGCCCGCCGGCATCGATTGGGACAAGTTCCTCGGTCCCGCGCCCATGCGCCCCTTCACCAGAAACCGCTACGCGTACAACTGGCACTGGTTCTGGGATACCGGCAACGGCGACATCGGCAACCAGGGCGTGCA
>JBHGBM010000065.1:0-58137 GCA_041946965.1 Bryobacteraceae bacterium
ATCTTCAACATCGTCATGATCTGCATCGCGGGCATCTCGCTGCTGGTGGGCGGCATCGGCATCATGAACATCATGCTGGCCACGGTTCTGGAGCGCACGCGCGAGATCGGCATCCGGCGCGCCATCGGCGCCAAGCAAGGCGACATCGTGCGGCAGTTCCTCACCGAGGCCGTGCTCATCTCCATCGTGGGCGGACTCATCGGCATCGGCTTCGGCTTCGGTCTCTCGCGCATCATCGCGTCGGCGGCGGGCTGGTCCACGGTGGTGACTACCGGGTCGATTGCGGTCGCCTTCGGCGTGTCCGTGTTCATCGGACTGCTGTTCGGCATTTACCCGGCCGTGCAGGCTGCGCGGCTGGATCCCATTGAAGCAATTCGTTACGAGTAAGCGCTATGGTTCCCCGACTGATTGGCACAGCACTCATCCTGGCGGCGTCGCTCGCCGCCCAGATTACGTCTTTTCCGAAGCCCGGCTACTTCCGGGAGACGTTCTCGAAACCCGTCACAAAGGTGGAACTCGCGCCGCCGGCGCGGCTGTCGGACTTCGTGGTGGACGGCAAGCTGGAACTGTCCCTCCGCTCTTACCTGGAACTGGTGATGGCCAACAACACCGAAATCCAGATCCAGAAACTGGCGGTGGAGACGCCCAAGAACGCCATCCTGCGCGCGTTCGGAGCGTTCGATCCCATCTTCCAGGGCACCTTCAACAACCAGCGCCAGAAGACTCCGTCCAACGACGCGCTGGCCGGCGCCTCCACGCTGGTCACCCTGAACCAGCCCGCTAACTTCTCCTACCAGCAGACGCTGCCGACCGGCGTGCAGTACACGGCCAGCTATAACTTCAATAAGACCTCGACCAACAGCGGCTTCCAGAACTTCAACCCGGCGCTCACCTCCAACATGGGCTTGCGCTTCACGCAGCCGTTGCTGCGCAACCGCGGCACGTACGTGAACCGGTTGAGCATCATGGTGGCGCGCAGCCGCCTGCGCAAGACCGAGTACGACATGCGCACCCAGTTGATGACGCTGGTGAGCGACGCCGAGACGGCCTACTGGAATCTGATCAACGCGCGCGAGAACCTGCGGGTGCGCGAGAACGCCCTCAGCCTGGCGCAGGAAGCGCTGAAGCGCGCGCAATTGGAGCTGAAGCTTGGCGCGCTCTCTCCACTTGATATTTTCGATCCCGAACAGCGCGCGGCCAGCGCCGAAATCGACGTTTCGCAGGCGCAATTCACGCTGCGCCAGAACGAGGACGCCGTGCGGCGGCAGATGGGCGCGGACCTCGATCCGGACATCCGCAAGCTGCCCATCGTGCTGACCGAAACCGTCCTGCCCAGCACCCAGGCCAGCATCGACCCGGAGATGGCCGTGGAGAAGGCGTATCAGAACCGGCCCGACCTGAAATCGGCGCTCCAGACCCTGGATATCGACGATCTGAACATCAAGTCCGCGAAGAACGCCCTGCGGCCCGAGCTTTCGCTCACCGGCAACTACACCACCCAGGGCCGCGGCGGCACGTTCTACCAGCGCGGCAACGTATTCAGCGAGTCCGGCACGCGCTCCCAGATCATCAGCGTGATCCCGGGCGGCTTCGGCGACGCCGTGGACCAGATGTTCGGCTTCAACTATCCGGTCTACGCCTTCGGCCTGACGCTGCGCCTGCCCATCCGCGACCGGCGCGCCGCCGCGGACATGGCCGACGCCATCATCGCCAAGCGCCGCGATACGCTCCAGGTTCGCGCCGTCGAGCAACAGGTCCGCCTGGAAGTGCTCAACGCCGTCAACCAGGTGGAATCCAGCAAGAAGGCCGTGGAATTGGCCATCAAGGCTCGCGAGTACGCGCAGAAGTACCTGGACGCCGAGAAGAAGAAGTACGAGCTCGGCACCAGCCAGATCTTCTTCGTGTTGCAGGCCCAGGGCGCGCTGGTGACCGCCGACGCCGCCGTGGTGCAGAACTCGGTGAACTACCGCCGCAACCTGCTCAACCTGCTGCGGCGCACCGGCGAACTGCTGGAAGAGCGGGGAATCGCGGTACAGTAGGATAGGCTTGAGCCTGTCCGACTATGGGCCGCATTCGTGTCCTCTCCGACCAGGTAGCCAACAAGATCGCCGCCGGAGAGGTGGTGGAACGGCCCGCTTCCGTCGTTAAAGAGCTGCTCGAAAATTCCCTCGACGCCGGCGCCTCCAATCTGCGCATCGACGTGGAGGGCGGCGGACGCCGGCTCATCCGCGTGGTGGACGACGGCGGCGGCATGCTGCGCGACGACGCGTTGCTGGCCTTCGAGCGCCATGCCACCAGCAAGCTCCGCGACGTAGGCGACCTGCTCTCCATCGCCACGCTCGGCTTCCGCGGCGAAGCCCTGCCTTCCATCGCTTCGGTCTCGCGCCTGTTGCTCGAAACGCGTTCGGCCGAGGAGGCCACCGGCGCACGCATCGAGATCGCCGGAGGCAAACTGCTGAATTGCCAGGAGGAGGCGCTGGCCACGGGCACCTCCGTCACCGTGCGGGACCTGTTTTTCAACGTGCCCGCGCGCGCCAAGTTCCTGCGCTCGGAGCAGACCGAGCTGGCGCACATCGCCTCGCTGGTGACGCACTACAGCCTGGCGCACCCCGGCAAAAGTTTCCGGCTCTCGAGCGGCGGCGCGGAACTGCTGGCGGTCACGCCCGTCGCCGCGCTGCGCGACCGCGTCTACCAGGTGTTCGGCGCTGGCGCCCTGGAGGAGCTGGTGGACCTGGGCTCGCGCGAGAAAACGCTGGTGCTGCCGCCGCCTTACGTGCCGCCCGCCCAGGCGGCCTCGCAGCCGGTGCGGGAGCCCGAGGAACGTCCTTTTGCCGTCACCGGTTTCGTCTCGCGGCCCCAGGTGCACAAGCCCAACCGGAATTCCATTTTCGTCTTCGTCAACCGGCGGCTGGTGCGCGACCGGCTCATCCTGCACGCGATTTCCTCGGCCTACTACAACCTGATCCCGGCCGGGGCGTTCCCCTTCGCGCTGGTTTTCATCGCGTGCCCCGCCGAGGAGGTGGACGTGAACGTGCACCCGTCCAAGACCGAGGTGCGCTTCCGGCACCAGTCGTTCGTACACGACCTGGTACGCGACGGCATTCGCGACACCCTCATCGAGACCCGCCCGGCGCCGGCCTTTTCGCCGCGCCCGAGCGCCACCGGACAGCCCGCGGCCAACCTGCCTTACTCCGAATTCACCCAGATGCTGGAGAACGAGGCCGCAGCTCCGGCGGAAACCCGCGACTCCGCCCTGCCCTCCTTCACCCTGAACCCGCCTGCCGCGCCCGCCCCCCGGCTGGATTTTCCGGTTGAAGGCATTCCGCTTACCGGCGCGAAACGGGCGGACCCGCACGGGGCCTTCCCCCTGCCGCCGGAAGAGACCTCGCTGTCGTCATTGACGGACCTGCGCCCCATCGGGCAGATTCACGAGAGTTTCATCATCGCGGCGGGCCGCGACGGGCTGTGGATCATCGACCAGCACGTGGCGCATGAGCGCATTCTCTTTGAGCAGGTGATGCGGCAGCGCGCCGCCGGAGCCGTGGAATCGCAGCGGCTGCTCATGCCGCTGATCGTACAACTGACCCCCGGCCAGCAGATCGAGTACGCGCGTATTGCCGATGAGCTTCACGCGCTGGGTTTTGAGACGGAGCCATTCGGCCGCGGCACGCTGGCGGTGAAGGCTGCGCCCGCAGCGCTGGATGCCGGCGCGTTGGAAAAGGTGCTGTTGGAGATCCTGGAGATCGCTGAGCTTGAATTGCGCGAAGCCACCATGGACGACCTTCGGCGCGGGATTGCGGCCTCCCTCGCCTGCCGCGCGGCCGTCAAGATCAACACGCACCTCGACCAGGCCAAGATGGAGTGGCTGCTGCGTGCGCTGGCCGCCACCGAATGCCCGATGAGCTGCCCCCACGGCCGGCCCATCGCGCTGCATTATGGAACGAGGGAGATCCTGAAGGCGTTCCGGCGCTTGTGATCCGGACCCTGATTATTTCGAAGCGTTGAAGCGCTTCTCGACTTCCGCCCAGTTCACCACGTTCCACCAGGCGCCCACGTACTCGGCGCGCCGGTTTTGATACTTCAGGTAATAAGCGTGCTCCCAGACATCCAGTCCGAAAACGGGGTAGAGACCTTCCATCAGCGGGCTGTCCTGGTTGGCGGTGGAGAGGATCTCGAGGTTCCCCTGCCGCTTCACCAGCCACGCCCAGCCGGAGCCGAAGCGGCCCATGGCCGCGGCGTTGAACTTCTCCCGGAACTGGTCGAAGCCGCCAAACGCGCCGGTGATAGCCCGGCCGACGTTGCCCACGGGCTGCCCGCCCCCGTTCGGCGCCATGATCTGCCAGAACATGGTGTGGTTCACGTGGCCGCCGCCGTTGTTGCGCACGGCTGTGCGGATGTTCTCCGGCACCGCGGCCAGGTTGTTCGCGAGCAACTCCTCAACGCTCTTGCCGGCCAGGCCGGAGGCGGACTCGATGGCCTTGTTGAGGTTGGTCACGTACGCGGCGTGGTGCGCGTCGTGATGGATCTGCATCGTGCGCGCGTCGATGTGCGGCTCCAGAGCTTCAAAAGGATATGGCAACGGTGGTAATTCGAACGGCATCTCTTTTCAACTTGCTCCTCAGTGCTAGAGATGATGCCGGGCGGGATTTGGTCGCAGCTTACACCGCGGTTTCGTAGGCGTGCGCCACACGGAACATGGTGGTTTCGTCGAAGTGACGCGCCAGCAGTTGCAGGCCCACCGGCAGGCCTTCGGAGGTCGCGCCACAGGGCACGCTCATGCACGGAATGCCCGCCAGCGAGCCCGTAATCGTGTAGATGTCGGAGAGATACATCTGAAGCGGATCGTCGATCTTCTCGCCGATCTTGAATGCCGGGGAGGGCGAAACCGGGGCGGCGATGGCGTCCACCTGCTCGAACGCCCGGCTGAAATCCCGCGCAATCAGGGTGCGCACCTTCTGGGCCTTGAGGTAATAGGCGTCGTAATATCCCGCGCTGAGCACGTAGGTGCCGAGCATAATCCGGCGCTTGCACTCCGCTCCGAAACCCTCGCCCCGTGTGTTGCGATACATGTCGCTGAGCGTATCCGAGTGCGGCGAACGGGAGGTGTAGCGCACGCCGTCGTAGCGCGCCAGGTTCGAGCTGGCCTCCGCGGTGCAAATGATGTAGTAGCAGGCGATGGCGTAATCGGTGGCGGGCAGGCTGATCTCGCGCACTTCGCAGCCCTGCCGCTCGAGCACCTCCACGGCGCGCATCACCAGGTCCCCGGTTTCGCTGGCGAGGTCCTTGAAGTATTCGCGCGGAAGGCCGATCCGCAGACCCCGCACGCCGCCATCGAGCGCCGAAAGGTAATCGGGCACGGGCGCATCGGCGGAGGTGGAATCGGCCGGATCGCGTCCGGCGATGACCGCCAGCACGGCGGCGGCATCCCGCACGCTTCTGCCGAACGGCCCAATGTGGTCGAGCGAGCTGGCGAAGGCCGTGAGCCCGTAACGGGAGACGCGCCCGTAGGTGGGCGTGACCCCCACCACGCCGCAAAACGACGCGGGCTGCCGGATGGAACCGCCCGTGTCGGAACCGAGAGAGACCACCGCGGTGCCCTGCGCGACGGCCGCCGCGGAACCGCCGCTCGAGCCGCCCGGAACGCGATCCGGAGCGACGGGGTTGCGCACCGGCCCGAACGCGGAGTTCTCGTTCGAGGAGCCCATGGCGAACTCGTCGCAGTTGGTTTTGCCGATAATGACCGCGCCGGCCTGTTCGAGTCTTATGACCGCGGTGGCGTCGTAGGGCGGAATGTAATCGGCCAGCAGGCGTGAGCCGCAGGTGGTGCGCACGCCGCGCGTCACAATCACGTCTTTAACCGCCGTGGGCACGCCCGCAAGCGGACCCGGGTCCCGGCCCGCGGCCAGCGCAGAGTCCACGCGGCGCGCGGCTTCGAGCGCCCGCTCGGGGCACAGGTGCAGGTAGGCGTTGGTCCGCGGGTTTTCGGCTTCGGCGAAGCGCAGCGCCTCGCGCGCGAGTTCCCCGGCGCTGAAGGCGCGCGCCCGCAGCCCCTCGCGGACGCGGTCAATGGTGAGGTCGCGGATCTCCATGTTCAGCGCTCGATCACTTTGGGAACTTTGAAGCATCCGCCGCCGGGCTTGGGAGCGTTGGCGAGCGCGGTGGCCTGGCCTACCGGCTCGCGCGGCGCATCTTCGCGCAGGGTGGCGTTTCCCGTGGTTTCGAACAGCACCTGCGCCATCGGTTCCACGCCGCCGGTATCGAGCTCGTTCAGCTTGTCCACGTGGCCGAGGATCTCATCGAGCTCAGCGCGCATCCTGGCGACCTCCTGATCGGTAAGGGTCAGGTTCGCGAGGTCCGCCACGTAGCGGACCTCCTGCTCCGTGATCTTCACGCTTGTGCCTTCTTCCTCGCGGCTCTGTAAATGGTGCGCAGCACCGGATCGGAGATCGTCTCCGCCTCGTCCGCCGCGAGTTCGAGTCCGGTGGAGTTGGCCGCGCGCCGCGGCCCCCGGCGCAACGGGACCACCCGGAATTCCAGCTCTTGCACCATGCCCGGCCCCAGGCGGGCTTCCAGGTTGCGCAAGATCGGTCCCCTGAGGCTGTAAAGCTGCCGCTGCCAGGTATCGTCCTCCACTTCGACCACCAAGCGCGCGCGCACCAAGCGCCCGGCGCGGGCGTGCGCCGCGATCTTCTTGCCCACCGCGCCGGGCCACGCGCTCCGCACCAGGTCTTCCGTCTGGAAGGTGTCGGCGGGAAGGGGCAATTTTCCGATGAGCGTGCCAGCCCGTTGCATCTTGGTGGATTCCGAATTTTATCAGGTTTTCGCGGACGCGCCAAAATGACTCATTTGAGTCATGACCGGCGCGGCGTGCCGCCATAAAATCAACGGGAACAGCGAGCGGCGCTCCATTCCTTCGGCGAGAGGAAACCTGGAATTCGGAGGTTCCGGGCTGCGGGCGGAGGCCAATGCACCCGCCAAAGGTCTTCCGAGCGCGGGGGGCGCTGCCCGCCGTCACCGCGGGGGACTCAGGCGCGCCACGCTGTTGAGCAGCATCCGCACCAGTTCGCCCTGCCGTCTCGCGCCGGTTTTCAGAAAAATGGACTTCAGGTGATTGCGCGCGGTGTGGCGGGAGATGCGCAACGCCTCCGCGCACTGGTCGATGCCCCGCCCGTCTTGCAGCAGCGCCGCCACACGCGCTTCGGCGCGGGTGAGGCCGAACACGGCGGCGAGCACGCGATCGTCCGCATGGGCTTCGCGCTCGGGATCGGTGACGAACACCATGGCGGCGGGGCGGTCGCCGGGCCAGTTCGCGCCGCCGCGGTAGGGGATCACCAGCACCTGTAGGGGAGTCCGGCCCGACGGGCGGTCGATGGTGGCGGCGCCGCCGCCGTCGAATCCGTTTCCCTCCACGGTCGTGCCGGCCCGGTAAATGAAGCCGCGCAGCGCCACCGCCTGGTCCTGACGCGCGGCGCCCAGGATCTTACCGGTCACCAGCAGCCCGTCCCGCGTGTCCAGGATGGCTTCGGCGGTCCTGTTGGCCATGAGCACGCGGGCGGACTTGTCCGTCACCAGGCAGGCGATGGGCATCGCGTCGAGCGCCGCCAGCGCCGCCGCCGATCCGGCGTTTCCCGCCGCGGTGCGCTCCTGCAATTGAAACGCGCGGCGCAGGTGCGGCGTGAGCAAGCCCAGCAGCGCCAGTTCACGGCCGCCGAACCCGCCGTGCAGCCGCGAGCGGAACACCGCGCAAAAAGGTACGGACAAGCGGTCCGCCTTAATGCACGCCGCCACGGAGTGGAAGATGTTTTGCGGTTTCAGAAAGCCCTGGTAGAACTCCGAGCGGACCAGGTCATGCTCCGAGCACAGCATCTCACCGGTGCGGGCGCTGTCCGGAACCGCGCCTTCGATGCGAGGTCCGGTCCAGACGTTTAGGCGGTTGTACTTCTCGGAATAGGCGCGCTGGTAGAGAGGATCGATCCCGGAGCTGGCGAAGATGGTTCCAGCCGGATTATCGCCCTCGTGCCGCACCACGGCAGCGGCTTCGGCCCCAAGCAGGGCGCGCAGACGGGCGAGAAAGCCCCCCCAGAGCGCAGGGTCCAGAGACGCATCGTAGATACAGCCGACCAGCGCAAGGACATCCTCCTCCGACCAGGCGTTCATTCGCCCTCCGCGAATATTCTATTCACGCAAGAGGGTTGGCGTCGAATCGGGAGTATTCCCCACGCCGCCGCTGTTACCCGGTTCGCGGTCTTCCCGCGGGAGGCACCTGCCGTTTCTTGCGCTCCAGCCTTTGCCCCGCGGCGACGGTGAGCGCGCGGGTCTGAAGTTTACGCCGCAGCGGATCCTGCACGTGACGGGGCGGTACGGGTTTCACGATACTATTATTGTAGCGCTGTGACTTTCAACGTGCTATGAAGGCGCCTCTGGCCAGGATCGCCCACACACGCTCGGGGGATAAAGGCGACACCTCCAACATAGGGGTGATTGCGTGGGATCCGCGCCACTACGGCGTGCTCGTGCGCGAACTCACCCCGGAGCGCGTAAAAGCGTATTTCGGCAACCTTGTGGAAGGCGAAGTGGAGCGTTTCGAGTTGCCCAACCTCGGCGCGCTGAACTTCCTGCTGCACCGCGCGCTGGGCGGGGGCGGCACCGTTTCGCTGCGGATTGACGCCCAGGGAAAGACGCTCGGCGCGGCGCTGCTCGGGATGGAGATCGAAGTCGATGAGTGAACTGGTGGAGACCGCGCTCGAAGGGCGGCTGCTGCGCCTGACCCTGAACCGTCCGGAGAAGCGCAACGCCCTGAATATCGCGCTTTGCCGCGCGCTGGTGGAGGAACTCGACCGCGCGGAGGCCGACCGGCACATCGGAGGGGTGCTTCTGGCGGCCAACGGCCCGGCCTTCTGCGCCGGCATGGACCTCGACGAGATGGCCTCCGGCCCCGACCTGGACGAGATGAACGACGCCCACGAGCAACTTTTCACCTTCGGAGCGCGCATCACCAAGCCGGTGGTGGCGGCTGTGGACGGCCCGGCGCTGGCGGGCGGCACGGGGCTGGCGGCCAACTGCCATATCGTGGCGGCCTCGGACCGGGCCGCCTTCGGGCTGACGGAAATCCGCTTGGGACTGTGGCCGTTTACAATCTTCCGGGCGGTTTCGCTCGCGGTGGGGGAGCGGCGCGCGGTCGAACTGAGCCTCACGGGACGCGTTTTCGGCGCTTCCGAAGCCCTGGAATTCGGGCTCATCCATTATCTGGAGCCGGACCCTCTGGCGCGCGCCCTGGAAATTGCCCGGGAACTATCCTCGGCCAGCCTGACGGCGGTGCGCAGCGGACTCTACTTCGTGCAGGAGACGCGGGGGAAGGCCTGGAAGCAGGCGGGCGAGATCGCCGCCAGGGTGCGCAAACAGGTCTTCACCGGGGCCGATGTCAAGGAAGGGCTCAAAGCGTTTCACGGGAAACATCCGCCGAAATGGCCTTCTATTGCGTCCTGAGCACGCGCACCCCAATATATAGTATCCATAGTAAATTAACCGCATGTTCGTGTATGCCGAGTACTTTACTTTTATCGCGCGCGCGTTTATTCTGGTTACGGTACTCCCCCGAGCAGACGAGGTAAACGAGTTTGCTGAAACTGAAGCGTGTCGAGCTCCAGGGTTTTAAATCGTTCTGCGACCGCACCGAGCTCAAGTTCAACGGGGGCGGCATCGCCGCCGTTGTGGGTCCGAACGGTTGCGGGAAGTCGAACATCAGCGACGCCATAAGCTGGGTTCTGGGCGAGCAGTCGGCCAAGAGCCTGCGCGGCACCCGCATGGAAGACGTGATCTTCGCGGGCACGCGCGACCGCAAGCCCATGGGGATGGCGTACGTGACCCTCACGTTGGTGAACCCGGCCGAGCATGAGATCCTCCCCGCCGCGGAGATCCCCGCCAACGGCCACAGCAACGGGCACGCCAACGGCACGAACGGGACTAACGGGACCGCCGCGCCGCACCCGTCCTCCCACCCGGGCGAAGTCACCATCACGCGGCGCCTGTTTCGCTCCGGAGAGAGCGAGTACCTGATCAACGGCCGTACGGCGCGGCTGCGCGACATACAGGACCTGTTCATGGGGACGGGCCTGGGCCCGGAAAGCTACGCCATCATCGAGCAGGGCCGTATCGGCCAGATCCTCAGCTCGAAGCCGCAGGACCGGCGCGCCGTCATCGAGGAAGCCGCCGGCATCACCAAGTACAAGAGCCGCAAGCGGCTGGCGGAAGCCAAGCTGGAAGGCGCCAAGCAGAACCTGGCGCGGGTGTTCGACATCCTGGAGGAAGTCACCCGCCAGGTGAACTCCCTGAAGCGCCAGGCTTCCAAGGCGCGCCGCTACGCCGAGCTCAAGAGCGAGATGGACGCTCGGCTGAAGGTGGCGCTGGCGGGACGTTTCCGCCTGCTGGAGCGCGACGCGGCGAAATCCGCACTCGATCTCAACCTGGCTTCCACGGAGATGAAGACCATCTTCGACCGGGTTACGGAGAAGGAGAAGCATTACGAAGACCAGCAGACGGTCTTTTTCGAGACGGAAAAACTTCTGACGGAAACGAGGCGGCAGACCTCGGAACTGTCGGTAGAGTCCGAACGCACTCGCGGACGGCTGGAGTCGCAGGTAAAGGAGTGCGGCGTCATTGAGCAGCGAATCGCCCAGGCGGAGCGCGAGTCCCAGGAACTGGACTCGCGTCTCCAGCGCCTGGAACAGGAATTGAGCGCGCAGCGCCAGGGCCTGGATCAGCTTGAACAGGAGATCGGCCGTTCGCGCGAGCGCATGCAGGAAAAGAACCAGCAGCGGGACGCGTTGCAGGTCCGCGTGCGGGAGCGCGAGCGCAACATCGAAGCGGGACGGCAGGCGGTGCTGCGGCTGCTGGGCGAGGCTTCCACGCTGCGCAACCAGCTCGCCCAGATCGACGAATACCTGGCCGGCATCGAACGGGAGACGCAGCGCTCGGCGCGCGAAGAGCAAACCGCCGCGGCCGAGTTGCAGCGGCTGGAGGCGGCCAGGAAAGGCGTTTCCGAAACGCTCGCCCAGCGCCAGTTGGAATTGGAGACCGTGGTGGGAGAGCGCCGGCGGACGGAGGAGGAACTGACCATCCGCCGGCGCGCAGGGGTCGAGCTGAATGCCGCGATCGACAAGCTGCGCCAGGAGTGCTCGCGCCTGAAGGCGCGCAAGGAGTCGGTGGAGGATGTGCTGGCGCACCGTTCCTACACCACCGACGCGGTGAAGCGGCTGTTCGCCTCGCTCGAAAAGGGCAAGGCGCAGGACCTGAAGCCGCTCGGCGTGCTGGCCGATTATTGCGAGGTCGATCCCGCGTTCGAGAAAGCGGCCGAGGAGTTTCTGCACGAGGAGCTCGAATACGTCGTGGTGGAGGACTGGCAGCAGGCCGACCGCGGGCTGGATTTCATCCGCACGGAACTGGACGGCCGGGCGACGTTCCTCATCCACCCGGACAAGAACGGCAACGGCAAGCTGCACCTGCCGGAGCCGGCGATCGGACCGGAGACCGGCATCGTTTCACGTCTGAGCGACTCGGTGCGGCTCACCAACGGTTTGAGCAACCGCGCGCAGGACCTGCTGCCACGGGTGTCGCTGTGCTTCCTGGCCGAGGACCGCAGCGCGGCGCAGCGCCTGGCCACATGTTATCCACACCTGTTCTTCCTGCTGCCGGACGGCTCGTGCTACCACGGCCACACCGTCACGGGCGGAAAGAAAAGCGGCAGCGGCCCGCTGGCCCTCAAGCGGGAATTGCGCGAGCTCGGCGCCGCCCTGGCGGCGAAGCAACAGGAACTGGACGGGGAGGTGAAGCGGTTGGAAGGCCTCCAGGAGGAGATCGCGCTGCTCGAGAGCGAACTGGAACGGCTGCGCGGCGTTCAGCAGGCGCGCGAGAAGGACCGCGTCGCACTGGAGCACGAAATCCGCAAGCTGGCCGATGACATGGCGCGCGCCAATTCGCGGCTTTCGGTCGCGCGGCTGGAGTTGGAGCGGCTGCGGCGTGACGCGGAGAAATCGGTCGAGCAGCGCGAGCGCAACCACGCCGCGGTCCAGGAAAAGGAAAGGATGCGCGCCGAGCGCGAGCAGGTCCTGGAGGCGGAGCGCGCGGAACTGGAGAAGGTGGAAGGGCAGGCGGCCACCCTCACCGAAGAGCACGCCGCGCTGCGCGCGGAGCTGGCCGGCCTGGAGGAGCGCCTGCGCGGACAGCGGGCGGCGCTCGCGCGGATCGACAGCCAGTGGCGCGAGACCTCCGGGCGGAGAAAGCAGATCGCGCCGGAAATCGAGCATCTGGGCGAGCAGCGCGCGCGGCTGCTGGCCGATAACATCGAACTCGACCGGAAGAGCGCGCAGATTGCCGAGCGCATCACGCAGGTGGAAGCCGAAGAGAACCGCCTCGCGGCCGAAGAGCTGCGGCTGCGGGAAGGGCTGCGGGCGGGCGAGGAGGAACTCAAGCTGCTGCGGGCGCAGGTGGAGGAGACGCGCGAGCGGCGCACGCAGTTGGAAGTCGAGCTGGTGAAGAAGCAGGCCGAGCTGAAATACCTGGATGAGACCAGCCGCAAGGAGTTGAACTGCGCGGCGGCGGAGCTGGCTCCGGAGGAGGAAATCGTGCCGGCGCCCGAGGCCATCGAGGAGGCCGAACGGCAGTACGAGGAAGTGCGGCAGCGCATCGAGGCGCTCGGCCCGGTGAACCCCGACGCCATGCAGGAGTACCAGGAGGCGCAGCAGCGGCACGACTTCATCAGCGCGCAGCGCCAGGACCTGATCGACTCGATCCGGGACACCGAAAAGGCCATTCAGGAAATCGACCAGGTATCGCGGCAGAAGTTCGCCGAGGCGTTCGAGGCCATCAACGCCAATTTCCGCGAGACGTTCAAGACCCTGTTCGGAGGCGGCACCGGCGAGATGCGGCTCACCGACGAGGCGAACCTGGCGGAATCCGGCATCGACATCGTGGCCTCGCCTCCGGGCAAGCGGCTGCAAAACGTGCTGCTGCTTTCGGGCGGCGAGAAGGCCCTGGCCGCGGTGGCCCTGCTGATCGCCATTTTCAAATACCAGCCGAGCCCCTTCTGCATCATGGACGAGGTGGACGCGCCGCTGGATGAAACCAACGTCGGCCGGCTCACGACGCTCCTGCGGGAGATGTCCGTGCAGACGCAGTTCGTGGTGATCACGCACTCCCGGAAGACCATGGAAGCGGCGCAGGCCATGTACGGCGTCACCATGCAGGAGCCTGGGGTTTCCAAGCTGGTCTCGGTGAAGCTCAACGGGGCGTCCGGGCCGGTGCGCGACACCGCCACCGTGCAGTAGCGCTATTTTTCTTCCGGGAAGACCCGCGCGAAGATCTTGTCCACGTTGCGAAGCTGCCGCTCGACGGAGAACGCCTCGGCGATCTGCGCGGGGCTGAGCACGGCGCGCACCTCGGGATCGCTCTCGATGGCGGCGCGGAAATCCGATTCCTGCTCCCAGGCGCGCATGGCGTGGGTTTGCACAATGCGATACGCCGTCTCGCGAAGCATGCCGCCGGCAGCGAGATCCAGCAGCACCTGTCCGGAGAAGACCAGCCCGCGGGTGGCCTCCAGGTTGCGGCGCATGCGCTCCGGGTAGACGAACATGCGGTCGGCGAGCGCCGTGGTTTTCGCCAGCAGGTAATCGGTCAGGATGGCCGAGTCCGGCAGGATGACGCGCTCGACCGAGGAGTGCGAGATGTCGCGCTCGTGCCACAGCGCGATGTTCTCGAAGGCCGCCTGGGCGTTGGCCCGCACCACGCGCGCCAGGCCGCAGATCTGTTCGCTGGTGACGGGATTGCGCTTGTGCGGCATCGCGGAGCTGCCCTTCTGCCCGCGCGCGAAGTACTCCTCGGCCTCGCGCACTTCGGTGCGCTGGAGGTGGCGCACCTCGAGCGCGATCTTTTCGCAAAGCGCCGCGGCCAGCGCCAGGACGGAGATGAAAAAGGCATGGCGGTCGCGCTGAATCACCTGCGAGGCGACCGGCGCGGGCCTGATTCCCAGGCGCGCGCAGATGCGCTCCTCCACTTCCGGGCCGATGTGGGCGAAGGTGCCGACCGCGCCGGAAATCTTGCCGACCCGCAGGTCCTCGGCGGCGGCGCGCAGGCGCGCCAGGTCGCGCCCGGCCTCCTCGTACCAGATGGCGAACTTCAGACCGAAGGTGATGGGCTCGGCGTGTACCCCGTGGGTGCGGCCGATCATGACCGCGTGGCGGAACTCGAGGGCGCGGCGCTTGAGCACCGCCCGCAGTTCCTCCAGGTCACGCTCGATGATGGCGGCGGACTGGCGCAGCAGCAGCGCCTGCGCGGTATCCACCACGTCGTTCGAGGTGAGCCCGTAGTGCAGCCAGCGCGAGGCTTCGGCGTGGCCGGCGGCCTTCATGCTTTCCGCCACGGAGGTGGTGAAGGCGATCACGTCGTGGCGGACTTCGGCCTCGATCTCCTGGATGCGGTCCACGGAAAAATCCGCGTGCCGCCGGAGCAGCGCGGCGGCCTCTTCGGGCACCACCCCGAGCTCGGCGAGCGCCTCGGAGGCGGCCAGCTCCACTTCCAGCCACTGGCGGAACTTGTTCTCGTCGGTCCAGATGCGGCCCATTTCCGGGCGCGTGTAGCGTGCAATCATGGCGTGATCAGAACTCTAAAATCTCGCTCGGCTGGCGCTGCGCGGCCACCACAACATGCGCCTCGAGGCCGCGGCGGCCGAGCGCCTGCGCGGCCACCAGCCGCACGATCTCGGGATGGTTGTTGTGTTCGCTCAAGTGCCCCAGCACGAGGTTGGGCGCGGCGGGCGCGAAATCGGAGAGGACGAAGGCGTGCATGCCGTCGTTGGAAAGGTGGCCGGTGCGGCTCATCACCCGCTGCTTGACGGACCACGGGTAGGGGCCCACCTTGAGCATCTCGATGTCGTGATTGGATTCGAGCAGCAGCGCGTGAGTGCCGCGCAGGTGCACGCGCACCGAGTCGGTCACGTAGCCGAGGTCCGTGGCGATGCCGACCTTGATGCCTTCGGCGTGGAAGCAGAAGCCCACCGGATCGACGGCGTCGTGCGGGATGGTGAAGCTGTCCACGTCGATGTCGCCCACGCGGAAGCGGCAGCCGGCCTGGAAAGTTTCAAGCGGCGGGGCCGCCTCCTCCCACGCCAGGGTGGGCGCGGTGCGGATGGTGGCATAGACCGGGATATTGAGCTTGCGCGCCACGCGCGCCAGGCCGCTCACGTGATCGGTGTGCTCATGCGTCACCAGCACCGCGGAAAGCCGCTCGGGCTGCTCGCCCGCGAGCGCGAGCCTTCGCACCAGCTCCTTGAAACTCAGGCCGGCGTCCACCAGAATGCGGGTTTTCGCGGTCGCCAGCAGGGCGGCATTGCCGGAGCTGCCGCTGGCCAGCACGCAGAATTTTACGATTGTGGGCCTCCGCTAACAAGATCAGAATACAACACGGCATTCGCCGGTGATAGGCTGAGGGCGTATGAAAGTGGCCCGAATTCACCATCACGGCGGACCGGATGCGCTGGTGTACGAAGACGCGGCGGAACCGCGCATCCGGGCCGATGAAATTCTTCTGAGGGTGCGGGCGTGCGCGCTCAATCACCTTGACTTGTGGGTGCGGCAGGGGTTGCCCGGAGTCCGGATCCCGATGCCGCACGTGCTGGGCAGCGACATCGCCGGCGAGGTGGCCGCGGTGGGAGAATTGTGCGGCCGGGTGAAGCCCGGCTGGCGCGTTCTGCTCTCCCCCGGGCTGAGCTGCCGGCAGTGCGGCGAGTGCGTGGCGGGGCGCGATAACTTCTGCCGCTCCTATACGCTGTTCGGTTACGGCGTGGATGGCGGCAATGCTGAACTGATGGCCGCGCCGGAGTATGCCGCCATTCCCATTCCGGAGGAGATGAGCTTTGAAACCGCGGCCGCCGCGCCGCTGGTGTTCCTGACGGCGTGGCACATGCTCACCGCCCGCGCCGGGCTGCGTATGGGCGAGGACGTGCTCGTGCTGGCGGCTTCGAGCGGTGTGGGAATGGCGGCGGTGCAGATCGCCAAACTGCACCATTGCCGCGTGATCGCCACCGCGGGCGGCGAGGCGAAACTCGAACGCGCGCGCGAGCTCGGCGCGGACCACGTGATCGACCACTACCGGCAGGACATCGGCGCCGAAGTCCGCCGCATCACCGGCAAGCGCGGCGTGGACGTGGTCTTCGAGCACGTGGGCACGGCGACGTGGAAGAAGAGCATGGAATCGCTCGCTCCCGGCGGAAGGCTGGTCACCTGCGGGGCCACCACGGGCTATGACGCGGGCGTGGACCTGCGGTTCCTGTTCAGCCGGCAGTATTCGCTGCTCGGTTCCTTTATGGGCAGCATGGGGGAGTTGCGGGAAGTGCTCCAGTTCGTCTTCCGCGGGCAACTGCGGCCGGTGATCGACCGCGTGTATCCTCTGGCCGAAATTCGCGCGGCGCACGAGCGGCTGGAGAATAGAGAGCAGTTCGGTAAGATCGTCCTGACATGCTGATTCTGCTGGGAGCCGCATGGCTGGCGTGGGGCGCGCCGTTCCTCTGGCGCATTGCGCGGACGGACGGGCGCGCGCACGTGGTCTCAAACCGCCGGGTGCATGCCGGTTTCTGGTTCCAGACCGCCGCGTGCGCGGCGGCGTGCCTCTTCCGCATTCCGGCCGCGAGCACCCCGCGCGTGGCTGCGTTCGCCGTGCTGGCGCCGGCAGCCATCGCGCTCGCGTGGTGGTCCACACGGAGCCTCGGGCGGCAGTTCGCGGTCCATGCGGGCCTCTACGCGGACCACCAACTGGTGCGCTCGGGTGCGTATGCGCTGGTGCGGCATCCGATCTATGCCTCGGTGCTGCTCATGTGGCTGGCCACGGCGGCGCTGATCACGCGGTGGGAAGCGTGGCTGCCGCTCGCGGCGGTGCTCCTGATTGGCACCGAGATCCGGGTGCGCGGGGAGGACGGGCTGCTGGCGCGGCGGTTTGGGAAGGAGTTCGAAGAATACCGCCGTGCCACGCGGGCGTACGTACCGTTCGTGCGGTGAGCGGCCTGGGGCCGGCCTGGATGCGTGGCCGGGCGGTCAGGGGCGTTTGGACACCAGGTCGCCGAAGGCGGGCAGCAGCGTGTACTTGTTGCGCCAGGTGGTATACATGATGCCCATGGCGCCGGGTGTGGCGTCCAGCGCTTCCAGCCAGCCTTCCGGGTTCCGGAGGTCATCGGCGTCGTAATAGGAACCCGCCAGGGTTTTGAACCCCAGGCTGGAGAAATGCGCCAAACTCTTTTCCCGGCGTTCGAAATACCAGCAGGCGATGCGCAGGTCTTTGGGGACGTAGTTCCAGGAACCGGTGAAATCGCCGTCCACCAGGTAGTATTTCGGGCGGGAGTTGTGATTGGGGTCGAGCATGTCCGACCACACGAAGATTTCCGCTTTGGGGTTGACCTCGCGGATCATGCGGTAAAGCGACGTGATGGCTTCGCCCAGCATCTGCGCGGCGCTGAGGTTGCGCTTGCGGCAGGTCTCGCAGAAGCCGGACACGCGGACTTCGTCGAAGTTCAGGAAATAGCGTTTGGGCGCGAGGTGCTTTTCGATCAGCGGAAACTGTTTGCGCCAGATCTCGTAGACTTTGGGTTCGGAGATGTCGGCGCACACCTGGTCGCGGTAGATGGTGAGGCCGTGATAGTAATCGACGCGCAGCCGGGCGCCCTCGCGGATGCGGCCGCCGGGCAGCAACCGGATGGCGGGGCTCGGGCGATCGAAGCGGAAGTTCAGGCCGGGATCGGCGATGGGGGCGTAGTCGCGGCCTTCGCGGTAGACCGTGCCGGACGCCTCGTCGCGCACGGCCACCGGCGTTCCCTCGCGCCGGACGACGTTGAGCAGGCCGACCTCCTCCACCCGCAGGTTCTCGAGGGTGAAGCCCGGAGGCGCCTGAATGCGCACTTCCTCCGCGTACCAACTGTTGAAGCCCCAGGTGAAGTCGCGCGGCTCCTCGCCGAGACTGCTTTCAAAGTACAGCAGGTTGCGGTTGTCCGGGGCCACGGCGCGGAGGCTGAAGCCGCGTGCTTCCGGGCTCTGGCGGCGGGAGCGCCAGCGCACGCGATAGCAGCGGTAGGGCTTGACCTTGACCAGCGGGCCGCCGTCGAACGCCGGAGAATCGGGGGCGAATACGGCCTCGCCGCCGCGGGCGATGAACAGCGCGCCTTTCACCGGCATGCCCGCGGCCAGGTTGCGGTCATGCGCGAGAACCGCGCCGCCGTAACCCACGTTGAAACCGGAGGGGATCAGCTCCAGCTTGTTTTCGTCGCAGATCTTCTTCACGCGCGCGAGCCGGTCCAGGTATTCGGGCGGCGCGATGTCGATGCGGTCGACGCCGGCGGCAAGCTGCATGCCGTTCAATCCGTGCCCGGCGGCCGTGCGGGCGATGCGCCGGATATCCTCGACGTCGGCATCCGAACGCAGCGGCCGGCTCACATAGACCCACCGCTCCGGGTAGATCTTTTTCTGGGAATACGCGCAGGCGCACAACAGCGCCAACAGGAGGACAGGTCTCACTGGGCTGGAACCTCTCCCAGATCATACCAGCCGGCGGGAACGTCAGTTCGCCATGCGGCCGAGCTTTGGAGCCCAACACCGGGCAAAAGCCCGGCGGCAGCGTGGAAATGCTGCCCCACAAGGCTTAGGGCTTCTCTTCCATGAACGCGTAGGCGATCATGTGGCAGGCGATCATGTGGCCGTCTTCGATGCGGCCCATATGGGACGAGGCCACGTGGATGTTGAGCTGCGCCATGGCCCCGAGCCTGCCGCCGTCGCGTCCCGTCATGCCGATGGTGCGGCAGCCGATGGAGTTGGCGTACTGGATCGCTTCGAGCACGTTGGGCGAGTTCCCCGAGCCGCTGATGGCAATCACCACGTCGCCGGGTTTGGCAAAATTCTTCAACTGCTCGCGGAAGACGCAGTCGTAGCCCACGTCGTTGGCGTAGGCGGTGATGGTGGGCAACTGGTCGGTGAGCGCCATGATACGAAACCGCCGGGCGCGCTGGTAGCTGGCGCCCTTCACCATGTCGCAGGCGAAGTGGGAGGCGGTGGAGGCGCTGCCGCCGTTGCCGCACACGAATACGCCGGCGCCGTTCTCGCGGGCCTCGCGCAGCCACTCGATGGCCTGCTCCATTTTCGACATGTCCATGCCTTGCAGGACCCGGATCAATTCGGATTTATAAGATTCGGAAAAGGTCATAGGGATTTCGCCAAAGCCAGCGCGCCGTAAAGCACGCTGTCGTCTCCGAGCGCGGCGGGCTGGACGTCGATGCGCGCGCCGGACCACGAGGTGATCTGCCGCCGCAGCTCGCTGCGCAGCGGGACGAACAGCTTGTCCCCCGCCTTGCCGATACCGCCGCCGATCACGATGCGCGCCGGGTTGAGCAGCATGATGCAGGCCTTCAGGCCCAGCGCCAGGTCCACCACGTAACGCTCAACGAAGGCCGGGTCGCACAGGAGTTCCTTCGCGGGTTTGCCGTGATCGCGCTCCAGCCACAGGCCGCAGCACATGCGCTCGAAGCAGCCGCGGGCGCCGCACAGGCACTCCGGGCCGTCCGGGCGGATGGTGAGGTGGCCGATCTCGCCGCCGTAGGAATCCGCCCCGCGCCACACGCGGCCGCCGTGATAGATGCCGCCGCCGATGCCGGTGGAGAGAGTCATGTAGAACAGCGGGGAGCAGCCGCGGCCGGCGCCGAATTCTCCTTCGCCGACGGCGCCCGCGTTGGCGTCGTTGTCCATCACCACGGGGATGCCCAGCAGGCCATGCATGAAGGCGGTGAGGCGGAAATCCCGCCAGCCGCCCACGTGGGTGGAGAGCGCCACGCGCTGCTCGGCGAAGTGTACGGGGCCCCCGAAACCGATGCCGCAGCGCTCGAAGGGGAGTTCCTCGTGCCAGGCGCGCGCCAGCGAACCGATCTGCTCCAGCATCCACTCGCGGCCGCCCTGCTTATCAGTGGCGCGTGATTCGCGCCGCACCATGCGGTCTCCCTGGAACGCCGCCATGGAGAATTTCGTGCCGCCGATATCGATTGCCAGGATGTTCATAGCCGGGAAGCCGCCGCGCGCAATTCCTCGGGCGACGCGGTGCCGGTGCCTTTCTTCATGATGGTGATGGACGCCACCAAATTGCCGAAGCGCGCCGCCTCGATGGGCGAGCGGGTGACGAACAGCGCCGTGGCCGCGCCCGCCGAGAAACTGTCGCCCGCGCCGCAGATGTCCACCGGGTTCTCGACCGGGCAGGTGGGCACCCAAGTCTCCCCGGAGCCATCCAGCACCATCACGCCGCGCTTTCCGTGCGTCACCATCAGCACGGGAGCGGCGGCGTGGGCGCGCAGCGCGGCGTAATCGACGCGCCCGAACAGGTTGCGGCAGGCGGCTTCGGCCTCCTGCTGGTTGGGCTTCACGATGACGTTGCGGAACAGTTCCACGCGGGCGCGCGAGTCGGCCAGGAAGAGCTTGTCGGGATAGGCGGGAGCAAGGTCCGCGAGCAGCGCGCGGACGGCGGGCGTAATCACGCCCCCCTGGCTGGTCTCGGCCTGATCGGAAACCAGGATGACGTCGTAGGCGTCCACGGCCGTTTGCAGCCGGTCGAGGAGGGCGCGTTCGATCTCGGGCGCCAGCGGCGCGGTGTTGATGAAGTCCAGCCGCGGATGGTCCTCGACGCCGGTATCGCGGTTGATGATCTTGGTGTAGGTGAACGTCTGGATGCCGGGCGCGCGCACCAGCAGGTTGGCGTCGACGCCGCGGGCTCCCAGGGCGCGGGAGAGTTCCACCCCGAAACCGTCCTCGCCGATGGCGCCCAGCACCGCGATGCGCCCCACCCCCATGGCGGCCAGGTTGTTGGCCACGGTGCCGCCGGCACCGGGCGTGACTTCGACGCCGGTCACACCGATGCGCGGGATGCCGGTCTCGCGCGAAGGCTCGGCTGTCGAGGGATCGTAGGTGCACCAGCGGTCGAGACAGATATCGCCCACCACCAGGGCGGAGAGGCCGGGCAGCGCGGTGAGGATGGGTTCGACGTTCATGCCTGTTCCAGGATCGCCCGGCGCAGCGCGGGAAACGTGGCGCGGTGGTCGCCTTGGAAATAGAAGCTCTCGCCGCCATCGGCCACCGTGCGCACCAGAATGGTTTTATAGGGCCGGAAGTAATAGGCCGGGTCGGTCTTGGGCAGTTCCTGGTGGATGTCGCCGCGGATCGGCACAAGGTCGAAGACCGCGGTAGCGAAGCGGCAGATCTCGCGCCCCTCCTGGTGGGCCACGTTGCGCGCCATGGAGAGCGCCTTGAGGTACACCTCGGGCGCCATCACGGCGGAGCCGAAGGCCAGAAGCACGCCGCCCTCCAGCCGCTCGACGTTGCGTGCGAAGATCAGGAAATCCCGGTAGCTGGCCGCTCCGAGCGCCGCGCCGTCGCAGTTGGGGTGCTGGTGGATGATGTCGTAGCCCACGCCGGCGTGCACGGTCACCGGCACGGAGGCGCGGTAGGCGGCGGCGATGACGCTGAGCGACTTGCAGGGGTAATCGCTCTCTTCGATGCGGCGTCCGATGTTCTCGCCCAGCCCGAGGCCGCAGGCGGCGGCTTCGCGGATCCAGTCGTTCAGCTCGCCGGTCTCACGCCACAGCCCGAACTCGCCGGTGCGGATATAGCGCGCGACGCTCTCGGTGGTGGCGCCGATGCGCGCCAGTTCGTAGTCGTGGATGGCGCCGGCCCCGTTGAGCGCGATGTGGCCGATGAAGCCGCGCTCCACCAGGTCGATGATGTGGCGGTTGACTCCGGCGCGGAGCACGTGTGCGCCCATCATCAGGATGCGCGCGGCGCCGCTGCTCCGGGCCGCGGCGATGCGGGCGGCCAGATCCGCAAGCTGCGGATGCCGGTAGGGCGCGGGCGCCTCGTCGAGCGCGAGCCAGCGGTCCAGCTGCAAATCGTTCACGCGCTCAGCGAGCGGCTTCACCAGCAGGCGCGAGCGGTCGAAGATGGCGTACTTACTGTCCATTTTGAAACAGCGTATGCAGCAGCTCGCCCGTAGGCAGGTAGTTGGCGATGATGAAGTCGGCGCCGACCCCGGCCAGCCGCTGCCGCTTCCACGGATCCACCTCGCGGCACTCGGGCTCGGCGGTGGCCACACCCACGGCGATGCCGTCCACTTCCTTGATGTTCTCGATCTCGACGTAGCCGTCGCCGAAGCCCAGGAACTCCGGGCCGCGGGCCTCGGCCGAGGCGATCAGTTGCTGGATGAGGATGCGCTTGGAGAAACTCTTGTAGTCGTCCAGGGCGCCGTAGACGCGGCCGTCGAAGTATTTCGTCACGTCCAGCAGGTTGGCCTCGTCGCGCATGTACTCCTGGTCGGTGCCGCTGGCGAGGTACATCTTCAGGCCGCGGCCGCGCAGGGCTTCGAGCAGCGCCCGGGCTCCGGGAACCAGGTACTTGTCCGGGGGCGCGTCGCCGGAGCGCAGTTCTTCGATGCGGTAGCGGATGCGGGCGTGCAGGCGGTCGAGGTAGATGCGCTTGTATTCCAGCGGATCGAGCGGCTTGCCGCCCCGCCGGGCGACCTGTTCGGCAAGCTCCATGGTCTGGTAGATGGTCTGCTTGCCCGTGAGGCGCCAGACGAAGTCCTCGACCACGGCGCGGAGCTGTTCCTCGGTTTCTCCGGTCTTCAGATCGAGAAGGATCTCCACCATAAGCGGGACCATCACGTCCATCCAGCCGGAGCGGATCAGCGAAATGGTCCCGTCGAAGTCGAAGAGGCAGATCCGGGCGTTCTTGGCCGAAACGCCCGGCCGGAGCTGTTCAATCATTACCGCTTATTGTAACCGCTACTGCTTGACGAACTTCTGAATCCGCTTCAGTTTGCCCACCAGGTCTTCGCTGGCATCGGCAAGCTGGTTGGTGTCGTAAATCACGCGAGGCGTGAAGAACACCACCAGCTCCGTGCGCGCTTTGGAGACCGACTTTTCGCCGAAGGCGGCGCCCAGAATCGGGATGCGGTGGAGGAACGGCACGCCGCTGGAAGTGGTGCCTTCGGTTTCCTGGATGGTGCCGCCGACCGCGATAGTGTCGCCATCCTGCACGGTCACCTGGGTGGTGACGTTGCGCTTGCTGAAGCTGGGCGACTGGATGCCGCTGCTCGACGGCTGCACGGGCTCGCTGACTTCCTGGTTGATCATCAGAGTCACCACGCCGCTGGAATTGACCCGCGCCAGAACGTTGAGCGTCACGCCCGTGCTGCGGTTGCTGATGGTGTTGGTGAAGAGGCTGTTGCCTCCCTGTTGCACGCCGCCCGCCAGCGCCTGCGAGGAGAGCGTAGGAACCTCCTGGCCGACGGTGATGAACGCCGGCACGCTGTCGGTAGCAATCACGGCGGGTTCGGAGATCACGCGCGCGTACGAACTGGTCTCATTGGCGGTGAGCACGGCAAGCAGTTCGCGGCTGCGGCCGACCAGGGTGCCCGCGGAGAGCGCCAGGCCATCCGGGCCGGCGCTTCCCAGCAAGGTGCGGCCGATGGAGCCCGCCGTCGACGCGCCCGATCCCGTGGCGCCGCGGCGCTGCATGTAAGCTGCGATGCCCGCGCTGAAAGCGCCTTTCAGGTCGACTTCGTAAATGCGCGCCTCGACCAGCACCTGGCGGGGGGGCACGTCCAACTGCTCCAGCAGCCGGGAGATCTGGTCCCATTCCTGGGGGGTGGCCTGGATCAGCAGAGTGTTATCGAAGGGATTGGGGATCACGCGCGGGATGCGCACGTTCGCCATGCCGGGTCCGCCGGGGTAGCCCAGGTAGGATCCGGTCAGGTCCGGCGTTACCGGCACGGCGCCGGTGGTGCCGGCCGCGCCGCTGGCGGCGGCCGCGGCGGCGGAGCTGGGGGTGGTGGCGGTCACGTAGGGCGTACCGTATCCCACGCCATAGCCCATGCCGCCGTAGCCCATCCCGCCGTAACCCATGCCACCGTAGCCCATGCCGCCGTAGCCCATCCCGCCGTAGCCCATCCCGCCGTAACCCATGCCGCCCATCATTCCGCCGTAACCGCCCATCATGCCGCCGAAACCGCCCATGCCGCCAAAGCCCATGCCGGGGTAGCCCATGCCGCCCATCATTCCCATACCGCCCATCATGCCGTAGCCGCCGTAAAGCGCCATGACGGCCATGGCCAGGGTTTCGGCCCGGCCGTATTTGAGGCGGTAGACGTAGTTATCCACCGAGCCCACGGTGGCCTTGATGGGGATGTCGAGTTTCTTGATCCACTGATCCACTTCGGTGAAGATGCCGGGGTTGGGCGCCACCGCGATGACGGTATTGATGCGGTCCACCGGAATGAAGCGCACGTTGCCGCCCTTCTCCGAGAGCGCGTAGGCCTTGAATACCGACTCCATTTCCTTCACCAGGTCCGAGGGCCGGCTGTGCGAGACCTCATAGAGCCGCACGCGCTGTCCGGCGAAGGCGTCGCTATCGAACATGGCGATCAGGTCCATGGTGCGCTTCATGTTGCGCGCGTTATCGAGCAGCAGGAGCAGGTTGGCCGCGGGATAGGTGGAGGCCTTGCCGCCCTCGCCCAAGAAGGGTTCGATCAGCTTGGCCATTTCGTCGACAGTGGCGAACTTGAGAAACACCAGGTTCAGCACCATGCGCTCGTCGGTGGGCAGGTCCTTGCCGTTGATCGTGGGGGTCATGGGGAGCTGCGCGACTTCCTTCACCGGCACGACGCGGTAGAGATCGCCCACCTGGACGATAGTGGCGCCGTTGATGCGCAGGATGGTTTGCAGCAGCGGCATCAGGTCCGTGGGTCGCACCTCGCCGTAGGTATTGATGGTGACGCTGCCGTTCACCCGCGGGTCGAGGATGTAGTTGATCTTGAGCCGCTTGGCAAGGATATCGATCAGTTGCAGAAGCGAGACTCTTTGCAGCAGAAAGCCGCCGGTTTCGGCGGCGCCGGCCTGGGCCGTTTGCGCGGGCGCGGTCTTGGGTTCGCCGCTGATGGCGGCGGGCACGGCTGCGGCCGGTTTCGCCGCGGGGGCGGCGGGCGGAGGCGCCTGCTGCTGCGGAGCGGGCGCGGGCTCCTCAGGCTTGGGAAAGTACATGATCGGCGGGTTTTGCTGCGCCGATAACAGGGCGGCCAGCACCAGAAACGACAATCCCGTGCGGGTGATCGAATCCCTTCTCATTTACTGCTCCTGCACATTCTTCAAACTCTTGCTTTCATCCCAGGCGCGGCGTTCCGCATCGCTGAGCTCGGATTTCCTGCTGCGCCACTTGTAGACGCCGAACGGGCCGTTGCGTTCGAAGCGCACGTACTCGCCGTCGTCGAAGGCGCGCACGGGTTCGGGCTTCACGTTGGCGGGTTCGGGCTTCACGGAGGCCTTATCCTCGAAGCGGGCCATTCCAAACGGCGTCTGGCGGTAGATCCAGGTCTTGCCGTCCGCCTGGTGCTTCCACGTGCCGGGAGCGATCTCCTCGGCATCGGAAGGGACGGCGAACAGCGAAGAGGGCGGCGCTTTCTTCTGCGCGGGGGCGGCCTGCCGCTTGGGTTCCGGCCTGGCCTTCTGGTCCTGGGCGGCGCCCAGCGAGGCCGCCATGGCAAACATGCAAATCCAAAGTCTCATGATTGATCTCTTATTTCACCGGCTCCCAACGGCATGCATCGCCAAAGGGCGTAGGTGTCACTACCTTGCGAAGTCCGTCCACCACGGCGCCCGCGGGGGTGCTGTCATTCGGGACACAGGCCCTCACGCCCCGGCCGATGTCCGCGCCCGGTCCGGTCTGGCGCTGGACCACGGGCGTCTGCCGGGGCTCGGGTACGATGGTACGCTTCTCGGCGGCCTCGGTCCGCTCGGGCTCCACGGGCTGTTCCACCAGGCGCGTCACCCGCTTGCCTTCCCATTCCAGCTCGACGCTCTGGCCGTGAATGGCCACCAGCTTGAATTCGCCTACCTGGTCGCCGGTCCTGTAATCCTTGTTCTGCGCTCCGGCCTTCTCGCTCATCATCGCCATGGGGCCGTCGCCCAGGTTCATCACGCCGTGGAACAGCGGCAGGGGCGGCATGGGTTTAGGCGGAGGCGGAGGGACCGCCTCGATGATCACGTTGGGGTTGCGGTCCTTGAACGGCAGCGCTTTCTGCGCGATCTCGATATATTCGGCGGCGGTGACCGGCCTGGGCGCGGGCTGCGGAGCGAGCGGCGGCGCGGCCACGGGCCGTATGGCCCGGCCCAGCACCTGGCGCTCGCGCGCGCGGGCGGCATCCCACTCGCGGCGCAACTGCCATGCCGCCAGGGCCGTGAGCGCCAGCAGGGCCGCGTTCAGCAGAAGCAGTTTCCTTTTCAAAACGTCCCTTTCTTTTCCGGGATCAGCTTGCGTGGCACGATCCCGCAGACTCCCAGCCGCACGCCAATGGTCTTCTCCTTGGCGTTGCCGGAACTGATGCGCACCTCGTTGGTGGCCACCAGTTGCGGTTCGTTGGAGAGATCCGCCAGAAGGTTCACCATCTGCTCGATGCCGCAGGTGAAGGCCACCGTGACGGCGACCTCGCCGTACTCGGAACTGAGCGCGCGGGCCTTCAATTCCTCCGCGCCGCGCACCTGGATGCCGTTCTTCTGGCCCACGCGCCGCAGCAACTCCAGCAATTGCGCCTGCGCTTGGGCGGCGGTGTCGGCCGCCAGCATGCCCTTTTCGCGCGCCGCCAGGTCCGCCGCGGCCTGCTTCAGCTCGGCGCTCTTGGCCGGCACCAGCGAGACCAGTTGGCGGAGCCGCTCCAGGCGCTGCTCGGCGGCTGGGGTGGATTCGCGCGGCGCCACCGCGGCCGGCGGCCGGTCGTCATACACCCCGAAACGCAATACGAGCACGAACCCCACCCCCAGGGCCAGCAGTGCGGCGCTGCGCCGGTCCAGTTTGCCTACGGTCACTTGCGTTCCTCCCTGCCGGTGCGGATGCGGAACAACTCGTTATTGCCCGTGCGCGAGATGACGGAGAACTCGGAATTCTGGAAGTAGGGCGAGGCGTCCAGCTCCTTGAGCAGCGAGGCGGCGGATTCGGCTTCGCCGTTGATGATGGCGGAATCGCGCATCAGTTCGATGCTGGTGGCCCACACCGGCGGCGGCAGCAGCCGGGTGAGCTCGTTGAGGGCGTCCAGGTCGGACCTGGTGCGGGCGCGGAAGGCGTCCAACATGCGCGTCCGGCCGCGCGCGGCGGCGATGTTGCGGTCGAGCGCGGCGGCCTTGCGGGCCTCCGGTTCCAGCCGCGCGATCTCGGCCTGGATCTTCTTCACATATTGGCGGTCCGCAAACGCCGAGTAGCCCAGCGCGGCTCCGGCGCACAGGACCAACACTCCGGCCAGGACTGCGGTGGGCACGAACATGGCGCGGGAGTTGGAGACGCGCCGCTCGGCCGGCAGCACATTGGCGAACGGCGCCACCCAGGGGCAGGCGCCGGCGAGCGCGGCGGCGTATGCCGGCGCCCCCGCCTCGTCCACCTGCTGGCCGCGCGCCGGCAGGATTCCGGCGAGCGCGAAGGCCTGGCTGCCGGGTTCCAGCCGCAGTTCCGCCGTACCCAGCGCCAGGGCGCGCTCGAGCGGGGCATCGAACTCCGCGGAGAATACCGGGCGGGCGGGACTCTCGCCGTAGATCTCGATGGCGGCGCCCGTCCCCGGCCAGGCGGCGAGGAAGCCGGCGGGCGGCGCGCCGAACAGCCGCACGGCCGCGTGCACCGCCGCCGCCGAGACCGTGACCGCTCCGACCGCGATGCCCGCCTCCGCGAACAGGTCCGCGTAACGCTCCACCGTCGCGCGGCGCTGGATGGCCACCAGCACGGCGCCGTTTCCAAGCGGCGACCAGCCCCAGGCGATCTCGTCGTCGCCGTAGGGGTGCAGGGAATCGAGTTGGAGCGCGATGGCAGCCGGCAAATCCTTGGAAGCCACTCCGGGCAGGGAGACCTGCCGGACGATCACGTCGGCGCGGGGGGCCAGCACCGTGGCGCTCAGGCGGCTTTCGCCCAGCGATTTCAGGAGGGCGGCGTACTCGGCGCCCCACTCGCCGGCGGGACGGCCGCGGAAATTGCGGATCGTGGCGCGGCCCATCAGTCCGGCGCCGGTGGGACGCACGCGCGCCACCGCAACCTCCAGGTCCGGACCGGCCATGGCGACTCCGACGCCGGCGCCGAAGGCCAGCAATTTGCGGTAAGAGTTCAAGCTATTGGCTCCACGCGGTGTCATACCAGCGCAAGATGTGATACGGGGCGTCGTAGCCCGCCGGCATGAACTTGACCATCGCTCCCACCGAGCGGCGGACATCGGAAAAGCGGCCGTCGGCGAGCCGCAGCCGGGCCGTGGCGCGCAGGGTGAAGATGGAATTGCCGCCCACGCGCAGCCGTCCCAGGGCGGGGCCTGCATTCAGAAATTTCGCCAGTTCGGCGTCGTTGGCAAAGGGCGCCACGGCGCGGCGGGCGACCACGGCGGCGACGATATCGGGCGGCAGACCCGCGGCGGCCAGCACGGCGGGATGGGCGCTGTTGGCGTCGAAGCGGTCCTGCGTGCCGAAAACGGAAAGACAGTCCGCGGCTCCCCCGCGGGGAGCCAGCGCGCCGTCTTCCCGCCGCTGGTAGGTGCCGTAAAAGATTTCTGGCGTCATGCCGGGCACGGACAAAAGTTCCTCGATCTCTTCAAATGACGCGCGCGGATGCTGAAAAGTCGGAGAGGGGGGGCCTGGAGTGCGCTGGGCGACGATTCCGATGGCGATTTCCCGCGCCCTCTCCGGCGGGACTTCCAACGCCACGAAAAGGCGGAAGAGGTCCTCCGGGCGCGCGGTGTTCACGTTCATCTTGGCGGTCTCGGGCACGATGGCGACGTGGACCTGGCCGGCGGGGAATTCCAGCAGATCGAAGGAAGCTGCCGTCGGCTTGACATAGGGCGTGCCCCAGCGGGCATTGAGCATGTGCAGGATGGTGCGCTCGACGCCCCCTGCGGCCAGGTAATAGGCGCGGGCGCCATCCACGGCGGTTCCGGCGCGCTCGACTTCGCCCCGCACGGTATTGGCCAGGGAAAAGGCCACGGCGGCCAGCGCCGCGGAGAGCCAAAGGACGGCCAGCAGCGCGCCGCCCTTAATCCGGGTTTTGGCTCTAGTAGTCGCCATAGGCTATCTCCGGGGAGCGGCGGATGCGCACCGGCACGGTCAGGGTCACGGGCCGCAGGCGGGCGGCGTCTTCCTCGAGCGGGACCATTTCCACGCGCACGGCGGCGGGCCAGTTGTCCAGAATCCAGAGGGAGCGCCACATGTCCGGCGCTTGCGAGGGTGCGCCGGGTGGAGGCGGGCCCAGGTACAGGAAGCGGCACTCGGCCAGCCGGTCGGCCAGCACGAACGAGCGGGGCCCGGCTTCGATGGGCCGGAAGCGCGGAATCGCTGTGCCGGTGGCGGGGTCCGGAGTGCGGCCGAGGCACAGCAGGCCGGTGATATAGGGATTGGCGTAGGGGATCTCGTTCACCACCAGCCGCACGCCTCTGCCGTTCTCGCCGGGGATGACCAGGTATTCCAGGATCTGCGCCCGTCCGCGCCAGGCCTCCTCGAGCGAGTAGGAAGAAACGAAGCGCATGGCCCGCGGCTCGCCCTGAAAGAACGGCATGCGCATGCGCCCGCCCTGCTCGTTCACCAGGCACTGCGCCATCACCGGCATGAGCGCCGCGATCTGGCTTTCCAGAATGCGCTCCACCGAAGCCACGCGGCGGTTCTCCATCAGCCGCTCGTTGGCCCTGCCGAGCGCGTTCAGCCCCACCCGCATGGCCATCAGCATCCCCACCGAGAGCAGGCTGAGCAGAGATACGGCGATCAGCACTTCCATCAAGGTGACGCCGCGGCGGCCGCTCATCGCACCACGTCCTCGGGCTGCAAAATGGTGGTGCGGTACGCCTCGAGCGAAAACGTCCGGCGCTGCTCACCCGCCGCCAGCCACCAGATTTCCAGTTCCACACGGTCCAGCACGCGCGTGCCCGGTCCGGGGTTGGGAGGGCCTTCGAAGGGAGAAACCCGCGCGCGCCAGCCGCCGCGTGTACCCCCCATCAAGGCCGGTTCGAACGCCCCCTCGAACACGGTATTGCGCGGCAGGCGCTTCTCGGTGAGCAATTCGTCCATCTTGGCGCGGGCCAGCAGCACCGCACGGTCGTTCTCAGTCAGGCGCGCGGCGTTGCGCATGGAAGTATTCAGGCCCGAAAGCAGCCCGACCACCGCGATGGCCATGATCAGGGTGGCCACCAGCATCTCCAGCAGCGTGAATCCGCGCGTTTTCACTCGACCCGCTCCACGCGCGGCACGCCGGTCATCGGGTCCACCCGCACAATGCGGCGCCCGCCGCGCCGGTTGGCAAGCTGCACACCGAACCGCGGCACGGCGCCGCCCGGCGCCAGGATGAAGCTGCGCGCTTCGGGCTCGGGCTCCATGCGAGGATGCACGGCCTCGATGCGGATCCCTTCGGGCATCTCCAGCCGGCGCTCGAAGCCTGGCTCGGAGGAGCGCAGCCACAGAGCGTTCTCGCGCACGGAGACGGAGACCTCCACCACCTCCTGCCGGCGCTCGCAGCGGTTCAGCCCGCCGTTGAGGAAGCTGGCGATCGAATCGGTGGCGGAGGAGAGCCGTATGGTATCGAGCCCCGTGGCGACCGCGGGAAACGTGATCCCCACCAGCAGGCCGATGATGGCCACCACCACCACCATCTCCAGCAGGGTGACGCCCCTATTGTGCCTTCCAACTGACGATATCGGCATTCAGCGCCTCGCCGCCGGGCTGCCCGTCGGCGCCATAGGAGATCACGTCGGGCTCGTCGCCGTGCTCGCCCGGATACTTGTAGACATACGGCCGGCCCCAGGGGTCCACGGGGATGTCTTGCGGCAAGTACGGTCCGTTCCACTGATGGGCGTCGGCGGGTTTCACGCGCAGCGCCTGCAAGCCCTGGTCGGAGGTGGGAAAGACGCCGGTATCGAGCTTGTAGGTGCCAAGCGCCGTCATGAACGCGTTGATCTGGGCGCGCGCCGCGGTCACCCGGGCCTTGTCGCTCTGCTTGAGCATGCGGGGGGCGACCAATGCCGCGAACAGGGCGATGATGGTGACCACCACCAACATTTCGATCAGGGTGATGCCGGCCCTGCGCCTGCGGTTTCTTTCGGGTTGCTTCATGTTTATACCGCCACTTCGTTGATGCTCGTGATGGCGAGCAACATACTCAGGATCAAAGCGCCCACCAGGACGCCCATCACCAGGATCACGATGGGCTCGAAGACGGCTGTGAAGCGCTTGATGGCCGAGCGTGTGTCGCTTTCGTAGATGTCCGCCATGCGGGAGAACATCTGGTCCAGCCGGCCGGTTTCTTCCCCCACCATCAGCAGGTGGGAGGCGAGCGGCGGGAACACTCCCACCTTGCGGATGGGCGCGGCCACGCCCTCTCCCCTTTTGACCCCCTGGGCTACGGCCCCGAGCGCGCCGGCGATGCGCCGGTTATTCAGTATGGCCGCGGAAATGTGGATCGACTGCACCAGCGGCACGCTGTTGGCCACCAGGGTCGCCATGGCGCGCGCGAACCGCGCGGTTTCGGCCTTGCGCAGCGCGTCTCCGAGCAGCGGCAGCCGCAGGCGGAAACTGTCCCACCAGAGCCGCCCTACGGCGGTGCGCGTGTAGAGGTGGAAGAACGCCGCGGCGGAGGCGAGCGCCGCCGCCGCCACCCACCACCACTCCCGCACCACCTTGCTGGCTTCCAGCATGATCTCGGTGGGCAAAGGGATCTTCATGCGCGATTCGGCGAACACGGCGGCGAAGCGCGGCACCACGAAGTTCAGCAGCACGAAGATGGAAGCCAACCCCACGGTGGAAAGCAGCGCGGGGTAGATCATGGACGAGATGATGTAGTTGCGCAGCTCGTCGCGGGAGCGCTCGAAATCGGCCAGCCGCTCGAAGACAATGCCCAGCGCGCCCGAAGCCTCGCCCGCCCGCACCATGTTCACGTACAGCTCGGAGAAATACTCGGGGTGGGTGGCCAGACTGTCGGCAAAAGACTTGCCGGCCTTGAGCACGCGCAGCACGTCGAGCACGATCATGCGGAACGCGGGGCGCTCGGTCAGCTCGCCGGTGATGGAGAGCGCGCGGTCGAGCGGCACGCCCGCGTTGAGCAGCGTGGAGAGTTCCTGGGTGAAGAAGAGGACGTCGCGGCGCCGCCCGCCTCCGAACCGCGGCAGCCGCAGCTCGAAGCCCGAGCTTTTCGGCTGGGCGCCCACGTAAACCGGCGTGAGTCCCTGGCGGCGCAGCTCGCGCGCCACGGCCTTATCGGATTCGCCGTGCAGGCTGCCGGTGCGGAGTTTCCCGTCCGGGGCCACGGCGCGGAAGAAGTACGTGGCCGCCATCAGAACTCCTGGGTCACCCGCATGACTTCATCCGCGGTGGTGACGCCGGAGGCCACCTTGCGCCAACCGTCCTCGCGCAGGGTGCGCATGCCGTGCTTGCGCGCGGCGGAGGCGAGCTGCGCGGCGTCCTGGTTGGCCATGATGCGCGCGCGCAGGTCGTCATTCACCTCCATCATTTCGAAGATGCCCATGCGGCCGCTGTAGCCGGAGCCGTGGCAGGCTTCGCAGCCGGCGCCGCGCCAGGTTTCGATGAGCTGGCCGTCGGGCGCCGTGCGTCTGCCCGCCAGCGCCTTGCACTCCGGGCAGATCAGCCGCACCAGCCGCTGCGCCAGCACCGCCACCACCGAAGAGGTGATCAGGTAGTTCTCCACGCCCATGTCGGTGAGGCGCGTGATGGCGCTGGGCGCGTCGTTGGTGTGCAGCGTGGAAAACACCAGGTGGCCGGTGAGCGCGGCCCGGATGGCGATGTCCGCCGTTTCGCGGTCGCGGATTTCACCCACCATGATGACGTCGGGGTCCTGGCGCACGATGTGGCGCAACCCGGCGGCGAAGGTCAGCCCGATCTGCGGATTGACGTGGATCTGGTTGATCCCGTCCATCTGGTGTAAAGCGTGGGCAGCGTGGAGACGCGCAGGTCCACCTCGCGGCCGAGGATCTTGATCTTGATGCGGCCGTCCTGCGGCAGGCGGCGCTCGGCGATGTTGAGCTTAGCCATCAGCTTCAGGCGCGAGATGATGGCGGCCTTCAGCTCCCGCGGCGGCGCCTCCTGGTTGTAGAGCACGCCGTCCACGCGGAAGCGCACACGGAATTCCTTCTCGAACGGCTCGATGTGGATGTCGCTGGCGCGGCTTTCGAGCGCCTGTGCGATCATGGCGTTCACCAGCCGGATGACGGGCGCCTCGCTGGCCATGTCGCGGAGGTGTTCCAGATCCTCGCTGGCCGCCGCGGCGTCGGTATCCGCCTCCACCGGCTGGCGTCCGGCCTCGCCGTAGTGCTTCTCGATGGCGTCCAGGATCTCCTGCTCGGCGGCGAGCGCCGTACGCACCTTGAGCCCGCAGAAGCCCCGCACCGCCGTGACGGTTTCGAAGTCGAGCGGGTCGGCCATGGCAATGGTGAGGGTGGAATCGTCCACCGCCAGCGGGAAGAAACGGCATTGGCGCATGAAGCGCGGCGAGAGGCCCTCGAGTTCGGGAGCGGTGGGCGGAGCCGCCTCGGGCGTCACCAGCTCGAGCGAGAGCTGCTCGGCGAGCGCGGCCAGCACGTCGCGCTGCGCGATGAAGCCCATATCGACCAGGATCTTGCCGATCTTGTCGCCGCGCTCGCGCTGGAGCTCGAGAGCGCGTTCCAGGTCTTCGGGCCCGATCTGCCGGCGCGAGATCAGCATCTCACCCAGCCGTTGCGTTCCGGCTTGAGGGGAAGGGACCATCAGTATTGTTCCACCTGGATGGCGCCGGCGGCCTTGCTCAGCAGCGACTGGCGTTCGGCTTTCATGACGATCTGGCCCGGGAGGCCGTTGCGGTCCTCCCAGCGGGAGTAAAACAGGGAGACGGCGAGCACGATCTGTTCTTTGGCGGGCACGGTTTCCAGTTGCCGCGCGGCCGCCGCCATGGTTTCCTTCATGGCCGCCACCACGGTGGCCAGCCGCGCCAGCTTGCGCTGCCGCACGCGTTCCACCTCCTGCGGCGAAATCGTCTGGCGGAACGGGTTGAGCGTGGGCGTGACGATCAGGTCCACCTGCGCGGTGAACACCGCCCCGTAGCCTTGGAGGTAAACCCCCTGCGCGGAGCTGAGCACTTCCATGGGGTCTTCGAGGCTGATCTTCTTGACGCGCTCGTTGAAACCCTCTTCCACCGCGGCCACTTCGGCGCGCTTCGGCCGGGCCTTTTCGTCCTGCGCGGCGTAGAGCGCCAGCGCCGCCGCCAGCATGGCGAACCAGGCGCGCGCGGTCATCGCGGGGCTCCGAATTCGCTGCTCGCCAGCGTCATGCGGACCTGGTTGAAGCGTTTCTGCATCAGCGTCAACTCCTGGTCCACGGCCAGCTCGATGGATTTCATCTCCAGCCTGTGCCGCTCCTCGGAAGCGGCCAGCAGTTGGCGGGTTTTCTCCTCCTGCCGGGCTTCGGCCTGCCTCACGGCCGCTTCGGTGCGGGCCTGGAACCGGGCTTCGAGTTCGGCCAGGTTGACCGCCAGGGCGGGCGCGGGCGCCGGTGCGGGAGCCGGCCGCGTGGCCGCGGTGTACACAATGGCCGCCGAAAGCATGGCGGCGGAAGCGAAGCCGAGCCGGGCGGCCGAACCCCAGAACGTCCGCCAGAAACGGCGCAGCGGCGAGGGTTCGAACACCGGGTCGGAAACGAAAGCGATGCGCTGCGGGATTTCTTCGTCCGGGAGGCTCGAGAGCGCCGCGCGGGTGGCGCGCAGCCGTTCCATTTCCTCGCGGCAGGCGGCGCACGACCTGGCGTGCTGTTCCACCTGCCGGCGCTCCGGTTCGGCCAGCTCGTCGAGGATGTAATCCCGAAGATCGAATGGCGAACAAATCATGAGACACCTCTCGCGTGGAGGGGGGCCAGGTCGGATTTCAGAAGGTCCAGGGCGGTGTAGAGCCGCGATTTCACGGTGGAAACCGGACAGCCCAGAATGTCCGCCATCTCTTCGAACTTGAAGCCCTGGTAGATCTTGAGCACCACGGCCTCGCGCTGGTCGGCGGAGAGCCGGTCGAGGGCGGCGCGCACGGCCAGGGACAGCTCGATGGGGTAGGCCGGGCTGCCCGCCGCCTGCGGGATGTCCTCAATGTCCGCCTCGGGGCGGCGCTTGCGGAACAGCGAGTAGGCCTCATTGTGCGCGATGCGGAACAGCCAGGGGCCGAACCGCGCCGGATCTTCCAGTTTCTTCAGGTTCTGATAGGCCTTCAAAAAAACGTCCTGACTCAGGTCCAGAGCGTCCTCGCGGTTGTTCAGGATGCGCAGCAGGTAATTGTAGACACGCTTGTCCCAACGGGAGACGAGGGCGTTAAACGCCTCCACCTCTCCGCGGCGGGCGCGACGGATCAGGTCGGCATCTTCGACCCCGCGAAAGATCAATCTCCGGCTCCTTGTCTACAGACGCTCCGCAGGCGGAAAAAGTCGGACAGCCCTGCCAGCCGCAGATGCACGCAGATAAGAATGCCAAGATTGCGTCTGCGTTTATCTGCGTCCATCTGCGGCCAAATTCTTCTCCTTACCTCCTGCACGCCAAGTGGATGGCGATAGCGATGGAGCGGATCTTGGTTTCCGGCGTTTCGGCGCGCGAGAGCAGGATCAGCGGCACCTTGGCCCCCACCACCACGCCGCCCGATTCGCCGCGGGCAAAATACAGGATCGCGCGGTAAAGTATGTTGGCCGCCTCGATGTCCGGCGCCACGAAAATGTCCGTGTTCTCCACCAGCGGGCTCTGGATGCCCTTGCGGTCCGCGGCGAAGCGGCTCAGGGGAACGTCCAAGGCGATGGGGCCCTCGATGTACGCCCCCTTGATCTGCCCGCGGCGGCACATGGCGCTGAGCGCGGCGGCGTCCACGGTGGCGGGCATCTCCGGGTTGACGAACTCGAGCGCGCACAGCGCCGCCAGGTTGGGCTTTTCGATGCCGATGGCGTGGGCCACCTCGATGGCGTTGCGGCAGATCTCCGCCTTTTGTTCGATATTGGGCGCGATATTGATGGCCGCATCGGTCATAATCATGAGGCGGTTGTAGCCGGACACCTGGAAGACGATCACCTGGCTCAACTGCCGCCCCGCGCGCAGGCCGGCTTCCTTGTCGAGCACGGCCTTGACCAGCGTGGAGGTGCCGATCTTGCCCTTCATGAGCATGGCGGCGCGGCCCTCGCGCACCAGCGCGATGGCGCGGCGGGCGGCGACGGCGTCGTCGCGCTCGTCGATCACCTGGTCCGGCCACAACTGGAGGCCGGCCTCGCGGGCCATCGCCGAAATCTTCCCGGCGTCGCCCACCAGGATGCCCTCGGCGAGGCCCATCTCCTTGGCCTTCTTGAGCGCCTCGATCACGTCGGGATCGTGCCCGGCGGCGACGGCGATCTGGGCGGGACCGCGCGAACGGGCGGCCGCCACCATTTCATCGAGACTGCGATACATATGTTACGCCGAAGCCTGCTGCCCAAGCACCGCGGAGGCGATCTGGTCGAACTCCTCGCCGGTCAGCAGGCGCTTGTTCTCAATGGAGAACTGCTTTACCCGCGCCAGGATGTCGTTGGCCTGGTCCGCGGTGGCCTGAAGCTTGCGGCGCTCCAGGTGCTCTTCGATATTGGCGAGGCCGCTGCCCTTGCCGAGCGCCACGTCCACGCCCGGCCGCCCCACCATCTCCGGAGCGAACGGCATGTATTCGAGCGGCTCCACCACGCGGCAACGGCGGTGGAACATGGTGACGATGCCGGACTCGATGTTCAGCAGCCAGTCCCCCACGATGGGCCGGTTGGGCGCCACTTCGAACCCGGCCAGCTTCTGCACGAGTTTCGAAAGCTCATAGAAGACCTCGGTCTTCAGGCCGCAATCCACGCCGTACATGCAGCGCAGCGCCATGGCGGTGTCCTCGAGCGGCACATTGCCGGCGCGCTCGCCGGTGGCTGAAACCGTCACGTGCGCCACCGACGCGCCCGCCTTGAGCGCGGCGATGGTGTTGATCACGCCCAGGTCGAAATCCTGGTGGCAGTGGATCTCGATGGGCTTATTGAAGCGCGCCTTCAGCTTGCCGATCACGTAGCCGATGGCCTCCGGCGTGCAGCCGCCGAAGGAGTCCGCCACGGTGAGCGCGTCCATGTGGCCCTCGGTAGCCACCTTCTCGATCAGGTCCATGTAGCGGTCGAGGTCCGACCGCGTGCTGTCGATGGTGAAGAACACCGTGTACAGCCCGGCTTCCTTGGCCGCCAGGGTGGTTTCGATGGAGGACTTCACCGCCCAGTCCATGGTCTTGCCGTAGGCGTTCTTGATGATGTGATCGCTCGAAGGAATCTCGGTGATGATGCCTTTGACGCCGCAGGCTTTGGCCAGCGCCACATCGGCGGGCATGCAGCGCGCGAAGGAGAAGATCTCCGGCTTCAGGCCCAGGGCGACGATGTCCTTGATGGCGGCCTCGTCCTCGGCCGAAACCGCCGGCATGCCGGCTTCGATACGGTGCACGCCGGCTTCAGCCAGCTTCTTGGCGATGGCGACCTTCTCCGCGCGGCGGAACACGATGCCGGTCTGCTGCTCGCCGTCGCGCAGCGTCACATCGTGGAACCGGATCTCCGGCGCGAAATTCATATTTTCCCGGACTTCCGGGATATAGTTCCAGGGGCTGGTAAACCAGCGGTCCGTTTTCCAGGGTTGGCTCATGCGATCTCCTCGGAATGGGCGAAAAACCATGGTACCCGAAAAGCCACCCACGGGTCAGAAACGCCCCAGGTGCTGCTCCAGCCAGGCGAACGCCTCTTCCTGCATTTCTCTGTTGAACTGGTGGGGAACGTTGTAGAACTTCGCGCGGAAGCGCTCAGGATGTTTGAGGTCCGCATAAACCGACCGGATCTTTGCCGCGGCGGCTTCCATCCCGGCGCGCGTGAAGAGGCGGTCCTGCGCGCAGTTCTGCACGAAAATCGCGCAGTGGGGCGCAGCGAGGGCGGCGATGTCGGGATGGTCGAGGTTGGCGTGGGCGCTGAAGGCGTCAAACAGGGCGGCGTGAACCGGGTAGGGGATGTCCAGGGTAGTGGGCAGGGAGGTCATCCAGCCGGTAATCACGGAGGCGCGAATGCGCGGCTCCATGCCGGTGAGGTACGTCGCGCGGTAGCCGCCTCCGGAGAGGCCGAGGCAGCCGATCCGCGCGGGGTCCACCTCGGGCAGCGACGCCAGGACATCCACGGCGCGCCGGTCGTCGTAGTTCACGATGCCCATCCACGTCGTGCCGCTGAACGCGAGCCATGTATTGAGCTCGGTATTGCGTTCCCGCAGCCACGTGTTCATGGCCGCGACATACCGCGGCTCCGCGGGCTCGAGCCCTTTCAGGCGGGCCACGAGCTCGACCGGGGGCTGTTCGTACTGCATCCGGCGCTCGCCCCAGTAGAACGCATCCGGCACGATGACGGCGAAGCCGCGGCGCGCCAGCTCGCCAGCGTAGGCGCGGCCGCCGTAGTAACGCTCGCGAAACTCCTTGAGCGCCGCATGCTCGCCCTCCATGCGGACCAGCTTTTCTTTGCCGTGATAGAACCACCCGCCGTGGTCGTGCAGCGCGACCAGCGCCGGAAGCTTCGCATCCCTACGCGCGGGGACCAGCAGGTATGCCGGAACGCGGTAGTGCGCGGAGGCGGCGAATGAGATTACGCGGATCTCATAGCCGTCCCGGGGGTGCACGGCATGGACCTTGATATCGAGGGGGACGGGCTTGGGCCGGTACGATAAAGCGGACTCGACCGCCGCGCGCCCCCGGCGGCGCCACTGTTCGAGCGGCTGCGCTCCGCGGTGGCGGTAGTCCATGGGAAAGCCGCGCTCCCGTTGGATGGAACGTGCGATGGGAGCCAGGCTGCCCAACCAGCTTTCCGTGCGCTGCGGCCGCTCAGCCGGCGCCACCCGCACGCGGACCACACCCTCTTTCAGAATGTGCTCGGGCTTATCGGGAACCTGATATCGGACGTACAGAGGGAGTTCGCGCCCCGCGCAGTCGCCGGCCACGCGCGCCAGCGAGATCTTGGCGGTTGCGCCCACATGGTCGTAGGCCGACCATGGATCGGAAATGCGTTCGGAGAGATCCACGCAGGGATCCGAGGTGAACAGTTCCACGGCGCGATGCGCGTCGCCGCCGGGAACCGCGATGGCGAACGTCTCGCCCGCCTGAACCACGCCGTCGGCGTTGCCCGATCCAAGTTCCTTCCGGGCCTTGCCCACGGCGCGTTCCCACAGCAGCAGTTTACGGCCGTCGAGAATCTGGAACTCGGAAATCGCGGGGGCATCGGCGAACAGCGGCACGACCACCGGGATATCGGAGCCATCCACGCGCACGTTGAGTTGGACGGCCGCCCGCCGCGGGTCATCGACGGCAAAGGCCGTTTCCACCATGGCGCGCTTGCCCGCGGGGATCGGCGGCAGCGGGAGCCGGACGCGCTCGATTCTCACGCCGGGATTCGGCGACGTGACGGTTGCCGAGCCTTCAGGCGCCGCGGCGGAACCCTTGTTGAGGAAGGCAAGTTGCAGGCGCACCGGCTTCCCCGCGACGGCCCACGGCGCGCCGGCCACGCTCCACTCCGCCACCGTGACGATGGCGCGGGCGGCGGCCGCAATTCCGACTTCGTGCCGGGCGCCATCGAGCGCGAAGGTCAGGCGGCCGCCCGAGTCCGCGACCTGCCGCGATTGCCGGCTCTCGCCCGTGTCCAGATTCACGTCGTTGATGCGATAGGCGGCCCCGCGGCGGTAGAGGGCGGCAGTGGTGATGCGCAGCTTCACCGTGGACAGCAATTTCCCGCCGGGAAGCCACTCGCGTACGCTGGAGCGGAAACCGGCGGCGCCGGCCTGCTCCAGCACGGTGAATCCCGGCCGGCGCCGGTCGCTCTCCACCGACCAGCCCCAGACATCGAACGCCGGATACACGTCCGCGTGAGACCAGACGCGCGGCCTTGGGAGCGGATCGCGGAACGCGGCCATGTGAAACGCGAGGGTCTTCGCCATGCCCGGCGTGCCGTGCTCGGAATCGAATTCCTCGTGTTCGTGGTGAGGCCGCGTGTAATCCCAGACTGCGTTCATACGGCGGTGGTACCAGCGGATGAAATCGCGCGAGCCGAGCACGATGCGGGTGCGCAGTCCCTGGTAGTTGCCGTACATCTCGTCGTGCCGGTACTCGACGGGAAACGCTTTCGGACCCACCACGAATTCGGACGAGCCCATGAAATTCGAGGCGCTGCCGACCAGGTGGGGGTACTTTCCGGCGATCCAGAACGACATGAAACCGCCCATGGAGAGGCCCGCCGTGGCCCGGTGCTCGCGGTCCGCGATGGTGCGGAAACGCGAGTCGATGTGCCGCACCAGTTCCGGAAAGTAGAGCGGAAACTGGCGATCGGTCTCGACGGGCGAGATGTTGTAAGGGCGGATGTAGTCCTCTCCGGGTTTGCGGGGATTGGAGCCGTCCCACTTGACCACAATCACGTCGTTGCGCCCGACGAAGGCCGCGATGTTGTCGCCGCCGTAGGTGTCGCCGGCGTCGTAACCGGCATTGCTGCGCGGCGGGCGGTTGTGGCGTTCGCTGTGGCCGTGAAAGAAGTAGATGACGGGATATCGCTTCTGCGTATCTTTGCCGTAATCGGGCGGGAGAAACACACGGAAATTGCGTTCCTCGCCGAAGACCTGGCTGTGAAACGTGAGATCGAGGATATTGGCTTGCGGGGCCGCGGCCCGGGCCGCCAGCGCCCAGGCCGCAAGGCCGAGAAGCGTTCTGCCGCGGCTCATGGTATGCGTGAGAGTATACATCTTTCATCAACGCCGGTTATCGGGCGGCGCACTCGACGCCCGCGCAGCGTATGGCGCCCTGTTGGTCGGTGCGAAACAGCTTCGCGCCGAGCCGGCCGATCAGCTTGAGCACCAGCGGGTGAGGATGGCCGTAGTTGTTGTCCCGTCCGCAGGAGATCACCACGGTGGAAGGCCTCACGTTCCCCAGCACGCCCGAGTTGGTGCCGTTGCCGGAGCCGTGGTGCGCCGCTTTGAGCACGTCCGACCGCAACTCCGGACGGCGCCGCTTGAAAAGCTGCTCCCAGCAACCCAGCTCGCAATCGCCGGGGAACAGGTAACGGTGGCCGTTGTAGGCCGCCTTGACCACCAGCGAGTTGTTGTTGACCCCGTCCAGCACGACTCCCGGCTGGGGGTGCAGGACCGTGAGCGCCAGGCGGCCAAGCTGCTTCCCGGCACCCGCCGCGACCGGGCGGGCGCCGTGGGTTTCGAGCAATTTCCGCGCGCGGCCGCGAAAACGGCCGGCATACCAGACCTCGGAAACGGGGAACGCTCTGAGCACGGCCTCGAGGCCGCCCTCGTGGTCCGCGTGTGGGTGGGAGACGATCAGCAGGTCGAGCCGCGAAACGCCCTCCGCGGCCAGCAGACCGGCGGTATCGGGACCCTTGCCCGTATCAATCAGGACGGCGTTGCCTTCCGGGGTGCGCACCAGCGCGGCGTCGCCCTGTCCCACGTCGAAGAAGGTAACCCGAACGCCGGTCCCCACCGGGGCGACCGGCGCCCTCCGGGTGCAGGAGACAAGGCAGGCGACAAGCAGGAGAAAGAGGTGAGCGCGCCTTCGCATGAAGCTACACGGTAGCGCAACGCCATGTGGAGGGGCGCCGGCGGAATTGATCCGCCGTGAGCCTTCGAGCCGGCGCGCCGACGCTGTGTATTACGAAACGCCCCGGCCGTGATTGCGCCCGGTTAGTACGGCCATGGCTGGGGCACAAACGCATTGTCGAACCCGAGGCCCTCCGGAAATGCCGAAGCGTCCGGCGCCACGCCGGTATCGAGCCAGCTTTCCATCGCGGCCAGCGCAGCAAGCAATTGGCTCGCGGTGAACGCACAGTGCCCGACGCCGCTCACATAAGCTTGCCTGAGATATTGAAGACAACCAGAGGCCTCTACCGTTGCCCGGTAGGCATTCTCGTGGCGGACCTCGTTAATGGCATCGAGCGTGGTGTGCAGGGTCAACACGGGCTTCGACAGTGTTCCGTGGACATCGCCGAAGCGCACCACATAATCACGCGCATGAGCGTTTGCCTGCACGTTCGTGTTTGCGTTCATCTTCGTCAACAGATCCTCCGCGTTGATTCCCAAGCCGGCAAGATAAGCTTTTTCTCCGGCCGTGAGCGAGTACCGGTGATCGGCGTTCTGAGTGACCGGCCCGGAAGCCCACGCCTGGATGCTCGCCACGTTCTGAGTGGAGAAGAACATTTGCAGGACGTACCCCGGGTAACTAAATAGAGGGTCGGCGCTCCAAAAGGCTTCAGCCGGTTGGCCAAGCACGAGCCGAATGAATTCCCAGCCTCCGCGGTTGCTTCCGTCGGCTTTCGGCCAGTTCACGTTCGGGTACACGTCCCTGTTGAAATTCAGATTCTCCCGCAAGTTGTCTACTGATCCCCAGATATCGTCCCGCCACCCGAAAGCCGCCGCATACGCCACATTAAAGTCAAGTGACCGGTCCTCCCTTTTCGACCTCCCGGCCGCGGCGGCACAAGTGGCAATTGCGCCATCAAAGCTACGCGGATAGTCTTCGATGAGACGGAGCGATGCCGCCCCTCCAAGGGAAGTGCCCCAGACGATGACCCGTTTGGGATCTCCGATCCTTCCCCGGAAGTAAGTGGTCAAGGCGAAGGTGTCTTGCAGACTGGCTTTCACCTGCCAATCGCCGGGGGAAATTTCCGACGCAGCCAGGGCGTAGCCTCGGGATAACAGCGTGTCTTCAAGCGGAGGATCCGAACCAGGCAGGACCGGCGGGACCAGCCGCGGTTCCGGGGGCGCCGCTCCGGTCTTGGTGCCCTGTATATAGACCAGCAGCGTGTTGTTCCAGTTGGCGGGCACGCGGATCTTGAACTTTGCGCCATCCAGCGTATCCACCACATCGAACGGTACGCTCACCCGCAGCGCGCCGTCCAGAATCGTCTGACCCGGGGCTTGCCACCCCTGGGCGACCGGCATCAGACATAAAAACGCTTGAATCGATGTCGCGTAACGCAAGTGGAGCATTTTGCTGGGCATCATTCGAACCTCCTCGCATATGTTGGCCCATCGCACCAGCCGGTGAAATAGACGGCGGGTTAAATCCGCCATGTATCTTCCCTACCGCCCAAGCGCTTGAATTGCTGGGACTTCGCTCCCGATTGCCGGCGGATCCCAGCCGGTATATGCTCGTGCCATGGCCGTCATGCGCACAACCGGGGGGCTTGGCACATGCCGGTTCGACGGGTACGAAATCGATCTGGAATCGGGCCGGCTCTATAAGCGGGGGGTGAGAATCCATCTCCGCGAGAAGTCACTTCAGGCGTTGGTTCTGCTGCTGGAGCATGCCGGCAGAGTGGTGACGCGAGACGAGCTATACCAGCGCCTGTGGCCGCGGCATGTTTTCGTGGATTTCGACAACAACCTGAACACTGTCATCGCCAGGGTGCGGGAGGCTCTCCACGACTCGGCAGAGCATCCCCGCTACATCGAAACGCTCCCCAGGCGCGGCTACCGGTTCATGGCGCGTGTCTCCGGACCGCCCCACGCATCCGAACCGGAGCCCGTACAACCGAGAGCCCGGATGCTGGTGCTGCCGTTCGCGAACCTCAGCGGCGATCCGGAGCGGGAGTACATCGCCGACGCGATCACCGAAGAGATCATCGGCGCGCTCGCACTCCTCGCTCCCCAGCGTCTGGCGGTGCTCGCACGCACGACGGCGATGCATTACAAGGGCACCCGCAAGGATATTGGCGAGATCGGGCGCGAGTTGGGGGTAGATTATGTCGTCGAAGGGAGCGCCCGATGCGCGGACGACCGGATTGTGATCAGCGCACAACTCATCCAGGCCGCCGACGCCACGCATCTTTGGGGCAATCGTTACGATAGCGAGTTACGCGATGTGTTCAAGATCGGGAGCGTGGTAGCGCAAGCGGCGGCGGCGGAACTCGGAATTGGCTCCCGGCGCGCCGTCACGAGACCGACCGAAGATATCGAGGCTTACAACCTCTTTCTTCAGGGCCGCTATTCTTACGAGAAGGGCAATCCTCCCGAGTCCTTTTTCAAAGCGAAACATTGCTTTGAGCAGGCGGTCCGGCTGGACCCCGAGTTCGCTCTGGCTTATGATTCCCTGGCCGAGATCTACTGGCACATCGGCTTCCATGGTTTGATGACTCCGAAAGAAGCGCTCTCGTCGGGAATCTTTCACGTGCTGAGGGCCATCGAGATCGACAACGCGCTGGCGGAAGCGCACGCCCTGTTAGGACAATATCGCAAGCAGCTTGACTTCAACTGGCCGGAGGTGCGCCGCGAGATGAACATGGCGCTGAAATTGAATCCCGTGTCGCCGATTGTCAGGCAGCGATACGCAGCCACCGGGCTGATGCCGCACGGCCGCATTGAGGAAGCCATCCGCGAACTTGAGGGCGCGCTGGAGGTGGACCCAATCTCGACGATGGGGAGGTTTTGGTTGGGGACCATGTTGTGGCTGGGGAGGCAATATGACCGGGCGATACAACACGGCCGGTTCATGCTCGAACTCGATGCGGGTCAGTATCTGGGCTACTACCTGATCGGCGTGTGCTGCGCTGCCAAAGGACTGTTTCACGAAGCTGTGGCCGCCCTGCGGAGAGCGACGGAACTGTCGGGCGGCAGCCCGGTTCCCACTGGAATGCTTGGGCGCGTCTTAGCCGAAAGCCGGAACGAGACGGAGGCGCGTGTGATCCTGGAGCGCTTGCGTTCAACCGAACGCACCAGGTATGTGCCGCCGACAACTTTAGCCTGGATCCACCTCGCACTCGGAGAAACAGACAGCTTCTTTGCGTGCATGGACCGGGCGTTTGACGTCCGCGATCACATGCTGATGCCGATCAAGACCTACCCGTTTCTCGACGGAATTCGCGGTGATCCACGTTACCGGCAACTCCTGCGTAGAATGAACCTGAAACCATGAGCCGGCTTTTGCGATTGATTTCGGATATTTAAGAGCCTATCAAGCTGCCGTTCCCGATCAGCCCCACAAACCTGAACAACGTAAACCCGCTGTTCGTGAACGCAGCCGCGGGCGACTATCACCTAGCGCAGAACTCGCCGGCGATCAACAAAGGCGACAACGCCGCCCCCGCGTTTCCGGCGACCGACCGGGACGGCAAGCCGCGCATCTTCGCGGGCGTTGCCGATCTGGGCGCTTTCGAGTATTCGACGGCGGACTCCTGCACGCTGGACCTGACGCTCTCCTACAACGCCCCCACGCTGAACCTCGGCTTTCTGCTGGGCACGCTGAGCCCGGCCCGGTGGTCGGCGTGGCTGGCGTCGAAAAACGGCGTCAGCCCGCTGTGGGCCTTCGATCTGCCGGCCATCCAGCCGCCGCTCTCATTCAACGTGCCCATCTCGAACTTTCCGGCGCTCGGCAACGTCGGGGTGCTGACCACGCTGACCACTACGGCCAAGGGCCTGGTTTGCTGGGATCTGGACACGGTGAACACGGGCGGCACCGGGCTCAGCGCGGAGCAGGTGCGGCAACTGCTCCTGCTACAGGTCCCGCCCGGGCGTTAGCTCGAAGTTCCAAATAGCGCGGCGCTTCTCGCCTCTTCCGGCCACCGCTCCCGGTGAGGGGGCTGGCCCGGACTGCCCCGCACGCCATAGGCGTAACAGATCAGGGAGGGAAAGGACCGCGGCGCCTCGCCCGCACCCACGCGGGCCGGACGCCGCGTCAAAAACCGCGGATGGGATGGTCTGCTCCGCTTCCGGCAGAGCAGACCGCGTTCACTTGCCCTCGCGTACGTCGATACGCGTGGCCACAAGCTGCGCTTTGTCGTTGAACTTGCCGAGGACGATCACCCTTCGCCCTTCCTTTACATCGTCCATCGTGCCGGGCTTATTTCGGTACGTAATCTTGGTATCCGGGCTGTACACGACAGTGCGGCGAACATTGTTCCGCTCCAGGGTGATCGTGCTGGTGTCCTTGTTGATCATCTGGATGCGGCCGCTCAGGCGGTCCTCCTTCTTCGCCTCGGCCTTCTTGGCTTTCTTTTCCTGGGCGACCGCGCCGCTCACCAGGAACAGGGAAACCAACACACCGAGACACAATCCAAGCCAGCGCTTCATACACTCCTCCGTTGCGATCGAATCCGCAGCACGGGCTGCGTGGACTAAATATAGTCTTAAATGGAACAGTTGTAAAGCCCGGGTCGAGGGAAAAGCAGGTATAAATGAGGTGGGTCCGGACCGTGAAGCGCGGACCGGCGGTTCCGCATCTCTAAACCAGTGCGCATTTTGCAGGATTACATCGCGCTGACCAAACCGCGCATCACGTGGCTCATCCTGATGAGCACGGGCGTCGGCTACTGGTTCGGTCTGCCCGGGGGCGCGGGCGTGAGCCTGGCGGCGTTGCTGCACACCATTCTCGGCACGGGATTGCTGGCCTCCGGGACCGCGGCCCTGAACCAATGGTACGAGCGCGATGCGGACCTGCGCATGCGCCGCACGCGGGGGCGGCCCGTCCCATCCGGCCGCATCGCACCGGGCGCGGCGCTGCGGTTCGGTCTCGCCCTTTCGGTTCTGGGGTTTGTGGAGCTGTGGTTGGGGGTCAACCCGCTGGCCGCCCTGATCGGCGCTTTTACGCTGCTCAGCTATCTCTGCCTGTACACGCCGCTGAAGCGGCGCTCCTGGCTCTCCACCACGGTGGGAGCGGTTCCGGGCGCCATGCCCCCGCTTATCGGGTACGCCGCCGCCGCCGGAAGGCTTGCGCCGGAGGGCTGGGTGCTGGCCGCGATCCTGTTCCTGTGGCAGTTCCCGCATTTCTACGCGATTGCCTGGATGTACCGCGAGGACTACGCGCGGGCCGGCATCCGGATGCTGCCGGTGGTGGAACCCGATGGAAGGTCCACGGCGCGGCAGATGGTGCTCTACGGCCTGGCTCTCGTTCCGGTGAGCCTTTCCCCGGCGCTGTTGGGGATGACGGGGCCTTATTATCTCGCCGGCGCTCTGCTGGGAGGCCTATGGTTTCTGTACTCAGGCGTACGTGTTGCGGCCGAGAGGACCGCGGCGCGGGCGCGCAAGGTCCTGCTGGCTTCGGTGTTGTATCTTCCCCTGATCTACGGGTTGATGCTTCTGGACCGGGTGCGGGCGTGATTTCGGTTCGCTCCGTCTCTCACCAATACGGCCGCCGGCGGGCCCTCGACCGCGTTTCGCTCCAGGTGAAGCAGGGGGAGATCTTCGGCCTGCTGGGGCCGAATGGAGGCGGCAAATCCACCCTGTTCCGGATTCTCTCCACCATGATGGTTCCGGGGGCGGGCGAGGCCAGCGTGGCGGGCTTCGACGTAGTACGGCAGCCGGCCGAGGTGCGGCGCCGCGCCGGTGTCGTCTTCCAGACGCAGAGCCTCGATAAGGCGCTCACGGTGGGCGAGAATCTGCGCGCCCAGGGCCATCTCCACGGACTTTCCGGCCCGCGCCTGCGCGCCCGCATGGAGCACGCCATGCGGCGCCTGGGACTGGAGGCCCGCCGCGACGACCTGGTGGAGACGCTGTCGGGCGGACTGCGCCGCCGCGTGGAAATCGCCAAGGCGCTGCTGCACAGCCCCGCCGTCCTGCTGATGGACGAAGCCTCCACGGGGCTCGATCCCGGCGCGCGCCTGGAATTGTGGGAGTATGTGCGCGAGCTGCGCGATCAGGAGGGGGTCAGCATCCTGCTGACCACCCACATTCTGGACGAAGCCGGCCGCTGCGACCGCCTGGCGCTGCTGCACGAAGGCCGCGTGGTGGCCGAGGGCGCGCCGGCCGAGTTGCGCCGCTGCATCGGCGGCGATGTGGTGGTGCTGGAGGCCGGTGATCCCGAGGCGCTGGCGCCGCGGATCGCGGAGTGTTTCGGGGTGACGCCCGTGCTGGTGGACGGCCAGTTGCGCGTCGAGATCGGCAACGGGCATCGCTTCATCACCGAAGTGGTGGAGAGGTTTCCCGGCGCGATCGAATCGGTGGGGCTGCACAAGCCCACCCTGGAGGACGTGTTCGTGCACGAGACGGGGGCGCGGATCGAATGAGCTTCTGGTTGCCGGCGGGTACGCTGTGGTGGCGCGAGCTGGTGCGTTTCTGGCGCCAGAAAAGCCGCGTGCTCGGGGTGGTGGCTTCGCCGCTGGTGTTCTGGCTGCTGATGGGATACGGCTCGGGCGACCTGGGACGGTTCTTCTCCGGGGCGCTGGTGCTCACCGTGATGTTCTCCGCTATCTTCTCGACCATTTCGATTATTGAGGACCGCCGGGAAGGGTTCCTGCTCTCCATGCTGGTTTCGCCCGCGCCGCGCGCCAGCATGGTGCTGGGCAAGATTCTCGGCGCGGCCACGCTGGCCTGGATTCAGGGACTGATCTTCCTGCTCTTCGCGCCGCTGGCGGGGGTGCGGTTATCGGCTGCGGCCGTGGTGGGCGCGGCGGGCGCCATATTTCTGATTGCCTTCAGCCTGACCGGCATGGGTTTCCTCCTGGCGTGGCAGATGGATTCCACCTCCGGCTTCCACGCCATCATGAACCTGCTGCTGGTCCCCATGTGGATGGTTTCCGGCGCCCTGTTCCCCATGGCCACGGCGCACGGATGGGTGCGCGCGTTGATGTGGGCGAACCCGCTGACCTATTGTGTGGCGCTGTTGAACGGCGTGCTGGGCATCGGCGGCGCGGGGCCTTCGGTGGCGGCGAGTCTCGCGGTGACAGCGGCCTCGGGCGCGGCGCTGCTGGCCGCGGGCGGACTGCTGGCCGGGAGAGGCGCGGCGCGGAGCACGGCATGAGACGCTTCTGGCCCATGGCCGCCCTCCTGCTGGCCGGCTGCACGCGCCAGGAGCCGCTGCCGGTGCTGGGCCAGGTGCCGCCGTTCCATCTCACCGACGAGCGCGGCCGGCCGTTCGGAAGCGGCGCGCTCGCCGGTAAAGCGTGGCTGGCCGATTTCATCTACACCACGTGCCAGGGGCCGTGCCCGCTGATGTCCACCAAAATGCGGCGCATGCAGCGCGAGCTGCCGCCCGAAGTCCACCTGGTGTCCTTCACGGTGGACCCGGCCAACGACACGCCGCCCGTGCTGGCCGCCTACGCGCGCCGCTACGGCGCCGAGCCGGGGCGCTGGCACTTCCTGACCGGCGATCAGGCGGCGCTCAACGATCTGGGCCGCAACGGCTTCCACATGAACAGCGTGGACGGGAAGCTGGACCACTCGACGCGCTTTGCGCTGGTGGACGGCCGGGGGCGCATCCGCGGCTACTACCTTTCCACGGAAGACGGCCTGTTCGCGCGCGTGGCGCGCGACGCCCGACGCGTGCAGAAGGAGGGCTGATGCACCTGCCGGCGCTGAACGCCGCGCTCAATGCGCTTTCGGCCGTGCTGCTCGTCGCCGGGTTCGTTCTCATCCGGCGGCGCCGCAAGAGCGCGCACCGCCGCGTGATGCTGGCGGCGTTCGCCTCTTCCGTGCTCTTTCTGATCTCCTACCTCGTGTATCACTACCAGGCGGGAACGGTGCGCTTCCAGGGCACCGGCACGATCCGCGGCGTGTACTTCGCCATCCTCGGCACCCATACGGTGTTGGCCGCCGCGGTGCCGCCGCTGGCGATCGTGACGCTCCTCGGCGGCCTGCGCGGCCGTTTCGACCGGCACCGGCGTATAGCGCGCTGGACGCTGCCGATCTGGCTCTACGTCAGCGTCACGGGCGTGGCGGTGTACTGGATGCTGTACCGGATGTGAAGCGGGCGGCGGCGGCCAGTTTGGGAGCGCCTTCACGCTCCCGGCGGGCTTCTATCAGCTTGCGCGCGACATCGCGCGCGATTTCGAGCGTTTCGGTGATCGTGCGGCCTTGCGCCACGAGCCCGGGAAGTTCGTCTGAGGTCGCGAGAAACAACCCTTCCGGCAACTCCTCGATCTGAACCCGGACCGCCAGTTCCATACAACCCGATGTTAGCATTTTCGCTGCACTCTCCCGCGCTCCACTGCGTCAATCAGGCGGGAGGAGTCATGCGAGTTCTCGCCGTTGTGTTCGCCGCCGCGGCCCTGCTGCCGGCGCAGGAAGCCAAGCCGGCTTCCAGTTACCGCGTGCAGATCGCGGTGCACGAGAGCGAAGCCGGGAAACGCCTGTCAACGCGCAACTACAGCATGCTGCTGGGGACGGAGCGCGGCAGGCTGAACGTGGGCAGCCGGATGGCGACGCCGTCCGGCGGCGGCCAGTTTCAATTCACCGACGTGGGGGCGACCCTGTCCCTCCAGATTCACGAACAGGAGGGCGACCCGCTGCTGAACGGGCAAATCGAGTTCACCCTGCCGAAGCAGGAGCCGAACGCACCTACGAACACCAACCGGTTCCAGCTACAGGTGAACGCGCCGGTCCCCGCGGGCAAAGCCGTCCCGCTGGCGGATTTCGATGATGTGGGGAACCGGCGTTTTCTGGTCGAGGCGACGGTGACCAGGGTCAGATAATCAGACCCACTCCATCGCGCCCTTTTTGTACGCCCAGATGTAACCCACGATCAGGATGCCGAGGAACACGGCGACTTCGGCCACCCCGAACCATCCGAGCGCCTTGTAGCGCACGGCCCAGGGATAGAGGAAGATCGTTTCCACGTCGAAAATCACGAACAGGATGGCCACGATGTAGAAGCGGACGGTGTAGCGCCCGCGCGCGTTGGAGGCGGCCTTGATGCCGCACTCGTACGCTTCCAGTTTGGTCTGGAAAGGGGCCGAGGGCCGCACGAGCTTCGCGAGCCACAGCACCACCACCGGGAACGCGGCCGCGAAGATCATGAAAATAAAGATCGGAAGATAACCGCTCGGCATGAATCCAATATAACATCGTGACCATGGAACCCGCTCCCGGCGCCGAGTACACCCGCAGGCTGGAGGCCCGCCGGGCGGCGTGCGAGGCGCGGGAGCGCGCGCACCGGCGCATCGGCAACGCCCGGGTGGCGGTGGCCCTCGGCGGGGTGGTGATGGTGTGGCTCGCCATCGTCGAGCGCGCTCTGCCGCTGTGGTGGCTGCTGGCGCCGCTCGCGCTCTCCATCGCGCTGGCCGTGGCGCATGACCGCGTGCTGCGGATCCGCGACCGCGCGCGCCGCGCCGTCCAGCACTATGAGCACGCGCTGGCGCGGGTGGAGAACCGCTGGATGGGCACGGGCAACGCGGGCGAGCGCTACATCGACGCCGCGCATCCCTACGCGCAGGACCTGGACGTGTTCGGCGAGGGTTCGCTGTTCCAGTTGCTCTCCATCGCGCGGACCCCGATGGGGGAACACATCCTGGCGGACTGGCTGCGCGCGCCCGGGGCAACCGGCGAGCTTCGCGCCAGGCAGCAGGCGGTCGAGGAATTGAGGCCGCGGCTCGATCTGCGGGAGGATCTCGCGGTGCTGGGCGAGGAAGCGCGCGTGGACGTGCACCCGGAGGCGCTCGCGGCCTGGGGCGAGGCGCCCAGCGCCCTCGACTCGCGCCTGCTGCGCGCAACCGCGACGCTGATTACGCTGCTGACGCTGGCCGCCGCCGTGGTGTGGGCGGTTGCCGGCGAGCGCGTATTTTTTCTCGTGACGCTGCTGGCGGCCGGCGCCTTCATCTGGCGCACGCGCGAGACGGTGAACCGCGTCATCCACGGCGTGGAAAGCGCGGCACACCGGCTCGCCACGCTGGCCCTGGTGCTGGCGCGGCTCGAGCGGGAGCGCTTCACCTCGCCGCGCCTGGCCCGGCTTCGCGCGGACCTGGAAGCGGGCGGCGGACCGCCCTCGGCGCGCATCGCGCGGCTGAACCGCCTGATGGAGCTGCTGGATTCGCGCGACAACCTGGTCATGCGCCTGATCGGGCCGCCGCTTCTCTACACCACGCACCTGGCGTTTGCGGTGGAGGGCTGGCGGAGACGCTCCGGCCCCGCGCTGCGCCGCTGGCTGGCGGCGGCGGGCGAGATAGAGGCGCTCGGGTCGCTCGCCGGCTACGCCTACGAGCATCCCGCCGACGTCTTCCCCGAGCTGGTGGAGGAAGGGCCGCTGCTCGAGGGCGAGGGGCTGGCGCATCCGTTTTTGCCCGAGGACCGCGCGGTGCGGAACCCGGTCAGCCTGGGCGGCGAAGGCGCGCGGGTGCTGGTGGTGAGCGGCTCCAACATGTCCGGCAAGAGCACGCTGCTGCGCACCCTGGGTGTGAACGCGGTGCTGGCGCAGGCGGGCGGGACGGTGCGGGCGCGGCGGCTGCGCATCTCGCCGCTTCAGGTGGGCGCCTCGATCCGCATAGTGGATTCGTTGCAGGCCGGCAGCTCGCGCTTCTACGCCGAAATCACCCGCCTGCGCCAGATCGTGGAACTGACCGGCGCACCGCGTCCGGTGCTGTTCCTGCTGGACGAATTCCTGCACGGAACCAACTCGCACGACCGCCGCATCGGCGCCGAGGCCATCGTGCGCGGCCTGGCGGATCGCGGCGCCATCGGGCTGATGACCACGCACGACCTGGCGCTCGCCCACATCGCGGAGGCGCTGGCCGGGCGCGGCGCCAATGTGCACTTCGAAGACCGCTTCGAGGACGGCAAGCTGCATTTCGACTACGTGATGCGGCCCGGCGTGGTGCGGAAGAGCAATGCGCTCGAGCTGATGCGCTCGGTGGGGCTGGAGGTTTAGTTAGCCCGGCTCAAAGAGCAGCTCCGTCGTAATCGCGATCGCCGGACGCAGGGTGCGGTAGACCGGACAGGCGTCCGCGAAGATCTCGTGCACGCGCCCGGCTGTCTCGCGGTGAGTCTCCTCCGCTTGCAGATTGAGCTTCACATGGATGCGCCGAATGATCAGCCCGTTGTCTTCGAGCTCGACCTCCCCCACCGCTTCCGACGTAAGCCGGCCGCCGGACGCCGGTACGCGGCGCGCCTCCAGCGCGCCCCCGAAGGTGCCGGTGAGTCAACCCGCGGCGGCGGCCACGATGTAGTCGAGCGTGGTGGCATGCGGCTCGATCTCCGCGGGCACTTTGTAATGGACCGCCACTTCGCCGTGCGCGCCGAAAATCACAGGCTCGGGTTCGGCGGGCAGCCAGGCTCTTCGAATCGGGCCCCCAAGGCGCTCGATCCGCACGTGGGAACGATAGACGACGCCAGCCATAGCAGTTCAACCAATACCACGGTTCGCACGCGGCGTGAAGACGGCGCTATGATTTGGGCAGAATGGGACCAAAGCTGCTTACGCTGCTCGCGCCGGTTACGCTTGCGGCGCAGAACCTGATGCCCTGGCCGGCCGCCATCACGTCGGGTCAGGGCCGCATGCCCGTCACGGAAGCGTTTCGCGTGCAGGTGTCCGGATCGCCGGATGCGCGCGTGACCGCGGGGGCCGCGCGGCTGAGCGCACTGGTTGCGCGCATCACCGGGATGCCGCTCGAAGGCGGAGGCGCCGGTCCCGTGCTCCTGGTTGCGGCCGGGAACGCCGCTGACGACGAGTCCTACAAGCTCAGCGTAAAGCCGGAGGGGGCGCGCCTGGACGCCGCCGGACCGCTTGGGGCGCTCCACGGCATGGCCACCTTCGCGCAGCTTCTGGAACCGCGGCCCAACGGCTTCGGGCTGAACGCGGTGGAGATCGACGACCGCCCGCGCTTCCCCTGGCGCGGCCTGCTGCTCGATGTGGCCCGGCACTGGATGCCCATGGACGTGGTCAAGCGGACGCTGGACGGCATGGCGGCGGTGAAGCTCAACGTCTTCCACCTGCACCTCTCCGACGACCAGGGATTCCACATCGAGAGCAAACGCTATCCCAAGCTGCACCAGATGGGGTCCGACGGCCGGTACTTCACCCAGGAGCAGATCCGCGAGATCGTGGCCTGGGCGCGCGAGCGCGGCATCCGCGTGATTCCCGAGTTCGACATGCCGGGCCACACTACGAGTTGGTTCGTGGGGTATCCGGAGCTGGCCAGTGCTCCGGGGCCGTACGCGATCGAGCGGAAGTGGGGCGTCCACGATCCGGCCATGGATCCCACGCGCGAGGAAGTCTACCGGTTTCTCGACGGGTTCATCGGCGAGATGGCGGCGCTCTTCCCGGACCCCTACTTCCACATCGGCGGCGACGAGGTCAACGGAAAACAGTGGAATGCGAACCCGCGCATCGTTGAATTCAAGAGCCGGCGCGGGATGCAATCCAACGCGGACTTGCAGGCCTATTTCACGCGGCGCGTGCAGGAGATCGTGAAGAAGCATGGCAAGCGCATGGTGGGGTGGGACGAGATCCTGCACCCGGACCTGCCGCGCGAGATCGTGGTGCACTCCTGGCGCGGGCAGAAATCGCTGGCCCAGGCCGCCTCGCGGGGCTTCTCCGGCCTGCTTTCGAACGGCTACTACCTGGACCTGATGCACCCGGCAGCGCGGCATTACGCGGTGGACCCCATCAACAAGGAAACCGGGGGGCTGAGCGCCGACGAGCGGGGGCGCATCCTCGGCGGCGAGGCGTGCATGTGGGCCGAGTACGTCACCGCAGAGAACGTGGAGGGGCGTATCTGGCCGCGCGCCGCGGCCATTGCCGAAAGGCTCTGGTCGCCCGCCCATATCCGCGACGTGGAGTCCATGTACGGCAGGCTGGAAGCGGTAAGCCGCCAGTTGGAGTGGCTGGGGCTCCGGCATGCGGAGAACTACCACAAGATGATCGAGCGGCTTTCAGCGGGGTATGGGATCGGGGCGGTGAACACCCTGGCCTCGGTTGTGGAGCCGGTGAAGGACTACGCGCGCGGCCGCATGGGCAAGTACACCAGCTTCACGCCGCTGAACCGGCTGGTGGATACGGTGCGGCCCGAAAGCATGGCGGCGCGCCGCTTCGAAGCCAGCGTGGCGAAGTACCTCGAGGACGGCAGCGGGGCAGAGGTCATCCGGAGGCAACTGATCGCATGGCGTGAGAACCACAACCGGCTGGCGCCCGTGCTGGCGGGGTCGCCGCTGCTGGCCGAAGCCGCGCCGATTTCCAGGGACCTGAGCGAGATGGCCGCGGCGGCGCTGGCGGCGCTCGATTACCGCGAAAAGCGCGCGGCGGCGGCGCCGGTGGCGCCCGTCGAGCTGATGAAGCGCGCCTCCCAGCCGCGGGCCGAGTTATTGCTGAGCGTCGCGCCGGCGCTCGGCAGGCTCATCGAGGCGGTCAAGTAGACGGTTCCGGCTGGAATCGTTGCCCCGGTCCGCCCTGTGCAGTAGACTCGATCAGGACAGGTAACTCTGAATCCGGAGACGGGGGCGATGAGCGGCCAGCGTCTGCTGCACTACGAAATCATAGAGAAACTCGGCGAAGGCGGGATGGGCGTCGTATACAAGGCCCGCGACACCCACCTGGACCGCTTCGTGGCGCTGAAGCTCCTGTCGCCCGACAGGGTCGCCGACCCGGACCGCAAGCGGCGGTTCGTGCAGGAGGCGAAAGCGGCCAGCGCGCTCAACCACCCCAACATCGTCACCATTTACGACATCTCCGAGGATGCGGGCACGGACTTCATCGCCATGGAGTACGTTGCGGGCAAGACCCTGGCGCAACTCATTCCGCGGAAAGGGATGCCCGTCAGCGAAGCGCTGGGCATCGCGGTGCAAATGGCCGATGCGCTGGCGCGGGCCCACGCCGCGGGCATCATCCACCGCGATCTGAAGCCGTCCAACGTGATGCTGGACGACCACAAGCTGGTGAAAGTGTTGGATTTCGGGCTGGCCAAGCTGACCCAACCGGAAGACAGCGAGGCCGCCGCCACGCGCACCCTCAAGCCCACCACCGAAGAGGGCCGCATTGTGGGCACGGCGGCCTACATGTCGCCGGAACAGGCCGAGGGCAAGCCGCTCGACCCGCGCAGCGACATCTTTTCCTTCGGCGCCGTGCTTTACGAGATGATCACGGGCCGCAGGGCCTTCCCGGGCGACACCACGGTCTCGATTCTGGCGGCAGTGATTGACCGCGAGCCGGCTCCCCTGGGCGAGTCGGCGCCGCGCGAGGTGGATCGGGTTGTGTGCCGCTGCCTGCGCAAGGATCCCGAACGGCGATTCCAGCACATGGAAGACTTGAGGGTCGCGCTGAAAGAGCTGAAGGAGGAGTCCGACTCGGGCGCGCTGGCCGCAGTGGCTCGTCCACCAAAGCGGCGCCGGTGGCGCTGGCTGGCGGCGGGCGCTCTTCTGGCGGCCGCGACACTCAGCACGCTGTACTTCTGGCGCCGCGCCGCGTCCGCTCCGGGGCCCGCGCCGGTACTGAAGCGCGTTACGTACGACAGCGGCCTGGCTACCGATCCCGCGCTCTCGCCCGACGGGCGCCTGATCGCGTATGCGTCCGATCGCGCCGGCGAAGGGCATCTCGACATCTGGGTGCAGCAGATCGCCGGAGGCGATCCGGTCCGGATCACCAGCGGCTCCGCCCACGCATACGAGCCGCACTTCTCTCCGGACGGCACCCAGATCGCGTTTCGCTCGGAACGCGACGGCGGCGGCATCTACGTGGTCTCGGCGCTGGGCGGCGAACCTCGATTCCTTGCCCGCGGGGGACGCCGGCCGCGCTTCTCCCCGGATGGGCGGTACGTCGCGTTCTGGGCCGGCAATCCGGCATCGGGAACGCCTTGGCTTCCCGGCGCGGCTTCCATCTGGGTGGTGCGGCCGGCCGGCGGCGCTCCCCGCAAGCTCGTGCCCGATTTCGAGGTCGCCGTCAATCCGGAATGGACCAACGGCGGCAGTCACGTCGTTTTTTTTGGGACCGACAAAGGTGGATACCCAGCCAGGGATTTCTGGGTCGTGCCAGTCGAGGGTGGGGCGCCGGTCCGGACCGGCGTGCGGGCGGAACTTCAGCGGCAAAAGCTGTTCGAGGGCACCTATGCGGCTGTAACCGCGGGTGCCGGCAACCAGTTCTTTCTTCCGCTGCGCTCCGGCGACAGCCGGAACATCTGGCGCTTTGGACTGTCGCCGGCATGGCGTCTGGACGGCCCGCTGCGGCGTCTCACGTACGGGACCGAAGACGAGTACGCCCCGTCGGCGGCCGGGACTCACGTGGCGTTCGCTGCCACGCAAAGGCAACTCGGCGTGTGGAGCCTCTCCCTGGCTGCCAATGAGGGACGCAGCAAGGGCGAACCCGAAAAGCTCGCCGACGGATTTCTCCCCGCCTTGTCGCGCGATGCCGGCAAACTCGTGTTCGTCGCCAGCGTGCCCGGCGGCCAGCAGGCCGTGGTCCGCGACCTGGCCTCGGGCCGCCAGACCCCGGTCGTGAAGGTGGACGACCTTCACAAGCCGATTCTCGACGCTGCCGGTGCGCGAGTCGCATACCGCACGCTCCGTGACAGTGTTACCTATGTGGTCCCCGCGGCCGGGGGTGTTTCCGAGAAGGTCTGCGGCGACTGCATGATGCTGTTCGACTGGTCGAAAGACGGCCGCACCATCCTGCATAAACGAGGCACGGGCGTCGGAGCCTTGGACCTGACCACCGGCCAGCGGACCCTCCTCTACCAGCACCCGGCAAGCCAGCTTTGGCAGGCGCAGTTCTCCCCCGACGACCGGTGGGTTGCCTTTCTGGCGGCGGGGGAGTCCGAGCGCAGGACGCTGCACATCGCGCCCTATCGGCCGGCCGTGCCGCCGGAGGAATGGATCGCCGTGGCGGAATTGGCTCGGGAGAACGACAAGCCCCGCTGGTCGCCCGATGGCCGGCTGCTTTACTTTACCTCCACTCGTGACGGCTATCGCTGCATCTGGGCCCAACGGCTCGACCCCGCCACCAAGCGCCCGGCCGGAGCGCCGTTTGCCGTGTTCCACTCCCACAGCGCGCGGCGCTCGATGATGGCCGTCGGCCTATACCCCCTGGAGATTTGCGTCGCCGCGGACCGGCTGATCTTCGTCATGTCGGAAAACACCGGCAACATCTGGATGGCGGAGGCGCCGGAGCGGAATTAGACACAAGTGTGAAGCAGCCTCCCTAAGAATAAACATTTAGGCGGCTGGGCGTTTTTTCCACAAGGTTTCCACGGGGAAGCGCCCGTAAGGCGTTGCATTCGCAGCTAAATAAATTGTTTGGAAAACTTCTTTTTCGCGCCAAGAAAATCTTGACCTGCGCGGGGACTCGGGGCATAGTTGAAAACGGTTCCAAGAGGTTTGAGGAACAGCGAGCCTCCGCAGCCGTAGC
>JBHGBM010000066.1:0-86066 GCA_041946965.1 Bryobacteraceae bacterium
ATGGCCGAGCAGGCCAAAACGCTGGCGCAGGGGCCGCACCGCATGGAAATCGTGGTGGAACGGCGCGAGGCCAACGCCTGGCGCGCCGTGGACCCCTCCCTGGTGTTCGACCGGGGCGACCGCCTGCGGTTCCGCTTTCGCTCGAATTTCGACGGCTACCTTTACGTGCTAAACCACAGCACTTCCGGCAAGTACGAACAACTGTTCCCGCGCCAGGAAACCGGGCGCGAGAACCGTATTATCGCCTCGCGGGAGTACCTGGTACCCGCGACGCAAACCGCCTTCCGGATCGCCGGTCCGGCGGGTCACGAAGTGCTTTACTGGATGGTCAGCCCGATCGCCATCGCACCGCAGCCGCCGCCACCGCCCGAGGAGCGCCGCGAGCCCAAGATCCTGATCCCGCGCTGCGACGATGCCATCCTGCGGGCCCGCGGCGAGTGCATCGACCACTCGGCCGGCCCCAAGCTGGTTCCCCGGGGCTCCGACCTGCCCAGGAACCTTAAGGCGGCGGGCGGCGAGGGGAGCGACCTGGTGTTCATGCGGCAGAAGAATACGTCGGTTGTGGCTTCGCCTGAGCCGCTCAGCGGGCCGGTGGTGTACGAGTTCCGGCTGGCGCACAAGTGAGGCGAATATGAAGGGGACGCTGCTGCTGCTTCTGGCTGCGGCCGCTTGGGCGCAAGCGCCGCAGACCCAGCGCGATCTGAAGATCGAGAAGGACACGCCGCCGCCGGCGGCGCCCTCGGCGCCCGTCATCCCGCGCAGCTACGCGGTGGTGGTGGGGGTGGCCAAATACCCGAACCTGCCGCAGAACCTGCAACTGAACTACTCCGAGCGGGATGCCGAGGCCATTTACTCCATCCTGATCAGCCCGGAGGGCGGCAACTTCCGCGCCGAGAACGTGCATAAATTGGTGGGCGCGCGCGCCACGCTGGCCAACCTGCGCAGGGAACTGGAGGAGTGGCTGCCCTCGGTGGCCAAGGAGCCCGACCGCGTGCTGATCTATTTCGCCGGGCACGGGTTCGTCTACCAGGGACGTGCCTATCTGGCGCCGCACGATTTCGACCCGGCGGCCGTGGCCCGCACCGGCTACCCCATGGACACGCTGGGCTCCGTCATCGGCGGCAAGATCGCGGCGCGCTCGAAAGTGCTGTTGACGGATTCCTGCCACAGCGGCGCCATCACCCCCGAAGACACCCAGCAGATCAACCGGCGCCTGGCGGACCTGAGCAAGTCGCTGTTTTCCCTCACCGCCAGCCGCGACCGGGAGCGCTCTTTCGAAAGCCCGGACTGGGGCGGCGGACACGGCATTTTCACCTACTACGTGGTGAAAGGCATGGAGGGCTCGGCGGACGAAAACGGCGACGGCATCGTCTCCGCCGATGAACTTGCCGAATATGTACACACCCAGGTGCGGCAGGCCACCAACGGCCAGCAGAACCCCACTTCCGACCGCGCCAGCTTCGATCCCAACATGCTGCTCGCCTACGTGCCGAGCAGCGTGAAGCCCGGCGCGCCGCCTCCGCCGAAGATGGGCACCCTGGTGTTCGTCACCAACATGGACGGCGTCGAGGTGTTCGTGGACGGGCAGTCCGCGGGCGTGGTGAACAAGAGCAAGCCGCTCACGCTGCCCGGCCTCAAGCCCGGGGCCCACACCATCAAGGGCGTGAAGATGGGATACGAGCCCGACGGGCCGCGGGAAGAGATGGTCTATCCCGGGCAGGAAGCCACGGTCAACCTAAAAATTCTGATCGCGCGGCGGCGCAACCGCGCGGCGGCCGACGCGCTCGATAAAGGTCTCGAATATTACAAGGAGGGCCTGGCGAAGAACTACAAGCGCGCCGTGGAGCAGTTCGAGAAGGCGCTCGAGCTCGATCCGCAGTACAGCCAGGCGGCCATGTATCTCGGCCTGGCCGCGAACGCCCTGTTCGACCAGGAGAAGGCGGAAAAGGCCTACCGGCGGGCCATCGAGATCGACCCCGACTATTCCGAGGCGCGCGCCAATTTCGGGGGCATGCTGCTGGACATCGGCAACGTGGACGAGGCCATACGGCAGTTCAACGCCGTGCTGCAACGCCAGCCGGAGCACGTGCTGGCGCTGACCCTCATCGCGCAGGCCTACCGGCTGAAGGAGATGTACCCGGAGTCGATCGAATCCGCGCGGCGGGCGGCCAAACTGGCGCCGCGCAACGCCGAGCCCCACCTGTGGCTGGCCGAGAGCCTGCGGCTCACCGGCAAGTACGACGCGTCCAAAGCGGAGTATGAGGAGTATCTGCGGCTGAGCGATTTCGACAGCAAGCTGGCCGGCCAGTTGAATTACTATGTGCTCGGCTTTCTGGCCGGCATTGGGCGCAAGAAACACGCCGCGCAGCGCGATATCTGGCGCGACCTGCGGAGCCTGGCTTATTTCGGCATGTGCGACTGCGAGCGCAAGCTCTCCCGTTTCCAGCCGGCCATCGGCTACTGCCAGCAGTCGTTGAATTACGACCCCGAAGACCCCTACGCGCACTTCGCCCTCGCGCTGGCCTACACGCGCCGGGCCAATGAAACCGGAAGCTGCGAGACGCTGCCCGCCGCCATCAAGCATTTCCGCGCCGTGGTGGCGCTCAACGCCGACCTGGCGGAGGCGCAGATGGCGCGGCAGAACATCACCAACATCGAAAAGGTGCAGTGCCCGTAGAACCGGGCGATCCGGGGCGGTAAAATGTCACTCCCGGATCAAACGAACCAGATTCATTCCCAACAGGAGGTGGATGTGAGACTTGGAATCCGTTGTTATCTTTGCCTGCTTTTTATTGCCGCGGCGCTGAGCGCGCAAGTGTCCACGCAATCGATTTTCGGAACGCTGACGGACGCTTCCGGCGCGGTGATCCCGAATGTCACCGTCACCGCGACGAATGTCGAGACGAACTTTTCGCGCGACGCCAGGACGGATTCGGCGGGGCAATACTCGATCCGGTTTTTGCCCACGGGTTCCTATCGTGTGGAGGTGAACCCGCCGGGATTCAAGAGGTGGGTCCAGACCGGGGTCGTGCTGGACATCAACAGGAACGCCCGGGTCGATCCCGTGTTGGAAGTCGGCGCCATCAGCGAGAGCGTGACCGTAAACGCCGACGCGCCCCTGGTCAATACCGCCGACGCAACCCTCGGACGCACGGTGACGGAAGTGACGGTGCTTCCGCTGGTAAACCGCAACGTCTACCAGTTGCTCAACCTGACGCCCGGGGTGGAGAACACCGAGAACACCAACGCGTTCGGCTTCCCCGAGCAGCGAACGAACATCAACGGCAGCTCCTACCAGGGCACCGGGACCGTGAACTACTTTCTGGACGGGGGCAACAACACCACCGGGCTTCGCGGCACCGGAAACGTCGCGCCGAACCCGGACGCCGTGCAGGAGTTCCGGGTCATCACCAATGCCTATGGGGCCGAATTCGGGCGCTTCGCCGGCGGCGTGGTCGACGTGATCACGAAGTCGGGGACCAACACGTTCCACGGCTCGCTTTTTGAGTTCATCCGCAATGACAAGCTGAACGCCAACACCTGGGGCGCGCTGACCCGGCCGCCGCTGCGCCGCAACCAGTTTGGCGGCTCCTTCGGCGGACCGGTGGTCAAGAACCGCGCCTTCTTCTTCACCAGTTACTCGGGCCTGAGGCAGCGGGAGCAGGAGTTCAAGAACGCGGCCATCGTGCCGACGGAGCTGGAGCGCCGGGGCGACTTCTCCGCCTCGAGGATCAAGCCGACGGACCCCCTCACGCGCCAGCCCTTCCCGGGCGGAATCATCCCCGCCGGACGGATCGATCAAACCGCCAGGAACATCCTCGACCGGACCATTCCGCTGGCCAACCTGCCCGGCAACTTCTACCAGGTGACCCAGGGCGAGCCTTATGACAGCGACGAGTTTCAGTTGAAGGGCGACCACTCCCTCAGTCCCACGCACCAACTGACGGGAAGTTACTTCCGGCAGACGGGCAAGAGCCTGGAATCGCTGGCCGGCAATCTCATCTGGTCGCAACGGCAGTTTTCCTGGACCCAGCAGAACTTCAATGCCAGCGACACCTGGACCATCCGGCCGACCATCGTGAACCAGCTCAGGATGACGTACGTGCGCAACTTCGGCGGCCGCCTGAACCTGCCCGAGCAGTCGCTGGCCGATTACGGCTCTAACTTCCGGGTTCAGGGGCAGCCGTCGCTGCCGCAGATAACGGTAAGCGGCTTCTTCACGCTGGGGCAAGGCATCGCCGGGCCGGTGGCGGGCAGCAACTACTATGGGCTCCGCGAAGCGTTGAGCATCAACCGCGGCAGCCACACTTTCAAGATCGGAGGCGAAGTCTCCCTCGAAAAATTCATCCACGATACCACGCTGAACAACTACGGCACCTTCTCGTTTGACGGCTCCATCAGCGGCAGCGGGCTGACCGACTTCGTGCTGGGACGCCCGAGGACCATGAACCAGGACGCCCCCATCACCAAGATCGACAACAGTTGGTACTACGGGCTGTTCCTTCAGGACGACTGGCGGATCCACCGCCGGCTCATTCTGACCGTGGGCCTGCGTTACGACCTGCAACCGCCCATCAAGGATCCGCACGACCGTAAGCTGGCGTTCATCGCGGGGCGGCGCTCGCAGGTTGTCCCGACCGCGCCGGCGGGCTTGTTGTTCCCCGGGGACACGGGAATCGAGCGGGGCATCATCTCCGCCGACAAGAACAACTTCGCGCCGCGCCTCGGCCTGGCCTGGGATCCGGCGGGCGACGGCAAGACCTCGCTCCGCACGGCCTTCGGCCTGTTCTACGGGGGACTTTCCGGCAACGAATGGAACGCGACCGCGGACAACCAGCCGTTCACCATACGCCAGCAGTTCAACACCGTCCGGTCTTTCACCGACGTTTACGGCGATCTGCCTGGCGGCGTCTCGCCCTTCCCCTACAGCTTCACGCCCGCCAGCCCGCGCTTCGTGTTCCCCGCGGCGGTTCTGGGACCGAGCCTCGATTTCCGCTGGCCGTACACCTACCAGATGAATTTCTCGCTGCAACGCCAGGTGTTCCGGGACCTGAGCGTGGAGGCGGCTTACGTCAACGCGCTCGCTCATAAGCTGCCCTTCCAGCGCGACCTGAACTATCCGGTTTACGGCCCTGGCGCGACGGCGGGCAACGTGAACTCCCGGCGGCCGTATCTTCCGGGGACGCTCTCCAATATCTCCGAGCTCGGGTCCATCATGAACACCGCCTATCACGGATTCCAGCTCTCGGTGGACAAGCGCATGTCGCGAGGCGTTCAGGTCAAGGGCTACTACTCGTTCAGCAAGAGTTTGGAAGGCGCGCGCATGCAGAACGACACCACCGCCGGCGGGGCGCAGAACATGAACAACCTCGCGGCCGAACGCGGCCGGACGGATAACGACCGCAGGCACAACGTGGTCGCCTCGGTGGTCTGGCAGATCCAGTATTTCCAGAACGCCGCGCTTCGCCGCGTACTCAACGGCTGGATGCTCTCCGGCATCATCACCCTGCGCAGCGGCGCGCCGATGACGGTCACCAGCGGCCGGGACAACAACCTGGACGGGAATAACAACGACCGGGCCAACCTGGTGGGCAACCCCCGGCTGGATCCCGACCGCTCGCGCGCCGAGGTCACCTCGCGATGGTTCAACACCGCGGCCTTCGTGACGAATCCGGCGGGAACGGACGGAACCGCCGGGCGGAATATTCTCGACGAGCCCGGCCGCAAGGTCGTCGACGTGGGAATCTTCCGCGACTTCACGCTGAGGGAGCCGATGACGCTCCAGTTCCGGGCCGAGCTGACCAACGCCTTCAATATCGTGAACCTGAGCGGCCCGACGTTGAACCTGACGTCGGCGGCGTTCGGCACCATCCGTACGGCGCGCGATATGCGGCAGGCGCAACTCGGGCTGCGGTTCTCCTTCTAAGCAGGCGGGCAGGATGGCGCTGTACGGCGCTCAATCGCCGCTCCGGGCTGAGAGGCCCGGGAGTATAATCGTAGAGGTTTGAGCGCGCATTCTCGCGTGCGCGCGATATCGGGCCTTGTGTGGGGCTCGAAACCGGGGTCTGGGCGCATACTGCGCCAGTGGATTGGGAGCGTCCGGTGTCCATCCGGAAAGCTTCGGGAGATTGAAATGATCAAGAGAATCTCGTTGTGTGTTCTCATTGCCACCCTGTTAGCGGGAGCTGTTTCCGCACAGGAAGCCCGCGGAACGATTGTGGGCAGGATCACCGACCCGAGCGGCGCCGTTGTTCCCGGGGCCACGGTTACCGTCACAAATACCGCCATGGGGACGAAGACGGTCCTCACCTCGAACGCGGCGGGCCTGTACCAGGCGCTGTTTCTGATCCCTGGAATTTACCAGGTCGCCGTGGATGCCGGCGGCTTCAAGAGGTTCGTGCGCAACGACATTGAGGTGCGGGTCAACGATCGGATCGAGATCAACGCCGCCCTGGAGCTCGGCGTTGCCGCCGAAACCGTGACGGTGAGCGCCGAAACGCCGCTGCTCTCGACCGCCACGGCGTCGGTGGGCACGGTGGTGGATGCGCGGCGCGTCGCCGACCTGCCGGTATCTTACGGGAACCCGTTCGAGTTGATCGGGCTCGCCACCGGCGCGGCCTTCACGCGCGATGCGCGTCTGGACCGGCCGTTCGAGCCCACCCACATCGTGGGGTACGCCATGGACGGCACCCGGCAGAACCGCAGCGACGTCACTTTGGACGGTGTTCCGGCCACCTCGGTCGCCAATCCCGGCGAAGTCACCGCCTCCTACGTGCCGCCGGTGGACGCCATTCAGGAATTCAAAGTCCAGACCGTGGTGTTCGACGCCTCGACCGGCAATACCGAGGGCGGCGTGACCAATATCGTGATCAAGTCGGGCACCAACGATCTCCACGGCACGGCGTACTACAACACCATGCTGCCGAGCATGTCCGCAAACGACTTCTTCGCCAAGGCCAGCAACCAGGCGAGAGCCGATTTCAGCTACAAGCGGTGGGGCGGAACGGCCGGCGCGCCGGTCTACATTCCCAAGCTGTACAACGGCAAGAACAGGACGTTCTTCTTCATGGCGTATGAAGGGATCAAGGACTCGCGCCCGCGGAACAACGGCACTCCGACGGTACCCACCCCGGCCATGAAGAACGGCGACTTCTCGCAGTTCGCCACGCTTTCCAACGCGGCGGCGTACAACATTTACAACCCGTTCACGCGGCGGGCGGCGGCCGGAGGCCGCTTCCAGGCCGATCCCTTCCCGGGAAACAAGATCCCCGCCAGCCTGTTCAACAAGGTCGGGGTGAACATCCTGAAGTATTACCCCGATCCGTTGCAAGCCGGCAATGCCGACGGGACCAGCAATTACTTGCAGCCGAACCTCCCGGAAACGGCCGACTATGTGACCTACACCGGACGGCTGGACCAGGTCATCAGCGAGAAGCAAAGGCTGTACGTGCGCGGCAGTTTTTACGACCGGGACAGCTTCTACAACGACTACTTTCACAACCTGGCGACGGGCAACTTCTTCCAGTTTCTTTCCCGCGCCGCGGTTGCCGATCATGTTTACGGCCTCAATGCCAGCACGGTGCTGAACGTGCGCGCGGGGTTCAACCGCTTCATCCGGGTCACCGAGGGCAACCCGCTGGCCAAGGGATTCGACATCACCACGCTCGGCTTTCCCAAGGCTTTCGCCGATACCGTTCCCCCGGCGGCCGTCCAGTTCCCGCGCATCGACCTGACCGGATATCAGGGAACCGGCATCGCCAGCGAGTTCCGCCCGACCGAGGTTTACTCCCTGAGCGCCATGCTGTCCAGGACCGCGGGGGCGCACTTCCTGAAGATGGGCATGGAGTATCGCGACTACCGCGAAGTGAGCATCAGCTACGGCAACGACCAGGTGGGCCGGTTCATCTTCGACGGGACCTACGTGAGGGGACCGCTCGATAACGCCACGTCGGCGCCTAACAGCCTCGGTCAGTCCGTTGCGTCCCTGCTGCTGGGCCTGCCCAACCAATCGAGCCTTGTGGCGCGCAACGACAGCTACGCGGAGCGCTCCCCCTCATGGGGCTTCTTCCTCCAGGACGACTGGAAGGTCAGCCGCAAGCTGACGCTGCAAATCGGCCTGCGGTGGGAATTCGAGCAACCCATGACGGAGCGGTTCAACCGCAGCGTGCGCGGGTTCGATGCGAATTACGTGCAGCCGTTCCAGACGGCCGTGCAAGCTGCCTACAACCGCACCCTCTCGCCGCTGCTGCCGGCGCAGATCTTCACCAAGGGCGGCTTGACCTTCGCCGGGATCAACGGGCAGCCGCGCGGGCTGTACACCACTCCGAAGAAGAACCTGATGCCGCGCTTCGGCTTCGCCTACCAGCTCGACAACAAGACCGTGGTGCGGGGCGGGTACGGAATCTTCTTCGGATTCCTGGGCGAGCGCCGCGGCGACGTCAACCAGACCGGCTACAGCCGCAACACGACGTTTGTCGCCACGCAGAACAACGTGGACTTTATCGGTTCGCTCTCCAATCCGTTCCCCAACGGAGTGCTCATGCCCGTGGGTCCGGGGCAGGGCTACCAGACCAACGTCGGACAGAACATCACCTACTTCGACGAGAAGCCCGCGCTGCCTTACATGCAACGGTGGCAGCTCAGCGTGCAGCGCGAGGTGGGCGGTTTCCTGTTTGACCTTGGCTACATCGGAAACCGCGGCACCAACGTCGAGATCTCCTTCGACTCGAACTCCACCCCTCGAGAGTACCTGAGCACGAGCCCGGTCCGCGACAACACCACGAACAACAACCTGACGCGCAACATCGCCAACCCGTTCGCGGGACTTCTCCCGACCGGAGCCGGTTCGGGCTTTACCGGTTCGAACATCGCGGTCGCGCAACTGCTCAGGCCGTACCCGCAGTTCGGCAGTGTGACCCACTCCCGGTTCGACGGTTACTCCTGGTATCACTCCATGCAGTTCTCGGTCGAGAGGAGGTTTTCGAAAGGCTTCACCCTCAACGGCAACTACACCTTTTCGAAGTTCATGCAGGCCACCGAACTGCTGAATCCGACCGATCCGCGGCCTGTCGAGGTGATTTCGGATCTGGATCGTCCGCACCGGGTCACCATCAGCGGGATTTATGAATTTCCGTTCGGGCGCGGGCGGAGATTCGGGCGCGGCGTCAACCCGGTGGCGGCCCGGATCATCGGCGGGTGGCAGGTGTCCGGCGCGTTCGTCAACCAGAGCGGCGCTCCGCTGGGCAACTGGGGCAACATCATCTTCGCCGGCAACATCAACGACCTCAAGCTGCCGAGCGATCAGCAGACCTGGGCCCACTGGTTCAACAACCAGGCGGCCGGTTTCGAAAAGGCGTCGGCCAATTCGCTGGTGAACAACATCCGCACGTTCCCGCTGCGCTTCGGTTTCCTCCGCGGCGACAAGACTAACAACTTCGACCTGTCCATGCAGAAGAAGACCAACATCACCGAAACCAAGCAGGTGGTGTTCCGCATGGACTGGCTGAACGCGCTCAACCATACCGTTTTGCCTGGCCCGAACCTGGACCCGACCAACAGCCAGTTCGGCAGGATCAGCGCGTCCACCCAGGCGAATTACCCGCGCCGCATCGAGTTCGGCTTCCACTTCGTGTTCTAGCGTCCCTTGCGGGGCAGGCCCGGCGGTCTGGCCCCCAAGTGTTTCTGACTCGGAATCGGGCTACAACAGAAGTGAATGGCCCAACTGGCGGTGGTAATTCCGGCGTGGAACGAACGTCCGAACCTGGAGGCGCTTCTACCGCAGGTGCGGCGCACGCTGGAGGAGATCGGGGTGGAAGCGGAGATCATCGTGGCCGACGCCGGCTCGGCGGACGGCACCGCGGAGGCCGTTCGGGCGCTGGGCGCCCGCGTGGTGGTGCAGCACGAGCGCGGCTACGGCGGCGCGTTGCTGGCGGGTTTCGACGAGGCCACAGCGCCCTACGTAGTCACCATGGACGCGGACCTCTCGCATCCGCCCACCTTCATCCGTGATTTCTGGCGGCGGCGCGAGGATGCCGAGCTGCTGATCGCCTCGCGCTTCGTTCCCGGCGGCCGGGCCGAAACCAGCGGGTTCCGCCTGCTGCTGAGCCGCATCCTGAACGGCACGTTTCGCGCCCTGCTGCGGCTGCCCGTGCGGGACCTTTCGAGCGGCTACCGGTTTTACCGGCGCGACATGGTCAAAGGACTGGCGCCCGCCGCGCGGGATTTCGATTTCCTTCAGGAAGTCCTGATCCGGCTTTATAACAACGGGGCGCGCGTGCTGGAGATCCCCTTCCACTACCGCCCGCGCGGCGCGGGACGCTCCCACGCGCGCCTGCTGCGCTTCGGATGGGCATACGCGAAGACCCTGCTGCGCATGTGGCGGCTGCGGCACGGTCGCTGATCAGCGGATTTCGAAAACGCCGAACACCGCGCCGAGTTCGCGGGCGCCGTCGCGCTGCGCGCGGTCGAGCTCCACTTCCACGTTGAGCTCCGGCCGGCCGGTCAGGGCGGGATCGAGGGGAAAATCGAAGTCGAAGAAGGCGTCGCCGCGGGTGATCTCCACGGGCTTGAGCGGACGGCCTTCCACCTTCAGTTGCATGCCCAGCGGCCGGGCGCCGAGCACGGCGGAGCTGATGTAGCCGCGCACGTGGAGGCGCTCGCCCGCGTTCCCCGGCCCGCCGAGGCGCAACGCGCCGCGCCGGCCCATCCAGCGGTAGCGGTCCTCGGGCGGGTTCCAGCCCTCGCCCAGCAGGTCCGCCGTGAGGCTGTCGCCCACGTTCAGGCGGCGCGGCGGGGCGGCGTCGCGCGGGGCGGTGGCGCGGTAAATCGAGGTGACGTTGCGCAGCCGGGGACCGGCGGTCTCGTAGACTTGTACGGCTTCGTTGCGCAGCCCCCAGGCAAGGCGGTAGGGGTCGAGCACGTAATGGGCCGGGTCGGCCATGGGCTGCGCAGGCCCTATGGCCCGTTCCGAGCCGGGTGCCAGATGCACGCTCTTCGCGCCCACTGAAGCGAAACAGTCCTGCGCCACGGCGCCCCAGAACTGATCCCCGGTGACGTGCAGCAGCACGATCGTTTGGCCGCGGTGCAGTTGCGCGGCTCGAGCCGCTCCCAGCACCAGCTTTTCGAAATTGCGCGAGCGCGCGCGCCACCACTGGGCCCCCGCGCGCGCCGCGGCCGCCGAGCCCATCAGGAACAGGGCCGCCGCGATCACCACGGGCGCTCGCGGCACGCGGCTCAGCGCGTAGCCGCAAAGCATGGCCACGCCGATGGACGGCAGCGTGGCCAGGTAGTAAAGGCGGTGCTCCGGAAACGGCAGTACGGGAGCGAGCAGAATGACGAACCACGCCAGAAACAGCAGAGGCAGGCGGTCGCGCCGCGCAAGCGACCACACGGTGAACCCCGCGAGCACCGCGGTGACCAGCAAAGCCGCGGCGGGGGTGATCCACCCTGGCCAGTTGAGCGTGGTCGCGGTGTTGATGGGCGCCGCGGTCCAGCGCCAATACTGGAGCAGCGTATCCAGGATCCGCCCGTCGATGCGCATGGCATACGGGCCGGTGGCCTGCTTGGGAGCCAGCCACATGTGCAGCGCGACATAGGCGGCGGAGACCGCAAACATGGGCAGGGTGCGCTTCAAACGTTGGGGCGCGCGCCACCAGGCGTACACGGCGGCGAGCGCAGGGTAAACCACGACCGTCTCCATGGCGGCGAAGCCCGCCAGGAACGACCCCCACTCGATGGCGGCCCAGCGCCGCCGTCCCGTTTCGGCGTGGCGCAGCATCGCCCAGAACGCGAGCAGGATGAAGAAGCCGCACAGGATCTGCATGTAGGCCGAGTTCCACGCCATCACCCACGAGAGCACGGAATTGGAAACCCAGAACACGGGTGTCCAGAAGCCCGCCGCGCGCCCGGCAAGCCGCCGCATGATGGCCGCCAGCAGCGCGAGATTGGCCGCCTGCGTGGCGAAGGCCCAGATGCGGAAGGGCAGCGGATCCAGACCGAAGAGGCCGCCGAAGATCAGGAAGTAGGCGCGCTCGCTCAAGGGCCGGAGGGTGCCGTGCCGCGTGGGCCGGAACAGGGCGGGCAGAAGGTCACGGGCGCTGTGGATGGTGGCCGGCAGCTTCAGCCACATGAAATCGTCGTCCTGAAACCAGGCGTCGAGCGCCGCCCAGTAGACGAACAGCATGAGCGCCGTGGGAAATGTCCAATACGCGATGGAGAGGACCCGGCCGCGCGGCATGAACCCCAATTTTATCCGTGTTACAAGAAAGGTTACACGCCCGGTGACCATCGCCCACATCGACACGGGAAAGGATCTCCGCGGAGGCCAGGAACTGCTCCTGATGCTGGCGCGCGGCCTGCGGGCGCGCGGCCATCGCCAGATTGTCGCGTGCCGTCCGCAAACTCCGCTGGCGGCGCGGGCGGGGGAAGCGGGATTCACGGTGCTGCCCGCATCGGCGTGGCGGCTGCGCGGCGCTCTCGCCGGGTGCGACGTGGTGCATGCCCACTCGGGGCACGCGCAGACCGTCTCGTTTCTGGCGTCGGCGGGAACCAAAGCCCGGCGGGTAGCCAGCCGCTATGTCGCCTTCGAGCCCAGGCATCCCGCCGTGCACCGCTGGAAGTACGCGCTTACCTGCCACGCCGTGATCGCGCTTTCGGATCCCGTACGCGAGGTGCTGCTGCGCGCGGGCGTGCCGGAGACGCGCATCGAGGTCATCGTGCCGGGCATCGAGATGCCGGAGAGCGTGCCGGACGCGGCCGAGCGCGCGGCGGCGCGCGCACGCTGGGGTTTCGCGCCGGAAGATTTCGTGGCCGGACACGTGGCCGCCTTCACCGCCGAAAAGGGGCAGGACGTGGCGCTCGAAGCCGCCGTTCTACTGCGTGAGTCCATGCCGCGATTCCGCCTGATTCTGGCGGGCGAGGGCCCGCTGCTCGCGGCGCTCGGCGAACGTTACCCCGGTGTGGCCACCATGCCCGGCTATGTGGAGAACCTACGGGAGTTTTTCGCCGCGCTGGACGTCTGCATCATGCCGTCGCGCTCGGAAGCATGGGGCCTGGCGGCGCTGCGCGCCATGGCTCACGGGCTGCCGGTGATCGCGAGCGAGGTGGGCGGCTTGCCGGAGGTGGTGGAGCACGGCGTGAGCGGATGGCTGGTGCCGCCCGGCGACCCCGCCGCACTGGCCGCCTGTATCCGGAATGCCGCGCAACCCGGGTGCGCCGCATCGCTCGCCCAAGCCGCGCGCGAGCGCGCCGCGCAATTCTCCGCCCAGCGCACCGTGGAGCGGACCGAGGCGTTCTACCGCCGTCTGCTGGCGGGCCGCCCATGAGCTTCCAAGCTGCCCGAGACGCTATACTGGCCTGAAGCGTATGAACGGCGACAAGCCCGCGCGTTTCCCGGTGCGAGTCTGGCTCATCTCGTTTTTGGGCTGGACCTTCGATTTTTACGACCTGATGCTGATCAGCTTCCTGCTGATCCCCATCGGCAAGGACTTGGGATTGACCGCCCCGGAAGAGGCGCTCATTCTCGGGGTCGCGTTAGGCGCCTCAGGCATCGGCGGCATTCTTTTCGGCTACCTCTCGGACCGCTACGGCCGCAAGCAGGTCATGACGTGGACCATCGCGCTGTACTCGCTCGGCACCGCGCTGTGCGCCTTCTCCAGCGGGCCATGGAGCCTGCTGGTGTTCCGCCTGATCACCGGCCTGGGGGTGGGCGGCGAATGGGCGGTGGGGCACGCCCTGGTTCAGGAAGCTTCACCGGGCCACATGCGCGGGCGTGCGGCGGCGTTCTTGCAGGCCGGTGAACCGCTTGGCGTGGGGCTGGCCGCCGTCATGGGGCTCCTCGTCACCCCGCTGATCGGCTGGCGTTGGGTGTTCGTGGTTTCGTCGGCTTCGGCGGTGCTGGCGGTTGTGGCGCGGCGGCATCTTCCGGAGTCCACCCTATGGACGCGGCAGAAGGAAGATCACCTTTCCCCCGCCGCGGCGCTGCGGTGGATCGTGCGGAACGGATTTTTCGGCCCGCTATGGAAGGGGTTTCTTCTGGGCGTATTCAAGCTGGGTACCTACTGGACCTGCTACGTGTGGCTGCCCAGGTTCTTGCAGCAGTACTTCCACCAGCCAGTGGGACGGTCGGCGATCTGGATTCTCACCGCGCAATCGGGGCAGTTGGCGGGGATGCTGTTGTTCGGGTTCGCGGCCGACCGCTATGGCAGGCGGCAGGCGTATACGGCATATTCGCTGCTGACCGCAGGCGCCATTTACGCGCTGGCGTTTCACTGGGCCTGGATGCTGCAAACGCCGGGTCTTTTCTGGACGGTGATGTTCGCCATGGGGGTAGGTTCGGGCTGCACGGCGGGCTTCGGCGCCCTGCTGGCGGAGTTGTTCCCGACTCAGGTGCGGAACTTCTCGATGGGCACCGCCTACAATTGCGCGCGCGGCGTGCAGTTCTTCGCGCCCATCGTGGTGAGCGCACTGGTGTCTCAGTACGGAGTGCGTGGAGGCCTGGGAGTGCCGCTGGTGCTGGCCCTGGCTACGGCATCCTGGGTCTGGGTTTTACCGGAGACGCGCCGCCGCGACCTGGCGCGCATCGCCTCCAGCAACCGGACGTAGTACCACGCCGTTTGACAATTCGGTGTACGTATCACATAATTCGACTGCTACGTACGTTCCCCGGTGCCCCCACATGCCGACTCTGTTTCTGATCCCGTTGGTTGGCCTCTTGCTCCCGGGTGTCCACGTTGGGGCCCGGCAGGCAGATGCCGTCAGACCGGCGCAATACCAGGGCGCCGGCGTTAAGCTCCCGCATGCTCAACGCATTCCGGGAGTCCGTTTCCGGCTGCCCCGCCCGGTGGAGCACCACTTCGCCCCGCTAGCCCGGGAGCAGATGGAGGCGTTCCGTCCCAAGGGGGATCTGCCGGCCGCATCCCTGCACCGGGCGCTGCCGCCCGGCGCGCACACCCAGGGCGCGTGGCAGGACCTGCCGGACGGCCGGCGCGTATGGCGGGCGGCCATCCGGGCCGCGGGCGCGCAGGCCTTGCGTGTTCACTTCACCAACTTCGACGTGGGCCATGGGCGCGTGTGGCTGCACGACGGCTCCGGAGACGAGAACTCCATCGCCGGGCCTTACAGCGGCCGCGGCGCATACGGCGACGGCGAATTCTGGAGCGATCTCGTATTCGGCGAAGCGGCCATCATCGAATTTGAGCCTGAGGATGCCGCCCCCGGCGCGCCGCCTTTCGAGCTATCGGAAATTTCGCACGTGTTCCGCGGCCTGGAGCCACAGGCTTCCATTGAGCGCCAGGCGGCCCTGGGCTGCCACGAGGACCTGGGCTGTCATCCCGAGTACGCCGACATTTCCAAGAGCGTGGCCCGCATGGTCTTCGAGACCGGGGAAGGCGGGGCCTACTGCACCGGCGCGCTGGTCATGGACCGCGGCCGCACGTTTACGCCGTATTTCCTCACCGCCAACCACTGCATTTCGACCGAATCCGAAGCGCGCTCGCTGATTACGTTCTGGATGTACCAGACGTCCGGCTGCAACCAGGCGGCTCCGGATCCGCGTAGCGTGCCGCGGGCTACGGGCGCGCGGTACCTGGCGGGCGGCGAAGTGGAGCGCGGCGACTACACGCTGCTTCAACTGAACGAGGTTCCCTCGGGCGTGACCTTCGCCGGGTGGCGCCCCGACGAAGTCCCCATCGGTACGAAAGTCTTCGGCATTCATCATCCCGCCGGCGATTACAAGCGCGTCTCCATCGGCGAGCGCGCGCAGGACCGCGCCACCAGTTTCAGCGTGGACAAGCACTATGTCGTACCCTGGAGGACGGGACTTACGGAGGGCGGGTCATCCGGCTCTCCGTTGTTCTCCGATGAGGGTGTGATTATCGGGCAGCTCACCGGCGGTCCCAAACCGCCGGCCGGCAAGACCGGCTGCGACCTGATGCCCTCCTACTCGCTTTACGGCAAGTTCGCGGTAGCCTTTCCCGCTTTTCAGCGGTATTTGGACGGGCGCGATGTTACGCCTCCCGCGAGCGGCGGTGGCGCATCACTCACCTCCGGCACCGCGCGCGACTGGAGTTACAACGTCAGCAGCCCCACACTGTTCAATGGCAATTACGGATTCAAGATCGACGTGCCCTCCGGCGCCACCGCGCTGAATGTGATGGTCACCAGCACGAACCCCTCGGCCGAGATCCTGGTGGTGGCGCGAAACGGTGTGCCGCCCTCGGTGACCGACGGGCGCGTGCAGTCCGACATCTCCGTGGAAATGAAGAACGGCCGCGCGGTGCTGCGGCTGGATGCGAGCAGCACGCCGGCGATCCGCCCGGGCACGTGGCACATCGCGCTGGCGGTGTTCACCACGGGAACGGTCTCCGGGAACATCACCGCCACGGTGGAAACCGGCGCCGGCACGCCGCCGCCGTCCGGCGGGGGCTCGCCCGTGGCGCTCACGCCCGGCGTCGCGCGCAATCTCGTGATTTCACCGGTTTCGCAGCCCACTCTGTTCAACGGCGGCAACGGGTACAAGGTGGATGTGCCCGCCGGGGCCGCCAGGCTTGAGGTGCGGGTGGGTGTGCCGGGCGGCGTCGATGTGGCCGCGCTGGTGCGTTACGGCTCCGAACCGGCGTTCGTGGACGGCAAGCTCCAGTTCGATTACATGAGCGCGGCGCAGGGGACCGACCAGGTGGTCACGGTTGCTTCCAGTTCCACGCCGCCGCTCAAATCCGGAACCTACTACATCGCGCTGGCGGTGTTCACCACGGGGCGGGAGATACGCGGCACCATCGTCGCCAACGTGCAGACCAGCGGAACCACTCCGCCCGCGGGGTCGAACAATCTCACTTCCGGTGTGGCGCAGACCTTCAACCTGCCCGCGGTCGCCGTCAACACCCTGTTTTACGGCGACTCCGGCTTCCGCATTGCCGTGCCGGAGGGCGCCACCAGGCTTGAAATCAAGGTCGTGACGTCCACGCCGAATGCGGATGTCGATCTGTTCGTGCGCTTCGGCCAGGATGTGCAGCTTTCCGGCAGCAGCGCCGTCGCCGATTACAAGTCCGAGAGCGATGGCGGCAATGAGAGCGTCACCATCACCGCCAGCTCGAACCCTCCGCTGAGGGCCGGCACCTACTACATCGCCCTGGGACTGTTTACCAGGGGCATTCCCGTCACCGGGACGGTAACGGCCACGGTGGAGCGCGGATCCACGCCGTCGCCCGGCGGGCCCACCGCCCTGATCGCCGGCGTGCCGCGCAACGTGAGCCTGCCTTCGGTCACGGAGGCCACCATGTTCACCGGCGAGTTCGGGTATAAGATCACGGTGCCTTCCGGGGCGACCAAACTGGAGTTTCGCCTGGCGAGCAGCATCAACGCCGACGTGCAGATGTACGCGCGCTTCGGCGAGATGCCCGGGCTCAGCGGCGGCCGCGCCGTGGCGGACTGGAGCACCACCGGCTCGGGAGCCAACAAGAGCCTCACGATTACGCCCTCCTCCACGCCCGCGCTGCGGCCGGGCGATTACTACGTCGCTTTCGGGTTGTTTACCACCAGAGTGGCTTTCAGCGGAACCATTACGGCCACTCTCGAGACCCCCGCAGCGCCACCGCCTTCGGAGACCAGTGGAACGCTGCTCACCTCCGGGCAGTCGCGCGAGATTTCGCTCGATGCGGTTGGGAGCCCGCGCCTGTTCACTGGCGCTTCCGGATACCGCATCTTGGTACCGGAAGGCGCGGCGCGGCTCGAGATCCGCACTACGGCCTCGCCGGCCAGCGCGGATGTCGATCTGTACGTGCGGTACGGCGCGGCGCCCAGCCTCGCCGACGGCCGCGTGGTCTCGGACTTCTCCTCCAGCGGACCGGCCGGCCAGGAGACCGTCGCTATCAGCGGCGCGGCCCTGAAGGCGGGCACGTACTACATCGCCTTGGGCCTGTTCACGACGAACACGTCGGTGAGGGTCACCCTGACGGCCACGGTGCGTGCGGGAACGGGCGGCGGCGGATCCGGCCCGACGGTCCTGACCTCCGGCGCGCGCCAAAGCTTCAACATCCCTGCGGTTTCGAACAACACGCTTTTGAGCGGCTCGCTCGGCTACCAGATCGCCGTTCCGGCTAACGCCAGGAAGCTGACCATACGGCTGGAGACTGTTACGGCGGGCGTAGACCTTGATCTGTACGCCCGCTTCGGCGCGGCGGTTGAAGTGAGCGACGGCCGCGTGGTGGCGGACTACGATTCCAGCGGCAGCGGCGGCAATGAGGTCATCGAGATTACGCCCGCGACGAATCCGGCGCTGCGCGCGGGCACGTACTACATCGCCATTGGAGTGTTCACGACGGGCATTGCGGCGAACGGCAGCCTCACCGCTACCGTGGAGACCGACGACACCGCGGCGGCGCCCGTCTTGCAGCCGGGTACGCCGAGCAGTTTCCGCGTCGGCCCGGTGACCGGCCCGACCCTGTTGAGGAGCAGCGGAACGTTCAAGGTGACCGTGCCCGCCGGCGCTACCAGGCTGCAAGTCCGCGCCACGGCCGCCACGCCCGGCGCCGACATCGACCTTCACGTCCGCTTCGGCACCCCGCCGGAGGTAGCGGACGGCAAGGTAGTGGACGATTATTCTTCGACGAGCGCGGGCGGCGACGAGACCGTTACCGTGCTTGCCACTTCGACCCCGCCCCTGCGCGCGGGCGACTACTACGTCACACTCGCGCTTCACACTGCGGGCGTGGAGGTCAGCGGAAGCATCACCGCCACGCTCGATACCTCCGCGGGGCGGCCTTCCGGCTCCACGCTGCTGACCTCCGGAGTTCCGGGGAAGTTCTCCCTGCCCGCGGTCGGTGAGCCCACGCTGTTCGTAGGCGACTACGGGTTCCGCGTCGAGGTGCCGGAAGGGGCCACGCGGTTGGAGATCAAGCTGCTCACCTCTACACCCAACGTGGATACCGATCTGTACGTGCGCTACGGCGCGGACGTGGACCTGGCCGATGGAAATGTGGTTGCGGATTGGGACTCCTCCAGCGACACCGGCAACGAGACGGTCGTGGTCACCACTACTTCCTCCAAGCCGCTGGCGCCCGGCACGTATTACATCGGGATGGGGCTGTTCACCGCCGGTGTGGCGGCGGAAGGCAAGGTGACCGCCACCATCGAGCGCACACCATCGGTGCCTGCGCCCCCGGGTGCGAGGACGCTCGAGCCCAACGCCGAGACCCCGTTCTCCTTCCCGGCGGTTTCCGACAACACCCTGTTCAGCGGCGACTACGCTTACAAGATCGAGGTGCCGGAGGGCACGACCAAGTTCCAGGTGCGCATTTCCACCGCTACTCCGGGCGCCGACGTGGACCTGTTCGTGCGCCAGGGCGCCATGCCGGAAGTGAGCGACGGCCGCGTGGTGGCCGATTACCGTTCGACCAGCGACAGCGGCGACGAGATGATCACCGTAACCCCCTACACCACGCCGCCGCTCAAACCGGGCGTGTACTACATCGCCATGGCCGTGTTTACGAAGAACACCGCCATCGGCGGGACCATCGTGGCCACCATGCTCGGCCCGCAGAACGCCATCGAAGTAACGCAGAAGGGCCGCGCGCCGGAAGACGGGTTCCACGCGCTGCTGGCCTCGCCGGAGGGCGATCAGCCGTTGCGCGTGGACGTGATGCGCGAACCGGCCGGCGAAGCGCTGGAGCGCAAGCCGGCGCAACCCGCGCCGGCCAAACCCATGCGGCGAATGGTGAAATAGCCGCGTGCTGCCGGCGCTGTTCTTTCTGATGGCGGGTGGTCCGGTGTTGAAGCTGCCCGCGCCCACCGCCGGGGAACTGGCTCCGCGCACCACCGCCCGGGGCCTGCCGCTCGCGGGCATTCACCGGAAGGTGACGCTCGGCCGTTATGCGCGCAAATGGCAAACGGAGAACGGCCGTCCCGTCTGGCGCCTGGCGATTCAGTCGCCGGGCGCCGCCGCCGTGCGGCTGCACATCACCGGATTCGGCGAGGGCAAAGGGACGCTGCGCGTGGGCCAGCGCACCTACACGGGCGGCGGCGATTTCTGGAGCGACGTAATTCTCTCAGACACCGCGGAGGTCGAATTCCGGCCGGCGGGAACGCGGCGCGAGCTGCCTTTCGGGATCGACCGGCTTTCGCACCTGAAGGTCAGGCCGATACCGTAACGGGCTGGCCGTTGCACGACCGGGCGTCCACCATCAGCTTCGCGACCTTTACCGCGAGCGAGGATTCCGCCGGCAGGCAACTGGCGGGCTGTACGCCCGCCTTGCAGCATTCCACGAAATACTGAATCTCGGCCTGATAGCAGTCCACCTCCGGCGCGGGCAGCGCTTCCTTGCGGCCGTCGGCCCAGTAGACCGTTGCAGGCCGTCCGGCGGAGCTGAACTCGGCGATGCCCTTATCTCCCGCCACGGTGTACTCCATGGAGAACGGGTACTCGCCCACGTGGTGCCACCCGCCCGTAATGGTGACGGACGGGACGTTGTCATATTGGAACGTGGAGGTGATCAGGTCGATGCCGCCCGCCATGTCCTCGTGGCCGGTGGAGCAGACCGCGCGGGGCGTGCCGAACAGGTACAGCGACATGTCCACGTCGTGGATCAGCAGGTCGAAAATGCCGCCGCCGCTCTTGGACTTGTCGAACTCCCAGGGCCCCCAGGTGGGGACGGAAGTGCGGCGGCGGAAGAAGGCCCACCGGATGGGGCCGAGCTGTCCGCTCTTCACCAGCATGGCCATGCCGGCATAGGCGGGGATGAAGCGCAGCACCTGGGCGATCATCAGGATGCGTCCGGAGCGCTCGGCTTCGGCGCACATGGCGTCGGCGTCGGCGCCGTTGAGCGCCATGGGTTTTTCGCAGAGCACATGCTTGCCCGCCCGCAACGCGGCCATGGTGGCGGAGGCGTGGAAGACGGTGGGCAGGCACACGTCCACCGCGTCGAGATCGGGATCCGCCACGATCTCGTCGATGGAGCGGTATTTCCTAGCCGCCGAAAAATCCATGGCCTGACCCGGCCCGCCAAGGTTCCCTTGAATGCCGCTCAGGTCGCCGGAGAGGCGCTGTTCGTTGGTGTCCATCACCGCCGCCACGCGCACATCCGGAATTCTCGAGAGCCCCTGAAGATGGGTGCTCCCCATGAAACCAAGACCGAGTACGCCGATGTTCATAAGGCAGAGTATATCTACAATTTCACCGGCGCGAGGCGCGGTGCGGCAACGTGCACCAGCCCGAGCGCGGCGAAATAGGAGAGCCCCGCCCACAGGAATACCGGCACGTAGCTGCCGGTGGCCTGAAGGATGAAGCCGGTGGCGGCGGCTACCAGCATGCCTCCCACCGATCCGCCGAACCCGCAGATGCCGACCACGGAACTGACCGCGCTGCGCGGGTACATGTCCGAAACCACCGTGAAGATGTTCGCCGCCCATCCCTGGTGGCCCGCCGTGGCCAGGCTGAGCAGCGCGACCGCCGTCCACATGCTGGAAACGTGGGGGGCGAACATGATGGGTGCGATCATGCACGCGCAGGCCAGGATGGCGAGCTTGCGGCCCGCGTTGACCGAGAAGCCGCGCCGGATCAGGCACGAGGAGAGCCACCCGCCGAAGATGCTGCCGCCATCCGCCGCCACGTAGATCACCACCAGCGGCAGGCCGATCTTATCGAGCGTAATGCCGTGCCGCGCGTACAGGAACTTCGGCACCCAGTAGAGGTAGAACCACCACACCGGGTCGGTGATGAGCCGCGCGAGCAGCAGGCCGATGGTTTCGCGCCGCCCCAGCAGACGCACCCAGGGAACGCGCGGACCGCCGGGCTCGTCCTTCGCCGCCGGAGGCGTGCGGTAGAGCCACAGCCACGCCGCCACCCAGAGGAAGCCCACCGCGCCAGTGGCCAGAAAGGCCCAGCGCCAGCCATACCGGAGCGTGATCCAAGGCACCGCCAACGGGGCGATAATCGCGCCGACGTTCGACCCGGCGTTAAAGATTCCGGTGGCCAGCGCGCGCTCGTTCTTGGGAAACCATTCGGCGACGGTCTTGACGGCCGCGGGGAAATTGCCGGCTTCGCCGAAGCCCAGCGCGAAGCGCGCCACCCCAAAGCCGAAAGCGGAGCGCGCGGCGGCGTGGGCCATGGCGGCGGCGCTCCAGAAGACGATGGATAGCGTGTAGCCCATCCGCGTTCCAGCCAGGTCGATCACCCGCCCTACCGCCAGCAGGCCGATGGCGTAAGCGGCCTGAAATGCGGTGACGATCAGTCCGTAGTCGGCTTCCGACCAGCCGATCTCGTTCTGCAAGGCGGGCGCCAGGATGCCCAGCACCTGCCTGTCCATGTAATTGATCGTGGTGGCGAAGAACAGCAGCGCGCACACCACCCAGCGAAACCGTTCCGGCATGGAGTTTCTGTTTTACCATGAAGCGATGGAGCCGTCGGCGGCGTGAACCATCGTTATTGTGACGTCAGCCTGCCGGTGCCGCTCGACCAGCCGTTCACCTACGAGCTGCCCGAAACCCTGCGCCACCGCGTGCAGCCGGGTTGCCGCCTGTGGGTGCCGTTCGGCCCGCGCAAGCTCACCGGCGTGGTGCTGCGCTGTCACGACGAGCCGCCCGGTGTGGCGACCAGGCAGGCGCTGCGCCTGATCGATGCTGAGCCCGTGCTGGACAGCGGGCTGCTGGCGCTCGGCCAGTGGATCGGCGGCTACTACTGCGCGCCGCTCGGCGAAGTGCTGCGCAGCATGCTGCCGCTGGCCGCCGAAATCCGGCAGGGGAAGATCTATTCGCTGACGGACAAGGGACGGGACGCCGCGCGGCAGCTCGTACTCGATGCCGCCCCGGACGATCCGGCGGTTTCCGTGCTGCGCGCGCTCGAACGGCGTCCGCTTTCGGCGGCGTACCTGGCGAAAACGTTGCCGCTCGCCGACCGCGTGCTGAAGTCGCTCGAAAAGCGCGGCTTCGTCGTCATGGAAACCGTCCACGTGGACCGCGACCCGCTGCGCGCGCCGGCGGAGAGGCTGCGGGTGGAACTCAACGCCGGCGGGCGGGACGGAAAGTTTCCCAAGGCCGAGCGCGAATTGCTGGCGTTCCTCGATCTGCACCCCGGCTCGCACAACCTGAAGGAACTGGAAGCCATGGTGCGCGACGCCAGTCCCGCAGCGCGGTCGCTGGCGCGCAAAGGGCTGGTCACGCTCAAGCCGGAACCGGTGGGGATGACCACCGCTCCGATTCGCGCCCCCCACGTGCTCAACGCCTCGCAGCAGGCGGCCTTCGACGCTATCGCCCGGTCCATCCGCGCGCGGCGGTTCGAGAGCTTCCTGCTGCACGGCGTGACGGGCTCGGGCAAGACCGAAGTGTACCTGAACGCCATCGAAGTGGCGCTGGCCGAGCAACGGGGCGCGCTGCTGCTGGTGCCGGAAATCGCGCTCACGCCGGCGGTGGCGGCGCAGTTCTTCTCCCGCTTCGGCGACCGCGTGGCCATCCTGCACAGCGCCTTCACGGACAGCGAGCGCAGCGGGCAGTGGAGGCGCATCCGCGCGGGCGGCGCGCCGGTCGTGGTAGGGACGCGCTCGGGCGTGTTCGCGCCAGTGCGGGACCTCGGCCTGATCATCGTGGACGAGGAGCACGACAGCAGCTACAAGCAGGAGGAAACGCCGCGCTACAACGGCCGCGACGTGGCCATCGTGCGGGCACAGCAGGCGGGCGCCACCGTGGTGCTCGGCTCCGCCACGCCCAGCCTGGAAAGCCGCTACAACGCCGGGCGCGGCAAGTACACGCTGCTCGAGCTGCCGGAACGCGTGGAGCAGCGCCCGCTGCCGGAAGTGGAGCTGATCGACATGCGCCAGGAGTTCCTCGAGACGCGGCGGCAGGCCACCTTTTCCCGCCGCCTGCTGGAGCGTCTGAGGGAACGGCTCGATTCCGGCGAACAGAGCATCGTGCTGCTCAACCGCCGCGGCTTCTCCAGTTACGTCACCTGCCGCGCGTGCGGCGAGCGCGTCCAGTGCGCCAATTGCTCGGTGACCCTCACCTATCACCGCCGCGACCGCCGGCTGCTGTGCCACTACTGCAACTACGCCGAGCGCGTGCCGGAGGTCTGCCCGAAGTGCCAGAGCGAGCACCTGTACTTCATCGGCGTGGGCTCGGAGAAGGTGGAGGAGGAGCTGCACCGCGAGTTCCCCGCCGCGCGCATCGCCCGGCTCGACCGCGACACCGTCACCGGCAAGCGCGAGTACGAAGGCGTGCTGCAAGGCTTTCGCGAAGGCGATTACGACATCCTGGTGGGCACCCAGATGATCGCCAAAGGCCACGACATTCCGAATGTCACGCTGGTGGGCGTGGTCTCCGCGGATATCGGACTGGGCATGCCCGATTTCCGCGCCGCCGAACGCACGTTTCAACTGTTGACGCAGGTTGCCGGACGCGCCGGGCGCGGCGACCTTCCCGGACAAGTGCTCTTCCAGACCATCAACCCCGAGCACTACGCCGTGCGCATGGCCGCCATGCAGGATTACGCGGCGTTCTACCAGAAGGAACTGAACTTCCGGCGCATGATGGCCTACCCGCCGTTCAGCGCCATGGCGAACCTGCTGGTGCGCTCGGATAAACAGGAGCACGCGCTGCACATGAGCGCGGAACTCGGCCGCCACCTCACACCCGCCCCGGAAAAAATCCGTATCATGGGACCGGCGGAAGCGCCGGTGGTGAAGCTCAAGAGCGAGTACCGCTACCAGCTTCTGATCAAGGCCGCCAGCCGCAAGGCGTTGAACGAGCTGCTGCGCCGCGCGCAATCTTTCGCCGCCGCGCGCCAGTGGCCCGCCACCGCGCTGGTGATCGACGTGGACCCGTTGACTTTGATGTAAAAACATTAGGGCCACGGATGGACGCAATCCGCGGCGAAAAATAAACGATGTCCCCTGAACTTCGAGCCCGCCTCAGGGTAGTGCTGGTGGAAACGCGCAACCCGCTGAACGTCGGCGCCGCGGCGCGGGCCATGGCGAACTTCGGGTTTGCCTCGCTGCGCGTGGTGAACCCGTATGAGCTCGCCTGGCGCGAGGCCCGCTCCGCCGTGGGCGCCGCGCCGCTGCTGGCCGCCGCCGAGGAGTACAAATCCGTGGCGGACGCCGTCGCCGATTGCGTGCTGGTGGTGGGCACCACCTCGATTCACAGCCGTGTGCCGCGCCAACCCGTGCGGCGGCTGGAGTACGGCGCGCGGCTCATCCGCCGCGCGCTCGGCGGCGGCCCCGTCGCGCTGCTGTTCGGCTCGGAGAAGTACGGCCTCTCCAACACGGACCTCGCGCACTGCCATTGGCTGCTGCGCGTCGCCACCGAGGCGCGGGACCTCTCCATGAACCTGGGCCAGGCCGTCGCCGTGTGCCTCTACGAGCTGGCTCGCGACTCGCGCTCCGCCGTGGCTGAACCGAAAGAGTTAAAGCCCGCCACCGCCGCCGAAAACGAACAAATCACGCGCATGCTGCTCGAAGCCCTCGAGGCGAGCGGCTATGTCAACCCCGTGACCGCCGCCTCCACCGGGGAGAAGGTCCGGCGGCTCGTGCGGCGCTTTGGGATCTCCGGCCGCGACGCCCCGGTGATGCTCGGCATGCTGCGCCAAATTCTGTGGAAGTTGCGCGGAGGACGGTGAATCCGATATTCTGGGATTTTCGGTAGAGGCGCGAAGGCCATGACTACTCGAACTCGCAGCACCGCATGAACGGCGGGGGTTCGGGGAAAGGGGTTCAGGAATCTTCGCCGAAGCCGGGGCGGTGCGTTCACGCCGCAACGGTTGGGGGGCCAGGCTAATACCTGCCCACTGTCACCCGTTCCCAGGCGGGTGGAGCGCTATCGGAAGCGAAGAGTCCCGCTACTCTCTCCCTTCTGTTTGCCTCCCCCAGTATCGTTATGAACGTCGTCGAGCTCACAAGGGCGCTGGTCGATATCGAGTCCATCACGGGCAATGAGGCCCGCGCGGGCGAATTCCTGTGCCATTATCTGGCGCCGCTGGCCGGCCGCTACGGCGGATGGGTGGAGCGCATGGATGTGGAGCCGGGGCGCTTCAACGTGCTGGCCTGGTGGGGTACGCGCCCGGCGGTCACGCTTTCCACGCACTTCGATACCGTCCCCCCGTTCTTCGCCTCCGACGAAGACGAGGAACACATCACCGGCCGCGGCGCCTGCGACACCAAGGGCATCATCGCGTCGATGATCAAGGCCGCCGAAGCGCTGCTCGAAGCCGGCGTGCGGGAATTCGGCCTGCTGTTCGTGGTGGGCGAGGAACGCAATAGCGCGGGAGCCTACCGCGCGGCCTCGGAATTTCGCGGATCGCGCTACCTTATTAACGGCGAGCCCACGGGAAACCGGCTGGCGCTGGGCTCCAAGGGCGCGCTGCGCTACGAAATCGAAGCCCGCGGGCGCATGGCGCACTCGGCCTACCCCGAGCTGGGCGAATCGGCGATTCACAAGCTGCTCGACGCGCTGGAGGAGATCCGCCGCATCCCGCTGCCGGTGGACGAAGTGCTCGGCCCGAGCACGCTGAACGTCGGCACGCTCACCGGCGGGCGCGCGCCCAACGTGGTGGCGGATTTCGCCCGGGCCGAGGTGATGATTCGCCTGGTGGGCGACTCCGCGGCCACCAAAGCCGCCGTGGAGCGCGCCTGCGAGGGCCGCGCGGCGGCGAATCAGGTTCTCGAGATTCCCGCGGTGCGGCTGGGCTCGGTCCCGGGCATCGCCACCACCGTGGTGGCTTACACGACGGACATCCCCGCTTTCGGCGGCGCCTGGGGGCAGCCGTTCCTGATCGGGCCGGGCAGCATTCACGCGGCCCACACGGCGCACGAGCGCGTCTCCAAGCGCGAACTGGCCGAAGCGGTCGAAATTTATCAGCAGTTGGTTCGCCAATTGCTATCAACTTAGAGAGGGTACATGCAAGCACGCATCGAAGCCGGCGTTCTCGGCGCTACCGGAATGGTAGGCCAGCATTTCATCAAGTTTCTCCAGGGCCACCCGTGGTTCGACCTGAAGTGGCTGGGGGCCAGCGACCGCTCGGCGGGAAAGAAATACCGGGATGCCATGAAGTGGCACCTCCCGGGCGAGACTCCCGCGAGCGTGGCCGATCTCACCGTGCAGGACTCGAAACCCGGCAACGCGCCGCGGCTGCTGTTTTCCGCCATGGACGCCTCGGTGGCCACCGAGATCGAGCGCGCCTTCGCCGAAGCCGGCCACGTGGTGGTTTCCAATTCCAAGAACCACCGCATGGAGCCCGACGTGCCGCTGCTGGTGCCGGAGATCAACCCGGACCACCTGAAGATCGTCCCGCTGCAACAGCGCAACCGCGGCTGGAAGGGGCAGATCGTCACCAATCCGAACTGCTCCACCGTGGTGCTGACCATGGCGCTCGCGCCGCTCAAGCAGTTCGGCATCACGCGCGTGATCGCCACCACCATGCAGGCGATCTCCGGCGCGGGGTACCCCGGAGTGCCTTCCATGGACATCAACGCCAACGTGATTCCGTTCATCGGCGGCGAAGAAGAGAACGCCCCGTGCAGTACATGGAGCAGCAGGACCGCCCGCAGCCGCGCAAGGACGTCGAGCGCGACCGCGGCATGGCGGCCTTCGTGGGCCGGCTGCGCGAATGCCCGGTGCTCGATTGGAAACTGGTAGCCCTCGGCCACAACACTGTGCGCGGCGCCGCGGGCGCCGCGGTGCTCAACGCCGAGCTGATGTTTTCGGAAGGGATGCTGGACTGATGATCGTCATGAAGTTCGGCGGCACGTCGGTGGAATCCGCCGCCGCCATCGAGCGCGTCGCCGGGATCGTGAAGGCGCGCGCGGACCGCAAGCCCGTGGTGGTGGTTTCCGCCATGGGCAAGACCACCAACAAGCTGCTGGCCATCGCCCGCGCCGCCATCGAAGGGACGCGGCAGGACTACCTCCAGCAGATCCACGATCTGCGCGATTTCCACTCGCGGGAGGCGCGGCAGGTGGCGCCGCTCGACGAGCGCGCCACGCTCGACCGCGTGCTGGACGAACACTTCCAGGAGCTGACCGAGCTGGTGAAGGGCCTGGCGGTGCTTGGCGAACTGACGCCGCGCTCCATCGACGCCATTTCGAGCTACGGCGAGCGGCTCTCCAGCTACATCGTGGCGCAGGCCTTCCGCCATTTCGGGTTGCCCGCCGTGCACCTGGATTCGCGCGAGGTCATCATCACCGACCGCCGTCATACGCAGGCCGCGCCGCTCACCGCGCGGACCTACGCGCGGCTGGCCCAGACCGTGCCGCCCATCGCAAGCGAGAAGGTCCTCGTCATGGGCGGGTTCATCGGCGCCACTGAGGACGGCGTCACCACCACGCTCGGCCGCGGCGGCTCGGACTTCAGCGCATCGCTGGTGGGGGCCGGCATCGGCGCGGAGGAGATCCAGATCTGGACGGACGTGGACGGCATGCTCACCGCCGATCCCACCATCCTGCCCGGAGGCCACCGCGTGAAGGTGATCTCGTTCGCCGAGGCCTCGGAGTTGGCGTACTTCGGGGCCAAGGTGCTGCACCCTGCCACGGTGCTGCCCGCGGTGGAAAAGAACATCCCAGTGCTGATCCTGAACTCGCGGCGGCCGGACGTGGGCGGCACCCGCATCATCTCTGATTTCGTGCCCTGCGCAAACGCGGTGAAATCCATCGCCTGTAAGCGCAACATCACGCTGGTGAACGTGAAGTCCACCCGCATGCTGATGGCGCACGGCTTTCTCCACCGCATCTTCGAGGTGTTCGACCGCTTCGAAACCCCGGTGGACATGGTGGCCACCACCGAGATCAGCGTCTCGCTCACCATCGACAACCCGGCGCGGCTCGAGAACATCTGCAAGCAACTCGAGGAATTCGCCGAGGTGGAGATCGAGCGTTCACAGGCCATCGTCTGCCTGGTGGGCGACAACATCCGCCACTCGCCCGGCATCGCGCGGCGCATCTTCAACTCGCTGGATGTCAACGTGGGCATGATCTCGCAGGGCGCGTCGCTGCTGAATTTCAGCTTCGTGGTCGCGGAGAAAGACCTGCGCGCCGCGGTGGAGAAACTGCACGCCGAGTTCTTCAGCGAGCTGGACCCGGCCGTATTCGAACGCAATGGAGCCGCACATGCCTGAGACCAGGCGTCTGGCCATCGTGGGTTATGGCAAGATGGGCAAGCTCATCGAGCAGCTTGCCCCGGAATACGGCTTCACGGTCGCGCTGAAGCTGGACGAGTTCAACAACTCCCGCTACGAGGGCATCACGCCGGAGAACTTCCGCGGCGTGGACGTGGCGGTGGACTTTTCCATTCCCGCGGCCGTGGTGGAGAACGTGGAGCGCATCGCCGCGCTCAAGGTGAACCTGGTGGTGGGCGCCACAGGCTGGCTGGCCGGGCTGGACCGCGTGAGAGCCGCCGTGGAGCGCAGCGGCGCCGGTCTGGTCTGGAGCCCCAACTTCTCCATCGGAGTGAACGCGTTCTTCCGCATCGTGGCGGAGGCCGCGCGGCTCATGGCCGGACAGCCGCAGTACGGCGCGTGGGCTTACGAGATCCACCACTCGGCGAAGAAGGACGCGCCCTCGGGCACGCTGCTGAAACTGGTGGAAGTCATGAAGAACGCGGGGTACAATCTCCCGGTGGACGTGAGTTCCAACCGCGCGGGCATGCACCCCGGCACGCACGAGATCGGCTTCGACTCGGCGGCGGACACCATCACGCTGCGCCACATCGCGCGCAGCCGCGAGGGATTCGCGCGCGGAGCGCTGAAGGCCGCGCAATGGGTGATTGGGAAAACCGGGTTCCACGAGTTCGCGGAAATCGTATTTGAGTAAGGGGAGGCGGTACATGTTCACTGGATGCGGAACGGCGCTTGTGACGCCGTTCCGGAAAGATCTGAGCCTTGACGAGGAGACGTTGCGCCGCCTGGTAAGGCGGCAGATTGAAGCCGGCATCAATTTCCTGGTGCCGTGCGGGACCACTGGCGAGAGCCCCACGCTGACGCGGGCCGAACACCTGCGGGTGATCGGGATCGTGGTGGAGGAAGCCAAGGGTAAAGTCCCCGTGGTGGGCGGTGCCGGCGGCTACAACACCCAGGAGGTGATCGAGCTGGCGCGGGAACTGGAGCGCCTGGGGGTGGACGGCATTCTCTCGGTCACGCCTTACTACAACAAGCCCACGCAGGAAGGCCTTTACCAGCATTACAAGGCCATCGCCGGGGCCGTGCCGCTGCCCATCATCGTCTACAGCGTGCAGGGACGCACGGGCGTGAACGTCGAGCCCGCCACCATCGCCCGGCTGGCGAAGATCGAGAACATCGTCGCCATCAAGGAAGCCTCCGGCAACATCAGCCAGATGGCTCAGATCATCCACGAGGTCCCGCCGGAATTCGCGGTGCTTTCGGGCGATGACGCCATCACGCTGCCGCTGATCGCGCTCGGCGGGCGCGGCATCATCTCCGTGGTCTCGAACCAGATTCCCCGCGAGATGACTCAGATCGCTCAAGCGTGCCTGAGTGGAGATTTCGCCGCCGCCCGGGCGCTCTACCGGCGCTTCCTGCCGCTGATGAACGTGAACTTCGTCGAATCCAACCCCATCCCGGTAAAGGCCGCCATGGGCCTGATGGGACTGCTCGAACCTGTGTACCGGCTGCCGCTCGTCGCGCCCAGGCCCGAGAGCCTGGCGAAGATCGAGAAGGTGCTGGAGGCTGCGGGACTGCTGGAGGCGCGCGTTGCAGGCTGAGATTGAGGAGTTGTTCGAGGCGCGCCCCAGCGCCTACACCAGCGAGCATTTCACGCTGTTCGCGGCCTTCAAGCGCGCCTTGAACGAGGGCCGCATCCGCGCGGCGGAACCCGATGCGGCCGCCCCCAGCGGGTGGCGCGTGAACGGGTGGGTGAAAAAAGGCATCCTGCTCGGGTTCCGCATGGGCGCGCTGGTGGACATGTCCATCGATCGCGCCCGGCAACCGTGGTTCGATAAGTCCACTTATCCCGCCAAGCGGTTCACGCAGGAAGACGCCGTGCGCATCGTCCCGGGCGGCTCCAGCATTCGCGACGGCTGTTACGTTGCGGGCGGCGTCACCTGTATGCCGCCCATGTACATCAACGTGGGCGCTTACGTGGACACGGGCGCCATGGTCGATTCCCACGCGCTGGTGGGCAGTTGCGCGCAGGTCGGCAGGCAGTGCCATATTTCGGCGGCGGCGCAGATCGGCGGCGTGCTGGAGCCGGTGGGCGCGCTGCCGGTGATCATCGAAGACGAAGTGCTGGTGGGCGGCAACTGCGGCGTGTACGAAGGCACGGTCGTGAAGCGCCGGGCGGTGCTGGGCACGGGCACGATTCTGAACCGTTCCACTCCGGTCTACGACCTGCCGCGCGCCACCGTATACAAGGCTGCCGATGACCGGCCGCTCGTCATCCCGGAAGGCGCGGTGGTGGTGGCGGGCTCGCGCGCCGTCACTTCCGGCCCCGGCAAGGAGTGGGGTATATCCGTCTACACCCCTGTCATCGTCAAATACCGCGACGAGCGCACCGACGCGCGCATCCAGTTGGAAGATCTGCTGCGCTGAACCGCGGCGCTCCCACAAGTCCTTGAGTTAACTTTAGATAGCTTAAAGGTTAGTACCTTCGGCTAATTGAGTGTTTGAGTCTCCCGCCCTAAACTGGATCAGGTGCGTTTACCCGCACGCAAATATCGCGTCCGTTCCGGTAAGGAGACGCTGCATGGGTTTTGAACTCGGCCAGACTTACTCCGAGTATGAGTTTCTGGATTTTGTAAAAAGGTCCCGAAGTATCATCGCCTACCGCGTTCGCAATGTCGCCGCCGAGCGGCTGGAGCTTCTGCAAGTGCTGCCGCAGGCGGCGCAGGAGGATCCGGAACAAGTGGAACGCTTCTTCCGGGAAACCCGGGTGCGGGCCGGCCTGAGCCATCCGAACATCGCCGCGTTCTACAACGCGGCGCACCTGGAAGGGCAATGGGTCATGACCACCGAGCTGGTGGAAGGTCCCCCGCTAGCCGAGCGCCTGCAACTGGGTCCGTTGCCCTGGCCGCAAGCCGTGGGGCTCGCCCTACAGGCTCTCTCGGCCCTCTCCTGCGCGCACGAGCACGGCATCATACACCGCGACATCAGCGCCGACAGCATCGTGGTCACGCCTGACGGCACGCTGAAGCTCTCGCATTTCGCCCTGGCGAAAGCCGCGAACGGCCCCCAGTTGACGCAGGCCGGCGCGATCATCGGTAACCTGAGATATATCTCGCCCGAGCAGATTCGCGGCGGCGAGCTTGACGCGCGCAGCGATATCTATTCGCTCGGCGTCGTGCTGTACGAGATGCTTTGCGGCAAAGCGCCGTTCGAAAGCCGCAGCCAGTTTGAGCTTATGCTGGCGCACGTGAACAAGGCTCCGCTGCCGCCCAGCGCCGCGAACCCGGCGGTGCCGCCGGAACTCGACGAAATCGTCCTCAAGGCCCTTGCGAAAGAACCCAATCAGCGTTACCAGAACGCCGCCGAATTCGCGGAGGCGCTGCTCGCGGTGGGTCTCGGCGGGTCTCAAGCCAAGGCGGAGACCGCGGCCGCCGAAGCGGCTGCGCCGCAGCCGGAAGCGGCGGAAGCCGTTGTTGAGCCGGTCGCGCCGGCCGCGCCCGAGCCCGAAGCGGTGGCGCCCGCTGCTGGGCCGCTGGCAGCCGCAGCGCCGCAGCCCGAAGCCGTCGCGCCTGTGGCCGAACCGGTCGCGCTGGCCGCGCCGGTGCTCGAAGCCGTCACGCCGGTTGCCGAGCCGGTCGCGCCGGTGCTCGAAGCCGTCGCACCGGTTGTTGAGCCGGTCCCGCTGGCCGCGCCAGTGCCCGAAGCCGCCCCGCCCGTTGCCGAGCCGGTCGCGCCGGTGCTTGAGGCCATCGCACCTGTTGCCGAGCCGGTCCCACTGGCCGCGCCAGTGCCCGAAGCCGCTTGGCCGGTTGAGGCGGTCACGCCGGCCGCGCCGGAACCTGATGACGTCACGCCGGTTGCCGAACCAGTCGTGCCGGCCGCGCCGGAACCCGAAACCGTTACGCCTGTCGGTGAGCCGGTCCCGCTGGCCGTTCCAGTGCCCGAAGCTGCCCCGCCGGTCCCCGAGCCCGAGCCTGAAGCCCTCATACCCATTGCCGAGCCAGCCGAACCGGCCGAGCCGGCCACACCGGTACCTGATGACGTCGAACCCGTCCGCGACTCCACCGTGCTCAGCGCGCCGGAGTCTGAACCCGTCTTCGAACCCATCCATCCCGCGACACCCGAGCCCGAAGCGCTCGGACCTGCCACTTCCGAACCGCAGCTCCTCGAAACCGCTCCGGAGCCCGTTGCCGAGCGCACGGTGCAACCTGCGGCCGAGCCTCCCGCGGAGCCCGCCGCCGCCGAACTCGCGCCGCCCGAAATCATGCCGGCGCCGAAACCCCAGCCGGAGATCCCATTCGTCCCTGCCCCCCAGCCCCAGCCGCTTGGCCTGCAATGGGCCGTACTGACCGGAGCGGCAGCCGGCGTCGCGGCCATGGCTCTGACCATCTGGCTGATGTCGGGGACCTAACCGGAGACGCTCCTTGACCTGCGAGCCGGATGAACTGATTGGCGAGTACCGGATTCTCGCGTCGCTGGGAACCGGCGGCTCGGGAGAGGTTTTCAAAGCCAAGCATGTCCTGACGCACCGCGTAGACGCCATCAAGTTCCTCACCTGCGGGCGCCCGCCCGGCGAGGACGAGGAAGTGCGCTGGCTGCGCGAGATTCAACTCCAGGCCAGCTTGCAGCATCCCAATATCGCCGCCGTGCACCACGCCTTCTGGACGCCCCGGGGGCTCGCGCTGGTCATGGAACTGGTCGAGGGCGAACCGCTGAACGCCATCCTGGCGCGCGGGCGCGTGCCGCTGGAGGCAGGATGCCCCTTCATTCTCCAGACGCTCGCGGCGCTGAGCTATGCGCATGGGCGCGGCATTGTGCACCGCGACGTCAAGCCCGCCAACATGATAGTCACCCCCGGCGGGTCGATCAAGCTGACCGACTTCGGGCTGGCGCGTAGCCTCAGCGGACCGCAGCTCACGCATTCGGGCGCCTTCGCTGGATCGCCGTACTACATGTCTCCGGAACAGGTGGTGGAACTCGCCTCCGCCGACGCCCGCAGCGACATCTACTCCACCGGCGTGGTCCTGTACGAGATCGCGACGGGAAGGCGCCCTTTCGAGGCCCCCAGCGCTTTCCAGGTGATGTGCGAGCACCGCGAGTGCCTGCCTGTGCCGCCGCTGGAGCTCGAACCCGCGGTCACGCCGGAATTGAATGCGGTGATCCTGAAAGCGCTGGCCAAGGCTCCGGAGCAGCGTTTCCAATCCGCGGCGGAATTCGCCGCGGCCCTCCGGGATGCCATGACCGTACGTCGTGTGCCGCCGCGCAAGCGCCGGGCGCCGGCTGCGGCAGCCGCGGCGGTCTTGATCTGCCTGGCAGGCGCCGCCACGCTCTTCGCGTGGAAATTCGGAAGCCATTCGGCGCCCGCCTGGCTGCCGCCGCCAGCGCCGCCGCACCTCGCCGTGCCGCCCGCGCCCATTCAGCCGCCTGTGCAGCCCGCCGCCGTACCTCCGCCCGCGACGGCCATCCAGCCCGCGGAACCCTCGGCGCCCCTCCGGACGCGAGTGGCCACAGTCGCGCCGCCACGCGTGTCCGCGCCCCCCAAGGAAACCGGTCTCGAACCGGAGCCGGAGCCTCTGGAACTCCCGGTGTCTGCCGCCGGCGCGTCCGGCGTTGCGTATACCGCGCCTGAGTTGGAGCCGCCGCCGCCCGCCACGTCTGTAGCGAAGCCTCCTGCGGCGGTGACGCCGCCCGCTGCGCGCCCGCAACCGCCCAAACGCCGGCACGCGCTATGGCGTGCGTTGGGCCGCATTGCCCATCCGCTCGGCAATAAACCCAAGGAAGCCGCCGGAACGCAGCCGCGTCAGTAGTACAGCTTCAGCGCGAACTGCATTTCGCGGTCGTCCGAGCCCGCGCCCGCCACCCCGAATCCGCCGCTGCCCAGCCCGTTTCCCGGCAACCCGAACAACGGAGTGTTGGAAACGTTGAACGCCTCCCAGCGGAACTGCACGCGGTAGCGCTCGCGGAAACGGAAGTTCTTGGTCACGGCGGTATCGGCCCTCACGAACCCCGGACCGAGAATAATGGTCCGCGCCGTATTGCCGTGGGTGAAACGCGCCGGCGATGCGAAGGCCTCCGGTTTGAACCACGCGATTCCGCGCTGTCCCACGGCGGGCTTGCCCTTTTGACCCTCGGGCAGCCGCCAGTCGCCCACGACGTCCGCGCGAAGGTTGGTGCCATCGGCATCGTCGCCCAGCAGGTCGCGAGGCCCGTTCACCACCGACACGCCGAACGGCGATCCGCTTTGCAGCGTGAGGATGCCCGAAACCTGCCAGCCGCCCGCGATCCAACCGAGCACGCGGTTGGAATTCACCAACGGCTTGCCCTTGCCGAAGGGCAGTTCCAGGATCGGCGAGATCACCGCGCGGTGCGGGATGTGGTTGGTGGACATGGAGCGCTCGTGTTTCCGGTCGTAAATATTCTGCACCTGGTCGTTATCGCCGAAGGTGGCGTCGTCGCCGCCCACGAACACCACGTTGTCGATCCACTTCGACCAGGTATACGTCGCGATCCACCCCGCGCCGTTGGAGAAGCGCCGCTCGCTCTTGAAGGTGAAGGCGTGGTAATTGGAGAAGCCCCAGTTGGGAGCGATGATCTGAATCTGCGGCCGGTCGGAATCGAACTGCGGATAAGGCCGCCGCAGCCGCTGGTTGATCTCCGTCCGGGAGAGCAGGTTGGGCGGGATGAGGTTCAGGTTGATGTTGGGAAAATTCACCTTGCGGCCCAGGTTGGCCAGGTAGCCCGCTTCGAAAAGCAGGTCCTTCCACTGGCGCTGCACCGTGAGGCTGTAATTGAAGCTGTACTGCGTCTTGCGCCAGGGATCCAGCCACTGGATCTGCGAAACCGGGAACTTGGTTCCGCGCGCGCCGAAGGCGGAGGTCAGGTCGCTTTCCGAAGGCGCCGTCATAGTGCCAGCCGGGATGCCCTGCGCCAGCGTGAACGGCACCGGGTCCCTCACCGTGCCCACGGCGTCGAAGCCAAGTCCCGCGATCTGGAACACGTTGCGGTCGTAGGGATTGCCGAAGAACACCCCGAAGCCGCCCCGCACCACGGTGTTGCTCATCCAGGGCACGCGCCAGTTGAAGCCGAAGCGCGGCGCGAAGTTGTTCGGATCCCAGTGCAGGAGCCGCCGCCCGTAGCCGTTGCGTCCTGGGAAAGTCACAATGCCCAGGACCCCCGCTGGAATGTCTCCGGTTCCCGCCAGCGGATGTGGAGCCAGGGGATCGAAGTTGTTCATGCGGTTGTTGACTTCCACGAAGGGGCTTTCCACGTCATACCGCAGGCCTATGTTCAAGGTGAGCGAGGGCAGCGCCTTCCAGCCGTCTTCCACGTAGCCGGCCGCGTAGTAACTGCGGCGCGCATTGCCCTGGCTGAACTCGGCGTTCACCTGGTTGAGGCGCCCCAACAGGAAGTCCGCAAACGTCATGCCCGTATTGGTGATATTGCCGCCCTGCGCGTTCCGGCCGCTGGTGAACTTGGTTTGAAACACGAATTGCCCGGAAGCAAACTGGCGCGCCATCTCGTTGGCGTTGAACCGGATGAACGAACCGCCGAACTTGATGGTGTGATTGCCGCGTATCAGGTTGACATCGGCGTTCACTTCACCAGTGGTTATGCCGGAGCGCCGGTTCTGATTCCCGGGAGTGCCGAAATTCGTGGTGGGCACCAGCCCGTTGGACATGTTGAAGCGCGGGAACACGTCCTGCGCCACGCCCTTCAGCCCCAGCTTCTCCGGCCAGTTCTGTCCCAGCCCGAATCCGCCGCGCAGAATGTGAACGCGGTTGAATCCGGCCCGCAGGGTGGCGAAAGCGGTGGGCGACAACATGCGCGTGAGGTTGAGCGCGAGATTCTGTCTGCGGTTCTCGATCTTGATGGCGTCCGTATCGGCCACGCCGAAACCGGCCGTTGTTCCGGTGGGGTTCTTGTCGGGGCTGACCAGGATGTAGCGGCCGAACATGCGCGTGCTGTCGTTGAGCGTGTGGTCTACGCGCAGGGTGTGATGGACGCGGTCGAGCGAATCCGCCGCGTTCTGCTGCCAGTTGCCGCCCTGCGTGATGGGATTGTCCGGCGGGCGGTTGGGCAGCGGCACATACGAGATCGCCTTCACCGCCACCGGGTCGAGCCGGTCCGCGGGAATGCGGTTGCCCGGGAAAGGCTGCCTCTGATTAGTCGCGGGGTCGTAAATCACCAGCGCCTGACCCACCGGTCCCGCCGCAGTGTTCTGCTGCCGCTCGACCCCGGAGAGATCGCCCGTCCGCCACGCGGCCAAAGGCACCGTGCGGGTGCGGACGATCCCGCGCCGCTCGATGAACGCGTCGGCGTTGTAGAAGAAGAAACTCCGGTCGCGCCGGATGGGGCCGCCGATCGAGCCGCCGAACTGGTTGCGCCGCAGCGGGGCTTTTTCATCCGCGTTCCACCCGCGCGAATCCAGCAAGTCGTTGCGCACGAACTCGTAAAAAACGCCGTGAAACGCGTTCGTGCCGCTCTTGGTAGTGGCGTTCACCAGACCCGCGTTGGAGCGCCCGTACTGTGCCGAGTAGCTGTTGGCCTCCACGCGGAACTCCTGCATGATGTCGATGGGCGGATCCATCTCGATGTTCTGGGCGCCGATGCCTCCGCGCGAGTTGAGCACTCCGTCGAGCATGGCCGCCGCCGAGCTGGTGCGCCCGCCGCCGATGGAAATTTCGCCGCCCTGCCGGAACGACGCGGGCGTCAGCGCCACCAGGTCGAAGACGTTGCGTCCGTTCAACGGCAATTCCACAATCTCTTTGTTGTCCACCACGTGCCCGATGGATCCGGTGACGGTGTCGAGAATCAGCGCCGAGCTTTGCACGGAGATGCTCTCGCTCACCGATCCCACCTCGAGCGTGAGTTCTTGCACGGCGTTCTGGCCGATCTCGATGACGATGCCGGTCACCGCCAGGCGCTTGAACCCGGCATGTTCCACGCGGATTTCGTAGCTTCCGGGGAGCAGTTGCGGGACCAGGTAGGAACCGTCGTCGCCCGTGACGGCGGCCACGCTCTGCCCGGTTTCGGCGTTTACCACCAAGAGCTTCACTCCCGGGATGACCGCGCCCGATGCATCCGCGGCGCGCCCGCCCAAGGAGCCGTATTGAGCCTGTGCGTACAGGCCCGGAACGATGACTAACCCCAGGAAGACCAGAACCATTCACGGCCTCCTTCGTTCCTGTTGTTGGTCCGAGTATAGTGCACGCCCGCGGTGCGCAACAAGGTACAATTTTGTTTCCATGTTTCGTTTTGAGACCGCTGGCGAGTCGCACGGCGAGTGTCTGGTGACCACGGTGTCCGGCTTGCCGGCGGGAGTTCCCGTGTCGGCGGACGAAATCAACCGGGAACTCTGGCGGCGGCAGCAGGGCTACGGCCGCGGCGGGCGCATGAAGATCGAAACGGACCGCGCCGAAGTGGTGGCCGGCGTGCGGCACGGCTGCACCATCGGAGCGCCCGTCGCCATCCTCATCCGCAACAAGGACTGGCAGAACTGGAGCGAAGCGCTGCCGGTGGAAGAAGGCGACCCCGCCAAGAAGAAACCGGTGACGCGTCCGCGTCCCGGTCACGCCGACCTGGCCGGCTGCCTCAAGTACAACCTGCACGACGCGCGCTACATCCTGGAGCGCGCCAGCGCCCGCGAGACCGCCGCCCGGGTGGCTGCCGGAGCCGTCGCCAAATCGCTGCTCAACCTGTTCGGCATTGACGTGCTGAGCCACGTGATCCAGGTGGGAGGCGTGCGCCTGGAGCGCCGCGCCTCCTGGGAAGAGATCGTCGCGCTGAGCCGCCGCGAGGAGATCGTGCTGGGCTGCGTGGATGCGGCCGTCGAGGCGCGGATGAAGGCCGTGGTGGATGAGGCGTACCGCACGGGCGAGACGGTGGGTGGCGTCTTCGAAGTGGTGGCCCACGGGCTGCCGCCGGGCCTCGGCTCGCACACCACCTGGGACGCACGGCTGGACGGCAGACTGGCGCAGGCGGTGGTTTCCATACAGGCCGTGAAGGGAGTCGAGATCGGCGACGCCGTCGAAGCCGCGGCGAGCTTCGGCTCCGCCGTGCAGGACACCATCCGCTACGACCCGGTCGACGCCGCCTTCAAGCGCGGCGCCAACCGCGCGGGCGGCATCGAGGGCGGCATCAGCAACGGCCAGGACATCGTGGTGCGCGGCTATCTCAAACCCATTTCCACGCTCCGCAGGCCGCTCGAATCCGTGGATTTCGGCACGCGCCAGCCCGCGCTGGCCGCTTACGAACGCTCCGATGTGGCCGTGGCGCCGGCGGCCGGCGTGATCGGAGAAGCCATGGTGGCGCTGACGCTCGCGGCCGCGTTTCTGGAGAAGTTCGGCGGAGACTCGCTTGGCGAAACCGGCCGGAACTTTGATGCCTACCTGGATCAGGTGAGAAAATTTTAGTATGGTTTACCCCGTCGTAAAGTACGGTGACCCGGTCCTGGAGTCGGAGGCGGCCGACGTCACCGAGTTCGATACGCCCGAGTTGCACCAGTTCATCGACGACATGTTCGAGTCCATGTACGCCGCTAAGGGGGTGGGGCTGGCGGCGCCGCAGATCGGGGTATCCAGGAAGATCGCCGTCATCGACGTCTCCAACGGAGAGAAGCCGGAGGAGAAACTGGTGCTCATCAATCCGAGCATCGTGCGCCTGGACGGAAAGCAGACCGGGGAGGAAGGCTGTCTCAGCATCCCCGGCTTCCGCGAGCAGGTGCGCCGCGCCAAGCGCGTCACCATTCGCGCCCAGAACGTCAAGGGCGAGTGGTTTGAGAAGACCGGAGAAGACCTGCTGGCACGCGCCTTCCAGCACGAGACCGATCACCTGTACGGGCGCCTGTACATCACCCACGTCAGCGCGCTGAAGCGCGACCTCATCCGCCGCAAGGTGCGCAAGCTCGCCAAAGCCGGCGAGTGGAGCTGAGCGCTCCTCACATGCGCCTGGTTTTTCTCGGCACCCCGCAGTTCGCCGTGCCCACGCTCGAGCGCATCGTGGAGGCCGGCCACCGGGTGGACCTGGTCGTCAGCCAGCCGGACCGCCCGCGCGGCCGCGGGCGCGAAATGGCCGCTCCGCCGGTGAAGGAAACCGCGCTGCGCCTCGGCTTGCCCGTTTACCAGCCCGAGCGCGTTCGCCGGCCCGAGGCCGTGGAGCGGCTGGCCGGCATCGCGCCCGAAGCCATGGTGGTGGTGGGTTACGGGCAGATCATTCCCCAAGCGGTGATCGATATCGCCCCGCTGGGCATTCTCAACGTGCACGCCTCGTTGCTGCCGAAGTACCGCGGCGCGGCGCCCGTGCAGTGGGCCGTCGCCCGCGGCGAAACCCGCACGGGCGTTACCATCATGCGGATCGACGCGGGCCTGGATACGGGCGATATCCTCCGCGCGCGCGAAACGGAAATCGGTCCGGAGGAAAACGCCGTCGAGCTTGCGGCGCGGCTTGCGGCCATGGGTGCGGACCTGCTGGTGGAGACGCTCGCGGACCTGCCGCGCATCGAGGCGCGCCCCCAGGACCCGGCGCAGGCGACCTACGCTCCCCTCCTGAAGAAGGAGGACGGTTTGATCGACTGGACCCGGCCCGCGCGCGAAGTTCACAACCGCGTGCGCGGCTTTCAGCCCTGGCCGGGAGCGTGGACCCGGTTCCGCGGCCAGACGCTGCTCCTCTGGAAGGCGCGCGTGGGCGAACGCGATCTCGCGCCCGGTGCGCTGCGCCGGGAGGGCGGCCTCTGGGTGGGTTGCGGCGAGGGTGCGCTGGAACTCGTCGAGGTGCAACTGGAGGGCCGCAAGCGCATGTCCGGCGGCGAGTTCGCCAACGGCCAGCGAATCGGCGCGGGCGACATAGTAGGATAGGCTTTAAGCCTTTCCACTGCCATGAATCTGCCGCTGGGATATCGATACGCCGCCACCTGGGCGGGTATCCGCCAGGTCCGCAGGGACGACCTGGCCCTCATCGTTTCCGGCATGCCTGCCACGGCTGCCGCGGTGTTTACGCAAAACCGCGTCCAGGCCGCGCCCGTGAAACTGGCGCGCCGCCACCTGAAAACCGGCAAGGGATTGATTGGCGCCATCCTGGCCAACGCCGGAAACGCCAACTGCGCCACCCGCACCGGCGACCAGGTCGCGCTCACCTGCTGCCGCGCGGCCGCGCGTCTGTTGAAACTGCCGCCCGCCCAGGTGCTGCCCGCCTCCACCGGCGTGATCGGGGTCGAGCTGAACGCCAGGCTCATCACCGGCGCGCTGCCCGGCCTGGTCGCGGCGCTCAGCGAAGAGCGCTTCGGCGATGTGGCCCGCGCTATTATGACCACGGATACGCGCCCGAAAGAGGCTTTCGCCGAAATCAAGCTGCGCCGCGGCACGGTGCGCATCGCCGGCATGACCAAGGGCTCCGGGATGATTCAGCCCATGATGGCGACGACGCTTTCCTTTGTGCTGACCGACGCCAATGTGCCGGGCGCCGCACTGCGGGCGATTCTGAAACGCGGCGTGGAGCGCAGCTATAACCGCGTCTCGGTCGACGGCGACACCTCCACCAACGACACGCTGGCGCTGCTCGCCAACGGCGCCAGTGGCGTCCGCCCCGACTCCAGGGAAATGCCGGCATTCGAAGAGGCGGTCACAGGAGTGCTCGAAGACCTGGCGCGGCAGATCGCCCGCGACGGCGAAGGCGCGCGCAAATTGGTGACGATTCACGTGACCGGCGCCGCCAGCGACGACGCCGCGGCGCGCATCGCCCGGGGCATCGCCAACTCGCCCCTGGTGAAAACCGCCATCGCGGGCTCCGACCCCAACTGGGGCCGCATCATCTCCGCGGCCGGAAACGCCGGAGTGGCCTTCGACCCGGCCAAGACCGACATCGACCTGCAAGGCGTCGCCGTGTGCCGCGGCGGCCTGGCAGCCGATTTTTCGGAAGCGGAGCTGAAGGCCAGACTCGACGCGCCGGAGTGCGAGATCCGCTTCGCCCTTCGGGGCCGCGGCAAGGGCCGGGCCCGTTTCTGGACCTGCGATTTCACCGAGGATTACATCCGCATCAACGCGAGCTACCGCACGTGATCCCGCTTCTATGCTGTGCTACCGCTTCCCGGCGGTCGCGGCTCGGAATCGGGTGTCACGACGATACGTATGTCATTGATCTGGAGCGCGGCGCCGAGCCGCGACCGCCAGGGAGCGGTGGCAAGGGCGTGGTGACGGCGCACCATTCGCGCCGCCGAAGGCGAGCTGATTCCGGTGTCAGCGGATCACTTCCACCCGCAGCCTGCTCCCGCCCACGGCACGCCCGTTGAGCCTCTGCCATTGCCGGTCTGCGGTAAGTGCGGCCGCTCCGGTACACGCCGCCACGGTAAGACAGACGCAGTCGCCCAGGCCGAGGCCGTGAGATCTGGTTTCGGCCAGCAAGACACCGCAGAGCCCGGCCTGGGGACCGGGCAACTCCTCAACCACATCGAGGCCGAGTGCGTCCACCATTTCCACGGCCTTCGCCGGCGGTACACCCTCCCGCACCAGTTTTCCGATCACTTCGGCGACGTTCACCGAATGCACAAGGGCGTTGTCCAGCACCGCATTCACCTTCTCATGGCCGCGCTCGTTCAACAAGAGCGCCAGAAGAGCGGAGGCGTCCAGTGCGTACGCCGTTTTCGAGGGGGAACTCAACGCCGATTCTCCCGTTCAGCTTCGGCGCGCCGTTCCTTAATCAGCTCTTCGGACAGGCGCCGGCCTTCGGGAATGTAGCGGCGCAATTCCCGGCGAACGCGGGCAAGCACCTGCTCGCGCGTGCCCAAACGCATGCCGGTTTCATCAACCTGGAGTAGAACCTGCGAGCCCTCCTCCAGCTTCAGTTTGCGCCGGATTGCGGCAGGAATCAGAATTCTGCCGGATTTCTCAACTTTGACAGAAATGGTTGCCACAAGGCAATTTTACCATTTCCGTCATCTCCTACGCGCCCCGCCTGAACGCCTCCGCGATCCCCCGCCACTTGCGCAGCACCAGTTCCAGCAGGTTCAGCGCCACCGCCAGCGCCAACAGCCCCGGCCACAGGTGCATGGTCCCGCGCACGCTGCGGCCGGCCGGGTCCAGCACGCGGTTGAGCGGCGGATTGAAGCGCCCCCCCGTGGCTGTCGCCACCTGCCTGAGCACCTGCTCGTTGGCGCCGTATTCCGCCAGCTCGTCCTCCTCGCGGTAGAAGCCGACCTCGGGGAAGGCTCGCGACTCGGCCAGCGGCCGCACGCGGAACAGGCCCTGGTTCTGGCGGATGGGCACCCGCGCGCGGTAGTAACCCGCCGCCATTTTGGCCACCTTGAGCGGCTGCTGGAAGTTGTTCGGGCCGAAGGCGAAAATGTCCGGCGGCTGGGGCGGATCCGGGACGTTGCGGCCCAGGCGGTAATCGACCACCAGCTCATTGTGGGCGCGGTCGAATTCCGCGGTCGCCTCGCTGACGTGCGCGTGCGGAAGCAGGTCACGGAAGATGTTCGTCCAGAAGCGGTCGAACCCCGGCCAGCTCACCCAGTTTACGGCCCAGCGCGCCTTGGCGTCGGAAGTAAACACCGCCGCGCGCCCCAGCCCGTACTGCCAGCGCACCAGCAGCGGCTCGCGCTCTTTCGGGTCGGCGTCCAGGATCACGTCCGCCGTCGGCCGCGGTTGGAAACGCACGTAGCCGTGGAGCGCCGGCGCGCCCTCGATGCCCACTCCATCCAGGATCTCCGCCTTCTTCACCACCACCGGCCTGGTCGGCTTCTCCACTGCGGTCGTGCCGGTGTGCTCCTGGACGTCCTTGATCAGGATCTGTTCCAGCCCGGAGGGGTCGATCAGGAAATAAGACTTGCCCTGGGAAATCGCCGCCACTTTTTCCAGAAACGCCCGGTTTACGTCCTGCCCCAGGCCCACTGTCGAGATCGTGATGCGGTTGGCAAGCGCCTGCCGCGAGATGCCCAGGCTGTCGCCCTCCTCCGAAATCCCGTCGGTAAGCAGTACGATGTGCTTGTACATGCCCTTCTGAGGCGCGATGGCGCGATACGCCTCGGCCAGCGCGGGGGCGATTTGGGTGCCGCCGTCGGGCATGATGCCGGAGATCAGGCGGTTAATCATGGCCTTGTCCTCGGCCCTGCGGACCGGCACCGCCCACTGGAACGAGTTATCGAAAATCAGCACCCCCACACGGTCGATCGGGCGCAGGTTGTCCACCACGCCGATCGCGGCCAGCCGCGCCAGCTCGATCTTCTTGCCCTCCATGGAGGAGGACTTATCCACGATCAGGACCACGCAGGTGCCTTCCGGCGTGCGCGGCGGCGAGAGCTTGGCCGGCAGGGAACGCTCCAGCGGGTCCTCCTCCTGGTTCTTCTTCTCGACGTAGACGTTCTCCTCGCCCGCGATCCAGAGCAGCCCGCCGCCCTGTTTGACGAAATTCTCCACCGCCGCCTTGCGCGCGGGCGGCACCAGGTGCGCGTCGAAGTTATTGAAGATCAGAAGCTGGTAGTCGTCCAGATTTTCCTGCGGAATCCCGTTGGCCCGGGCGACTTCGAACTGGTTGGCTTCGAGCGCACGGACAAGATGCACCTCGGTCCCCGCCGGGTCGCGCGAGATCAACAGCACGCGCGGCCGGCGCAGCGTGAGCGCGTTTTCGAAGTGCGCCTGTCCGAGCCCGGGTGCGCTGATCGTGCCCGCCAGTTCGATCGCGCCCACCGCATTCAGGTCCGCGTGTACGCGGAAATGGTTCATCCCCGGCGCAACCTGTACGGTGCTGGTCCCGAGCGTCCTGCCCTCGGCCGAAACCTCCACGGCGGCCTGAGCCGATCGCGGCGAGCTGAGCGCCACGTCGATGGGGAAACGTTCCCCGCTGAAGACCAGCGTTGGCAGGCTCACGGATTCGAGCACCAGGTTCGGCCGGGCTCTCCCGCCGAGCGGGATGGCGTCTACCGGGACCTGCAACTGCTGCGCCTGCCAGATGGCGCGTGAGACGCTGCCGAGGTTCTCGTTGCCGTCGGAAACCAGCAGCAGACGCGGGATGTATCCGGCGGGCAGCGTGCCCATGGCGTCGCGCACGGCGGCTTCAATATTGGTGCCGCGGCCGGAGGCGCCGGCGGTGTGCCGGAACTTCCAGCCGTTCCTGTCGAGCTCTTCGCGCTGCGGAGGCCGCGTCGCGCGCGCGAACTGGATCACCTGCGTCCAATTGCGGCCGCGCCCTTTCTCGATGCGCGTAGCCAGCGCCGAGGCGCTCTCCAGGTCCTGCGCGGAAACGCTCGCCGAAGTATCCACCAGAATGCCCAGCGCGACTTTCGTCTGGAAGATGGTCAGGCGCGGCTCGGCCAGCGCCAGCAGCACCAGCGTCATCGAGGCCGCCTTCAACAGCAGCGCGCCGCGGCGTCCCGAACTGCGCCACTCCCAGGCGGCCCAGGCGAGCGGGAGCCAGGCGAAAAACAACACCCACGAGCGATCGAAGGTCATCCGGCCACCGCCTTGCGCCGCGCGCGGAGCCGCATGGAAAGCACGGGGACCGCGCCGCGTCCGAACCGCCCGAACAGAAACCATTCGATCAGCAGGCCGAGTGCGCCCGCCAGCGCCAGCCACTGCCACAGCTCGAGCGAGGATTCGCCCGTGCCGGCGGGCCGCGGCAGCCCGCGTCTCGCCTCCTTGGGCGGCTCCCACCGGCCGTCCCACACCTGCGGCAGGGTCAGCGAGTAGACGTATTCGCGGTCGCCCGCGATGATCCGCACCGTCCCGGGCGTCCCGGAAAAGAAACGCAGCGTGCGGTCATGCAGCGTGAAGGGCACCGGCCCGCCGCTTTCACCGAGCACCCGCACCGACGCCGGGTTCACGTCCGCATCCAGCGTCATCTTGACCGCCCCCGCGCTGCCCGCGCTGATTTCCCAGCGGCGGAAGATCTCCGGATCCATCCAGCGCAGCATATTGGCGAACAGCAGCGGCGTGGCCAGCTCGTAGCGCATTGCCGAGAGGGCCGGATGGAAGCCCAGCACAATCGTTCTGGGCTTTTCCTCCCGCGCTACAATCACGGCGCCTTCGCCCGCCTGCCCTACCTTGATGTCCCGCGGCCCCGCCTCAAACACGGAAGTGGAGGCCAGCCGGAAATCCTTGGTGCGCAGACCCGCCGCGATGGGACAATCCGGGGTCCAGCCGGCGAACGGCACGTCCTCCAGCCGCGAGCGCACGGGAATGGGCGAGCCATCCGCAGGGGGGTCGATCCAGATGGCGTCCACCGCCGGCCGGACCGGCGGCCGGAAGCGGTCCAGGATGATAAGATCGCCCGGCGCCCCGGGGCGGTACTCCGCGGGGTTCCGGTACACGGCCTTGATGTGGGGATTGGCGTCCAGAACCGGACGCAACAGATCCGGTTCCTGCGAATAGACGGTTACGGGAAGCGCCGGCTGCGCCGGCAGTTCCAGCACCGCGTGGTCGTCGCCGGGAAAATCGTCCGGGGGCATCAGGCTGGCTTCCAGCAGGCCCGCCGCGCGGGTGCGGTACTCGAAGGTGACCTCCTGTTCGGAACCCGCCGGCAGCGTCAGCCGCCGCGCGCCCACCGAAACCGCCGCCCTGCCGCCTTTCACCGGCCCGAACGTCAGGGCCACGCTGAGCTGGCGCGGCGCGGCCGTGTAGTTCCTCACCGCCAGGTAGATCTGCCACAGTTCCGGGTCCGTGGCGGAGCGCCGCAGGCCGGCCTTGCGCAGGCCGCAGTTTCTAGCGGAATCGGGAACCAGCACCGCGCGGAGATTCCTGTCGGGGGCGGAGGCGGGTTCCATCAGGTCGGCTTCGCCGATGCGCCCGGCGCCCACGTAGGCGATCTCGCCGGAACGCCGCCCGGGCTGGGCCTGAAGACGGCGCGCGAAAGCCAGCGCCTGGTCCAGGTTGAGCGCGGTCGCGCCGGGGGCGGAGGCGTCGATGGCCTCCTGAAGTTTTTTGCGGTCCGGCTCGAAGGCCGTGGCCGGCGTGGTAAGGGCGTCGGCGCGCACCAGCATGATGCGGTCGCGCGCGGGAACGGCCCGGATGTAGGCATTGGCCCGCTCGCGCGCCGCGTCCATCAGGGCCTTGCCGCCGGATTTCGCGGCCATCCACGCCGAGGTGTCCAGAATCAGCACGTGATCGCGCGGCGCGCCCGCCGGACTGCCCCAGCGCAACTGCGCGATGGCCAGCAGCAGCAGCGCGATGCTCACCAGTTGCAGGATCAGCGACCACGGCTGCTGGATGCGCTTGCGCCGTCTCACCGCGGCCGGTTCCCGGGCGGCGATCCAGAACCGCAGCGTGGGCACCAGTTGCCGGCGGCGCGAACGGTCCAGCAGGTAGAGCGCGACGGTGACCGCCGCCACCGGCCCGAACACCGCCAGAAACTGTGCCAGAGTGAGGTTCAGGAAATACATCAGGCGCTGCTCCGGGCGCGCAGCAGCGGGCCGAAAACCACTTCTTCGATGGTTACCGACGTGGGCACCCCCACGTACCGCCCGCCGTTGCGCATGGCCATCTGGCGCACCGCCAGGCAATGCCGGTCGAAGGCCTCCGTGTACCGCGCGCGGGCCCCCTGGTCGAATTGCAGTTTCAGGTGCTCCCCGCTCTCGGCGTGCACCAGGTCCAGCTCTCCGGTCCAGGGCGGCTCGCGGTCCTCATCGGCCCAGAGCTGCACCAGCATGAGCTCATGCCCGAAGTCCGCCAGGTACTGTAAGGGTTTCTCGCAGCCCTTGTCGTCCAGAAAATCGGAGATGACGATCAGCAGGCCGCGCTGCGAGTACGTCGAAATGAACTCGCGCGTCACGCCGAAATAGTCGGTCGGGCCCGTGGCCTCCAGGGCGCCCAGAAAGTCCAGCGCCTGCGCGAAGCGGTGCCGCCCTCCCGAACACAGAAAGCGCCGCCCGAGGTGTTCGGCGAACGGGTGGATTTCGATGGCATCCAGCCGCACCAGGCCGACGTAGCAGAGCGCCCCGGCCAGCCGCCGGGCGTAATCGAACTTGGCCCCGCAGCCGGTCCCCATGGAGGCGCTGATGTCGAGCAGCAGCCGTATGGGCACGCGCGGCTCCACCTGGAACATCTTGAGAAAGAGCTTCTCCAGCCGCAGGTACGCGCGCCAGTTCACCGCGCGAATGTCGTCGCCGTGGTGAAAATTGCGATGGTCCAGGAATTCCTGCCCCGCGCCGGCGAAACGCGAGGGGTTGTGCCCGCCCACCAGTCCAGGAAAGGACTTTTGCCAGCGGAGGGAGAGACGTTCGAGCTTCTCCAGGAACTCGCGGTCCAGCAGTGGCGTAGAGACCATTCAACTCCTAGGCGGCCGCCTTGCCGGCCACGCCGCGTATGATTCCCTGCAAAATGGTCTCCGGAGTCTGGCCGTCTGCGTGCGCGTCGAAGTTCAGAATGATACGGTGGCGGAGCACAGCAGGGGCCACGTGCTCGACATCCTCCAGGCTGAGGTGGAAACGGCCGCGCATCAGCGCCAGCACGCGCCCGCATTCCACCAGCGCCTGCGCCCCGCGCGGCGAACTGCCGTAACGGATGTACTTCTTGGCCAGATCATGGGAACCCGGCTGCTCCGCCTGAGTGGCCATCACAAGCTGGATGGCGAATTCCTGAACGTGCGGCGCCACCATCACCTCACGGCAAATGCCGCGCACCTCGAGGATGGTGTCGCGATCCACGACAGGGGTGACGTGAACTTCCTCCCTCTGGATGGTCCGTTCCACGATGCGGTTCAACTCCTCGCGGTTCGGATAGCTCACCAGAATCTTCATCAGAAAGCGGTCGAGCTGCGCCTCCGGCAGCGGGTAGGTGCCCTCCATTTCGATCGGGTTCTGCGTCGCCATCACCAGGAACGGGCGCTCCAGTTCGTGCGTGGTGGTGCCGCTGGTTACCGTGCGTTCCTGCATGGCTTCGAGCAGCGCGGACTGCGTTTTGGGGGTGGCCCGGTTGATCTCGTCCGCCAGCACCAGGTTGGCGAAGATCGGCCCCGGCTGGAAACGAAGCGTCTTGGCGCCGCGGTCCGTGGTTTCGATGATCATGCTGCCCACGATGTCGGCCGGCATCAGGTCCGGAGTGAACTGAATCCGGGAATACTTCAGTTGCATTGCCCTGGCGAGCGTTCGCAGCAGGGTGGTCTTTCCCAGTCCGGGAACTCCCTCGAGGAGCACGTGTCCGGACGAAAGCATGCAGATCAACACCCCGTCGATCACGTCCTGCTGGCCTACGATGACTTTCCCGATCTCGCGCCGGACTTCGTCCAGCTTGGCGGTGGCAAATTTCAGAGCGGCTTCGGATCCCACATTTCCATTCTAGAGCAGGGCTGATGCCGGAATGTTCAGGGGAGGCTCAAAGGCGCGGTCAGGCTGAGGCGGAGTCCGCGGAGTGGGCGCCCATCTTGCTGGCGAAGTAACTCAGCACCTCGCTCATCTCGATCAAGGCCTTGCGTGCGCCCTCCGTGTGCGTATTCCGGACGGCCTTGTACCAGAAGCGCATGACGCGGTAGTCGAGGGCCAGCATTTGCCGCTCGACGGCGGAGACATCCAAACCCGCCGAGTGCTCCAGCAGATAGAACAGCAGGCGGTAATCTTTGTCCAAGGCGCGCTCGAGCGCGTCGAGATCGCCCGCCAGAGGAACTTCACGCCGTACATTCACGAAATTGAGCCGGTTGCGCTCCGCCACAGCGCCGGCTGGACTCGCAGGCTGGGCACGCAAAAGCAGCAAACACGTATAGCGGAACCAGTAGGCCAGAAGTACCACACAGACAGCCAAGATGAGAATACTGGCAATCATCACTTCACGAGTGTTCCGTTACAAAGTCCTAGTCAGAATATCATCGGCAGGTACAAATTGCAACACAATAATGGCGGCCCCGAGCTTGTAAGATGTGTGAAATTAATCACTTATCGCCCGTACTCGCCAAAGTACCAGTAGTACTAGTGGGGGAGTCCTGATAGGGAGAAAACCCGTGTTCACCCAAGAGCACGCGGGCCGCTTCCGCCGTCTCCGGCAGCACATAAAAGAACGCCCCGACGCGCTGCCGGCGGAACACCACCCCGCTCCAATAGTGATCGGCTTCCACGCCGTAGTCCAGACCCGCTTCGGTCAGGATGCGTTCCAGCCGAAGCGCGTCGCGCAGACGTTTGGCAATGTAGACGAGCACCGGCTCGCGGTCTTCAAAAAAAGCGGCGTCCTGTCGCATAAAGATTTGAGAATCAGGGACGGAACGGCTACTACCACCATTTTAGGGCAATTCCGGGTGGTTGCGTATAAAGCCCCGGGATTGGTAGAGTCGGAATGGCAGGACCCAGCAAGCCCCCACCGAATCAATGCTTGCACCTTTTCTAAGCCAGGAAGAAGAACTGCACTGGCTTGCGTTGAGGCTTATTCCGGGTCTTGGCGCCAGGACATCGGCCAAGCTGCTGGAGCGTTTCCGCACGCCCGAGGCCGTGTTCCGGGCGTCCAGGACGGATCTGGAAGCGGCTGGCGTGAGTGGCAGTGTGGCCCAGAGCATCGCCAGCGGTTGCAGTTTCGAAGACGCCGCCGGAGAGCAGGAGAAGATGCGCCAGGCCGGTGTTGTGGCCATCACCCTCAGCGACCCGCGCTATCCGCCGTTGCTGCGGGAGATCTTCGATCCGCCGCTGCTGTTGTGCTGCCGCGGGCGGGTGGAACTGCTGGAGCGCCCCATGGTAGCGGTGGTAGGCACCCGGCGGCCGACGCCCTACGGGACCAGCGTCGCCGAGCGCCTCTCGGCGGATCTGGCCCATACCGGGCTGACGATTGTGAGCGGCATGGCCCGCGGCGTGGATACGGCCGCGCACCGCGGCGCGCTCTCGGTGGAGGGAAACACCGTGGCGGTGCTGGGGTCCGGCGTCGACGTGGTTTATCCCTCGGAGAACCGCAAGCTGGCGGCGGATATCGCCTCCCGGGGGTTGATCCTCTCGGAGTTCCCCATGGGCTCGGCGGCCCTGCCCCAGAATTTTCCGGTCCGCAACCGGATTATCGCCGGGCTTTCATACGGGGTAGTGGTGGTGGAGGGCGCCCAGTACAGCGGTTCCGGCATCACGGCGCGCCTGGCCATCGACCAGGGGCGCGAGGTGTTCGCCGTACCCGGCAACATCACCTCGAAAATGAGCTGGGGCCCCAACCTGTTGATCAAGCAAGGGGCCAAGCTGGTACAGGACTGGAACGATGTGGTGGCGGAGTTGCCCCCCCAGGTCCGGCGGCAACTCGTCGAAGAAGGACGCGAACGGCTGGGGGGTGCAACCCCCGGGAGCGCGCAGGCATCTCTACTCCAAGACGCCGGCGAACTCGGCGCTGTAGCTCGTAATTTACTGCAAATATTGAAAGTGGACGTGGCGCTGCATATTGACGAGCTGCTCGGGCAAATGGACCGCACAACGCCTTCGGAATTGATCGCCGCACTCTTTGAACTGGAAATGCAGGGCCTCGTAAAACAGCTTCCCGGGAAGAACTTTGTTAAAGTGTGGTAGCGGCGCCCACCTGGGTAGTCAGGCAGTAATCTCATATGGCAAAAGCTCTCGTGATCGTGGAATCGCCCGCAAAGGCGAAAACCATTAATAAATATTTGGGCCGGAATTACGTCGTCAAAGCCTCGCTGGGACACGTGAAAGATCTTCCCAAGCGCGACCTCGCCGTGGATGTCGAGCGCGGTTTCGAGCCCAAATACGTCCTCATCGAAGGCAAGAAGAAGCTCATTCAGGAACTCAAGCAGACGGCCAGGAAAGTGGACGCCGTGTATTTGGCGGCTGACCCGGACCGCGAAGGCGAAGCCATCTGTTTTCACCTCCAGGAGGAACTTCAGGGCGCGAAGAACGGAAAGCCCGAAATCTACCGGGTGATGTTCAACGAAATCACCAGGAATGCCATCCAGAAGGCGTTCCGGACGCCCGGCGCCGTGGATCAGCGGCTCGTCGAGGCGCAGCAGGCGCGCCGGGTGCTGGACCGCCTGGTGGGCTACAAGATCTCCCCGCTGCTCTGGGACAAGGTCCGCCGGGGCCTTTCCGCGGGCCGCGTGCAGACCGTCGCGGTGCGGCTGATCGTCGAGCGCGAGCAGGAAATCCGCGCCTTCGAGAAGAAGGAATACTGGACCATCGACGTGGACCTGGCGGCCAGGAAGCCGCCCGTGCTGGCGGCGCGGCTGGTGCGGTGCAACGACGCGGCGGTCGATCTCGGCAACCAGGAGGCCACCGATACGGTGGTCCGCCTGCTCCAAGGCGCCGCGTACAGGGTCAGCTCCGTCAACACGCGCGAGAAGCGCCGCAACCCGGTCGCCCCCTTTATAACTTCCACCTTGCAGCAGGAAGCCGCCCGCAAGTTGCGCTTCAGCGTCAAGCGCACCATGATGCTCGCCCAGCGGCTCTACGAAGGCGTGGAGCTCGGCAAGGAAGGCGCGGCCGGCCTGATCACCTACATGCGCACGGACTCGACCCGTGTTTCCGACGAGGCGCTCGGCGAGGTGCGCGCCTACATCGCGGAGAAGTTCGGTAACGAGCTGCTGCCGCCGTCGCCCAACGTCTACAAATCGAAAAAGGACGCCCAGGATGCGCATGAGGCCATCCGGCCGACCTCCGTCTATCACACGCCGGATTCCATCGCCAGGCATCTGGCCGAAGATGAGCTGAAGCTCTACCGGCTGATCTGGATGCGCTTCGTCGCCTCCCAGATGAACCCGGCGGTGTATGACCAGACCACCATCGAGGTCGCCGCCAAAGCCGGCGCGGACGAGTTCCTTTTCCGCGCCACCGGCAGCGTGCTCAAGGCCGAAGGGTTCCTCAAAGTTTACGAAGAGGGCAAGGACCAGAAAGACGAGGAAGACGAGGAACTGCGCCACAAGCTGCCCGCGGTGGCCGAAGGCGACGTGCTCAAGTTCCGCGCCATCCGCCCCGAGCAGCACTTCACCGAGCCGCCGCCGCGCTACACCGAAGCCACGCTGGTCAAGAAGCTGGAAGCCGACGGCGTGGGCCGCCCGTCAACCTACGCGTCCATCCTCTCCACTATCCAGGACCGTGGATATGTGAAGAAGGATGGCGGCAAGTTCAGCCCTACCGAGCTCGGACGCGTGGTCACCGATTTGCTGCTTGAAAACTTCAACGACATCTTCGACGTGACCTATACCGCCCGCATGGAGGAGGAACTGGACGAGATCGGCGAGGGCAAGCTCGACTGGCGCAGCGCCATCTCCGAGTTTTACGACAAGTTCGAGGCGGACCTGAAACACGCCGAAGAGCACATGACCGACATCAAGCGGATGGAAAAGCCCACCGACCTTACCTGTGAGAAGTGCGGCAAGCCGCTGGTGATCAAGTGGGGTAAGCACGGCAGCTTCATCGCCTGCACGGGGTATCCGGAGTGCACCTACACGCGCGAACTGACCGTCGATCTTCCCGACGTGGACCAGGTGGATCTCTCCGAGCAGGGCGACGAGGAGTACTGCGAGAACTGCGGCCGTTCACCGCTTGCAGCAATTACCCCACCTGCAAGTACGTGAAGCAGAAGACCATCGGAGTGAAGTGCCCCAACTGCGGGGAGGGCGAAATCGTGGAGCGCCGCTCGCGCCGCGGCAAGACGTTCTATGGTTGCAGCCGGTACCCCGACTGCGATTTCGTGGCCTGGGGCAAGCCGGTGGACGAAAAGTGCCCCGAGTGCGGCAGCTCGTACCTGGTCGAAAAATGGCTGAAGGCGGGCCCCGCCCTCCAGTGCCCCAACTGCAAGTACAAGCGCCCGCTGCCCCAGCCGCAGCCGGAAGAGGCGCTGGCGCGTTAAAGCCCCTACGCGCAGTCAGGCCCGTGGTGTTCGGTTACATCCAAGGTAAGAACCGGATGCAGCAGCTCCTGCAAGTACCGGCCTGTGCGGAGGTACAGACGGGACGCCCGATTCCGAGAGCGGCGGGCCGGCCGGTCTAAATCACCAGGGCGTTCAGTTCGACCGGAGTGCGGCCGCCCTCCACCACCACGATGCCGCTCTCGGTGACGTGATAGAGCTTGCGGTCCTGCTCCAGGTCGTAACCGATCATGGTGTCCGCCTTGATCTCCACGTTCTTATCGAGGATGGCGCGGCGCAGCTTGGCTTTGCGGCCGATATCGCAGTTGTCCAGGATGATGCAGTCTTCCACCAGCGCGGCCGCATGCACTTTCACGTTGCGGCCGAGCACGGAGTTGCGCACGATGCCGCCGGAAAGAATGCAGCCGCCGGAAACCACCGAGTCGATGGCCTGCCCGCGGCGGTTCTCTTCGTCGAAGGTGAACTTGGCCGGCGGGTCCGGGTAGCCGGCGGTGCGCAGGGGCCATTCGCGGTTGTACAGGTTGAGCAGCGGCGAGACCGCGCGCAGGTCCATGTTGGCCTCGTAGTAGGCGTCGATGGTTCCCACGTCGCGCCAGTAGGGCTTCACATTGGCGGGTTCGCCGGGGATCTGGTTGGTCTGGAAATCGTAGGCGTAGAGTTCCGCCTTTTCACGGGCGAGTCGGGGCAGGATGTCGCGTCCGAAATCGTGGCTGCTGTGCTCGTCCGCCGCGTCCGCGTAAAGCCGGCGGAGCAGGGTGCGGGTGGCGAAGACGTAATTGCCCATGGAGGCGTACACGCGTTCGGGATCTCCGGGGATGGTGGGCGCCTCGGGGTTCTTTTCATGAAAGGCGACGATGCGCCCGTCCGGAGCGGTCTCAAGCACGCCGAAATCGGCGGCATAACGCTTATCCACGGGGATGGCGGCCACCGTAACCTGCGCGCTTCTCTCCTGGTGGAACTCGATCATGGTGCTGATATTCATGCGGTAGATGTGATCGCCGCCGAAAATCGCCACCACGTGCGGGTCCGACTGCTCCACCAGGTTGATGTTCTGATAAATCGCGTCGGCCGTGCCCTGGTACCAGGTCTCGCCGGCCGAGCGCATCTGCGCCGGCACGGGGATGATGAACTGCGTCCGGAGCAAACCGCCGAACTGCCACCCTTCGTTGAGATGCTGGAGCAGCGACTGGCTCTTGAACTGCGTCAACACGTACACCGAATAGATGCCCGAGTTGATGAAATTGCTCAGCACGAAGTCGATGATGCGGTATTTGCCGCCGAAAGGCACCGCCGGTTTGGCGCGCTCCTTCGTGAGTGGATGAAGCCGGGTGCCCTTTCCGCCGGCCAGGACGATTCCGAGAACCCGCAGTCGCATAGGATCAGGCCAACTCAATACATTGTTCCACATTGCCCTGTGGTATGTTTGTGTTCCAATGCAACCCGGCGCGAAAATTGTGAACCGGCCCTCGGGTGCGGGCCTGCGGTGGGGGATCATCGGCCTGCTCAGCCTGGGGGCCGTCATCGCATACGTGGACCGCATGAATCTCTCGGTGGTGCTGGCGCTGCCCGAGGTGAAGCAGTTGTTCGGGCTGACCGATATCAGCCGCGGCGCGCTGAATTCGGCGTTCTTCTGGTCTTACGCGCTGTTGCAGATCCCCGCGGGGTGGCTGGTGGACCGGTACGGGGTCAAGTGGCCGTACGCGGCGGGCTTTCTGGTCTGGAGCCTGGTCTCCGCGCTCACCGGGATGGTGGACGCGCTCTGGCAGATCTTCGCCTTGCGGGTGCTGCTGGGAGTGGGGGAGTCCATTGTGACTCCCGCCAGCATGCGCTGGATCCGCTTTCATTTCGCCGAGCAGCAGCGGGGCTTCGCGGTGGGCATGTACATGACGGGCACGAAGATCGGCCCGGCGGTGGGCGCGCCGATCGCCGCGTGGCTCATCGCGGCGTACGGCTGGCGCGCCATGTTCGTAATTCTCGGGCTGGGGTGCCTGATGTGGGTGGCGCCCTGGCTGATCATGGTGAAGGACGACGACCGCGAGATCGAGCGCCGCGTGAATCACGCCGCGGCGCCGGCGGTTCCGTTCTCCCGCATCCTGGCGAGCCCCGTCATCTGGGGCACCCTGGTGGGCACCTTCTGCTACATGTACTTCGTCTACTTCTGCATGACCTGGATGCCGGCGTACTTCAAGGAGCACCGCGCGCTCTCGCTGAACTCGATGGGGCTGTATACGTTCTTCAGTTTCGGCGGAATGGCCGCGACGGCCGCCGCGGCGGGCTGGGTGGCGGACCGCATGATCGCGCGCGGAGGCGATCCGGTGAAGGTGCGGAAGGGATTCACCATCGCGGGCTTCGCCATGGCTTCGACCGAGGTGCTGGGCGCCATGGCGGACTCGCTGCCGGTGGCGCTGTTCTTCGCGGTGTTCTCGCTGAGCGGGTTGGGACTGGCCACGGCGAACTACTGGGCGCTCACCCAGACGCTGATCCCCGGCGCCGCCATCGGCCGCATCGTCGGCCTTCAGAACTGCGCCGCCAACGTGCCGGGGATTGTCGCGCCGACCGTGACCGGCTGGCTGATTCAGAGGACCGGCAGCTACGAAGCTCCCATGCAGGCCATCTGGCTGTTCCTGCTCCTCGGCATCGCGTCGTACGTATTCCTGGTGCGGCGCAAGTACGCTCCTCGCGCGAAGGCGTAGACGCGCCCGGACGCTTACACGGCGGCCCGGATGAATTCCACGATCGATTCCAGCGAGGAACCCGGCTGGAAAACGGCGGCCACGCCCTGCTGCCTGAGCCGCGCGGCGTCCTCGTCCGGAATGATGCCTCCAACCACCACTTTGACGTCGTCCATCTGGTGCTCGCGCAACAGGTCCAGCACGCGCGGCACGATGGCGTTGTGCGCGCCGGAAAGGATAGAGAGCCCGATGATCTGCACGTCCTCCTGGAGAGCGGCGTTGACGATCATCTCCGGCGTCTGGCGGAGGCCGGTGTAGATCACTTCCATGCCGGCGTCGCGCAACGCGCGCGCGATCACCTTGGCGCCGCGGTCGTGGCCGTCCAACCCCGGCTTGGCTACCAGCACTCGAATCGGTCTCGTCATCTAGATCAGAGTCTTTTCCTGGTACGTTCCAAAGACGTCGCGGAGCGCCTCGCAGATTTCGCCCAGGGTGGCGTAGGCACGGACGGCGTCGAGCAGGAACGGCATGGTGTTCTCACGGCCCTCGGCGGCGCGCCGCAGCCCATCCAGCGCGCGCCGCACCTGCATGGTATCACGTCTGCGGCGCAATGCTTCGAGCTTGCGCGCCTGGCAATCGCGGGAGGTCTCGTCGATTTGCAGCAGCTCGATGGGCTGGTCTTCGGCCTGGAACGCGTTCACTCCGGCCACCACCTTCTCGCCGGTTTCAATGGCCCGCTGGTAAGCGTAGCTGGCGTTGGCGATCTCGCTCTGCGGGAAGGCCCTCTCGATGGCCGCCAGCATGCCGCCCATCGCGTCGATGCGGTGGATGTAATCCCATGCGGCGCGCTCTTCATCGAGCGTCAGGCGCTCCAGGAAATAGGACCCGCCCAGCGGATCGGCGGCGGCGGTTACGCCGCTTTCGTGCGCGATCACCTGCTGCGTGCGCAGCGCGAGCGTGACGGCGTGCTCGCTGGGTAGGGCATAGGCTTCGTCGAGCGAGTTGGTGTGCAGCGACTGGCATCCGCCCATCACCGCGGCGAGCGCCTGGATGGCGGTGCGGATCACATTGTTGTAGGGCTGCTGCCAGGTGAGGGAGCAGCCGGCGGTCTGCGCGTGGAAACGAAGTTTCAGGCTGCGCTCGTCGCGCGCCGCGAAGCGCTCCCGCATGAGATGCGCCCAGATCTTGCGCGCCGCGCGGTACTTGGCGATTTCCTCGAAGAAGTCGTTGTGTGCGTTGAAAAAGAAGCTCAGGCGCGGCGCAAACTCGTCAATCGTCAGGCCGCGCGCGAGCGCCCACTCCACGTATTCCACTCCGTCGCGCAGCGTGAAAGCGAGTTCCTGCACCGCAGTCGAGCCCGCTTCGCGAATGTGATAGCCGCTGATCGAGATGGGGTTGAAACGCGGCAGGCGGCGCGCCGCGAATTCGATGGTGTCCGTCACCAGCCGCATTGAGGGGCGCGGCGGAAAGATGTACTCCTTCTGCGCGATGTACTCCTTGAGGATGTCGTTCTGGATGGTGCCGCCCAGCCGCTCCCAAGGCGCCCCCTGCTGCCCGGCGACCGCCAGGTACATCGCCCAGATGACGGCGGCCGGGGAGTTGATGGTCATGGATACGGTGACGTCCTCCAGGGGGATTCCGCGGAAGAGCGTCTCCATGTCTTCGAGCGAGGAGACGGAAACGCCGCACTTGCCGACTTCGCCTTCCGCCATGGGGCTATCGGCGTCGTAGCCCATCAGGGTCGGCAGGTCGAAGGCCACCGAGAGGCCCGTCTGCCCCTGGGCGAGCAGGTAGCGGTAGCGTTCGTTGGTCCGCTCCGGCGTGGCGAAACCGGAGAACTGCCGCATGGTCCACAGCCTGCCGCGATACATGTTGGGGTGAATGCCGCGCGTATAGGGGAATTGCCCCGGTGCGCCGAGATCGCGCGCCGCATCGAAGTCCTGGAGGTCGCGCGGGCCGTAAACTTCCCGAACCGGGACGCCGCTCAGGGTGGTGATATGTTTCATACCCAACCAAGGGGGGGACTGCGCTGTCTGAATTTTATCGCGGGCCGCGGGAACCGTAAACTGAGAAGGGTGATTCGAATCGCATCCGAGGCTTGGCGGGAGATGGCAGCGCACGCCGAAGCCGCCTACCCGAACGAGTGCTGCGGCGTGCTGCTCGGCCGCAGGGAGGGCGAGACCAAGGTTGCGGCCGAGGCGCGGCCGCTCGAAAACGTGCACGCCTCGCCGCGCGCGCATTACCTGATGCGTCCGGCGGACCTGGTGGCGGAGGCGAAACAAGCCGCGGCGCGCGGTCTGCGGCTGGTGGGCGTCTACCACTCGCACCCGGACGGGGGGCCGGAATTCTCCGCCGAGGACGCCGCCAATGCCTGGCCCTGGTATTCGTTTGTGGTGGTTGCGGTGCGCGGCGGGCGGGTCTCGGGCGCCGCGAGCTGGCTCGAAGCGCGGCGCGAACCGCTGGAATTGTAGACTGGAAGTAAGTGGAAGAAGAGGTCGTCGGCAAAGCATACGACTCCCGGCTCATGCGGCGCTTGCTGGGTTACATGCGCCCCTACCGCGCCTATGTGGCCGTCTCGCTGGGGTTCCTGCTGGTGCAGTCCGTGCTTCAGGTGCTGGGGCCGCTGCTCACCAAGGCGGCCGTGGATCGCTACTTGGAACCCACCCCCAACCGCGCACCGGTCTTTTTCGACGCCATGCTCCCCGCGGACCCCTGGCGCGGGCTGACCGTGGTCGCTCTGCTCTACGCGGGTGTGTTGGCGGGCACATTCGTCTTCGAGTTCGCCCAGACTTACCTGATGCAGTACACCGGGCAGCTTGCCATGTTCGACCTGCGCAAGCAGCTCATGGCGCACCTGCAACGGCTGGATATCGGCTTCTTCGACCGCAATCCGGTGGGCCGTCTGGTCACCCGCATCACCACCGACGTGGACGTGCTCAACGACCTGTTCGCCTCCGGGCTGGTGACCATCCTGGGCGACGTGCTGGTGCTGAGCTTCATCGTGGCGATCATGCTCCGGCTGAGCCTGGAACTGACCGGCGTGATGCTGCTGGCGATGCCGCTGGTGGTGCTGGCGACCATCCTGTTCCGCCGCTCGGTTTCGGGCAGCTACCGGCGCATCCGGGTGGCCATCGCGCGGATCAACTCCTATTTGCAGGAGCACATCACGGGGATCGCGGTGCTGCAACTGTTCAACCGCGAGGCGCGCAGCCGCCAGGAGTTCGATGGCGTGAACCGCGATCACATGGCGGCGTACAAGGACGCCATCCTGGCCTACGGCTGGTTCTATCCCGTGGTGGAATTCCTCTCCATGCTGGCGCTGGCCGGCCTGCTCACCTATGGCGGCTTCCAGATTCGCGGCGGCACGCTGACGCTCGGCGTGGTGGTGGCGTTTCTGCAATACGGCTTCCGCTTCTTCCGGCCCATCCAGGACCTGAGCGAGAAGTACAACATTTTGCAATCGGCCATGGCGTCTTCCGAGCGCATCTTCAAGCTGCTGGATACGGAGCCGCAGGTGCTGCCGCCGGAGCGGCCCGAACCCGCGCCGCACGCCGCGCGCATCGAGTTCGATCACGTCTGGTTCGCCTACAAGGACGAGGACTGGGTGCTGCGCGACCTGAGCTTCGCCATCGAGCCCGGCGAGAGCATCGCGGTGGTGGGCCACACCGGGGCGGGAAAGACCACGATCATCAGCCTGCTGCTGCGGTTTTACGACGTGCAGAAGGGCGCCATCCGCATCGGCGGCGTGGACGTGCGCGAGATCGACCCCCAGGACCTGCGCCGCCAGTTCGGCGTGGTGCTGCAAGACCCGTTCCTGTTCACCGGCACGGTGGAAGACAACATTCGTCTGGGCACCAGCGGCATCGAGCGGGAGGACGTGGAGAACGCCGCCGAACAGGTGAACCTGCTGGACTTCATCGAATCGCTGCCGGACGGCTTCGCGCAGCCCGTGCGGGAGCGCGGCACCGGACTTTCCACCGGCCAGAAGCAGCTCATCAGCTTCGCGCGCGCGCTGGCGCACAACCCGCGCTTCCTGATCCTGGACGAAGCCACTTCCAGCGTGGATACCGAGACGGAATTCCGCGTGCGCGATGCGCTGGCGCGCATGGTGGAAGGGCGCACCGCCATCATCATCGCCCACCGGCTCTCCACCATACAGCGGGCGGACCGGATTCTGGTGATGCATAAGGGCCGGCTGCGCGAATCAGGGACCCACCAGGAGCTGCTGGCGGTGCGCGGCATTTACTGGAAACTGTACCAGTTGCAGTACAAGGACCAGGAGGTCCCCTCGCGCACGTAGGGCTTACTCGCGCGCCGCGATTCCCAGGGCTTTCATCTTGCGGTAGAGATTGCTGCGCTCCAGGCCCAGCAGCTCCGCGGCGCGGCTGACGTTGCCGTTGGTTTCGTCGAGCTTGCGGACAATGTACTCGCGCTCGGCGGCTTCGCGCACTTCCTGCAAGCTCGCGAAGCGGTCCATGGCCCGCGGCGCGGCGGGGCGGCGGGCCACGTTCAGCGGGATGTGCCGCGCGTCGATGCGCACCTGCGGGTTGAGGATCACCAGCCGCTCGATCAGGTTGCGCAGCTCGCGCACGTTGCCGGGCCAGTGATATTCCTGGAGCAGCCGGTAGGCCTCCGGCGTCAGCTCCTTCGGCTTCCTGCCGTACGACTGGGTGAACTCGGCCAGAAAATGGCGCGCGAGCTGCGGAATGTCCTCGCGGCGGTCCCGCAGCGGCGGCACGTGGAAGGGGATCACGTTCAGCCGGTAGAAGAGGTCTTCGCGGAAATTGCCGCGCTCGATTTCTTCGTCGATGTTCTTGTTGGTGGCGGCGATCACCCGCACGTCCACCTGAATCGACTCGGTGGCGCCCACCGGCTCGAAGCGCTGCTCCTCGAGCGCGCGCAGCACCTTGGCCTGCGTGCGCAGGCTCATGTCCCCCACTTCGTCCAGGAACAGGGTGCCGTTGTCGGCCTTCTGGAATTTGCCGATCTTGGTTTCGTGCGCGCTGGTGAAGCTGCCCTTGCTGTGCCCGAACAGCTCGCTTTCGATCAGGTCTTCGGGGATGGCCGCGCAGTTCACTTCCACGAACGGTTCGGCGGCGCGCGGGCTCAAGGCGTGGATGGCGTGGGCCACCAGTTCCTTGCCCGTGCCGCTCTCGCCATAGATCAGCACGCGGCCGTTGGTGCCCGCCATGAGCGCCATCTGCTGGCGCAGCGCCTTCATGGGCACGCTGTCGCCGATGATGCGGTGACGGTTCTCGCTCTCCTCCTTGAGCTGGCGGTTCTCCAGTTGCAGGCGCCGGTGCGCGAGGGCGTTCTTGGCGACCACCGAGACCTTTTCCAAGGAGAGAGGCTTTTCCAGAAAATCGAAGGCCCCGAGCTTGGTGGCCTTGACGGCCGACTCGATATTGCCGTGACCCGAGATCACCACCACCACGGGACGCTCGGCGAAAGCGATCTCGCCGATGCGCGCCAGCACTTCCATCCCGTCCATGCCGGGCAGCCAGATATCCAGGAAGACGAGCTCGAAGCCGCCGTTGACGAGCGTCTCGAGGCACGCTTCGCCGTTTTCCACGGCGCACGGCTGGTAGCCCTCGTCCTCCAGCACCCCGCACAGCGACTGCCGGATGCCGGGCTCGTCGTCCACCACGAGAATGCGCGGTCTCCTCACGACGGCACCGCCGCCTCGGCCTCGGCCAGCGCCGGAATCTCCACGATGAAGCGCGTGCCGGCCGGAGCGTTGTCCTCCACGCGGATGTGACCGTTATGGTCCGCAACGATGTGGTTCACGATCGCCAGGCCCAGCCCGGTACCGCGCCCCTTGGTCGAAAAGTACGGCAGGAAGAGTTTCTCCTTGTCCTCGGCGGTGACGCCGCAGCCGGTGTCGGCGATCACCAGCTCCACCGAATCGGCGCCGGACTGCGTGGTGATGTAGATCTGTTTCACCAGCGATTCCTGCATGGCTTCGGCGGCGTTGTCCACCAGGTTCACGATGGCCCGCTTGAACTGCTCGCGGTCGATGTTGACGGGCGGCAGCGCGGGGTCGAGATGCGTCTGGATCTCGATGCCGTCCAGCCGGCCGTTGAACACCGCGAGCGCGCTCTCGACCACCTCGTTCAGGTCGCCCCGCACCGGCTGCGCGGCGGGGAAACGGGCGAATTGCGAGAATTCGTCGGCCAGCGTCTTGACCGAATCCACCGAGGTGGCAATCATGTCGGCGCACTCGCGCACGATGCGCAGGTTCTCCGGCGGGATATCCAGGCGCTCCACCTGGCGCCGTATGCGGTCGGCGGAGAGCGCGATGGGGGTGAGGGGATTCTTGATCTCGTGGGCCACGCGCCGCGCCACTTCATTCCAGGCCGCGGCCTTCTGCGCGCGCAGCAGTTCGCTGGTATCCTCCAGCACAATCACGAAACCCGAGGTGAGCTTGCCTTCGAGCGCCGATACCGTGACGGAGATGTGCAGCTTCTGGCGCGCCAGCTTGAGCTCGAGCTGCCCGGAAGCGAGGCCGGTGCGGCGGGCGCGCTTCATCAGGTACTTCAGCTCCGCGGTGTCCTCGCGCGTGAACAGGTCTTCCAGGCGCGCGGCGCGAGCCACCGTCTCTTCCGGCAGGATGCGCTTGAGGGCGCGGTTCACGCGCCGTATGGAGCCATCGCCCGCGATGGAAATCACGCCCGTGGGGATGCTTTCCAGGATGGCTTCGGTGAAGCGGCGGCGCGCGTCGAGCTCGCGCGCGTTGGCGTCGAGGTCGTGTGTCATGTCGTTGAAGGCTCGCACCAGTTCCGCCAGCTCGTCCAGCGCCCGCGTTTCCACGTGGTACTTGAGATTTCCCTTGCGCAGCTCGCCCGCGGCCACCAGCAGCGCGGAGATCGGCCCGCTGATCTGCATCGCCAGGAAGCGCGCGATCCACGTGGCCAGAAAGATCACGAACAGGGTGATAACCCCGATGAGCGAAATATAGAACTTACGCATGGCCTTGCGGTTCTGCGCAAGCTGCTTGTACTCCTGGTCGTAGCGTTCAATGATGGCCTGCTTGGCCTGCACGTCGATGGGCACCGTGGCGCCGATCACGGCAAAGCCCACCGCGGCGTTTCCGTCGCGCACGGGCACGCGCGCCACCACCTGCCCCTGCTGGTTTTCGAGCGGCCACGGTCCAGCCAGGTCGATGGGCGCGGCGGTCTGGTTGCGCAGAATCGCGGCGCCGCCCAGCCCCTGCTGCTTGCGGAAGTTCTCCAGGAACCCCGGCGTGCGCAGGCCTTCCACCAGGAGCCGGCGCACTTCCGGCTGCGCGGCCAGCAGCGCCGCCTGCGCTTCGGCCTTGTCCCGCAACTCGTTCTTGAACGCCACCGCCAGCTCGTTGAAGGTCTTACGGTCGGCTTCCACCGGCTTGCTGAACCACTTGTCCAGGTTGAAGTTCAGCACGTAGACGCTGAACAGCACCAGGAAGAACACCGGCATGGAACTGAGGGCGAGCGCGCCGATCACCAGCTTCGTCTTGATGCGCGAACCCTCGCGGTTGGCGCGCCGCTCGATGTAGAGCTTCACGGCGGTGCGGAACAGGATAAAACCGAGCGTCACCATCAACACAAAGACCATGCTGGAGGTCGCCCAGTAGATAAAAGTTTGAGTAAGATCGGCCGGGCCGTAGTCGCCGAAGTTGAACGAGCCCTGCCAGATGACCAGCAGCACCGAGATGGCCAGCGCCACAATCGCGAGCGCGTTGAGCAGCCGCTTCTTCATCCGTTTCCTAGATTACTCTTTCCTGGCCGCCACGTCCTTCCAGGTCTTGCGGTCCGCCTTCACGGTATACGTGCCCGCGTGAAAAACCTTGGGCTCGAACGCACTACCCTTGATGCGGATGGTGTAAACAATCTCGCTGTTCGCCTGATCGATCACCTGTACGACCGGATCGGTCAGTCCGGTTTCGATCCGCCCGAGCGTCCAGCCTTCGCGCGGCATGCCGTTGTCAAGCTGGTCGATTACGATGGGCCAGCCATCGTAGGGTTTCGCGCCCGGCTGGGCGGGATCCACCCAGCGCGGCCAGTTGGCGATGGTGATCTTGCGGGTTTCGCGGTCGAAGGTCACGATGCCGTAGCCCGGGGCGCGTTCATGGAGCGCAACCGGCTCCACCCCCACAGCCACCGGGTTCGATACCGCGTGCACGGTGATCTTGTTGCCGAAACCGTCGGTGAATTCTCCGGTGTTCCTGGGCGCGCCGGGCTTGGGGTTGCGGCCCGGCTCGGAGGGGAACCAGCGGCGCGGGAAGATGTTCGCGACCGAGGGCACGCAGATGGCCCAGGGGCCGTCGTTCCACTTGTCGATGCCGTATTGAATCGTGCTGCCCAGGTGCTGGTCGCCCGAGATGTGAAAGACGAAGCCGCGGCGCAGCGTGCGAAGCGCACGGGTACGGGGGGTTTGCGGCCAGCCGTTGGAATCGTGATCCATGGTGGGCGCTTCGTTTTCGGCATACTCGCCGGGACGCATCACGCGCAGTTTCGGCGTGATGGCGTCGGTACGGGTGGCCTTGGGCAGCGTCGCCACGGTGGCGAACAGGGTCTGGGTGATTACTGATTTCATCCACGCGCCGTGGCTCCAGTCATGCACCCACTTCGCCAGGAACTCTTCCTGGCGCTTGCCGAGCAATTCGGCGCCGGGCACGTCGCCGTCCGTGCCCTTCCAGTTGGGGTTCTGCGGAAATCCGTTGATGATCTCCGCCTCGGGCAGGGTCGGCTTGGGAGCCGATTTCCACTTGCGATCTTCCACCACGGCGAAGCTGACGCCGCCGACCATGGTGGGCCCGTAGTAGACCGTGATGCCCTGCTCGACGGGGGTGGGGTCGTAGGGCTCCATGTGGCTGGTCTGCGTGCGCTGCACCACGTTCACAAAGGCGGCAGGCATCGTGTAGCCGCCCTTGTCCTGGCCTTCGTAGCCGGTTCCCTCGGCGTGGCGCCCGCCCGCGCCCCACAGGTTGCCGTGATAGACGTCGTGATCGTCGGGCAGGCACACGGCGGGGATGTCCTTCAGCAGGTCGCGGTATTCCCAGCCGAAGATGTACCACTTGCGGAGGTAGTCGAGCGTGGCGGTCTCGAGCGGCTCGCGCTGGATGCCGTATTCGCCCACGCGCTCGTAGATCTGGTCGCCCGTGTAGGCCAGCAGGTCGGGTTTGAAATGACTCACGCTCCGGACCACGTCGGCGTGGGGGAACCCCAGGTCGTTATTGCCGGTGAAGGCGGCCACCACGATTTGCGGCTTATTCACGGGATCGCGCCGGATGACGCCGCCCCAGTAGTGCTCGCGCCCTTCGAAGCGGAAGGCCACGCGGTATGGCGTGTCCTGCTTATCGTTCCAATTGGGTACGCGGAACGTGATGGTGCGCGCCAGGGCGTCCATGGGAGCGGTGGCCACGGTGCGCCAGCGCCCGCCCTGCTGGACTTCGAGCGAGGCCTGCTGGGGGCCCACCAGCGGCGCCATCTGGGCGGTGAGTTTAAGCACCCCGAGACTGCGGGTGTACAGCGTGAAGAGGATGGGGCCGAACACGCGGTCTTCGTGCGCCGCCACGCGCGTGCCGGAAACTTTCCAGTCGCGGAACCAGAAACGCACGGTGCCGCCGCGCTGCGTGAGGCGTTTATCGGCCCAGCCGGTTTCGATCACCTGGGGCTCGTCGCCCGGGGTTTCCTCCACGTGGCCGGAGTGCGAAACCAGCGCCAGCCCGCCCGCCAGTACGGGAGGCCGCACGCCGCGCCGGGTAACTTCACCCAGCTTCTTGCCCGCGGGGTCGAAGGCGGCCAGCACCAGGTCGTCGCCGCGCGCCTCGATGCGCAACTCGAGGTTGTCCAGCGGCGCCTTGGGGGCGTTGTCCTCGGCCTTGCCGATGAACAGCCGGCCGTCGGCGCGCACGCCGGCATTGAGGCCGTAGCCGCGCACGGCGCTGTCGCGGTACTCCTTGAAGGCCCCATGCACGCCCAGGCGGAACCCGGCGAAACCCTCCTTGGGCTGCGTGCCTTCCATGAGGCCGAGCTTCACGGACATGGCGAGCGTGCCCGGCCTGTTTTCCACCTCGCGCGTGAGGAGGAATACGTTGCGGTCTCCGCCGGCCGCAATGCACTCGAGGCGGCCGTCTTTCACCCTCCAGTCCTGGAGGGGGTTGGCCCAATACTGCGGCCCGGCCCAGGGGCGCCCGGCGATGGGGAAGCGGCTCTCAAAATCCGCGCCGGCCGCCGCAGAGCAGGCGGCCAGGATCACAAAAAGGAGGTTGCGCATGGCTGAAAGCTTATTTTATGGCAAGGCGCCGGGCGTATCACGGCGGCGGGGCGCCGGAAGGTAGGATAAGAGAGAAGCCCGTGGCCGGAACGTGCCGGCGTGACGTTTTCGTACATTGCCCGTCCAATTCCATGAGCCGGCGGTTATGGGGGTCGCGGCAACACCCTGTGTGAGCCCAAAACTCGACGAAAATGCGCTGATCCGGGCCGTGCAGAAGGGCGATCAGGACGCGTTCGAGCAATTGGTCCGCGCCTACGATCAAAGCGTGCTCCGGCTCGCCATGAACCTGCTGCGCTCCCCCGAAGACGCCCGGGATGTATATCAGGAGGCTTTCTTGCGGGTGTACCGCAATATTCACACGTTCCGGTTCGATTGCAGCTTTCACACCTGGCTGTATCGGATCGTGACCAACGTCTGCCTCGACCACCTGCGCCGCCGCAGCGTGCGCAAGGAGGAGCAGACCGTGGTGGAGACCTCCGAAGGCCCCGTGGACCGGGCCGACACTTTCGAACAGCAGGCCCCCTCCGGCGATCCGGAGCGGAACTGCTGGAACAGGGAGCTTGCGCGCCGGCTGGAGCAGGCGCTGGCCGGGCTCACGCCGCGGGAGCGCATGGTTTTTGAACTGCGCCATTATCAGGGTTTGCGGCTGCGCCATATCGGGGAAGTTCTTGGAACCAGCGAAGAGGCGGCGAAGAACTGCCTGTTCCGGGCAACCCAGAAGATGCGCGGCATGTTGGGAGATTTTGCATGAGCTGTAACTCGATTCGCGAGTCGATTCCGCTGTACTACTACGGCGAGCTCGCGCCGGAGGAAGAGGAACGCCTGGAATGCCACCTGGCCGGTTGCGAGTCCTGCCGCGGCGAGTTGGAGCGCTACCGTGCGCTGGCCGCAGCGCTTGCGCGCCGGGAGGCTCCGGCGCCTCCGGAACTGCTGGCCGAATGCCGCCACGACCTGATGCGGTCCGTCTACCGGACCCCGGCGCGCGCTGCGCGCCCCGGGGCGTGGGCGTTGTTCCGTGAAGGCTTCGCCTCGCTGTTTGGCTCCTTTGCCCAGTTCCGCCAGCCGATCGGCGCTGTGGCGTTGCTGGCGCTTGGGTTCTTCTCCGCCCGCCTCACCATGCAGCCCCCCCCCGCCCCCGCTTCCGCGAATAGTGACGTGATTTACTCCAGCATCCGTTCCGTGCAGCCGGCGGCCGGCGGCCGTGTGCAGATCGCGCTCGATGAAACGCGGCGGCGCATCGTTTCCGGCAGCCTGGAGGACGCCAGGATTCGCGGCCTGCTGCTGGCCGCCGTGCGCGAAGAAGACAATCCGGCGGTGCGGGTGGAATCGGTGGACGTGCTCAAGCGCCTGCCGGTTCAGGACGTGCGTGCGGCGCTGGTGGCCGCGTTGAGCAACGACGCCAATCCGGCCGTGCGTTTGAAAGCCGTGGAGGCGATGAAGCCCTATACGGCGGACTCCGAGGTGCGCAAGGCGCTGATGCGGGCGCTGGTCAGGGACGAGAACGCGGGCGTGCGCATCCAGTGCATTGACCTGCTGGTGGCCAAGCCCGACGAGTCGATGGTAGGGGTGCTGCAAGACCTGGTGCAGCGGGAAGACAACAGCTACGTCCGCCTGAAGTGCGAGCGGGCGTTGCGCGACATGAACGCTTCGGTGGGGACTTTCTGAGGATTATGCGACCGGTTGCCCTGCTGCTCGTCACGGTTTGCGCGGCTTCAGCCCAGTACACTCGCGAGGGCGCCTACTGGGTGCGGACTCTTTCGGGTTCGGAGCCGGTTTCCGGGCGCGCTCGCGTGCGGGTGATGGCGCCGGGCGACGTGGAGGCCACGCCGTCCTCCGACGATCGCGTGTCCTACACGGTCAGGCTGCGCGCCAAGGCGCGGGAAGCTCTCGCGGACGGCAGGATATCCATCCAGCGCGAACACGACCAGGTGACGGTATTCGTCCGGTGCGACGCGGACGCCGCGGAGATGCAGGTAAAGATCCCGCGGACAGCGCGCGAAACCACCATCGTGACGCGGGAAGGAAACGTTCAGGTATACGAGCTTGGGGGCGCCGTCACGGCGGCGAGCGCGGGCGGGGCGATGAAGGCGGACCGCATCCGCGGCAGCCTCGAGATGCGCACGGGCGGCGGGACGGTGTGGCTCGGGTCCGTCGAGGGACCGGTGAAGGCGTCCACGGCGGGCGGTGCGATCACCGCCGGACGCATCGGCGGAGACGCGATTCTCGAGACCGGAGGCGGCGTCATCGTGGCCCAGGAGGTGGGAGGCTATGTGCGCGCCAAGAGCCTGGGCGGCACGGTGAAGATCGGGCGCGCTGGAGCCGGGGTGGTGGCCAGCACCGGCGGAGGCCCCATCGAAGTGGGAGAGGCGGGCGGCGTTGTCGAAGCGCACAACTCGGGAGGCCCGGTGAGCGTGGGCCGCGCCGCGGGAGTGCATTGCGAAAGCGCCGTCGGCCCCATCCGGCTTTCCAACGTGAGCGGCCCGCTGCGCGCTTCCACGGCGCTCGGCAGCATTCTGGCCGAGGTGGTTGCCGGCCACGCGCTGGCCGATTCTTTTCTCAGCACGGGCAGCGGTGACATAACCATCGTTCTTCCGTCTAACCTGGGTGTGAGGATTTACGCACTCAGTGAAACGGCGGGCCGCAATCAACGGATCGTTTCGGACTTTCCGGGTCTGGTGATCCGGCAGCAGGGACGCCAGGTGATTGCCGAAGGCGCCATCAACGGCGGCGGTCCCCTCATCCGGCTCGCGGGCACTGGGGGCACCATCTTCATCAAACGCCAGTAGAATTCGAGGGAGTTGCCTGATATGAAATCGCAAGTATCTTTAGCGGCCTGCTTGGCCGCCGGGAGCCTGTGGGTGTATCCGCTGTTCGCGCAGCGCGCCCCGGCCGCCCGCGAGCACCGCACGATTGAATTGCAGACCCGGCGCAGCGGCAGCTATATCGGACTGGGTGTGGCCGAAATCGACGCCGAGCGGGCCAAGGCGCTCAAATTGCCGGACGAGCGCGGCGTCGAGGTGAAGAACGTGACCGAGAACGGCCCCGCGGCCAAAGCCGGCATGCAGGTCGGGGACGTGGTGCTCACCTACAACACGCAACGAGTGGAAGGACTGGAGCAGTTCATGCGCCTGGTGAGAGAGACCCCGGTGGGACGGCAGGCGAATCTGACCGTGTGGCGCAACGGCGCCACGCAATCGGTGTCTGTAACCATCGGCTCGCGTCCCGGCCCTTTCGGCCCCGAAGGCGAATTCAAGACGTTCCGGTTTGAGATCCCCGAGATCCCCCCGATTCCGCCGATTCCCGATATACCGCGCGCCAACATGTCCTGGAGGAACGCCGCCATGGGGATCGAGACCGAATCGCTCAACGCGCAGCTTGCGCAATTTTTCGGCGTGAAGGAAGGCGTTCTGGTGCGCTCCGTGAACAAGGACTCCGCGGCCGAGCGCGCCGGAATCAAGGCCGGCGACGTGATTGTGAAAGTCGAGAACACCACAGTCACCAGCGCCCGCGAGATTTCCAGCCTGCTGCGCAGGGCGCGGGAGGACAGGCGCACGGCCATCCCGGTTGTGCTGGTTCGCGAGCGGAAGGAAATGAGCATCACGGTCAACCTGCCCGACGACCGGCCGTCGCCCAAGCGAACCCGGGCGGAAAGCGTGCACAGGGAAACCGTTTAACAGCGGCGCTGTTTAAGGTTGCTGTACCACCGGCCGCGGCGGAGGAAGCGCCGCGGCCGAATCGTATTTAGGCCCCAGGCCGAGGGCAATCAACGAGAGCGCGTTGATCTTGCCGGTCGGCTCGATCTTCTGCTCCTGCTGGAAGCGGCGCATGGCATCCTGCGACGCCGCATCCCACTTGCCGGTCGGCTCCCCTTCCAGGTAACCCTTTTCCTTGAGCGCCTGCTGGATCTGCATATAGCGCTCCGCGGTCGGCGCGGTCTGGCGGTTGCGCCAGGTTTGGGAGCGCTTGCCGCCCTTCTTCGAGCGGCTCCTCTTGCTGGAACTCTTCTTCGAAGAGGACGCGGTCTTCTTCTTCGAAGAAGTCGCGACAGGCTTTTTCTTCGACGAGGACGAGGCCGCAGGTTTGCGGCTGGCGGTCCTCTTCTTCGCCGCGGCGCCCAGACTCAGCCCGGCCGTCGCCAGGCAGATTGCAGCGATCCATGCGGTCAAACTGCGCATAAAAAAGGGCGGACCTCTTGTGGATCCGCCCCTCTATTGTAACTGGCTTGCGCTTACCGGTTGGCGGGCAGAGTGCCGGCCAGGAACGTCGAAGTCCATTCGCCGCCCCGGCGCAACTGCCGCATCACCCGGAAGGCCACGGCGTCGCCGGGCCGCAGCGTGCCCTGGATGCGCCGCACGTCGTCCACCGAGTTCACCGGCTGGCGGTTGATCTCGACAATCACATCGCCGTTGACCAGGCCGACGTCTTCGCCGAAGGAAGCCGCCATCACATCGGTCACCAGCACGCCGCCGGTCTTGAGCCCCATGTTCTGCCGCTGCGCCGCGGTCAGGTTCTGGATGGTGATGCCGAACTTGGCCTGCGCGCCTTCTTCAGCGCCGCCCGGCTGCTGTTCCTCGCCGGTCCCGAAGCGGTCCGGGAACACCTTGGAGAGGTCGGCCACCGTCACGGTGAAGTTCTGGCGTTTGTTCTCGCGCAGGACCGTGATTTGCAGGGTGGATCCTACCGCTGTATTGGTCACTCTCTCAATGAGCTCGTTCCCATTGCGTACCGGCTGGCCGTTGATGGCCACGATGATGTCTCCGGCCTTCAGCCCGGCTTTCTCGGAGGGGCCGCCTGGGGCCACTTCCTGCACGAACACGCCCTCGGTGGCGCCGTAGGCCTTCAACAGGTCGGCGGTGCCGGGTGCGTCGGAGGGCCGGAAGGAGACGCCGATGGAACCGCGCGTCACCCGCCCGGTCTTGATGATCTGGTTGTACACCTTCACGGCGGTGTTGATGGGCAGTGCGAAGCCGATGCCCTGGTAACCGCCTGAGCGCGACGCGATGGCGGTGTTGATGCCGATTACGTTGCCTTTGATATCAAGCAGCGGCCCGCCGGAGTTGCCGGGGTTGATGGCCGCATCCGTCTGGAGAAAATGCTGGAACTGCGACGTATCGCCGGGAACTTCGCGTTCTTTCGCGCTGATGATGCCGGCCGTCACGGTAGCCTGAAATCCGAACGGAGAGCCGATGGCAACCGCCCAATCGCCAACCTGCACCGCGTCGGAATTGCCGATGCGGGCTGGAGTCAGGTTGCTCTTCCCGGTAACGCGGATGACGGCGAGATCGGTCGGCGGGTCCGTGCCGATGACCTTGGCGTCATACTGGGTGGGGTCGCCGGGGAACTTCACCTGGATGCGGTCCGCGCCTTCGACCACGTGGTTGTTGGTCAGGATGTAGCCGCTCCGGTCCACCACCACGCCGGAACCGAGCGCCGAGCCCCGGCGGTCGGGCATCTCGGGCATGGGACCGCCCCCGAAGGGGTTGCCGAAGAACCGGTAGAAGAAATCGTCCATGCCGCCGTCGTCGGGCTGCTGCTGCGGGGAGCCTCTCCGCCGCGCCTGCGGCGCCCGCTGCTTGGGCGTATAGCTGGTTTGGATGTTGACCACCGAGGGCTCCACCATTTTCGCGATCTGGCTGAACTGGGTGGAAAGCTGGGCGGGACTCGGGATGGTGAGTGGCTGGGCGCCGGGAGCCGCATTGTCGTCTTTCGCCTTCACGGCCGTATTGATGAGGGTGCCGATCACCACACCGACGGCGAGCGTGAACAGAATGAGCGAGAACGACACGAACTTCTGTCTGCGCAACTTGTCAAAGAGATTCATGGATTTGCTCGTTCCTCCGATAGATGCAACCGGGTACGATTTTATCTCCCCTCGGGTGCATAACTATCTTGATGGATGTAAACGCGCGCCCGGGGGTTTCATTTCCACCAAAAGCACGCCGCCGAGGATCAGAAGGGCGCCCGCCGCACCGCGGCCCGAAAGCGTCTCTCCCGCGAGCAGATACGACGTCGCCCAGGCGAAAACCGGTTCCAACGTAAATATTAGCGCGGTACGGGTCGGCGTCGTGTACTGTTGCGCCCACGCCTGCACGGTGAACGCGAGCGCCGTGGCCGCCAGTCCGGTGATCGCCACCGCCGTCATAACGCCCGGCGTCCAGGCGATGCGCGGAACCTCCGCCCACCAGAATAATCCCAGCGCCAGCGCGGCGCACACCGCGACTTGTGATACAGCCAACACTTCAAACCCGATGTCTCCGGAATAATGTCCCAGGGTCACGATGTGGGCGGCGAACGCCACCGCGCAGCCCAGCGTGAGCAGGTCCCCACCGCCCATCGCCTGGGTTTCGCCGCTTCCGAGGGTCATGAGGCCCATGCCGAACATGGCGACCGCCACCCCCGCGAGTTCCAGGCGTCGCGGGCGAATGCGGTAGACCGCGGCGGCCAGCAGCGGCACCAGCGCCGTGGAAAGGCCCGTGATGAAGGCGGATTTCGGCGCGGTGGTAAAAAGCAGGCCAAAGGTCTGAAAGGCGTAACCCGAAAACAGAAACACGCCGCAGAGCACGCCGGCGCGCCACGCCCGCCCCCCGGCGCCGCGCAGCCGCCGCCGGAACAAGAGCCAGAGCGCGGCGCCCGCCAGCGAAAAGCGCAGGGCCAGAAACAGCAGCGTGGAGACTTCCGCCAGCGCTTCCTTCACCACGATGAAAGTGGCGCCCCAGATCAGGGCGTTCGCAACCAGTGCCAGGTCGGCGCGCCAGGTCTTCACCACGCCATCCCGGCGACGATTCGCGGGTCGCGCAGAAGCAGTGCCAGCGTGAGCAGGACGCGCTTGAGCCCAAGATCGCGCCCTTCGGGCTTGAACCATTCCTGAAGGGTGTGGGCGCCGCCGCCCGACCCGCCCGCCCCGATCGAAACGGCGGGCTTGCCCAGGAACATCGGGATATTCGCGTCCGTGGAGGAGCAATCCAGGTGCGAGCGGATGCCGAGGTGCGCGTCCACCGCCCGTACGTGGCTGACGATGGGAGAGCCGGAGGGCATCTCCGCCGCCGGACGCGATCCGATCTCCCGTACCCTGGCGGAGAGCTTCTCGCCCGTGGCGCGCTGGTTCTCGATCTCCCGCGCACGGGCCACGGCGGCATGGAGCGCGGTCACGATCTGATCGAGCTTCTCATTGCTTTCCGAGCGGATGTCGATCTTGGCGCGAGCCTCGGCGGGTATGGCGTTCACGCTCGCGCCGCCCTCGATCATGCCGGCGTTGAGGGAGGACTTGGGCGAGCCTTCCAGCCGCGTATCGGCGAACAGCGAAACGGCCCGCGCCAGCGCGTGAACCGGATTGGCGGCGCCGAAATCGCTCCAGCTATGGCCGCCCGGACCCGTGAACGTCACCTCGAAACGCCGGCTGCCGAGCGCGCGGGCGGTGATGTGGTCGGTATTGGCGCCGTCCAGAACCACGAAGGCGGCGATGCGGTCGAGCCAGCCCGAGTGCTGACACAGGAAGCGCATCCCGTTCAGGTTGCCTTCGCCCTCTTCGCACACGTTGGCCACCAGCAGGACGCGGGCCAGCGCGTCCTCGATGGGCGGGCAGGACTTGAGCACCCGCGCCAGGGCCAGCAGCGCCGCGAGCCCCGCGCCGTTGTCGGCTACGCCGGGACCGCGCAGGCGGCCATCCGGCTCCAGCACGATCTCATCCTTGTTCCGTGGAGCGATAACCGTATCGAGGTGCGCCGTAACGGCCACGAAGGGCGGTTCGGCGCCGGGGTCCGGCATGGCGATCACGTTGCCGGCACGGTCCAGTACGGCGTCCCAGCCGAGCTCGCGCAGCGTGGCCCGCATCCATTCGGCGCGCTCCTGTTCCACGAAGGTGGGCGCCGGAATGCGGCACACCTGCAAATGGACCTCGTTGATCCACTTCTTCTCGCGCGTGAACCACTGGAGGCACTCGCGCACGCCGCGCGACTCGGCCGCTTCGCCTGCCAGAGTGGCGGTGGGGACGGAATCGGCCATGCTCTTTCAGTGTACCCCGGCCCTCAGCGGCTCATTTCGGTTTGGTGGCGCGGGCGCTCTTCATGATCTGCCCGTAGGGATCCTTATCGAACGGCGGGCAGCCGGTGGGAAACTGCCCGAGCGCGTTGTGCTTCTGCCGCATGAGGTAGGTGCAATAGGTGAGAGTCTTGCACACGCGCAGCTCGTCGAGCTCGCCTTTCTCGAGCGCATCGGCGGCGAAATCGGGATAAGCCAGCGCGCCGCGCCCGATGCCCATCAGGGTGATATCGCCCTGCGCGATGTTCCGCGCGCCCGCGTTGATGGCGTACTTCTGGAGCCAGCTATAGCCGGTGCCCACCATGGGCAGGCCGGGGAACGCGCGCTGCAATTCTCCGGCGATGCGGAAGTGCCGGTTCACGCCGGCCAGGGGATGCTCGGGCTGTTCGTAGTTGCCGTCGTCGGGCTTTTCGAAGGGCCGCCCGATGTGAGGGTTGTAGTAAGGGGAACCCATGGAGACGTTCAGCAGCTCCACACCGGATTCGCGGAACCAGGCGATGGCCTGCTTCACCTCGGTGAGGTCCTCGCGCAGCGGATCGTCGGGGTCCATGCCGAAGCCGTAGGGGTAGGGCAGGGCGTACCGCGCGGGCACGCCGATGCCGGTTTGCGGGTCGCGGAAGTAGGGGACGCCGTCGTAGCATCCCAGCCGCATGCAGATGGTGAGCCGGCCGCCGAGCGCTGCGCGGATCTTGCCCATGATGTTGCGCGCAAAGCGCACGCGGTTTTCGAGCGGCCCGCCGTAGCGGCCCTCGCGGGTCTTGGCGCCCATCAGCTCGGCGGCGAGATAGCCGTGGGTGACCTTCATATCCACGGCGTCGAAGCCCGCCTGTGCGGCGAGCCGCGCGGCCTCCACGTAGCGGTCCTCGAGGGCGGCGAGTTCGGAGTCCGTAATGGGCGGCAGGTCCGGCGGAATGCCGGTTTTCAGGTCGATGTAGGGATTGTGGTACGCGATCACCGGGTGCGGCACGCTGTGCCGGCCCGAATGGGTGAGCTGCAAGGGAACCAGCAGGCCGCCGGTGTCTCCCCAGCGCTCTCGGTGCACGCGCCGCATCATTTCCAGAAGGCGGGCGAATTCGTCCACGCTGGCCGGATGGAGCCAGAGCTGGCGCGTATTGGCGCGGCCCTCGCCCGCCACCGCGGTGGCCTCGAACCAGATCAGCTTGGCGCCGCCCAGCGCGAAACGCCGGTAGCGCCGCCAGGTCAGCTCGCCGGGTAGGCCGTCGAGCGTGCCGTCGCACCCTTCCATCGGCTGGACGGCGAGAGAGTTGCCAAGCGTGTGCCGCCCGAAGCGCACTGGCCGCGCAAGCACGGCGCGGACTTTCGCCGGATCGTCCTCGAACTGCACGTGCGCCGCGCCAAGCTCGCGCGCGGCACGGCGCAATTCGTCCAGGCTCTTGTAAGTGAAATGCCGCATCCAAGGCGTTTATAGCACAAGGTCAGTTCACCGTCCCGGCTGCTTCCACGGGCCGCACGGCGCGGAAGGGGCCAGGGTCGAGCGAGCGCGGCAGCCATAGCGACACGGCGGCGAACGGGTAGCCGCTGATGCTTACCTCGACGCGGTCGCTTCCGGTTCCAGCGTCGTGGCGCGTCACCGTGACCATGGCCGCGGTGAGGCCGAACAGCCCGCGGCCGTCGCCGGGGGCTGAGGCGCTGTTGTAGACCACCATGTTGCGCACGGCCTCCAGGTTGTCCGCATGCAGGGCCGCGTAGCGTGCGCCGGTCTGCGCGCGCTCCGTCAGGAAATGCTGGAAGAAGAGGATCTGGGCCAGGTCCAGGATGCCCGCCAGCAGCACGATGAACAGCAGCAGGACCAGCGCCGATTCCACCAGGCTGGAGCCGCGCCGCCTCACGTAATCCACCTCCCGCAAAAACGCACGGTGGCGGACGGTTTTCCGTCCCAGGTGAACGTCTGGAACAGCGCGTCGGCCGTGTAGCCGCTCACGGCCACCGTGATGGTGAGCGGCATGCCCGAGGCATCCGTGGTCCAGGTTACCGCGATATGTTGCACCGCGAGCCCGGGCGCCAGCGGCGCCGTGCCCGTGGTGGGCTGGCCGTAGACCGCCATGTTGCGGACGGCGGGCACGAAGGTGTGGCCGGGGTCGAAGGTGACCCGGGAGGCGTAACGCGCGGCCTCGGCAACAGCGCCCAACAACCGGTGATAGAGGTACATGGAGTAGCCGAGGCGGAAGACGCCGGAGAGCAGCAGCCAGAGCAGGCCGAACACCAGCGCGAATTCGATGGCGGCGTTGCCGCGCCGCGATCTCATGGCACCATCCTCACCGAGTAGAGCCCGGGGCCCCCGGCGCCGCGTCCCGTGCCTCCCTCTACCGCGGCGCCCACGTATTCGGCGCAGCACGGGGCGGTGTTCTTATCGCCGCAGGGCGCCAGCGGCAGGAAGAAGACCGCGAACCCCGACACGTAAGCGGGATCGGCGTGATTGTTCACGGCCACCAGCAGCAGGCGCCGGCCGTTGCCGGCGTAGGCGGCGTAAGTGGCGGCGGTCCGGTCCGTATCCTGGAGGATGCGCTGCTCCATGGCCTCGGTCACGCTGTCCTGCCCGGTGAACATGGTCAGAACGCTGCCCACGGTGAGCGGATTCGGCAGGAAGAAACTGTTGTTGACGATGGCTTCGCGGGCCGCCGAGGACCCGCTGCCCTGTCCCACGTCGATGTACCCGCGGTCGGCCGATCCTCCGGCAGGCAGGAAACCAACGTCCCCGGAGCACTGGTTGCCGGGTTTCTCGCGCTGCCCCGGCGGCGGCCAGCGCAGTGTGTACCTCTGCCCCGGCGTGAAACCGAAGTTGGGGTCGGAGGGATTGTGCGCGTCGGGAGAGAACGGCGCGAGCCCCTCGCCGAGGCCCGGCTGCATGGTCTGGCCGGCGGTGGAAACGGCGCTCACCTGCTGGCTCGACGCCAAACCGGGCAGGAGCGGCAGAAAGTAGAGCGGAATCGAGGAGGTGACGCGGACGCGTACGAAGCGGTACCCGGCGGCCGAAGCCGGTGCGGCCTCGAACGGCCCCGCCGCGCTGGCCGCGAAGGCGCCCGTAGCGTTGTGAACCGGCTGGGTGGCGAACATCCAGCGGTTGGCGCCGTTGCCGGGGCCGGTCGCCAGCGCCTGCCGCGCGCGCTCGAGCCCGGCCGCGCTGCCATCGAGCTGAAAGGCCGCGTAAAGCGCCGCTTCGTCGGTGAAGACTTGCAGTTCGCTGCGGGCAATGAACAGCCGCGCCACGTCGAGGGCCAGCCCGGCGGCCAGCAGGGCGGCGATCAACGCCGCGGCGGTGGTCAGCAGCACGAACCCGCGGGTCACAGGGTTCGTATCGGCAGGTCCAGCGTAAATATGAACGGTCTAATACTTGCTCCCGCGCCGCCGATTTGAACTTAAGGATGCAGTCGAGAGGCGAAAATCCGGGCTGGCGCCCGCTGATCATCTGTGCGGATTCCGGTCTTGCCCAGGGGCTTGCCGGGGCCATGCGCGAGTTGTGCCTGGAGGAGGCCGCCAGGTTTTCCTCCTATCCTTCGCGGGCGGTGGCCACGCAAATGGTGACGGACAAGAAGTGCGACGTCTGTCTCTTGGATGTCGCCACCTCGCCGGAGATCGCCATGCCGCTGGTGGCGGGAATGGCGGAAGTGGTTCCGGTGGTGGCCATGCACACGGCCCACGACCCCGAGGCGATCCTGCGCTGCCTGCGGCGCGGCGCGGGCGAATTCCTGTTTGAGCCGCTCACCGCCGAACAGCTCAGCACGGTGCTGGAGCGGTTGGCGAAACTGCGCGGGCCCCGGAAGAAGCGGCGTCTCGGGACGTGCTACTGCGTGGTCCCGGGAAAGCCGGGTTCCGGCGCCACCACCATGGCCGCGCACCTGGCGGCCGAAGTGGCCCGGCGCGGTTCCGGCCGGGTGTTGCTGGCCGACCTGGACCTCTTCTCGGGGTCGGTGGGCTTCCAACTCAAGCTGAAGGGCGAGTTCACCGCCGCCGACGTGTTCGCGCAGGCGCACGCCATGGACGCCGAACTCTGGCGCCGGCTGGCGGTGCCGTGGCGCAACCTGGACGTGCTGCTGGCTCCGGAGACGCCGCTGCGCCAGTCGCCTTCGCCGGAGGCGGTGGCCGCCGTGCTGACGTTCTGGCGTGAAAACTACGACGTGATGGTGCTGGACAGCGCCGGCGCCCATTGCGACCTGGCGCTGGCGGCGGCCCGCCTGGCGGAGAACGTGCTCGCCGCCGCCACCGACGGGCTCGAAGCGCTTCACGCCACCCGGCGCTCGCTCGACTGGCTGGAACGCCAGGGCGTGGAACGCGGCCGGATACGGCTGGTTGTGCGGCACGTTCCGGGCGGCTTGGGCGAGGGCGCCGTGCGCGCCGCGCTCGGCCGCGAGATCTTCTTCACCGCCGCCGACGATCCCGCCGGCGCCCGCGAAGCCCTTCTGGAGGGCGGACTGGCGGTGCCCGGCTCACGGCTGGCGCGGTCGGCCGCGGGGCTGGCCGCCTGCCTGGCCGGCGTCTCGCCGGCGCCGGAGCGATCCCGGCCTTCTCTGGCGGCCTCCCTGTTTTCCCTGCTGCGAAAACCAGCCGTTTCTCCCGCAAAAATCGGGTAAAGCTCCGTTGCTGCGACGCGATATGGCTGAACGAAAGCGTTTTTGCGAATGCAAATGTGGGCTTTCTGGACCAACGGGAAGGAGGAAGGGCAGGACCTGGTGGAGTACGCGCTCCTGGCCGGGCTGATGGCTGTGGCGGTAGTCGCCGCCATGCCCACGCTCAACGCGGCCGCTGGCGCTCTGCTCTCCCGCGTGGGATCGGTCATTTCAACCGGCTTTTGAGCCGGCACAAAGGAAGGAGAAGCGGAACATGGAGAAATTGCGCGCGTTCTGGAACGAAGAGGACGGGCAGGACATGGTGGAGTACGCCCTGATGGCGGGACTGGTGGCGGTAGCGGCCGTAGCGGCCACGCCCGCGCTCAGCGCCACGGTGAGCAACGTTTTCTCGCGCATCGGCTCGATCGTAGCGGCTAACGTGAACTGATTTTCTCCGGCGGCGGCGCGGGCGTCCGCCGCCGGAGTTTTTTTTCGAACCGGTGAGTCCCCCCACCGGCATCTGCAATGCGGGTATAGTGTGGGCTTCCGCAATATGAGAAGCCTGGTGTGGTTATCCCTCCTCGCCGTTGCGGCGCACGCGGGCGAATTGCAGCTTCGCATCACGGACGCCGCCACCGGCAAACCGCTGGCCGCGCGCGTGTTGGTTCGCGATGCGGCCGGCAGGTCCTGCGTGCCCCCCGGCGCCGTCCAGGAACCCATCGGACCGGACCGCTGGTTCGCCTGCGACGGAGAAGCGCGCCTTCAGGCGCCCTCCGGCAGACTCACGGTGCGCGTGGAACGCGGCACGGAGTACCGGACATCGCTCGCCGCCATACAGCTTGGCGAGCGCGCATCCCATCGCGTCGCGATGCGCCGTTGGATCGATATGCGGGCGCGCGGTTACTCCTCCGGCGAAAACCACCTGCACGTCCCCGCGGACCATCTGCCGGCGCTGCTGGCGGCCGAAGACCTGAACTTCGGCACTTCCTTCCACTGGTGGAACGGTCCCCATCTGCCTCTGCCCGGCGATCCCGGACGCTTCGCGCGCGGCTCCACCATCTTCGACGCCGAGGTCGAGCACCAGTGGGGCGCGCTCTATCTGATCGGGCTGAAGAAGCCCATGCCGCTGGCGGCCGACCGCGGCCGGGCCAACCTGGCTTTTGCCCGGCTCGCCCGCGAGCAGGGCGCGCTGATCTGCTATCAGGGCGGATGGTCGCGGGAGGTGCTGGTGGACGCCCTGCTCGGACTGGTGGACGTGGTCAACGTCTGCAACAACAATTTCCACCGCCACAAGTATCAGCCCCGCTCCCAGTACTCGAACCTGCTGGATGCCGCCGGGTTGCCCCGGTATGAAGGCACCGCCGACGGCATGATGCGGATGAACACCGATACCTGGTACCGGCTGCTCAACTGCGGTTTGCGCCTGGCGGCGGGCGCGGGTTCCGCCACCGGCGCCAAGACCACACCCATCGGATACAACCGCGCCTATGTGCGCCTGGCGCGGGATGCCGGCGTGCGGGAGTTTCTGGAAGCGTGGAGGCAAGGGCGCAATTTCGTCACCAACGGGCCCATGCTGTTCCTTACCGCGGAGGGGCGTGGACCGGGCGATACCATCGCGCTGCCCCGCGGGGGCGGCAAGGTGCGGGTGCGGGTGAGCGCGGTCTCGGACCAGCCGCTGCGGTCGCTCGAGATCGTGGTGAACGGCAGGGTGGCGGCGTCCTCGCAAACCGGCGAGCTCCAGGCGGTGCTCGATGTGCGGGAGGGATCCTGGATCGCGGCGCGCGCCACCGCCGAGGACACCCTCCTGTCCGACGCCGAGATGGCGCGCTACGCCACGGAGAACAAGATGGGCGGCGAGGCGCCCACACGCCTGCGCTTCGGCCACACCAGCCCCGTTTATGTCACCGCCGGTGGCGCGGGGGCGCGGGTGTCCGCCGCCGTGGAAGAGGCACGCCGCATGCTGGACGCCTTCGAGCGTTTCGCCGCCCGCGCAACCTCGGCGGCGTGGCGCGGGGAAATCCTCGCCGCCCTGCCGGAGGCGCGGGCGCGGCTGGAACACGCCCGTTAGCTGATCTTGGCCTTCTTCATGGTCTTTTCGATCTTCGCAGCGAGGTCCTTGGCCGGCTTGCTGGGCGGCAACGCGGCGACGGCTTCTTGCGCCTCCTTGAGCAGCAACTTCATCCGGTTGGGCTGATCCAGCCGCGTGGCGGTGAACAGTTGCGACTGGTCGTGCAGCATGTTGGCCATGGCGAGCACGAAGGTGTTGCGTGGGGCCTGCCCGGCCTTGAAAATCTCCTGGGCTTTGGCGGCGCTTTCCGGCGCCCCCGTGGCGCGGCAGGCGGAGAGCACCACGCCGTGCTGCAAAGTGGCCCGCTGGAGCCGTTCCAGTTCGGCCTCGGGAATGAAGATCCCGCTGGCGGTCTTCTCGAGTTCCTGCGGAGGGGTGATGCTGCCCGAAGGATAGTCGAACTTGAGGACGACGTTCTCGCTCTTGTCGGCGGCCTGATAGCGGTGAAAAGCTTCGGTGAATTGCAGCGCCGCGTTGGCGGCGGAACCGCGGAACAGCGTCACCTGCCGCCGGAAGGGCATGGGGTTCTTGCGGTTGGCGCGCGCGCCGGCTTCGTAGTGCTCGGCCAGTTCGTAATAGCCTTGCGCCAGGCCCGCCGTGAGAATCACTTCCCATACCCGGGCTTGTTGCGTGAATTCGTTGTCGCTCTTAGTGATCAGTGCCAGGTTTTCGGCGGTTTTCTGGTAATCGCCGGCGGCGTAGGTTTGTCTGGCAGCGGCCCAGTAAAACCCCGGTGTCCCCGGCTGCGGCGGCCTGGGTCCGGTGGAGCAGGAAAGAGTCAGCGCCAGGATGGCAAAAAGGCAAATCAGCAGCGTCCGGTTCGCTCGCATAGTTTCCTCCCAGCCAGCATCCAGGGTCTCCCAGACGGCCCCGTTCAATTATAGGACTTGCCGCCCGCAATGCAAGGGGATAAAGCGCTTACCTGCCCGCGGAAACCGGCGCGAGCAGCGGGTCCTGCGAATCCACCAGCCAGTCGATCAGGGCCCTCTCCATTTCGTGGCGCTGCCCGGCGGCCGCCGGATCGTCATACCGGTTGTAAAGCTCGTGGGGATCTTCGCGCAGGTTGTACAGCTCGCCGTGGGGCGCCCGGACGTAGTGCACCAGCTTCCAGTCGCGCGTGCGGATCATCTTGGTTCCGGCGAACTCGCCGTGCACCGGGCGCTCCTTCTGCTCGCGCAGCAGGGAGCGGCCCTGCACCGCCTGTGGGACCGGCAGGCCCAGCGATTCCAGCACCGTGGGCACAACGTCGATCTCTTCGGTGAGGCGGGCCACGCGCTGCCCCTTCGGGATGCCCGGACCACGCAGGATCAGCGGCACCCGCAGAACTTCGTCATAGAAGTAGCCGCCCTTGAAAAGCAGCCCGTGGTCGCCGAGCATTTCGCCGTGATCGGAGGTGACCACCACCAGGGTGCGGGCGTCCAGGCCCGAACTGCGAAGTTCTTCCAGAATGAGCCCGATGTACTTGTCGTTCTCCGAGATCATCCCGTAGTAATACGATTTCACCCGGTCGAGATCGCGCGGCGTCATCGTCCGCAGGTCGAAGCCGACCGAGGATTCGAGCGCCTTGCGCTGATAGGCCGGCTTGTTGTCCATCTCGTTAGGACGGGTGTGCGACGGGGGGAAAGCCGCGTCTTGGTACATGCGGTCGTAGGGCGCCGGAGGATCGAAGGGATGATGCGGCTTGCGAAAATTCACGTGGAGGAAGAAGGCGCGGCCGCGGTGGGCGCGCACAAACTCGATCGCCTTGCCGGCCCAGAACGGCGTGTCGTCGAGTTCCTCGGGCCACGGCACGGCAGCGGCCTGAAACTGTTTCTTGGCGAGCGCCTCGAATTCGCGCAGCAGCGCCGCGCGCCGGGAACTCACTTTGGGCCCCCTCCAGCCGTGTTTCTCGAGCAGCGCCGCATGTTCCCCCACGCTCGCCAGTACGGACTGGAAGCCGCCCAGGAACTTCGTGGGAGCGAACGGCATGTCGCCGACTGCGGCCGTGACGTATCCCTCGCGGCCAAGCATGTGCGCGAGGGTCTGTTCGCTATCGGGCAGGCGGAAAAGGTTCGACGGCGTGCGGTTCACGTGCGGATAGCGGCCCGTGTGCAGGGCGGAGCGCGAAGGCACGCACTGAGGGCATTGCACGAAGTGCCGGTCGAAGACGAGGCCCTCGGCGGCGAGCGCGTCCAGGTTTGGAGTGCGGACCACGGGGTTGCCGTAGCTGCCCACGCAATCGGCGCGGTGCTGGTCGTTGGTGATCAACAGGACGTTGATCTTGGAGGAGGGTGGCTGCGCCGGGGCGGGCGCGGCCGCGCCGGCCAGCGCGGCATGAAACTGGCGCCGGGTCAGGGTCATAGGGCGATCCCTATTTTACGCTAAGGCTCCGGTTCGATTCCGGCCCGCGCCTCCTCCACCGCAAACCAGGCTTGACAGTCGAATGGCAGCCTGTCGGCCGGCCGCACGCCGGCCTCCCGCAGTTTGGCAAAGAACGGCAGGAGACTGGCGGGCTGCACGAGCACTTTTTCCACCGTGGACAAACGGATTTGCAGGCCGAATTGCCGGAAAACCGCACGCAATTCCTCGTAAAGTCCAGTCTCGTTCGCCAGTTTCCGCACCCAACCGTTGGGGTCGCCGCCGCGGGGCGCGCCCCGCACCGCATCCCATTCCACAGAGCGCTTGGCCGCCAGGGCCAGCCGCAGGGCCATGGTGGCGTCGCGGGCGCCGTCCGGGTACAGACGCCCCCAGCTCAGGGTGCGGATCCCGCCCGCTTCGAGCGATTTTCGCAACAGTCTCGCCATCAGCGGGGCCTGTTCGCCTAAGGGGAGTGCGCAATCGGACCGGTGGCGGATGAGGCCCTCGGCCTCCGGGGTCCAGGAAATTTTGCAGTCTCCTGCGGTGACGGCGTAGCCGGCGCCGCCCGGCTCTTGCGCGCGGGCTTGGGCGCAGGCCAGCATCAGCCCGCACACCATCCAAAACGCTGCGTGCCTGAACATCTGATCGGCCTCCGGACCGGCCCTGGAATTATGCCAGCAGCCCATGCCCCGTGGCAACGGCGGGAATAGTACTCTTCCCCAAGCGGCAATATGGATTTTAAGATTGAAAGGCTGTAGTATCGGAAATCGCACCTTTGGGGCAAACTGTTTGCCCAACTATCGGAGGAATTCGTGCCGGCTAAGATCGCAGCGAGGATCATTCTCCTTTCGGGCACCCTGATTCTGACCCAGCTCTGGGGGGATGGAGGGGCCAGTCACCAGAAGCGGAACCCGCACTTCGGAGTTTCCGGCGGCAACGTGAACGATATTTCCAAGCTGTACTGTTGCAGCGGCACGCTGGGAGCGCTGGTGGTCGCCGGGGGCACGCCTTACATCCTCAGCAACAACCACGTTCTGGCACGGTCCGACCAAGCCGCCGTGGGCGAGGACATTTCGCAGCCGGGCATGATCGACAGCGGGTGCCGGCCGGCCGATCTGGTTGCGGATTTCAGCGTCGCTCCGAAGCTCGGCAGCAACGTGGACGCAGCGCTGGCCCTGCTCAGGCCCGGGACCATGGACGCGACCGGGTTTATCGAGGACATCGGAGTCCCCGCCGCCACCGTGAGGCTCCCCGCCATCGGACTGCCGGTCGCCAAAAGCGGCCGCACGACAGGATTTACCACCGGAACGATTTCTTCCATCAACACTTCGGTGCGGGTCACGTATCAGAAGGGCTGCGGGACGGGAAAGAAGTTCACGGTCTCCTACCGGAACCAGGTTGTGATCGGCGGTTCGGGCTTTTCGGCAGGGGGCGACTCGGGGTCGCTGATTGTGACCAACGATGCGGCGCACCAGCCGGTGGCGCTGCTGTTTGCGGGCAGCAGCACCTCGACCATCGGCAATCCGATGGATGAAGTGCTCACGAAGCTGAGCGGCGCGCTTGGCGTGCCGGTCGCTCTCCAGGGAAGCGCCGCGGTTTCGGCTATCGTGCCCGCGGGGCCTTCCCAGGCGCTGGTGGCCCAGGCGACCGAAGCCGTGAAGCAGCACGAGCAGGGGTGGATGGCGCACGGAAACGTGGCCGGTGTGGGCGTGGGAGCAGCCGATGAGAACCCGAACGAAGCGGTGATCGTGGTTTACATCGACCGCAACCAGGGCAACGTGCCCGATCTGCCGGACCAGGCCAGAGGATTCCGCGTGAAGCGTGTACCGGTGGAGCCGTTCGCGGCGCTGGGATGCTGCGCTTCCTGCCGCTGACGGCGCTGCCGCTGGCAGTCCTTCTTTCCGGTGCGGCGGTCCGCGTGAGGGCCGCCGCGCCCGCCGCCAACGCCGTGGAGAAAATTCCGCAAGCGGAGATCGACAAGGCAACCAGGGTGAAAGAGCGGCATGAGGATGCGCTCATGCGCCTTCCGCCCGTGGTGGGCGCCGGAGTGGGCGCTTCCAAACGGCGCGCGGGGAAAGCCGCGATCCACCTCTTTCTCGGCCGCGAGCCAACCGCGAAAGAGCGGCGGCGTCTGCCCTCGAAGCTGGAAGGCGTGCCGGTCGAATGGCGGGTGACCGGCGAGTTCAGGGCACGGCCGGAAGCGGCCCCGGGCAGGCCAAAGCCGGAATAGTGAAAATAGGAGGCTGGTGGACGAGATGGGATTCGAACCCACGACCCCGGCGTTGCGAACGCCGTGCTCTC